>NZ_PGUY01000093.1 GCF_002863585.1 Peribacillus deserti | reverse complement strand
ACTAACGCACCCATTAGTTTAAGTACAATATTTCACAATCCTCCGACTTACCTTGCAGTAGATTAAAAATAAATATTTAAGATTTAAATTTATGAGGTTCATTATCAAAAACATCTTTAAAAGTAGACAAAACGTTAATTATTTTATGACCTTTTATAAGGTCAAGTTTAGCTTCTTCAAATACTTCAGAGATGGTGTCTTTATCCTCTTCATCTGGATTAAAAATTAACTCATTTCCAGATTGGGGATTATAAAATGAAAACTTTTCTCCTGTTTCAAATGATTCTAATGCCTTAGTTAACATTGGCACTTCCCATTCCAATAATTCAACACTTTCTAAGTAAAGATTGTATTGTTCTTCAATGTATTTAATTAATTCTGTGAACTTTTCATTCGACACCTGACTTAAAATATTTATAAAAACATCACGTTTATTCATTTAAAATCCCATCTTATTATATAGTAGGAACCATCACACATTAGCAATCTAAATCAAATTAAACAGTATAAGAAGGTATCGGTATGTTATGCCTCTTCTTGATAGATGTTTAATTTCAATGGGGTATGGCTAATTGGTATTTTGAATTCATCAAGATTTTCAATGTCATCAAAAAACTCTTCTAGATTCCCTTCACTTTCAAAAAACCATTCAGATGCTTCCAACTTCTTCAACTGTTTATTAGGAGTAAAGACAAATTCACAATGAAGCTGTTGTATGCTGCCGTCTTCAACAGAAAACTGTCTTACAAAATCAAAATAAAAGAGCTTTTCACCAGTATAATTATACACTCCACACTGAAATAAAATAGCTTTTTCTTCTTCTCCAATAACTTTCTCGTTAGCAAACGTCTTGAAGACACTCCAAACGTGTTTTACATCATTAGTTCTTTCCCCGATTTTGGTAGTAAGCTGTTTTTCAGCATTAGCATTTGTAATCATTAACAAACCCCCAAAATAAATTGCATTAAAAAAGTAATAATTATGAACGCTGAATTAATTTTCCATACAATTCACTTATTTTGATATTTCTTTCCTATATAAACAACACCAAAAGATATTCCTAAAGCCACTGAAAGGGCAGTACGGATGTTCAAACTCTCATCAAAAATTATACTTACTATTAAATTTATTATAAAGAAAACTAGAAAATTTTGGATGAACCTATATAATTGCGTCATTTTTCCTTCTTCAAAGATTAATCCCGTTTATTCAGATTTGGTCTTCCTATATACTAATTCTTCTATTTATATATTTCATTAAGGAATATTATCCAAACCGTCTCTTTAATTAACCTCTTGATAAGCGGAATAACAAAAAAAGGCTACCGCAGCAGCCTTTTTGTTAAATTAACGCACCCGTTAGATGTTTGGTAAATTAGTTAATAATGTTATATCCGAATGT
>NZ_PGUY01000092.1 GCF_002863585.1 Peribacillus deserti | reverse complement strand
TCAGCTTTTGGATGGATCTTTTCTTGAAAAGCACCGTCCTCCGCTTTTCGATCAGGTGAGACCCCACAGGCGAAGCCGAGGAGGCTCAGCGCCCGCCCCTAAGGTCCGCGAGCATCCTCACGTTCCAATCAACCCCTTGTTCAATAACAACAAAATTTGCGAAAACAGCCTAAAAATAAAATAGTAGTATACAAATTTGACCTTATATAATTTTCCAGCTCACAGAGAGACCCCGCCCAAAAGCCAAGCAGTCCATTAGAAGCAAAAGCATTTCTGCAGTTCCAGCTCGTTTTTGGCTGTCCAGGTCTCTGACCGTCTTATCTGACAAGTTGTATACTAATTATACAACATAAAACAAGTTCGGTGCAGGCAGGCGCCGCTTTCCGCCTTCTTATTTTCTTTATTATAACATTATATAAATTATTACACATAAACATTCATTTATCTGGCTCCCTTTGTTTAATACCGGGATTCCTCCCACTTTTGTTCAATAGTAAAATAACTTTTTACTTTACATTGCAAGAAATAATATTTCGTAATATTATAAAATATGAGGAAGAACTGTGTATATTATTCTTCTCTGGAATATTAGGGAAATAAATCAGCCTTATTTTGGAGAAATTCTTCAGCCTTATAAAACGGAGGGATTTATATGAAATTTGAAGGCACTGGTATCGAGAAATACATAGCTGAACTTGGCCGCCTGGATGAAATCATGCATGAAAACGGCTTAGTAAGAGCAGAACAATGGGATTATGACCGCGTAAACTATGATAAAAAGTTTATTCTTAAAGAAGGAGTTTTTTATCTTCGAATCCAAGGATATGCTGTTGAAGGTGATGTAGGCGCCAATAAAGCAGACATCCAGGTCTTGACTCCTATTCTTGGTAAGCATTATTATCCTCATGGCGTAGAATACGGGGAAGGCGAAAAATTCCCTGCCGGTCTTGTAAAGCAATGCGAGCAGATTATTTCTTCCATTAAAGCAGAAGTAGAAAAGTTTGCTATTGTCTGACAAGCTGCATTCTTACAGACTTAAAACGCATGGATTTCATGCGTTTTTTATTTTGGGCAGAGTTTTTGTTTGTTAATTTGCAGCTGGATTATTATAATTTAACTATCCTACTAGGAAGGAGCAATGCTGTGCCCTTATTATTACAAAAAAAGTATTTTATTATTGCCCTATCTTTACTAATTACAGGTATCCTCGGGTATCTCATCCTTCCCGTATCGATTCCATTAATCTGCGCCTTCCTTACTGCGTGTCTGCTCGAGCCTGCAGCAAAGGCTCTGCAGAAAAAGTACTCCTGGAGCCGAAAACTTGCCAACCTCATCGTATGTACGCTATTTTTTATGCTGATCGGGATTTCAGCTTATTTCCTCACCACAAAAGTAATTACAGAAGCAGTTCAGCTCATACAAAAATTGCCCTCATATATTAACCAGATTAATGATTCATGGCTCAATTACGACCGAAATCTAAATCCAGCTTCTGCGGCTATGCCAGAACCGTTAATGGACGAAATACGTACACAGACTGCCAAGACTCTCGATAGAGTAAAAGCAGAGCTCGGTACAGTACTAAATATAGATAAAGTCACCGGCCTCATAACAAACATTCCAAACTTACTTATTAGCTTTATTGTTTATCTGGTAGCTTTATTTCTATTTTTGAATGAGCTCCCCTCATTTAGAAGGAAAATCTACAGCTATTTAAAGAATAGTTCAGCAGATAAGTTCCAGCTTATGTCATCACGGCTTTCCTATGTGTTGTCCGGTTTTATCAAGGCTCAATTCCTTGTTGGCATCATCATATTTACTGTCACTCTCATAGGGATGTTATTTATCAATGCAGGCGTAGCAATGCTAATGGCAGTTTTGATTACGATCATTGATTTTATCCCTTTTATCGGCTCTATGATCATTCTGGGACCGTGGGCCCTCTTTCATTTTATGACAGGAGATATCCCGACCGGGACACAGCTGGCCGTACTTGGCTGTATGCTGCTGATCATTAGAAGAACTGTTGAGCCAAAAGTGACTGGGGTCCACATCGGGTTATCTCCCCTAAATACGTTAGTCTCTATGTATCTAGGCTTTAAACTATTCGGTATACTCGGAATCATCTTTGGGCCTGTTCTTCTCGCCGCCTTTTATACAGCCAGTGAAACGGGGATTATTAAACTTCCATTTAAAATATAAAACAACCACAGAACATCGTCTGTGGTTGTTTCCTTTAAGGCTCTGTTTACACTGTTGATTTTTTGCACTATGTTGATTGTAACGGATATGCTAGACTCCTGCGGATAAGCGGGTGTTGTCCAGCTCCAAGGCTTTAGACCCTCGAGTCATAAGCCAATCAGTCCATGAGAAGAAAAACCGCTTCTCACGGCCTGCTTGTCTTATGTCTGCCAGGTGTCTAACTTTCCATATTATGTAGTTTTTTAAAGAGTTTGCTCATCACAGTTTTTTTAAAAAAATGCCTAGAAAGTCACCGTCCTCCGCATTTCTATTAAGGGAGACCCCACAGGCGCAAGGCACCGAGGAGGCTACCGGCCGCCCCGCGGAAAACGAGTGCCTGCTAGCTGCAATCAACAATCACGTTTAATGAACTTTCTTTAAAAGAAGTCATAAAAGAAAGGTTTAATGTCTGGAACAGCCATATGAAAGGCGCTAATCGCTTCAGGTGTGCCGGCTATTTGTCCCACCTCTGCAAGTACATCAGCTTTCTGTGCACCCAGGAGGACAGCTGTTAAAGCATTGATCGATAGGGATATTCCCTCAGCCTCTGCCTCATGCCCTCGCTCTTCTTCATTCAGGGCGGTCACTTCTTCATTACTGATCACGTACGTTCGATTATTCCATTCTGCTGCTTGATCCGTTATAGTGATTACTAAATTTTTTTCGAGTGTATTGAATGTATATTGTGATAGAAATTTTTCCGCATCTACAATTCTCGCCATAAAGTATGGGTTAAAGCTTGTTTCTACTTTGGGCTGTGACAGATAGTAAGGAAACGGGTCATGGATGGATGTAATTATTTCAGCCTTTTCAACCATAGAATCGTGCTGGCAGATAAAATTCCAGATAGCTCTAGCCGCTTCAAAATGTAGAGAAACATATTCCTGGACATCAATAAGTTTATCCGAAACTTTGTATATTGCATATCCGCCCGCATGGCCATTCGTATCATAGTACATGGCAAGCGTGTAATCGGAATACACGGAATAATCCCACCAATATGGGGTTCTTATTAACATTCCCCCGTATTTCAAGGCAAACTTTTCATATACCTCATTTGCCTCAGCTGGATGTGTTTCTTTCTTGTATCTGACGATTCTGCCCGGAGCAGAAGGAAGCGGCCGCAGATCTGACCCTTTCAGGGTAACCTTTTTCAGGGAACTGAACACTTCCCATCCATATTTACGATAAAAGGAAATTTTGAATGGGTGGAGATAGGATAATGTCTGGCCTTTTTTTTTCATGATAATGAGCGCTTCCTTCAGCAGGGCATCTACCATTCCTGATCTCCTATGCTCAGGATATGTCGCTACAGAAGCAACTCCCCCCATCTTATACGTTTTTCCCTGTAAGAGCACTTCGTGGTTAAGCAAGTGCATTTTAGCTGCAAGCTCGTCCTCTTTGAAAATCCCATATATCTCCTGGCAGGAATAGTGTTTCAGTTTTTCAGGAATGTCCTCTTCTTTTACTTTATATTGAAAGGCATACATAGATAAATCTAATGCCTCTTTCCTTCTTTCTTCAGATATTCTTGTAATCGTATGCATATGTCCCTCCAAGTATTAATGATACGTAAATGTCCACGTTGAATACAGGCTGTCGTTTTGGTCCATAACAAAGCCCAGATCCTTTAAAACTCTAAGCTTATATCCATCTTTCTTTGAACAGTCCACTGCCACTGATTTAACACTCTGTGTGAACGACTTAACCGTATATTTCATAAAAATATACAAACTTTCTTCCAGGTATTGCAATTCCGCATCTGGGCTGATAAAGGAAGTCGCAATATATCCTGTCCGGTCTTCACCCTGATGAAAAATAAAATCCCCCACCATTTTCTTCAACTTTAGATCCGCGATTATCCAAAATTTATAGCCTTTCCCTCCACTTTCTATTTGTTCGATATAATAGGGCAAAAATCCTTTAAATAAATTGGAAGGCCAGGTATTCGGCATTACAATGGGAGAGCGTTTCACAAGTTCATCTCTATATAAGACTAATGATTTCGCCAAGTCGAGGGAACACGACATAACTATAATTCTCTCTGTTTTAAAATCATCCACCATGATTACCTCCTCTAGACTACTAAACTGCCAGCCAATCGATGATGCTGGGCTTCGCTTCATTTATCGTTTAGGGATCCCCATATTCACAGAGCTTGCTATATAATAAGAAAACTCGCTCCAGGCGAGTCACTAAAAAGTCACGGATCGTGCAATATATGTATTGCCTAAATAAAAATGCTGCCAATACATTGTATTCAGCAGCACGGATAAATAACCCTATTTCATTAAAATCCTAAAATTGCTTTAATAACAGACGTGGTTTCCCCGCCTTTATAAAACACATATAAAAGTAAATACACCGCGACACCGGTAATGGCAGTAAAGAACCAGATCACGCTGGTGATAGGACCCAGTATTCTATGCCTTGCAAGCTTGTTTTTATAGCCGGTCCATAGAGTAAAAATCCCCATAACCGCTCCAACAGTAGCTAGCGTAATGTGGAAAATTAAAAAGATGGTATAGTAAATTTTTATGCTTTCTGGTCCGCCGAAGGAAGTATTACCAATAAAGATGGTTCTCGACGCGTAAATAACAAAAAAGATGATGGCAAAAATCGCCGCTAAGAACATGGCTTTTTTATGAGCTTCTATTCTTCTCTGTTTAATCAGCCACCAGCCGATTGCTACAGTAATGGCGCTAAGTACAATAAAGCTCGTACTAATTGTAGGTAATATTGGTAAAGACATGAACAAAAACGTCCTCTCTCTGATACATGGTATAGCTGAACACTATAGTCAGCTTGTCTTGGTCTATGGTAATTGTATTAAACAGCCTTAAACTTTTCAATATTTAGCAAGGGGAAAAATCTGCTTACCTCTAAATTGTTCAGAAAAAGACACATTTCATTTTTCAATGAAAACACGGGTATCCTTAGGTGGAAACCCGTGTTTTGTCCGTACTTCACTTTACAGTGCCAGAGGGAGAAAAATGTCCTTCTCTTGGTTCGTAGAGGTTTTCAGTTTCATCTGCTGACTTTTGGTTTTCTTTCTTATACCAATCAAAGAAAATATATCCGAGCATGGAACCATACACGATCTCTTGAATGATTTTCATCAGCACTCCGCCAAGCTGCTGATCTTCAAGCAGGGGCAGCCAATTCAGCAATTCCGGGCCGCTTATTCCCAAACTTGAAAGTGCAGAAGCAGGAACACATAATGTCATTGCCTGAGACCAGGCAGCCGGATCAGTGAACGTGTCATATAAAGGATGTTTCGTAAAAATGATCAAGGCGCAGGCAGGTGTCAATAAGATACCATTTCCGAAAATATAACCGACCTTTTGTAACCCAGACAGTTCTTTGTCTTTTTCTAAATGATTTACAACAGGCCACCACATAAATATAGCCATTATAAAAAGAATTACTGTATATATTCCGTGATACCACATATTCAATTTCACAAAATCAAAAATAAACGGAATATGATAGAAAGAAAAAAAGACATTAAAAACCAATAATGCAATCAATGGCTTAGTAAAAAACATGAAAGGCTTTTCGATCACCCTAAATGTAAAAATCGCCCTCCATACCCAGTCAGGAATGGAAGTAATAAATAATGGCGGAATGACTAAATAAAGAATAGCCATTTGTGTCATATGTGCACTAAACATAATATGACCGAGCAAATCAAGCGGAGATCCCTTGATCAGATAGAGCAGGATCATGGCTGTTATAAAGATACTCGCCTGCTTTCTTGTGATTGGTGTACTCCCTTTAAAAAGGGATCTATATTTTATGGTTATTAGGAAGAAAGCTGCCGTCAAAATAACAAGTGCCAACATAAAAAAAGGACTCCATAAAGCCCGGAAACCAAACATCTCCAGAGATAACAAATTTATTCCCTCCAAGTCTTTCATTATGTGCTGACTCTATTATACATGATTAACCGCGTTATTACATTTACCTAAAGAGACTATTTTTTGTCTGCCAGCCCATTGACACGGAATTGTCAAAATAGCTTTTTAAAGATCGTTACATGCTCACAAAGGTATTTTAATAGAATCGTTTACAGAAAATAAGGTTCGGGTATTTTTACTTTTGGCTCTTTACTAATGATTGCTGTTTTAAATAAGTTCTATGAACTGACCCTGCTGTTAAACAGGTTGATAGGAACGTAAGGTGCGAGACCCACAGGCGGTAGCCGAGGAGGCTCGGGCGCCCGCCCTGCGGAAAGCGAGCATCCTCACGTTCCAATCCACCCCCTTCTTCAATAACAAAAAAGTTTACGAAAACAGCCATTTTTAAACAACACAGAGAAATTGTGATGAATAGCCCTTTTTTCCCTAATTTCTAAGCCTTTTAATAGAAAACCTTGTGACAGGGTGAGGCATGGGCTCTTACAGTATTATTTTCAGGTCTTTTTTATGGATTTTGAACAGCTGCTGGAAGTTTTTGGTTATGTTTTGTGGTTTATGCTTATGTTTCGAAGGTTTATGCTTATATTTCCTGGATCTATGCTTATGTTTTGGTGATTTATGCTTATGTTCAGCTGTCCTATGCTTATCCTTCTGCCTTTATGCTTATATTTCTGGCTATTTGCTTAAAAGATATGTATTTCATAGACAATTAACCTTATATCTCCTGCTACTGCAGCACAATCCATACAATCTTCTTATTTCTCCACTGATCTCGGGTCCGGTGCTGGTGCCAATCGAAAAAAGAATACCTCATTTTAATAGTTTATTAGCTGTAAAAAAAAACCGGCTGAAAGCATCAGCCGGGGTTCTTCTTATATCCAAGTAATTGTAACGAATGTCAAAACTGTTATTAATGCTACCGATAATCCTGAAAACAGGAAAAGCTGCGGTGTTTCATGTCCTTTATGGCTCATGTGCATGAAGTAATACAATTGGAAAATAACCTGTACTACAGCAAGCAGCATGATGAAAGGCGCTACAAACCAGTGAGAAAAGCCTTCAAAATGGACAACAGCAAAAGCAATCAATGTTAAGAATATCATGAGCGCAAATGATACTACCTGATATCTCATTTCTTCAGCATTTTTCTTACGGCGATAATTTAAGTCTGCTTTTGGGTTAGCTGAATTTGGTCGTAAATTCTCCATTAAATTATCCCACCATTCCCATTAAGTATACAACAGTAAAGATAAAGACCCAAACTACGTCAATAAAGTGCCAGTATAGACTTGCTACATAGAACTTAGGCGCATTATATAAGTCTAAACCGCGTTTAGCGTTTCTAACCATTAGCGAGAGAATCCATAATAATCCGAAGGCTACGTGGCCGCCGTGGAAACCGACTAAAGAGTAGAAGGCACTGCCAAAAGCACTACTTGTAAATTTATGGCCTTCGTGGACATAATGATTGAATTCGTAAATTTCAAGTCCAAGGAATGCTGCACCCAATAATACAGTAATTAATAGCCAAGCCTGCATCCTCTGGAAATTAAAGTTCTTCATATGGTACATTGCATACACACTAGTCAATGAGCTTGTCAAGAGGAGCATAGTTGCTGCAAAAGTAAGATCCATGCTGTACAAATCTTTTGCCAGCGGATGACTGGAATCAGGAACTTTATCTTTTAAAGCTAGGTAGGTGGCAAAAAGAGATCCAAATAGTACCGTTTCTCCTCCTAGAAAGAACCAGAAACCTAAAAACTTATTTTTTGCTTCAAGGGTAGCTTTCTCAGGCGAAGAAGGCCATGTCATCTCAGTAAATTTTTCTTGAACTGATGCCATTATGCCCTGCCCCCTTTGTCTTCATTTTCAAAGTCTTCTTTATGAATATGGAAACCATGATCATCCTTCACAGAACGAAGCAGCATGGAAATAAGCGTGATACCCATCCCGACGAATAGCACCGGCAGAGCCCAGTCCTTGCCATCTACATGATATAAAGCACCAAATGCTGCTACAAATAATCCAAATGAAATGGTTACCGGCAAGAAAGATGGATTTGGCATATGAATGTCTCCGAGCGGCTCAGCAGGTGTCATTTCTGTTTTGCCTTCCATCTTCTCAATCCAGAATGGATCCAAACCACGTACTAATGGCAGCTGTTTAAAGTTATAGAACGGCGGCGGTGAAGGAATAGCCCATTCCAATGAACGGCCGTCTCCCCATGGATCATTTCCGACTCTTACGTTCTTAACCTGTGTCATAACAACATTGATTAATAGAATGATAACAGCAATTCCCATGAAGAAAGCTCCGATGGAACTGATAAGGTTCCCAGTTTCCCAGCCCTGATTCGGCAGGTAAGTGAATACACGGCGAGGCATACCCATTAGCCCAAGGAAATGCTGAATAAAGAATGTTAAATGGAAACCGATTAGGAACAGCCAGAACGTAATTTTCCCTAGTGTTTCATTAAGGAGGGTACCGAACATTTTTGGCCAATAGTAATGAGTTCCAGCTAATAGCGCCAGCACTACACCACCGACAATAACGTAGTGGAAATGGGCAACTACGAAATAGCTGTCATGATATTGATAGTCAGCAGCCGCGACAGCGTTCATGATCCCAGTTACACCACCGGCAACGAAGGAAGGAATAAACGCAACAGCATACAGCATAGGAGTCGTAAACTTAATGTTTCCGCCCCACATCGTGAACAGCCAGTTAAAGATCTTAATACCAGTCGGAACGGCAATGGCCATGGTAGCTACAGCAAATATAGCGTTCGCAATCGGACCCATACCTACAGTAAACATATGGTGGGCCCAAACCATGAATCCTAAGAAACCGATTAATACGGTCGCAAAAACCATGGAAGAATATCCAAACAATCTCTTTCTTGAGAATGTTGCGAAAATTTCTGAGAATATTCCAAATGCCGGAAGGATTAGAATATATACTTCAGGGTGACCAAAGATCCAGAAAAGATGTTCCCAGATAATGGTGTTCCCGCCTGCTGCAACATCAAAGAAATTTGCTCCGAATAAACGGTCAAACATTAATAAAAACAAACCTACAGTAAGTGCAGGGAAAGCAAATAGGATTAGGGCGGATGTGACAAAAGACGACCATGTGAACAATGGCATCCTCATATACGTCATGCCGGGAGCCCTCATGTTAACAATCGTTACAAGAAAGTTAATACCCCCTATTAACGTTCCGATCCCAGAAATCTGGAGGCCCAGAATATAGAAATCAACACCATGCGTGTGTGCTTCCATTGTTAGTGATGCGTAAGACGTCCATCCTGCATCAGGTGCTCCTCCAAGGAACCAGGAGCAGTTTAAGAATACTCCCCCAAAGAAAAACAGCCAAAAGCCGAGCGAGTTCAAAAATGGGAATGCAACGTCACGTGCACCAATCTGCAGCGGAACAGCGGCATTCATAAAAGCAAAAATCAATGGCATTGCAGCCAGGAATATCATGGTCGTACCATGCATTGTCAAAATTTCATTGTATAGTCCGGCACTGACGAAATCATTGTTTGGGACAGCAAGCTGAACACGGATGAAAAGAGCTTCCAGCCCGCCCACCAAAAAGAAAAACCCGCCGGCCATCAGGTATAAGATGCCGATTTTCTTATGGTCTACTGTTGTTAGATAGTCCCAAATCGTTGCGCCAAAACCCTTCTTATGAGCGTACGTACTCACGGTTAAACCTCCCTTTGTAAATCACGTTCCCCTTGTGCTATCTGTTAGAAGCAGCTGCACCTCTATGTATATGAAGCACTTTATTGTTCGAGTTTAAGACCCATCAAATAGGCAGTCAAGGCATCAAGTTCATGATCATCCAGCTTTTGGTATTTGCCAGTCATCAAGTTCCCTGGCTTTACTTTTTCTGGATCCTGCAGCCATTTTCTCAAGTTTTCTTCATTGTGTTCAAGGATCCCGGCAATTCTTGTTCTGTCGCCAAAGTTAGCCAGGTTAGGAGCGGTACGTGCCTTTTCAGGCCTTGCGTCATTTGCCGTGTTAGCATGACATCCGATACAGCTCTTGTTGTATATTTCTTCGCCCTCTTTAGCAAGGTCACCGACGGCAGCAGGCTTTTTCAGATTCTTCATATCCTGTGTCCACTGGTTAAAATCGTCCTGTGAAAGTGTCTGTACCTTAAAGTCCATGTATGCATGGGAAGGTCCGCACAGCTCTGCACACTTTCCGTAGAACTGGTTCTGAACCTTTTCTGAACCTTTGCTGTCAAACTCCAGCCAGAACTGATTTTCACCCTCAGGATTCGTGTCAGTTTTGCCCCCGACAGCAGGAATCCAGAAGGAGTGCTTTACATCCGAGGATTTAACATTAAAATATACTTTTTTGTCTGTTGGAACGAATAGGTCCTGACTCGTTATAATTCCTAAGTCCGGATACTCGAATTCCCACCAGTATAGATTTGCTCTTACGTTTACTACAAGAGCATCCTTTGTTTTGCCATCCTTGTCCTTTTGTTTCATAGGTGAGACATCTGCCAGCTGAAATGTGTATGAAACGGTAGGCACGGCCAGTACTAAAAGCAGAAGAATTGGTATAACTGTCCAAATAATTTCAAGTTTGTGGTTACCTTCCACCTGTCTAGGAATACTGTTTTCATTTTTCTTGGTGCGGCGGAAACGTGCAATCACGTAAATAAATATTACAGTCACCACAATAATAACCAGGACCATAATAACGGTACTCAGTATCATTAGGTCATACTGTTTTTTGGCAACTTCACCGGCAGGTGTTAAAGTTGACAGGAATGGTTCTCCACAGCCTGACAGAGCAAGCGCCAAAATTGCAAAAATAGAAATCAGACGCCATTTGTGAAGCCGTTTTCTCATAGCTTTTGAAACCCCTCTTTCGTAAAAAATTTCTTGTGTACAGCAATTTGCTGGCTCAAATTCTCTCTATATATAAATTCTTAGAAAAAGAAAGAATTCCCAAAGAATAAGGAATTAAATTGAAGTTACAATCACCATGGCTACAAAAAGTATAGTTAGATAATTTAATGAATAGACAAACATTAATTTTGCCCATTTCAGATCGTCCTTCATCCGATACCCCATAACCGCCATCGTTAACCAGCCGATATTTAATAGTGAAGCCAGGATAAAGAATGGAATTCCAAGATCCAGCATAAAGAACGGCAGCGGCAGCAATGCAGCTACCCATAAAAGCATGCTTCTTTTAGTTGCACTGAATCCTTTTACTACTGGGAGCATAGGAATTCCTGCTGCCCGGTATTCTTCGCATCTTTTCATCGCAAGGGCATAAAAGTGCGGAGGCTGCCAGATAAACATGACTAAGAACAGCATCCAAGCCAATACAGATAGATCTGGATCAATGGCTGCCCAGCCGATAAGCGGAGGCACTGCTCCGGAAAAACTCCCAATGACCGTATTAGACACCAGCTTTCTCTTAGCCCACATCGAGTAAATAACAACATACGCAAATGCCCCAAATATACCAATCAAGGCAGCTGTAAATGTTGTGAATGCAAGCATGATCAAGCCTAAAGCCAGAAACGCAATCCCGATGGAAAGCACGATCTTTGGTGAAAAGCGCCCGGTGACAGTCGGCCTCTCCCGTTTGCTCTCCATCAGCGGATCGATATCAATATCTATAAAATTATTTAAAGCACATGAGCCTGCGATAACAAAGGCTGAACCAGCAATCGTTAAAAAAACAACATCAAGGTTTGATAAGAACCCCTGGCCGGTAAAATGAAGTGCAAGCCATATCCCTGTAAACGCTGTTATAACATTCGAATTGACAATTCCTATTTTTATAACAGAAAGAAAATCTTTCCAGACAGAGGTTTGTGCTGCAGTATCATTCAGGTCTGCATCTGCCAAAACTCTTGTATTTGACATATTCTATTCCTCCTCAAACTATTTACCCGACTCTATCCGACATCCTATCTATTCTAAGAAATCGAATCTAATTGTAAGCAAAATTATATTAAATGAAATAAATTTTCACATGGGATAAATTAGTCTATTCTCTGTATATTAAAACATAACTTTGACGCTTTTTGTGAATTTTTTTTGTATAACTTTTGACGTTTTAGTGTCGGCTGGCTATGTTTTACGCAATGAGCTGCACTTTTTATACTTATCTTTGGTATCATATTTAAAGAAGTCAGTATTTTATAAAAATTACATTCGGCCAGGGATTATTTTTACTTTCTTGCCATATACATCCTTTCTATTTCTATCAAACCAGACCTGAACTTTCAACTATTTTTCATTTATCTATCTTGTTCATCTTGTAAAAATAGGCAGAATTGTGTAATATCGAGAAAGTGCTTAAACTGGATATGTAGTTCATTTTTAATAGATTAAGAAGGTGAAAGCTTTGCAACGCAGATTAAAATGGATTGCTGTACTTTCGACCGTGGAAATGCTTCTGGTTCTCCTTGGGGGAGCATTAGTTACGAAAACAGATTCCGGCATGGGCTGTGGAAGAACATGGCCGTTATGCAACGGAGAATTCGTCCCGACCCAGATTGATGCCGCTTTGGCCATAGAACTTGCCCACCGGCTTGTCTCAGGTTCAGCCGGCATTTTAATTCTATTATTATGTATTTGGAGCTGGAGGGAAATCGGGCATATCAGAGAGACTAAGTTTTTATCTTTCCTTGCCTTCTTCTTCCTATTATTACAAGGTCTCATTGGGGCAGCCGCAGTAAAGTGGGGACAATCTGATTTTGTTCTTGCGGTGCATTTCGGCATTTCCCTTATTTCTTTTGCTGCCGTGCTGCTTTTAACACTGCTTATTTTTGAAGTGGATAAAAAATTCAAAGCTGAAAAAGTGATCATTGATAAGAAAATGAAATTTCATATCTACGGAATCATCATTTACTCCTTCTTTGTCGTCTATTCCGGAGCCCTGGTCCGCCACCTTAAGGCCAGCCTGGCCTGTTCGGATTGGCCGATGTGTACTAATGGGGACTTTGGGCTGCCGGCTAATATGTATCAATGGGTTCAAATGGGACATCGCACCGCTGCCGGCCTCATCTTTATCTGGGTTTTATATGCGGCATCCTTAGCTTATAAAGAATACCGGGACCAAAAGGTGATTGTCTGGAGCTGGTCCATTGCCTCCATTCTCGTTGGGCTGCAGGTTATCTCAGGAGCTGTCATTATTGTATCGCGCCTGAACTTGGCGGTTGCTCTCGCTCACGCTTTATTTATCTCCTGCCTATTCGGTGTACTCAGCTACCTCGCCTTATTGGGATCAAGAAGTAATAAGAACGCCAGGAGCCTGCAGCGTGTACATACTAGCAGCGAGGAAAAAATTCATACAGCAATGTAAGTAATAAAAGGCCATTTCCAGGGAAATGGCCTTTTATTATGGATGAGCATCCCCTCTAGGCGGGATGCTCGGAGCATTATTTTGTTTTAGAGATCTCGATCAGCAAGTCACCCGTCGAGATGGCTTCCCCATTTTGCACATATATCTCATTGACAGTTCCTGAGAAAGGTGCCTGAACGGTTGTTTCCATTTTCATTGCTTCCGTTATGATCAAATGGTCACCACGCTCAACCTTTTCCCCTTTTTCAATTAGAACCCGAATAACTGTACCAGGCATGGTTGCTCCTATGTGATTCTCATTTTTGGAGTCAGCCTTTACCTTAGCTGCTACTGCTGACTTTATACTTTCATCCTTTACGATAACTTCACGAGGCTGTCCGTTAAGCTCAAAATATACAACCCGTGTACCATCCGCCTGGGGCTGGCTAATTGAAATCAATTTCACAATAAGTGTTTTTCCGGTTTCGATCTCAACCTCAATTTCCTCGCCAAGTCTCAATCCATATAAAAAGGTCGGGGTATCAAGACTTGATATATCTCCGAAAGAATCAGCCGTCTTTAAATACTCTTGAAATACCTTTGGATATAAAACACTGCTTAGAACCTCAAAATCTGTTACCGGCCGACCTAACTCTTTGAAAAGTTCTTCTTTTACCTGTAAGAAATCCACAGGCTTTAATAATTCCCCCGGACGGACATCAATAGGCTTCTTGTTTTTGAGGATGACCTTTTGGAGTGCTTTGGGAAACCCGCCCTCCGGCTGTCCCAGGTATCCTTCAAACAATTCAATAACCGAATCAGGAAAATCTATCGTATGCCCTTTTTCAAGCACCGCTTCTTCATCCAGGCCATTCTGTACCATAAATAGAGCCATATCCCCCACTACTTTAGAGGATGGAGTTACTTTAACAATGTCTCCAAAGAAATAATTTACCCGCTGGTACATTTCCTTGACTTCGTCCCAGCGTTCGCCAAGACTGACAGCCTTTGCCTGCTGCTGCAGATTGCTGTACTGTCCCCCAGGCATTTCATGTCTATAAATCTCAGAATGTGGTGCGACCATGCCGCTTTCAAATTCATTGTAATATTTCCGAACATCTTCCCAGTAATAACCCAGCTGTTCAATTCCCCGAATATCGAGCTCAGGCTGTCTCTCTTTATTCTCAAGGGCATAATAAAGGGAATTCATACTAGGCTGTGATGTCAGCCCTGCAACAGATCCCAATGCGGTATCTACAATATCGACTCCTGCATCTATAGCCCTGGCATATGTATAGATTCCATTGCCGCTTGTATCATGGGTATGCAGATGTATTGGAAGACTTACTGTATCCTTCAGCTCTGAAACTAGTGTGTATGCTGCTTCCGGTTTAAGAAGACCAGCCATATCCTTAATCGCCAGAATATGTGCACCTTGGTTTTCCAGCTCCCTGGCTAGTTTTTTATAGTAGTCAAGATTGTATTTCTTTCTTGAAGGATCATTGATATCCCCTGTGTAGCAGATGGCTGCCTCCGCGATCTTACCAGATTGTCTTACAGCATCTATTGCGACCTCCATGCTTTTTGACCAGTTTAAGCTGTCAAAGATCCGGAAAACATCTACTCCCGCTTCTGCTGACTTCGCAACAAATTCTCTTACAACATTGTCGGGATAATTTTTATAGCCTACTGCATTGGATGCACGAAGCAGCATTTGGAATAATAGGTTTGGTACTTTTTCTCTTAGGCTGAGCAGTCTATCCCATGGATCTTCCTTGAGGAATCTGTAAGCAACGTCAAATGTTGCCCCTCCCCACATCTCAAGTGAAAATACATCTTTCATTATTTTCGCAGTCGGCTCGGCGATGCCTGCTAAGTCAGCGGTACGTACTCTGGTTGCGAGCAGTGACTGATGGGCGTCCCGGAAGGTTGTATCCGTTAATAAGACTTTATTCTGGTTCTTAATCCACTTAACGACTCCCTCTGGGCCTTCTCGATCTAAGATTTGTTTCGTACCACTGTTAGGTTCACTAGACCCATAGAGCTTAGGAATCCTCGGCTGGTCAAAGACCGGTTTCTTCTTTTTCTCAATTCCAGGGAAGCCATTTACAGTTACATTTGCAATATAGCTGAGCATCTTTGTACCGCGGTCTTTTCTCACCGGAAACAAGAATAGTTCCGGGGTATTGTCGATAAAGCCCGTATCATATTCCCCTTTTAAAAACTTCTCATGTTTTACTACATTCTCAAGGAATGGAATATTTGTCTTAATCCCCCGGATCCGGAACTCCCGAAGATTACGGACCATTTTTGCCGCAGCCTGCTCAAATGACATCGCGTGGGTTGAAAGCTTAACAAGCAGTGAATCATAGTAGGGAGTTATGACTGCCCCTTGATACCCGTTTCCGGCATCAAGACGGACCCCAAAGCCTCCGCCAGAGCGGTACACGTTAATCTTGCCTGTATCGGGCATAAAATGATTTAAAGGATCTTCTGTCGTTACACGGGATTGGATGGCAAAGCCATGTGTCTTAATTTCTTCCTGCTTCGGAATGGATACTTTATCTCCATGGAGAGTTTCACCGGAAGCGATTAATATTTGGGATTGAACAATGTCTATTCCAGTTATCATCTCTGTGATGGTATGCTCCACCTGTACCCTTGGATTTACTTCGATAAAATAGAATTGATCTTCGGAAACCAGAAACTCTACTGTCCCTGCATTTACGTACTGCACGTTTTTCAATAAATTGACTGCAGCCTCGCAGATTTGTGCACGGAGTTCATCTGGCAGGGAGACACTCGGAGCAACCTCTACGACTTTTTGGTGGCGCCTCTGCACGGAGCAGTCCCTTTCATATAAATGAACAATATTGCCATCCGAATCACCTAGGATCTGGACTTCAATATGTTTCGGCTGCTGTACCAATTTTTCAACGTATACCTCGTCATTTCCGAATGCTGCCTTTGCTTCGGATTTGGCTCTTGTGAATGCTTCCTTGAGCTCAGTGGCTTCCTTGACGATCCGCATGCCGCGGCCGCCCCCACCAAGCGCTGCCTTAATAATGATAGGATATCCAGCTTTTTCTGCAAATTCGCTTACTTCCTCAAGATTCCTAACCGGACCGTCGCTTCCTGGGATTACCGGTATGTCCGCTATCACCGCTTGATGCCGTGCTTTTACCTTGTCCCCAAACAGATCAAGATGCCTTGATTCAGGACCGATGAAAATAATCCCTTCTTCTTCGCATCTCTTCGCAAATTCAATATTTTCCGATAAAAAGCCATAGCCCGGATGAATGGCATCCACACCGCTCTTTTTGGCGATAGCAATAATCCCTTCAATATCCAGGTAGGCCTCAATCGGACCCTTCCCTTCTCCTACTAGATAGGCTTCATCCGCCTTGTACCGATGATAAGCTCCCGAATCTTCTTTAGAGTATATAGCTACTGTGGGTATATTAAGCTCGGTACAAGCTCTAAATACTCGAATAGCAATTTCGCCGCGGTTGGCAGCCAGAATCTTAGTGATACGTCTGTTCAATCAAAAGCACCTTCTTACTATGTATTTTGATAAGGAGAGAGAATATCCTCACTCTTTATTTCAAGCTGAATGATTGATATTTTGCTATTTGTATTGCGGGGAGTCGCTTTTCGTTGCAGGGTAGACATCAAAGAATTCATACCCAGGAATAAGTGAAATAAAACTATCGTAAAATCAGAATACCAAACAAGACATTCGCTGAAAATTAAGAAAATTCATCCCGCGGATCCTCCATGTAAAACTTTGAATGGAACGAATACGGTATCTGTGGAATTCGTACTTAAACCTCATACAATATACTATATCACTTGAAATTAAAAGCTTCAAAAAGTAGAAGTATAAAAGAGTTGTTTCTGTATAAAAATATTATGTAAATAAAAAAACTCAAACATAAGTTATGAAGTGTTTGAGTTTTGATACTTTATTTTTTTAAAGATGCTTCATGCAGAGCGGATAATTCACGCTCAAGTGTATCAAGAAGCGCTTTTCCTTCTAGTTCAGGTATAAGGCCTAAACGGACTGCAAAATCAATTTCACGTGACAAACCGAACATTTGTGTATCTAAGACCTCTTCGTATAAAGGACATTGAGGCATAGTCAAATTATCCATCTGCACCTTAATTAATTTTAATATCTTGTCAGCATCTCCTTGCAATAAGGTAAATGCTTTATCGCGATAATTCACTAGTATATCTGAAGCCATTCTAAATCCCCCATTTCAGAGCGATTGACAATCTTATCTATAAATTCTACCGTTAGTTTTTAAAAAAAGCAAGGAGATCAGAGCACTTTAGATTATATTTTGGTAAAGAGTGTGAATTAAGAGACATACTTGGGCTAAAGAGTTTATACTAAGTATGAGATATGCAGCAGGAGGTATATTTATGGAGTCCATCATTATGATCAAGGGAAGAGTGAAGTTCCCTATTACTTTAGATCCCGGAGTCTGGATATTCGACGATCGCAAAATTGACATGGATGTTTTCTTTTCTTCGGAGCCTGATAAACCGGCAGATGAATTAGAGGAATACACAAAAAACGCTTCTAAACATTGGGACAGAGAAATTATGGAAGGCGCTATATACCCGCCGACTTTGAAATCAGAAAAGAAATATGAAAAAGAAAAAATCATGACAGGAACATTCGGCATCCCATTGCTGCCTTTTTTAAAAAATGCAGAACCCGAAAGCGGAGCATCGACTTTACACATCGAAACACAGGATGAAACCAAAAGCATGAGCCTGGATGCTGCCGATGAACTGATTCTTGGTTTTTCTCAAGCTGGGAAGCCGTTAAAAGAAGATGGTCCTGTTTATATTTATTATAAGGATGGATCCAATTACACTAACCCTATTAAAAATGTGCTGGGATTCACAATTGAGTAGATGAAGGCGGTAAAAAACGGCAAATTTAGCTTTTTGCCGTTTTGTTTTTTATAAAAGGTTTGCAGCCAATTGGGCAAGCCCTGACCTTTCTCCTTTAATCAGCTTAACGTGTCCAGCAATATTCTGGTCTTTAAACTTCTCGACTACATAAGTCAGGCCATTATTATACTCGTCTAGATATGGATGGTCGATTTGTTCAGGGTCGCCCATCAATACAATCTTACTCCGCTCGCCGACACGCGTCAGTATGGTTTTTACCTCATGCTTTGTTAGGTTCTGAGCTTCATCAATGATGATGAATTGTTCAGGTATGCTTCTTCCCCTGATATAGGTAAGAGCCTCAACTTCTATTGAACCCATTCCCGCTAGAATGGCATCCAGCTCTCCAGGCTTCTTCGTATTAAAAAGATATTCCAAATTATCAAAGACTGGCTGCATCCACGGACGAAGTTTCTCATCCTTTTCTCCTGGCAGGTACCCGAGATCTTTCCCGACTGGAACAATCGGACGGGCGACCAGGAGCTTTTTATAGAGACCAAGATCTTCTGTCTGCATTAATCCCGAAGCTAGTGCCAGCAAAGTCTTTCCTGTACCGGCTTTTCCTACCATTGTAACCAGCGGGATATCCCTTCTAAGCAAAAGCTCCAAAGCAATTGTCTGCTGAACATTCCTCGGCTTTATTCCCCATACATGGTCCAAATCACAGACGAGTTTTTTTACTTTCTGTCCAGTACTGTCCACCATGCCAAGAGCAGATGAAGATCCACCGTGCGCGTTTTTCATTATAAGAAACTGATTCGGATAAAACCTGGACTGAGGAAAGATAGTACCGAGTGCAAGTTCCCCATCTTTGTAGAAGCTATTGACTTGTTCCGGAGAAAGATAAAGCTCTTGAAAACCACTGTAAATATGGTCCGTTTCAATAACCCGGTCACTTAAAAAGTCCTCAGCGGTTAAGCCGATGGCATCAGCTTTAACTCGGACAAGAGTATCTTTGCTGACTAGGATGACCGCTTTCCCATTTTGTTTAGTTTCTTCCTCAATCGAAAGGTTTTTTGCTACCGCAAGGATTCTATTATCATTCGTCTTTTCCACAAAAATTTCCTGGAGCTGGTGAAAAGACCGGTGATTCAACTCAATTCTAAGGGTTCCTCCATTATGCAGGGGGATTTTTTCGTGCAACTTACCGATTGAACGAAAACTGTCAATAAGTTTGGAGACCTGCCTGGCGTTCCTGCCTACCTCATCCATGTACCTCTTCTTAGAGTCCACTTCTTCAAGAACTACCGCAGGGATAACCACATCATTCTCTTCAAATGAAAAGATCGCATGTGGATCTTGCAATAGAACATTGGTATCTAATATATAGATTTTTGTCAATTGGATGCCTCCTGCCTGAAATATCAAAAGCTTTAACTGCAAATATAAGGTTGACTTGCTTTGATATTAGTTTATGAATGGGACAAGACCGTTGCTAAAATATATGATATTTTGCATAAAGTTAGAATCCAAAATCCACACTAATTTAAAATGCTTTTTAAGCTCTGGTGACCGCAGGTGTACTCACTATACATAATACGAGGAGGATTTTGATGAAAAAACTGATTCCACTCCTTTTAGTCAGTTTAATATTAGGGGCGTGCCAAAGTACAGATCAGGCAAGGGATGCTGAAGGCAGAGGCGGAGATGTCAAAGTAAAAAATTCGGAGCTCCACCGCAACAATGACCCAAATACAGAACAGCGAGTGTCTAATCATTTAGAGAATCTGGCTGTCAGAAATCCCAACGTAAATAATGCGACGGCTGTTGTATTTGGGAATTTCGCAATTGTCGGCATTGATATCGACGATGATATTGAACGCTCACAGGTTGGCTCCATTAAATACGCTGTTGGCGAAACACTTAAAGATGATCCAAACGGAGCAAATGCCATCGTAGTAGCGGATCCCGACCTCAATGCAAGACTAAAGGAAATTTCAAATGACATCGCTGCTGGAAAACCTGGGCCGGGTATCATGAACGAACTCGCCGATATTGCCGGAAGAGTGATCCCTACCGTCCCTGGCGATGATGACAGCCAGGCTCCATATAAAACGACCGAAGAGTCAAAGAACCAAATGAATCCAAAAGACCAAAAGAAGCTGGAGCAGGAACAAGACCGTCAATCTAACCACTACCAAGACAAGAACAGGTAAAAAGAAAAGTATAGGACGGTGCTTTTCAAATTTGTTCTTAAAAAGATATAACTGATGAACCGACTTGTTTCAGCCATATTACATTGCTGAAAAGCAGACACCTGAGAGGCATAAGAAAAGCGGCAGCGAAAGGCCGCTTTTGCCTTTTGATGGCGATTGGCTTATGACCGAAGGTGTCAGTCCGCAGCTGGACATAGAAAAGCATAGGACGGTGCTTTTCAAATTTGTTCTTAAAAAGATATAACTGATGAACCGACTTGTTTCAGCCATATTACATTGCTGAAAAGCAGACATCCGACAAGCATAAGACGTGCTGGCTGTGGAAAGTGATTTTCTTTCCATGGACAGATTGGCTTATGAATCAAGGATGTCAGTCCGGAGCTAAACACCAAGAAAAGCGGAGGACGGTGCCTACCTCTCTGACTATTTTTGCTTTGAATGTAATTCCTGGTCAATTGTAACTCTGCGACTTTAGAAGGTAGGCAGACATCCGACAAGCATAAGACGAGCTGGCTGTGGAAAGTGATTTTCTTTCCATAGACAGCTGGGCTTATGACTCGAGGATGTCAGTCCGAAGCTAAACACCAATAAAAGCGGAGGACGGTGCCTACCGCTCTTATGGAAAGGCTCTTTTCTAAAAGATTGTTGTTTTTTTAATAACTTCTGTGAACAAACCCTATTGTTAAACAGGTTAATTGGAACGTAAGGTGCGAGACTCCTGCGGGAGCAGCGGGACAGGTGAGACCCCACAGGCGAAACCGAGGAGGCTCAGCGCCCGCCCCGCGGAAAGCGAGCATCCTCACGTTCCAATCAACCCCCTTGTTCAATAACAACAAAGTTGGCAAAACAGCCTATGGAAAAGTCTACTATTGGACGAACTTTCTGTCCTAAAAAAACAACCTGTCTACTAATGTATGACAGGTTGTTCTATTTTATTAATTTCAGCGCGTCCATTACCTGCTGATCAAGCTTTGCTGCTGCCTTTTTATCATATGTTTTATCATAACGAGGTTCTGAAACGATCTTTGCTCCATAAAACATAATATCTCTAACCTCTGTGATATTCAGCTCGATTAAG
This sequence comes from Peribacillus deserti, assembly GCF_002863585.1. Classification (GTDB taxonomy): domain Bacteria; phylum Bacillota; class Bacilli; order Bacillales; family DSM-1321; genus Paraperibacillus; species Paraperibacillus deserti_A. The sequence goes on along the minus strand of NZ_PGUY01000092.1, from coordinate 5,856 downwards.
GCAAGTTTTAAAGGAATATCCTCTATTTTTTGTACTTTTATGAAGGCATCTCCGCTCACTGAATAGGTGGATTCCTCCGCAATCAGTGTAAGGACCGCCTTTTTGTTCTTCTGGATATTTTTTATTATTCGGGACCTGTTATCTGCCGCAAAATAGATGTTGTGAACATTTTTTGCGAGGATCCAGGATAGCGCATTGGCATTTGGTCCGCCTGTTTCAAAATCAACCGTGGAAAGAATTGCATATCGTTCTTTTTGAAGAGCTTGAAAAAGAGACTCCATTAGTTCTGGTTCAACCTGATTGGCCATCTGCTTCAGTCCTTTTCTTATAACTAGCGTTTTCTTCTTAGTTTACATATCCATATTATATGAAAACATATGACTTTATTTCAAACATTCCATCCGCATGGAAAGATGGTATACTAAAAAGGAATACATGGCAAAAGAGGTGCCGCAGTGAGAGTAAAATGTGTGCTTTGTGAGAAAATTGAATCCTTGAACAGCGATACGCTGCTTGCTAAACGTTTAAGAAACCGGCCCATTCATACATATATGTGCCAGGATTGCTATAACAGAATCGAAGATCGTACAAATGAGAGGCTGGCTACAGGTAATTTCAAACTGTACCGCACTCCTAAAAAACCGGACGACTGGTGAACCCTTGAGGCTTGGGGCTGGGCATGATTTCCCGCTCCCTGTTATGACAGGCAATACACCGCTCAGAGGTTTACACAAAAAAGGCCAAACCATTGCTCCTGCTCTGGTTTGGCCTTTTTTCTGCCTTAATAAAACTAATTAAAGTTCCTATATTTATGCGGCTCCTGGTTGATTTGCTGAAGCATCACTTCAATCAATTCAACCGGAAACCTTGTTGTTTTTGTTTTTCCATCCAGTGTATATTCAACAATATACATGGGCTCTTGTTTCTCTGCTTCAATATGGGTGAGTTTATGATCATCCATCAGCAGTTCTTCAAACATTTTTTTAGTATCCTGTGCCGCAGTATCATCCGGTCTCGCATCACAGACTACCTTTATCGTCAGCCAGTTGTATAAGGCATCCTGCAGTGATTTCATAAACTCTGCTCACTGCCCGCTTCCAGGCGTTTCTGCTGATGAAGCCTGATTTTATATACCCCAAGGATAAAAGCAGCCACGAGCAAGGATTCAACGACAGGAAGCTGAATGGCAAGAATGGTTAAGACCAGGCAGCCTAAGGCTAACGAAATATAGATGACCACATTTTTCAGGACTGATAATTTTCGTGCGAACCCTAGGTTATACACGATAATTGAAAGTATTACTAAAGATAAGTAAAGAACATTCGTCCCTGCCTTTGTACCAAAAAGGTCAACAAATAATCTCGTGGCCGGACTCAAGTGCTCCATTCCCTCCATTACAATTACCTCCCCCGCTGAATTGCTATTAGTTTGATTCCGCGTATTTTTTCTTTTTAGTTACTCTTTCACGTTCGCTTTTTTCAAGTATTTTCTTTCTTAGTCGAATGGACTCAGGAGTAAGTTCACAATATTCATCGTCATTTAAATACTCGAGAGCTTCTTCGAGTGACATAATTCTTGGTTTTTTCATTGTAGTTGTCTGGTCTTTGTTAGCTGAACGCATATTAGTCATTTGCTTCACTTTAGTAATGTTGACCGTAATATCGCTCTCACGGTTATGTTCTCCAACAATCATACCTTCGTAGATTTCAGTACCAGGCTCAACGAAAATAACGCCGCGGTCTTCTACCTGCATGATTCCATACTGAGAGGCTTTCCCTGATTCCATTGAAACTAGAACACCACGGCTTCTTCCGCCTACCTGTCCAGTTGCCATTGGCTGATAGCTGTCGAATGTATGGTTCAAAATACCATATCCACGAGTAAGAGTCAGGAATTCGGTTGAATAGCCAATTAATCCGCGTGCAGGAACCATGAATATCAAACGAACCTGTCCGCTGCCATTATTGATCATGTCAACCATTTCGCCTTTTCTGGCTCCAATGGATTCCATAATAGCACCTGTATGCTCTTCAGGCACATCGATTTGAACGCGCTCAACTGGTTCACAGCGAACACCATCAATTTCTTTAACAATAACTTCTGGCTTAGATACTTGAAGTTCGTATCCTTCTCTTCTCATGTTTTCAATTAAGATGGACAGGTGAAGCTCTCCGCGTCCTGAAACAATCCATACATCAGGAGAATCCGTATTTTCTACACGAAGGCTGACGTCTGTCTGAAGCTGAAGATCAAGTCTTTCTTGAATCTTTCTTGCAGTCAGAAACTTACCTTCCCGTCCTGCAAATGGGCTGTTGTTTACAAGGAATGTCATTTGGAGAGTAGGCTCATCAATTCGCAAAATAGGAAGTGCTTCCTGTGCGTCAAATGGACATACCGTTTCTCCTACATTTATATCTTCCATTCCGGAAATAGCAATAAGATCTCCAGCTAAGGCTTCTTCTATTTCTACTCTCTTTAAGCCGGTAAAGCCGAAAATTTTAGTAACACGGAATTGCTTTACACTGCCATCAAGTTTCATTAATGCAACCTGCTGGCCGACTTTCATTGTACCGCGGAATACACGGCCGATACCGATTCTTCCAACATAATCATTGTAATCAAGCAATGCGATTTGGAACTGAAGCGGCTCGTCACTATTATCAATAGGAGCTGGGATGTTCTCAACAATAGCCTCGAATAACGGCTCCATGTTTTCCTGCTGCTTAGCAGGATCAGGTTCAACGCTAGCGGTACCGTTGATGCCGGATGCATAAATCACTGGGAAGTCAAGCTGATCTTCTTCAGCACCAAGTTCAATGAACAAGTCGATTACTTCATCGACAACTTCTTCAGGACGGGCAGCATCACGGTCAATTTTATTTACAACCACAATTGGAGTGATTTTTTGTTCTAGTGCCTTTTTAAGAACAAAACGTGTCTGAGGCATACAGCCTTCATATGCATCAACAACAAGAAGAACGCCGTCGACCATTTTCATGATACGTTCTACTTCTCCGCCAAAGTCAGCGTGTCCTGGAGTATCCAGGATATTAATACGTGTTTCTTTATATTGAACGGCAGTGTTTTTTGCCAGAATCGTTATTCCTCTTTCTCTCTCCAGGTCATTGGAGTCCATAGCTCTTTCTTCCACGTGTTCATTCACACGGAAAGTGCCGGATTGTTTCAAAAGTTGGTCAACCAATGTTGTTTTACCATGGTCAACGTGGGCAATGATTGCTATATTGCGAATATCGCTGCGAAGATTCAAAGAATTTCACTCCTAGATTTATCTAAATTTTGATTTAACCATTAACTTACATATTATATCATAAATACAGTAGAAACAAAATTTGAAATTAAGTACAATAGGTAGTATAGAGGTGATACACATGAAATACAAGGGAATGTTTATAGTATTATCTATTCTTGCAGCAGCAAGCATATCCGGAATAGGCATTGCCATAGCAGAAGAAAGTATTTGGCTGACCCTGCTGTGCATTGCTGCGCTCATCATTATTATGGGCTCAGGTTTTAGTTTTAAAAAAAAACTTCGGGAGCGGGGAGAATTATAAACACCTCCTTGAAAGCAAAAAAAAATTGCCCTCATCGGGCAATTTTTTTATTCCTTAGAAAAGTAAGTATTAATCATTTCCTGATGAAGGCCAGGCTTTGAAGCAAAGATTGAACTTTTCTTCAAGAAATCTATTTTTTCTCCAAACACATCTGTCACTTCTCCGCCGACTTCTTCAACAAGTAGAATGCCTGCCGCATAATCCCATGGGGACAGCCTTAACGTCACATAGGCATCATATCTGCCCGCAGCTACATAGGCCAGCTCAAGGGCTGCCGAACCAGTTGAACGTGTGCCCCGGACATCTGAAACGAGCTTGATTAGCCGTTCTTTCGGTACTAATTTATTAGAATGAATCCAAGAAGCGTTAATGGCTAATATGGTTTCGTTAACAGGGACCTGTTTTAAAGAAGGCAGTTTCACTTCGTTCATGTAGGCTCCTTCTCCTTTAAAACAATGATAAAGCTCATCGTGGACCACATCATAAATCAACCCGATTTTGCCTACTCCCTCTTCAAATATCCCAACTGAGATTGCGAAATTTCTCTGCTGATGAACAAAATTTATTGTTCCATCAATAGGGTCGATAATCCATACAATCCCTTTTAAGTCAGTAATTTCTGCGCCGACTCCTTCTTCACCGAGTATTCGGTGATCCGGAAACCTTTCTCCTATCTTTTCATAAAAGAACGCTTCAGTAGCACGGTCCATGTTTGTGACAAGATCATTCGCATTTGATTTAGTTTCTACTGTAAGCTCTAAATCAAATGAATCCCTTATCCTTTTTCCCGCTTCTTTTATCCATTGCTTCGCATATGTATCAATTTCTTTCCAGTTCATAATATCCGCCTCCGGCAACTTAATGTATTCCTTTTCCAGCATGAAATGCTTCTTAACCTGTGGGATTACGGCTGCATGCGTATATCCATCAAGGAATGCGCCTCACCTATATATAAAACCGCTTATAATTTCACTATATTTTCAGCTTAAGATAACCTTTGTAATCATTCAAGTTTTTCCAACCATATATAAAAGGCGGACTCTGTTTAATTGACTTTAACCGAGCCCGCCTTAAGGATTTTCATCCGTCTGGCCATATAAAGTATCCATTTATTCTGCTTTGACTCCCATTCTTTAACCCAGTCTCTTAAAAACTTCTTAGACGAACCAGTTCCTGACGAATTTTCTCTAATCTCTGCTTACATCTTGTCTTCTTTTCATCATTCTTTTCCGTCATTGCTTCGTATAGTGTTGCAAGTTCATAATCCATTTCCATCCTAAGGACGGCTGTTCGATGTTTTTCAACTTCTTTGGCTTTAAGAGCCTGATTCATAACCTGTTTCATAATAGGCACCCTTTCTTCGTGCTTAATTATTTAAATTTTCAGATATTATTTTTACTATCCTATGATAACCAAGATCAAACTGCAACAAAATTGTGCACTAACCTATTTATAATCAGAGGGCCTGCCTAACATTTTTTAGTTTCAGACCTCTATGATAAAATACACTACATAACCACAAAGTTATAGGAGGATATATATTGGAACTAAAAGGGTTTACAGCATCAGATTTCAATGTGTTTAAAATAAACGGCCTTGAAGATAGAATGTCTGCTCTACAGGAAAGAATTCGTCCAAAACTTGAAGCTCTTGGACAGCATTTTGCAAAGGAACTATCCCACTTAACCGGTGAAGAAATACATTATCATGTAGCCAAACATGCCCGCCGGACGAAGAATGCACCTAACGATACATGGGTTGCATTTGCCCCAAGCAAACGAGGCTATAAAATGATGCCGCATTTCCAAATTGGCCTTTGGGAAACGCATCTTTTCATCTGGTTTGCCTTGATCTATGAAGCTCCAAACAAAGTCAAGGCGGGTCAAGCGTTTGAACAGCATATAGATGATATAGAGAATATGATACCTGAGGAATTTGTTTGGTCAGGAGATCATACCATTCCTGATGCCACTCCGCATCAAGAACTATCAAAAGAAGCTTTGCACTCACTTTTCCAAAGAGTACAAAATGTTAAAAGTGCTGAAATTCTTTGTGGATTACATATCCCCAGGGATGAAGCCATTCAGTTAACTCCTCAAAACCTTGAAGCTAAAATTTATGGGGTGTTTGAAAAATTAATACCCTTATATAAATTATCTTAAACAAGAAAAGCGGAGAACGGTGCTTTTCAGGAGTAAGTAGAAACAGGGAACAATGATACAATGAAACTTATAAGAAACACTTAATGTAAAAGAAAAGCAGACACCTGAAAGGCATAAGACGA
>NZ_PGUY01000091.1 GCF_002863585.1 Peribacillus deserti | reverse complement strand
GCACAGTCCTCCGCTTTTCGATCAGGTGAGACCCCACAGGCGAAGCCGAGGAGGCTCAGCGCCCGCCCCTAAGGTCCGCGAGCATCCTCACGTTCCAATCAACTCCTTGTTCAATAACAACAAAGTTTGCGAAAACAGCCTAAACAAAAAACCCGGCCATCAGAGGCCGGATTTTGTTTAGCTGTACATTGCTTTAACTTGTTTCTGAAGATCTCCATTTTCTAAATACTCATCATATGTTAACTGCTTATCGATAATACCCTTAGGTGTGATTTCGATGATGCGGTTAGCAATCGTTTGTATAAACTGATGATCGTGAGACGAGAAAATCATAGAACCTTTAAAATTAATTAATCCATTATTCAGGGCAGTGATGGACTCCAAATCTAAATGGTTAGTCGGCTCATCCAGCAGTAATACGTTAGAGCCGCTTAACATCATTTTTGAAAGCATGCAGCGAACCTTTTCTCCTCCTGATAGGACACTAGGTTTCTTTAATACTTCTTCCCCTGAAAACAGCATTCTGCCAAGGAAGCCGCGAAGGAAGCTTTCGCTTTGGTCAGCTGGAGAATATTGGCGAAGCCATTCAACAAGGGAAGGCTCATTGCCACCGAAGTATTCTGAGTTGTCTTTCGGGAAGTAGGCCTGCGACGTTGTGATACCCCATTTGTATGTGCCGCTGTCTGCCTCAAGTTCTCCTGCTAAAATCTTGAATAAAGTCGTTTTTGCAATTTCATCCGTACCCACTAAGGCAATTTTATCGCCTTTATTCATGATGAAGGAAACATTGTCCAGCACCTTGATGCCATCGATTGTTTTTGTCAGGCCTTCAACACGGAGAAGGTCATTTCCGATTTCCCTTTCCGGAGTAAAGTGAACATATGGATAACGGCGGGAAGAAGGTTTAATATCGTCCAATGAAATTTTATCCAATAGTTTTTTACGGGAAGTTGCCTGTTTTGATTTGGATGCATTCGCACTGAAACGGGCGATGAAGGCTTGAAGCTCCTTCACTTTCTCTTCTTTCTTTTTATTGGATTCCTGTGTCAGCTTAGAGGCAAGCTGGCTCGATTCATACCAGAAGTCATAGTTCCCAACATAAATTTGGATTTTTGAGAAATCCAGATCCGCAATATGGGTACATACCTTGTTTAAGAAGTGACGGTCATGGGATACAACGATAACCGTATTTTCAAAGTTGATCAAGAATTCTTCTAGCCACTGAATCGCTTTAATATCCAGGTGGTTGGTCGGCTCATCTAGAAGAAGAACATCCGGTTTGCCAAACAAAGCCTGTGCAAGGAGGATTTTCACTTTTTCTCCACCGGTAAGTTCAGCCATCTTCTTTGTATGAAGCTGTTCTTCGATTCCAAGTCCTTTTAGGAGAATGGCAGCTTCGGATTCAGCTTCCCATCCGTTCAATTCTGCAAACTCGCCTTCAAGCTCAGCAGCACGGATTCCATCTTCGTCTGTAAAATCAGCTTTCATATAGATTGCATCTTTTTCTTTCATAATTTCATAAAGTCTTTGATGCCCTCTGATAACAACGGAAAGAACCTCTTCCTCTTCAAATTCGAAATGATCCTGTTTTAAAACGGCAAGGCGTTCACCAGGTCCTAAGTGAACATCACCGGTCTGTGCTTCAATTTCACCTGAAAGAATTTTTAAGAAAGTGGATTTCCCAGCGCCATTTGCTCCAATCAATCCATAACAATTACCTGGTGTGAATTTTATATTAACGTCTTCGAACAGTTTACGGTCACCATATCGTAAACCAACATTGTTTACTGTAATCATGTATTTACATACCTCCAAAAAGACAATATCCCTAATTATAACATGTTTTCGGGAAAGATGATATGAACCCTTGAGATACTTCACCGGGAACTTATATCCATTCTTTTTCCGACAGGCAAAACTTTTCTAAAAAAAATGACCTAACACTAAACTAGGTTGAAAACCTGCAAAAATTCTTCGGATCAGAAGATGTTCACAATAGTTAAAATGATTGTTTCAGCAAATATAAATGGCATTATTACGGAATTACCCAAAAGATGTCCGCAGCAAGGAGGGATAATTCCCGCATTACCCATTGTTAGTATCATTTGGTTATATATACAGGGGAGCATAAGGAAACACTGAGTAAATTTGCACTCGTGTTGCAAGTTTTGTCTTTCATCGGGTGTATGAAGGACGTTTTCAGTTACTTATTTATTAATTTAGTCCTTCATCGGGTGTATGAAGGACATTTTCGGATACTTATCAATTAATTTAGTACTTCATCGGGTGTATGAAGGACGTTTTCAGTTACTTATCTATTAGTTTAGTCCTTCATCGAGTGTATGAAGGACGTTTTCAGTTACTTATCTATTAGTTTAGTCCTTCATCGGGTGTATGAAGGACGTTTTCAGTTACTTATCTATTAGTTTAGTCCTTCATCGAGTGTATGAGGGACGTTTTCGGTTACCTATCTACTGGTTTAGTCCTTCATCGAGTGAATGAAGGACGTTTTCGGTTACTTATATATTAATTTAGTCCTTCATTGAGTGTATGAGGGACGTTTTCGGTTACTTATCTACTGGTTTAGTCCTTCATCGAGTGAATGAAGGACGTTTTCGGTTACTTATATATTAATTTAGTCCTTCATTGAGTGTATGAAGGACATTTTCGGTTACTTATCTACTAGTTTAGTCCTTCATTGGGTGTATGAAGGACGTTTTCAGTTACTTATCTATTAGTTTAGTCCTTTATCGAGTGTATGAAGGACGTTTTCAGTTACTTATCTATTAGTTTAGTCCTTCATCGAGTGTATGAAGGATATTTTCGGTTACTTATCTATTAATTTAGTCCTTCATCGGGTGTATGAAGGACGTTTTCAGTTACTTATCTATTAGTTTAGTCCTTCATCTAGTGTATGAAGGACGTTTTCGGTTACTTATCTATTAGTTTAGTCCTTCATTGGGTGTATGAAGGACGTTTTCAGTTACTTATCTATTAGTTTAGTCCTTCATCGAGTGTATGAAGGACGTTTTCAGTTACTTATTTATTAATTTAGTCCTTCATCGGGTGTATGAAGGACGTTTTCGGTTTTTGCCAAGAACGGTACTGCCGATTAATCGGCGATCTGTACTCACTTTACTCACGAGATCACCCCTTATAGGATATTATCCTTTTTTTTCTTTCATTTATTTAATAATTTTAAAACCTTACCTCACCTATTTACGCTTAAAATTAACCTTTCTAGACAATCTACCCAGGCTTTCTTGAAAAAGACCTCTGAAACAAATGTTGAGGAATAAGCCCTTAACGAAAATTCTAAGTATGGACAATGATAGCAGTGGTATGAATCTCGGTATGAGAATACCGGCGGAAAGCGAGGAAGGGACGGCGGAATCTAATTTTTAACGGCGGAAATCAAAGAAGGGACGGCGGATTTTAATCTTTAACAGCGGAAACCGAGGAAGGGACGTACTTCCATGGGAATTGATCAGGTCAAAAGGATATACTGGTACAAAAAAAGCTAATCAACTTGTCACTGATTAGCTTTCGGTTTCTTCTTCTATCGATGATACGTGATCAAATAATTGAGATATGTAGCTCTTTAACTCAAAACCTTCTTCATTAGTAAATTCAGTTAGTGATACCTGATCATGTCTCATTTTATATTCCTCCTAAAGTTTGTTGTTAGTATTGTAATACCCCTCTATCAATCTTTTACTCATCCAATTTTTAGGATAGCATTTTTATTTGCACTTCATTAAAACGCTGTTCGTCAATGTCAGTGTTGGGTATCATTTTTTCACGATCAGTCTGATAGCATCCAATTTACCGAGTTCTTCCTTTATCCGTTTTCACTCAGGATACTGACGCTCTCCAATTTGACTCTAAGATGCTATTTTCCATATATATTTCCTAAAACACATTGCAAACACCTAAATTTTCTGATAATATAAATTTCCGCGATTTCACCGTTACACCGCTTACATTTGTGTTTTCTCCACCATAGCACGCGAGAAGAAGGGAGAAAATAAGTTATGGAACAGCATCCTGATTTTATTAAAGAGAGTCAGCGTCTTGATTTTACAAAAAGGTATATGGACGTAGTAATTGAAACGGCAGAGAGCAGCAAAGATCAATTTAAGAAAAACATGGAAAGAGTGTTCGGTGATGAAGACTGGCTGGAAACAGGCGGTTATGCCGAAATCTTAACAAATGCCAGCTTTTTTGAAATGTCAATGGCTGAACTCGAGAGCCTCCGGCGTGCTAAGGATAAGCCTTATTTTGCCAGAGTTGATTTCTCCAGGGAAGGGCAGGAAAAGAAGGAAGTCCTCTACTTTGGTAAAACTTCGCTCTATCAACGGGAAAATCAGGAGCAGATCATTGTTGATTGGCGCTCCCCTATAGCAAACCTTTATTATGAAGGAAGAGTAGGCGAAGTAAGCTATGAGGCAGAAGGAGAGGAATTCCAGGGGAATATCAGCCTCAAGAGGCAGTTGATGATCGAGGAAGGAATTCTCACGGATGTAAGAGATATTGACTTAACAACTACTGATGAACTTCTGCAAGACTCACTTTCCAAAAGCTCGAGTAATAGATTGACTGAGATTGTCGCCACGATCCAGGAAGAACAAAATCGGATTATAAGGGCAGATCTGAATAAGCCTATAATTGTCCAGGGTGCCGCAGGAAGCGGAAAAACCACTATTGCACTTCATAGAATCTCCTATTTTATCTATCATTACCGAGACCAGTTCGACCCTCGGCAAATGATGATCATTGCACCAAGCAGACTTTTCATTGACTACATATCTGAGGCTCTACCGGAACTCGGAGTTGAAAAAGTAAAACAGTTTACCTTTAGCGAATATGTACAGCAGGCAATCGGAAAAAAGCTAAAATTAAAAGAAGATAATAAACTGATCCGGCTGTTGGAACAGGGAAGTGAAGAGGCTGATGTGGAAGCATTCATTTCCGGGATCAAAGGTTCTGAAATATATAAGAATATCATGGATGCTTATCTTAAAGATGTGTACATGCGTTTTAATCCGAAAGAAGACTTCTATGTAGACAAGTACCGCTTATATTCTGCCAAGAAATTTAAGACATTGTTCAATAAAGAATATTGGTATCTGCCACTGTTCAGCCGCCTGGATAAGCTGAAGAACATTCTCCAAAACCAGGTCCGGGCCAATAAAAAGCTAATGGTTGAGGGGGTTGAAAAGTATTATGACGATCGATTGGATCGTGCCCTTTTTAGCCGTCTGGATCCCGAAAAACGCAAGGAATTAGTCACAAACGCACTGGATAAGAAACAGGAGCGGGTGGGGGAAGTTCAAACAGCCATTAAGGTATCGCTTCGTAATTATATGAAGCAATTTGAGAAGAAGCCTACCTTAAGATATTATCAGGAGCTTTTTGAGGATGAAGAGCAGTTCATGAAGTACGCTGACGGGAAGCTGCAAAAAAACGAGGCTCAGTTAATCTGCAGGTATAATCAAAGTCTTTTCAGCAAAAAAATGTATGAGCTTGAGGATCTCGGACCTATACTTTATCTCCATTCGAAGCTATACGGAGTAGATAAAGAAAATAGAGCAAAAAATATTGTAATTGATGAAGCGCAGGATTACAGTTTCATGCAGCTTCTCTCTTTAAAAACAGCAAGCGATACAGATATGTTTACACTCGTGGGAGACCTCGCACAGGGAATTCATTCATACAGAGGCTTAGATTCTTGGGAAACGATTCAAAAGAAGGTCTTTCCACGGGCTATATACTCTGAACTTCAAAAGAGCTACAGAACGACAGTTGAAATTATGAATGAGGCCAATAAACTTCTGGAATTCCTTCCGTACGAGTTTCCAAAGGTGGAGCCTGTGGTAAGACACGGTGAATCCCCTGAATTTACGGCTCTTCTTAAGGATGAGGATTATTGTGAACAGGTGCTCCTGAAGCTGGACGAATTAAAACAAGAAAACTTGAAAACTTTTGCAATCATCTGCAAGACCATGAAGGACAGTCAAAAACTTTATCAATTATTAAAAGATAATGAAAAGCATCCAGTTAAATTGCTTCAGGAACAAGAATCGATTCCGAAGGATCAGACCGTTATCCTGCCTTCCTACTTATCAAAAGGACTGGAGTTTGACGCTGTACTGGCGGTCTCATTAGAGGAAGCATACAGCAAGGATAATGAACTGGATATTAAGCTGCTATATGTAACAATGACCAGGCCTCTGCATAGGCTGTATTTTTTCGGGAAAAAAAGAGAAGACTTTTTAATAGGTTAAGCTGTTTTGCATACCTTCCTTTATTGACTTTTAAGTCACGGGAAGGTATCCTAAAACATATATTGAAAAATATAGAATTTTTAAAAAATAATAAATCATCAGTAAAAAGGGGTTTGTTTTATGTCGGGTTTCACTCTTAACTAATCCGTAATTTCATACGGTTGTATTCAAGCATTTTTTTAAGTTTCTTGAAAGCTTATTTAAGTATGCCCTTGAATACACAGTTAAGAATGATGATCATGGCGTATACCTTCGATACCAGAAGCTATTGTCTATTGACAATAGCTTTTTATGTCTTTATTCCGTAAATGCAGTATGAACAGCTTTTATGACGAATGAAGATTTTTTCGGAAGGACTAAGCTTCCTTTAGCTTATCACCGCAATGAACATTGTTTCATTGCGGTTTTTTTGTGTTTAGGCTCTTTTCTAAAAGATTGTTGTTTTTAAATAAGTTTTGTTACATCACCTATTGTTAAATCAGGTTGATTGGAGCGTAAGGTGCGAGACTCCTTGATCCAGCTACAAGCTGAGACCCTCGAGTCATAAGCCGATCCGTCCATGCGGAGAAAAGCACTCCCCACAGCCGGCTCGTCTTATGCTTGGCTGACGCATAAGTGCGACTAAGCTTCTGTCTTCACTGTCGTTCGCCAATCAGCAAGTCTTCTTTATCGGGTCTCTGCCTGCCAATTTGTTTAGAATTTTATATCTATTGGGATTTTCACTGAGCGTTTAATATTTATATGTTGGGCAGGGACCGCTTTCCGCTTTTCTGTGCGAGAGTAGCGGGCATTGTCCGGCTCCAGCGCCTAGACCCTCGAGTCATAAGCCAATCGGTCCATGGAAAGGAAAACCGCTTTCCACGGCCCACTTGTCTTATGGTTGGCTAACGCACGAAGCACAGGATGTGCGAGCCAGGCGTGGCCACAGGACGTGGCGTTCGAG
>NZ_PGUY01000090.1 GCF_002863585.1 Peribacillus deserti | reverse complement strand
TTGGTAACAAGGAAATAACGGAGAAAATGTTTTCTATATGCGATGGTATTCTTTTAAGTGGCGGTGAAGACATAAATCCTCAGCTGTTTGGTGCTGAACCTCATCCAAAGTTAGGAAAAATTATACCCGAAAGAGACAGCATGGAAGTATCTATAATAGAATTTGCTAGAAATAAAAATATTCCTATTTTTGCAATATGCAGAGGAATTCAAATCTTAAACGCAGCACTAGGTGGAACGAATATACAAGATGTTGAAAGTGAAAAGGAAAACTGCCTAAAACACTTCCAAGCTACCTCCTCTAGAGGGGATGCAACTCATTTAATTACTGTCGAAAAGGGCAGTAAATTAAATAAGATTACAGGGAAAGTGGAACTAAATGTAAATAGTTTTCATCATCAAGCAGTTAATGAAGTAGCTCCAATACTTAAACCTATTGCGGTTGCGAAGGATGGAGTTATTGAAGCTGTAGAATCAAATGACGACGAGAATCACTGGATTTTGGGTGTACAGTGGCATCCAGAAGACATGACTAAAACAGACAAGGATATGAAACTTTTATTTAAGGCATTTATTGGAGCATGTTAACACCGCATTTTGCTTTTTTTGCAAAGAGCTTTGCCCGTTATTGGAATTATTCTTTAACGGGTGCATTTGTGGAACAGATGACTGGTGATGGAAGCTATTTCGTACCACTTTAAGGAAGGTTGGAGGGTTTTATTTTTCTTAGTGTCGAAGTTGACTCAAACTGTGTGGCAAGGACGATCCTGTAAAACTATCAAACTTGGCGTTATAGATTCAGGTTTTGGACCAGAGGATGGAACAACGGGAACAACAGAGTATGTAGGTCGTGCGGTTGTGGCATTGGCATCAGACACCACGGTATCTGAGTTTTCGGGAGACACAATAATGGTGGCTGAACTGGCGAGAAAATATCGCTTTACCGATGGCGATGGAACTCAACCTTTACCGTTTGATTAAGTCTAGGATGCATTCTATATGTTAAATGTCCGGAGTTATTTTAAATAAACTAATGTGAACGTTAGTCTAAGAAGATACAGTTGCTTAAGCAGTCAGCATAAAAACCTCTGAAACACCTAGGCGTATGTAAAAAATGATGTATAAACGTGGGAGAAAGTAAAGAAATCATTCACAATATTATTTCTATGGCTAACTGTTACGGCATGTTCAAATTCGGACGATGATCAATTAAAATGGTTTAACTCAAAAGAAAAAGCATTTCATTATGGAATCACAGAGGAAACAATTAATAAAGGAGACATTTTGGGAGAAGTTAGGGCCGGTAATGAAACTTTTATTGTGTTTAAGGATGAGAGAAAAGATGGAACGGCGGTAAGTGTAGCCAGTATAAGCAACCGTGATAATCAATATGCTTGGTTCAGAAGTGCGGCATACGTCCAGATTAAAAGCGATGGTCAAAAAATAACTTCGCAGGATAGTTGGAATAGCTGGGAAATAGAAACACAGTCTAAGGAAAAGTTTAACGTCTATTGCGGTTTGACAAGTAAATCCAAAACAATTATAGAAACAAAAACGGGGCGAACAGTTAAACCTAAGATTGATAAAAAATCCGGTATTTATTTTTATATCGAGTCTTCCAACAATTAGGTTATTCATCTAAAGGGTGCGTTAGTGGAAGTCTGATATGGCTGCTTTAATCATATCTATAAAATATCTAATTTGATATTACAGCCATTCCCTTGTTATAATAAACTGTTTTTAACATATCGAGGAGGCACATTATTTTAATGTCAATAGAAATAGGAAGTAAGGTACAAGGTAAAGTTGCTGGTATCACTAATTTTGGAGCATTCGTAGAATTACCTGGAGGAACAACAGGTCTTGTGCATATCAGTGAAGTTGCTGATAGTTATGTAAAAGATGTTAATGATCATCTGAAAATTGGCGATATGGTTGAAGTAAAAGTGTTAAGTGAGAAAGAAGGAAAGATTGCCTTATCAATAAAGCAAACCATAGATAAACCTGAAGGGCAATCTTATAATAAACAGCGTCCTCGCCCAACTCAAGGAAGAGGGAATGATCGTTCTAAAGGTAACTTTAAACCAAGAGAAACCTTTGAAGATAAAATGTCTCAATTCTTAAAGAGAAGTGAAGAGAGCTTAACTTCTCTAAAACGTAACACTGAAGGAAAACGAGGTGGAAGAGGAGGAAGACGTGGTTAACTTGCTTCGGTTTCCTTCTTCATTCCGATTAGGGGGCTGTTCCGGCAGTCCTTTTCTTACTTAGAAAAAAGTTTGTGAAATATTATCCATAAATAAACGGGTGTGTTAGTACCTGAATTAAGTCTGGAGTATGTTTAAGTCCTTTGCTTAAGAGGACGTTGCTGGTGGAGAGAGAGCTATTTTACTTATAGTTAGTCGATAAAAATAGTGCAAAAAACATTTACCGGGTGAGACAAAATGGCAAATTTGCTTATGTTGAACAACATACCCAAGAAGCGAACCTATAAATGGTTCTTTTTCTTTGCTGTGATATATTAGTTTCAACATATAACAAAGAAAAAAAGCTCACAATAGATATTATTATCCCCTTTAAGTAGATAGTGTAAAAAGTCCATGATCATTCATGTGAGCTACACTAGTAGGTACTTGGAGGGGATATTTTTTTGGCTAAAGGGAAGTGAATTTCAAAGGTATTCAGAGGAATTCTAACGGAAGGCAATCCATCTGTATCAAAGTGGACATGGGAGCTACGAAACGGTTTCTTAAGAAATGGGTCTCCGACGCCCTACCCAGTTAAAGACATGGGCGAAACAAATGGAGGAAGGACAACCGTTAGCCGATTAAAGAGGAAAACATAGTTCGACTCCTGATCATCTATTTTATCGGTCGACCAAAGACGAATTTCCGTATTGTGGAAGAGAGAGATTATTATAAGGCACAGGTTGAATACCTAAAAAAAGCAATTTCCAAATCTACACGGGGAGGGGAAATCAAACAAACATTAAGGTGTGAGATCATTTATAAAACGAAGAGTTTGTATTCTATTACATGGCTGGTGGAAATTACGCAGGTAAAGCGTTCTGGTTATTACAAATGGGTTAAAACAATGGAGACACACGATGAGAAAGACAAAAAGGGCCAGGTAGTCAGAGACCAAATCCTTGCCATTCATTTAAGCCACAGAGAATTTGGATATCCCCGGATCACATTATAAAAGGTTCCAAAAACGACTCAACCAGTGTGCTCCGGTAGAGTACCGTCTCACACTGGCTGCTTAGTCTTTTTTAGGGCTGTCTACTTGACAGGGATAAGTTCACCTTACTTGCAGACTTAAGATCATTTTCTATTTTCACGATCTTTTGTTCCAGACGGAAGATCTCTTCGGGCAAGGTTGCTAAAAGTTGATAATATAGTTCGGCGTTCCAAGGGATAGCAGGATAAATGTTAGTCATTGATTCAATGCCATTATTTTTAAGCATTCTATAACGGTGACGGGTCTCGATTAATGACTCTGTTAAGTTATTTAAAAGAGTGGCCATATCATTCCCCCAAGTTCTGATATAACTGTTTTATACCCTTTCATTTTTTGAACAATCGTCTTTAAGTGAAAAAGTTTTTCAGCTTAAGGGTGCATTAGTTTAAAAAAGGCGCTTCAGCAGCCTTTTTTGAATAGTATAGAGGAGTTGTGAATGAGTGAAGTGAATATATTTATAAAGAATCTTTCCTGCTGTTACTTAAGGGGGCACAGATATACCCTTGGTTTTCTGAAGGGTTAGCCGATTATGTAGGTTATGATAATCTTGATATTGATATTAAAATCACATGGCAGTTTTTCTAGAGGATTAGAAAGTATAACAGGAAAGGGCATTAATGCCTTAGAGGAACCAATAAAAGGTTTTAAGTATTTAATGGGTAAACGAAAAATGAATGATACAAAATATTAAAAAATTTCAACGGGTGCGTTAGTATCTAGAGGACTGCTTCGGCAGTCGGGTAGGATTGTTTAAAAAGAACAGTCTGTTTTATAAGCAAGTGATGCTATAAAAGGAGAGGTTTTCTTGCAGATAAATTTATCTTTCTTTATAGGTGCGTGGTTATTAGTATTTAGTATAATAGGTTGCTCAAACGCAACATTAGAGAATAAAGAAAAGACAGGAAGCGATGTTACGCTTGATGATAAAATTGCAGAAGAAAAAGGTATATTATCAAAGGATGATGCAGATGCAGAAGTGCTTGTCTATAACGAACTTAGTGCTGAAGAAAAACAGAGTTTGACGATTGATTTTTTTAAAGAAGAGGGAACTAAATATTTCATTAGAGTTTATGAACCCGTAAATGGTGAAGTAAAAGTAAAAAAGAAATATACTGTTGACTTTAATACAGAGGAAATCCAACTGATAAAGTAATAAAGGGGTGATTGAGTGATCTTCCGCTAACGCACCCTATAGTATAAGTACATTTCTTCACAATCCCCTGCTATTGTGTTATTGCAATTCAATAAGTGCAGCCTATTAGGATTGCAAGTTTTGATGGAAATGAAAATTAACAGAGCCTTTCGCATATAAATTCTTATAAAAATTCACAAGCAGTTTGGAAAATAAAATAGCACAAAAATATGATTGGAGCATAAGGCCCAAGCCATTTAATTATCACAATCATTATTGAAGATAGCACTAGAAAGTCAAGGAACAAATATTAATTAAAAAAAGGGGCAGGTTACTTGAAGAAGGAAACTGATATATTCGTGGAATTCAGTTTATAAAATATAGTCTGGGGTGTATTTATACGGATAGTCAATTATTAAAAATATTTAGATAAGAAGGGAACTTAACGCTCCCTTTTTCGCTGGATGCAAAATTCTACCCCCTTCTGGAGGGTGGAAAACGTCCGGACGCCGGACAGGTTGATTTGGGAACGGGTCAGTCCGATGGCGAGGTCCGGGGAGATTCCAACGATGAAGCATTCAGTTCCCATAAGGTGGACGGCCGTGATCAGCTGCTGAATCCCTGCAAGGGAAAGATCATCGGCATGGGTGTATCCGGTTACATCGAGAAGAAGGGTGTCCGCCTTTCCGTTCGATACATGGGTCAATGCCGTATGGATCAGGTCCGACATCCTCTCCCTATTAAACTTTCCGATCAACGGGATGACAAGGATGCCGTCGATTACCGGTATGACAGGGGAGGACAGCTCTTTCACCAGGGAAGCGAGTTCCTCCTCCGCTTGTTTCCGGTCGGTAATGTCACGCCCGACGTTGATGGTCTGGATGATGTTGCCGGATGGATCCCGGATAATCTCAGTTGTCGTCTCATACCAGCGATAATCCCCGTTCTTATGCCGGACTCGCCCGATAAAGCGGAATGTGTTCTTATCGATGAAAAGCGAATTACGGTAATCCTGCCATTCTCTGTTGGTATCCGGTGGGTTGAAGGAGGCAGCCGGCTTCCCGATGACCTCATGAGGGGAATACCCAAGGAGAGCCTCGACGGTCGGGGAAATATAGGTGAACACCCCGTCGGCTGAAAGGATGGAGATGATATTCTGGGATTTCTCGGAAATGAACGAGAACAATTCCTGTTTATTGACCATAGACTTGGACGAACCCCTTATCTGCTTCATTTTCTTATAATTATAACAGATGTAAGACAGGCTATGCCTGCCTTTTTCGTATTTTCTCATTCACAAGGACCATGAATTCGTCATCCAGCGGATCGAGCGTCGCACCCCCTTTCCTTAGGAGGGCACGTTCAAGGAGCAAGTCGGTAACACCACAGTTTAGAGACATCAAAGTAAAAATGCTAAGAATTCATTGTGAAGTATTACACTTAAAGTAACGGGTGCGTGTGCGGCCGAGCCTAGGTCGTATCATATAGCGGGTGGGATTCCCGTCGAGTAAGAACTAGCCATTCGCTCGTAGCGAGTCTTGGAGGGCTAAAGGTAACTTTAGTCTTTAAGCGTAGACAGTTAGGTGGCGGGCCGAAAGCCAAATGGTTGAAGGGATTGAGCTCCATAATGTTAGTAAATCGAGAGGGCTGATGCCTTACGCACTGCAGAAAGCTACATTTTATCCTTCGATAAGGGCAAGATGGATAAAACCTCTCTGGAGTCAGAGACCTTGGCACGTTACACATCGATATGATACGGCAACTCGGGAGACCCTACCGGCCTTTTCTTGTTAGAAGAGTATGGTGTACAAGCGATAAAAAGCAAGGAAACCAAATGCTGTGTAGGGAGTCGGATAGCAGCGTAGTACCAATGAAGTTGGGTAATGCCGATGGAGGAAAGGCTAGCTACCAGTTATCGCCCTTACTAGGGAAACATTTACTACACTCAGAGGTAGGGATGAATGGAGACAAAACTACTAAGGATAGCAGAATTAGCAAAATCTGAATCTAAGAGATTAGCTACATTTTG
>NZ_PGUY01000089.1 GCF_002863585.1 Peribacillus deserti | reverse complement strand
ATACTACTCGATTTATAATATGTACAAGCCATGATGGAGGGAAGGGCTCCTACACCAATCTATTTACAAAAATAAAAGATTGCCTCCAAAAAGAGGCAATCAGGAGTGCATGCACATGGGCGTAATACATGCGGATGATACGGCAGCGTGCTTTACATAATACGCAAAATCACAATGAACTGAACTGGACAAGCAACCAATTGTGATATTTACTTTCTTTTCCTAATATAATCCAGGATCCACTTCTCTTTTCTGAATCCATGGATATATATGTGTAATTTTGTTCCCTTTCTTGTATTACAAGCCTCTCTGCCCCAAAATAAAAAGAAACCCTCGAAAGGATGCCCTCTTGTACTTAATTTCCGTCAGTTCCCATGTCTTTGCTTAAACGTGCGTTTCCGCCGCCACCGCCTGGGTCTTTACTATTTTCGATACTGCTACATGATTTATTCATGGTATCCCCTCCTACTTTCAGCGTTATAGTCTTCTACATAAATAATTACTTCTTGGAACTATCTTTAAAGCCTGTTGTATTTGGCAATTAAAAAATGCTGTTTATGGCAGTATGTTTTTTCAAGGTGAAAAACCTGAAAATATGCAAGGAACGAATAAAAACTTGCATATTTTCAGGTTTTAAGTAATTTAGGATATTCAACAAAAACGCTCGTTAGATTAAGTTCAATATTTCACAATCTTGCTTTCTTGAATAAAAACTATTACTAAAAGTTTTTTTTATTTTGTGTAAATATTTAAAAAGCTTACTCAAAGAGTAAATTTAACCTCTATAAACACTTTCACACGTTCCAGGTTTTGGTTCATAAAAACAATGTTCTTTAAATTGACCAGTAAGAGGTTGACCATACCATGTTGGAGGGCATGCTGCATGCGGATTAAAATACCAAAGAGCATATTTCGCTGGGTGGTCTCTCCAATAATCCAAATTCAGTTTTGCTAATCTTCTTTCAGAAGCTCTTGCTCTTTGATAAAATACATTCCCTTTTTGAACTGCTTCAAAAGAAAAATTTCCTCCTTGTACTTGAAAAATAGCTTGGTTAACTGATCTTAAACCTGTAAAGTCTGAACAATTTGCTACAATACGATTCACAATTACATTTCCAACATATAACATTCCCTGTTTTCCTTCACCTACTGCTTCTGCTCTCATCATCCTTGCCATTAAGTCAACGTCTGAACTTCGGTAACTTACTCTTGGCATTTTTCCACCCCAAAATTATAGTATGAAAAAAAGCCTACATTCATGTCATTGTTTATATAATTAAGAATGCTTAACGGATAAATAGTCGTTTATTTTAATTCTAATGAATTCGTTGTAATATTGCTCCACAATGTCTCTAAGAGACACTCCTATTAACATCTATTGATTTGAGATGTAATTTTCAGAAGAAGCCATCGTCTTGCACTTTTTTATAAAAATAACATAAGAAAAGATTGCAAGAAAGCTGGTTGTAAATATGATAGTTCCGAACGGAATAGCAGAATAATTACCCGCAATACCTCCAAGTGGAGCAGTAAGGCGCCCAATAAAGTTCGCGTATCACCCAAGATTGCGTATGCACTTCCAGCAATATGATCTTACGATTCCATGGTAATGTTTAAGAAGTTGGACCTGTAATACCGTTAAAAAGCAAAGTGGAAGGACCAACAATAATAACGGACCAAGTCAAACAGACACCAGCAAGACAATCCTTCCTGGCATAAAAGCTAGTACAAGCCCAATAGGAAGAATACTATTTTCTTTTTTTTATTTGACCTGCTAATTAACGCCTAGTATTAAACTAATGCCATTCAATGCAAATAGCATTGTTCACTCTTCCGGTGTTACTTCCTTAATAAAGTGAGAAATTATTAAGATCCAATTTTATTCGAGGATACTCTAGCAGTGTATATTTATTTTTTTTAGTAATACACTTTACTAATATAAAGCATTAAAGTTATAATAATATTCAGAATACGTCCCCAAACTTATTCTAACTTGACTTATTCATTTTCGTAATGAATAAGTCTTTTTATTTTACTTGCTGTACACATTAGTACACCAATTAAAGGACCTTCCTGTAAATTGGTGTGCTTATGTGTAACTTTGGGTATAATTAACGTTCGTATGAAATTTATAGTCGGAATACAACCTCGGCGTTCCTGACGAAGTTTCATCTTTAACTGGCCATCTTAAACCATTATGCGTTTCCAGCCGTTCATACGTTATTCCAGTTATGTATCAAGGACGTCCCTTCGAGACCAGCTTAAATTCTTCAAAACATTCCTCGAGAGATTTATATCCAATAAATTATGTGTCTGAATACTATAAGGATAGTTGAAAAATGAAGTTACCCAAAAGAAGCGGTATTCCACAACCTGTTGAACTTTAGTGGTTCCGGTTCCGAACGACTAGAAAAAGAGAATTGTGGTCATTTTTTAATGGGAAATCTCTGTTTTTTAGGGTTGAACCATTGATTACCATTTTTTGCGCCTTTAGCTCCGCACTCCAAGAAAACATGCGTTTTGGAAGAGGTTTTTATTTAATATTAAGAAATGAGAATAATGCAGCATGGTTTATGCTTAACTTGTGAGGATATGCTTATGTTCAGAGGGTTTATGCTTATCGAGCTGCCTTTTTGCTTTTCTTCCGACGAATATGCTTATTAATACCGAACAAGTCCTCTTTATCATGGCAGTCTTCACTTAAAGCAGCACAATAAAATAGGCCGCCGAGACTTCTCGATAGCCTGAATAATAATATACGTCCAATGAAGGATCTAGCTTATCCGTTAAACCAGCCATTTGTATTTGTTCGTGCTCTTTCGGTTTCTGCAATCCTGTTTGGGTCCGTTTCGTAGATATTTCCATTGCCTGCCTTATGAGATGGTTTAACTAAAAACTGAATTATACCAATAAACGCAGCGATAAATAGTAATACCCAGAACATATGGTTCAGCTCCTTTAATAAAAGGGTTCTTACTATTATTATATTTAATTTTGGAAATTATGACAATTCAATCCGCTTTATTAAACAAGGAAACTTAATAAATACGCAGCGAAACCCATACAGCGAACCCTAATAAACAAAGCCACCGAAGAGCGGACCGGCTATACCAATGAATCTGAAAATTGAACATTAAGGCTGTTTTCGCAAACTTTGTTGTTATTGAAAAAGAGGGTTGATTTCCACTACGGATGCTCGCTTTCCGCGGGGCGGCTGCTGAGATCCTCGGCTTCGCCTATAGGGTCTCACCTGATCGAAAAGCGGAGGACGGTGCTTTTCAAGAAAAGATCCATCCACATGCTGAATAAAAATCTTTTTTAGTAGAGGCAAAACACTTAAAGAAAAGCAGACACCTGATAAAGAAGGCTTGCTGATTGGCAAGCGATAGCGAAGACAGAAGCTTAGTCGCCCTTACCACGCTTGAACGGCCACGTCCTGTGGCCCAGCCTGGCTTGCACATCCTGTGCTTCGTGCGTTAGCCCGGCATAAGACGAGAGGCAGTAAAAGGCCGATTTTGCCTTTTAATGGTGATTGGCTAGACCCGCGGTGTCAGTCCGGAGCTGGACAATACCCGCAGCTCCCGAAGGTGTCTCGCACCCTACGTTCCAAACAACCTGTTTAACAATTAGGCAGGTTCACAGAACTTATAAAAAACAACAATCTTTTAGAAAAGAGCCAATACTAAAAAAGTTCTGCCGGCAGTAAAAATGTAGTAAATGAGGTCATTTTACAAGTGTATATTGGTAATACTATTTCTAAGATAATCGTATTTGGTATACATTTTACTATATATTTCATATAGTGATGGAATAGAAAACAGCCTCCTTCATTTAGAAAGAGGCTGTTTTAGTTCAAAGTTATAAAGTCAAGCGTAGGGAATTTTTAACGTCAAAAAAATAATACCAATTAACAAGTTTCAAAGAGCAAGTGTCACAACTCTTTTTGTTATGAAGTTTTATTGTTTTTGAATAATTTTTCTCCGAGTCTTTTTCATTTTGACGATATAAGAACAGTTTTTGTGTTTGTAGCTGCACTTTCAAATGAATCTCGTTCTCTGCTCCCAATCACAAGTAGCGTAGAACCCTTCACTGTTGTTTCTTCCTTGTTAGGAACGAGGGCGAGTTTATTGTTCAGCAGATAGTAATCATCTCTTAATTCGTGCAATTCATTCCAACCACTGGACGCAATGAGAGTGTACGGGAATTCATTTGTCAGGAAACCCTTGCTGTTTAGCCTATCTAGATTATGAAAAAACACATGTGCGTCACTTAACCTTTTATATTGAAGCCACGACTTGGATGTACTCTCTGAGACATCCGCATTTTTTTCTTCCTGATTTTCACTGTAATGGATGATGTTATACCCTTTTCCCGTTTTTTCGATAATTTCGAAGCGGATGGATTCAATTTTTTTATTTTCGTCTATGATCATATGAAATTGCTCGATGTTTGCATGCTTTGACACGTTTTGTTCTTTCCTCAGCCTTTCCCACTTTTCCTGAAAAACGGATGTTTTCACATTGCTTCCTCTAAAATGGGTCTTGTGCGTTTCCCTATTAAATTGATAAAAACCTATCATAATGACACCAAGTGTCAGTAAAATCCCTAATCCCCATTTCAGTACCTTCATACCACGCCCCCTTTATTCTCTTTAATGTAGTATACAACCAGGACAGGCTTCCGTGCTAGCACTTTATCAGTAGGGGACGGGGCATCTTTTATAAAGGGTTATGCTTATGTGGGTTATGCTTATGTTTTGAAGGTTTATGCTTAAGGTTTAAAATTCTATGCTTATGAAAGAGCTTTTATGCTTCATTCTTTCTTCTCTCTTTACGCTAAGGCACCAGCTCTATTGCTCAAGCCATCCCCTTTATGCTTAGGCACCAGCTCTTATGTTCAAGCCGCTCTCTTTCTGTTTAGGCACCAATTCCTTTGCTCATGCCTCTGTCTTAATGCCTATGCCTATGTACAACTCTATCGCTCAAGCCATCCCCTTTACCATTACGCACGCTTAAGCTACCCTCATCATTCTTACTCAAATTAGAGGGGCTGCCACTTCAGGCAGCCCCACCAATCCCAGATTTAAATAAAACCGCCATTGACCCGAATGGTCTGCCCAGTTATCCATTGTGATTGTTCGCTTACTAGGAATGCTATGACACTGGAGATACCCTCGGGCTCTCCTAACCGATTGAAGGCGTTCAGCCTCTTTAGGCCTTCAATTTGTTCCTCTGTTTTTCCAACTGTGAATAACTCGGTATTAACTGGGCCAGGTGCGACTGCATTGATCGTGATTTTTTAGCGCCAAATTCTTTAGCAAGCTGCCGTGTAAATTGTTCCACCGCACCCTTTGTTTCCGGCATAGATGCTGTATGCCGGAAACATTCCACTACAGAGGTAGACAGGTTAATGATCCGACCCTGGTCCTGCATATATTTCAGCGCTTTTTGGCAGGCAAAGAAGGTACCTTTAGCATTAATCCTAAAGATTTTGTCATAATCTTCTTCCGTTACATCGGCTAATAATTTATTGATCATGATTCAGGCATTATTCACAAGGATATCTACCTTGCCAAAGGCATCAATTGTTTGTGCAAATAGGCTTTCGATTTCGGATATCTTACTAATGTCTGCTCTTATGGAGATTGCATTTCCGCCCTCTGCTTTAATCCTGTTAACTACATCTCCTGCATCCTTCTCGCCGCCGGCATAATTAACAACGATACTCGCGCTCCTAATGAGGCTAATTGCATTGCTATCGCTTTGCTGATTCCTCATGAAGAACCTGTCACGATTGCCACTTTTCCTGATAATTCAAAACCCATTTTTCCACCCTCCAACATTCAGTCAGTATATTTTTTATGAAGCAAGAATGAATTAAGTAAAAAAATTTTTTTAATTCACAGAAATTCCCTTCCCGCCCATAGCCGTTAGCGTACTTATTCTTTCCATTCCAGTAATGATCGGCTTCGCACGCTGTATTAATAATTGTGTAGATTCAAGGGCTAAAGAAGCCTGATGGGCTTGTTCGTGACTCCACACTTCATAAACATATACAGAATTCGGGTCCTCTTCGGAAACATGGATAATATATACCTCACATTCAGGCAATGTCTCCATGGAGCGGGCTGCTTCTAACAGGATATTTACCATTGTGTCACGTTCGCCTTCTTTTACAGAAAACTTCCCAAATAAGCTGAATTTACTCAACAATCTTCTCTCCCTTATTGAGGCAATAAGTACTACCATTTGAACTAGTTTAGACTAGTCGTTAACTCTGCACCATACCAAGCAGGTGTTGATATGAGCCTGGTGGTACCTTCCATGGTCTGTCATTTGCCCGGATTCAGCCGATAGTGGCCATCAGTTCATTTTTATATTAACCTTTTAGTCCTCAAAGTAGAATAGTTTCATCATACCCATAACCTTAACATAAATTTCAAGTAATAAGTCCATTACATCACCCTATGATTTGGCAACGGACCCAATGTAAATATAAGTATAAAAAAGATTACGCTCTTTGTATAATTTAATAACATACACAATGGAAAATAAAGTAAACAAAGTCGTCGAAAGGGAGATATGCTTTAAAGAGTTGGATTTTAGCGGCGAATATCCTTTTGTCAGCATGTTCCCACCAGACCAAGGTGGCTGAAGATGATGTAGTGGCCGCTAACATAGGTGTTACTAATATAGAGCTGCTCGATCAATTCGTAGAAAATGTCCAAAAGAATAAAAAGGACAGTGTTCGGGTTATACACTATACCATGGAGGGTGACCCTATTTTTCAAACGTTACACTTCAATGGGAAAAATATTGATTATACCTATGATTCAACCGAAGATTGATTTGGCAGTGATTCAGTAATGAAGACAAGCTGCGATCAGGTTGTACGCTTAGAGGGAAATACTGAAATGGATTATTAACTTGCGGGATGCAAAGGGGTAGC
This sequence comes from Peribacillus deserti, assembly GCF_002863585.1. GTDB lineage: Bacteria > Bacillota > Bacilli > Bacillales > DSM-1321 > Paraperibacillus > Paraperibacillus deserti_A. The sequence goes on along the minus strand of NZ_PGUY01000089.1, from coordinate 17,585 downwards.
AGAATCCCAGGAGCTTTTAAAGGTGAATTACAGCGTAAGTGAACAAGACCGGTTTGATGTGCGCCTGAAATATGGCAGGAATCTGGAGAATGAAATCAATACAGCAGATAAAAAAATGGTGGTTAGGTACGAAGAAAGTGATGTTACAAAAACAACAAGTGATTTTACACTCACTGAGGGTGAATTGTCTGTCATATACCAGAATATAGTTTTATCCAACTATCTGGACCAAAAGGTACTCAATCATTCCTGTCATTCCCCCAAAAACAGTATGAGTTGACGGTATGGATCAACGATGCCAGATACACCACCTATAAGTGGGGCGATTGCGACCGCAAGAATGGAAAACAAATGACTGGACTTGCAAATAATATTATCGATATCGCTAAACATACAGAGTTTTATTAACCCTGCCTAAAGGGTACCCTTCATTCTAAAAGGCTGCCTGAGCAGCCTTTCTTTGCCGTTGATAGAATCAAAGACTTCCAATGAAAGTTAAAGACTTAATATCCTCAGAATCTTTTTCTCCATTCAAAATTTTTTCCACATCACCTAACGTGTCCCAAAACCCTTATATCCATTTCCCTGGACAACAAAAAAAGCCGCCGAAGCAGCTTTTTTTCAATTGTTCATTCAGTACTCATTTAAAAATCCTTCGACTTGGAGTCTTTTGATTTGGCGAATGGAGATAAAATAAATCGTTCACCTTTATCGTACAGCACCAGCAGTCTCCTGACTATGCCTAGTTCAGGAACCACACGATATACGATATAAGCGGAAACAATGCTTATGAGAGCTCCTACTAAAACATCCGCGGGATAATGGACGCCTACCCAAATACGGGAAATGCCTACAAGGACAGCCAACACAACCCATAAAAATGACCAGCCTCTTCTGAAGAACCAGAAGGTAACACAGATTGAAAAGAACAACATGGTATGATCACTTGGAAATGAGTTATTAACCGCTTTTTCAATAAGTTTATTAACATGAGGCAATTCAGCAAATGGCTGATTGTTCGAGTGAAGCCGCCCAACTACTTCTGCAAGCAATTCAGCCGCAAGAAACGAAATCATGGCACAAAGAACCATCATTCGATTTTTATTGGTACGGGTAAACCAATACACGAGCATCGCTAATGCCAAGAAAAAGACCATATACTCAGCAATAAAAATCGCAATCGGATTTAAAGATGTATACTCTTTCCCGATATCATTAATCATCCTAAACGCATCAACATTAATTTCGGACATTGAAAAAAATTCCTCCTGAATCTATCACTCTAGCTAGTTACATGCACATAACGTATATTCTACTATAGTAGGGTGTAAATGGACAAACATATTAATAATATTATAATTTCTGGATTTCATCAACCGTCACGAATGTATATCCATCCATGGTAAGCGCCTTTAATATCCCTTTAATTGCTTGGAGTTCATCCTGATCATAAGACGCAGGACATCAAATTGGAAACCATACGTATTCACATAAGCGGATGATTTTTAAGACTCATTTATATGTCCCTGTCAGGAGAAGGAAAATCACCACAATCCCTAAACCTGCTCCCATTAATTTCTTTTTAAATTAACGACAGTGTTTCTTAGATAATGAGTAATTATAGCTGAATTCTTACTAGCTTCCAAGACTGTTATTTTATTTTTCACCTTGTTCGTATAATTGATTGAACGTACTGTATATTTGTTCTGCACCAATGATTCATAAAAAAGCTTTCAGTTAGAAGTCCTTTTTACAGGAAAAAACCCGCCTCCTAAAGACGGGTTCAACTTCTCCTGCATTTTCAATCCAGCAGTCCCTTGCTGATCAAGCTATCAACTGCACTTAATACAGCGATTTTTACATGAGAGTATGTTAGCCCTCCCTGTACATAAGCCGTGTATGGAGCCCGGGTCGGCCCGTCTGCGGTAAGCTCGATGCTGGCTCCCTGGATAAAGGTGCCGGCAGCCATGATCACATCATCTTCATAGCCAGGCATATAGCTTGGGTATGGTGTGACATGCGAGTTAACGGGTGATGCGAATTGGATGGCCTGGCAGAATGCGACCATTTTATCTCTGTCATTAAACTGGACAGACTGAATCAGGTCGGTCCTTTTCGCATCCCAGGCTGGGTGTGTGTTCATGCCTAGCTCACTGAGAAGTGCAGATGTGAAGATGGCCCCTTTTACTGCCTGTCCGACAACATGGGGAGCAAGGAAAAAGCCTTGATACATCTCCTGCAGGGAATATAATGAAGCACCTGCTTCTGCACCGATTCCCGGCGAAGTCAGCCTATACGAACATGCTTCCACAAGGTCTTTTCTACCGACAATGTAACCGCCTGTTTTAGCAAGGCCGCCGCCTGGGTTCTTAATAAGAGATCCTGCCATTAAATCAGCACCCACGTGGCAAGGTTCTTGGTCTTCTACAAATTCCCCGTAGCAGTTATCGACAAAAACAATCACATCGCTTTTTAATTCCTTCACAAATAAAATCATTTCAGCAATTTCATCCACAGTGAAAGAAGGGCGGGTGGCATAGCCTTTCGAACGCTGAATTCCAATCATTTTGGTATTAGGTTTCACAGCATTCCGGACCGCATCAAAGTCCACCCGGCCCTCATCGGTCAAATCCACAGCCTGATAGCTGATATTGAATTCTCTAAGAGAACCTACGCCGTTCCCCCTTATACCAACAATTTCTTCTAACGTGTCATATGGCTTGCCCGTGATATAGAGGAGCTCATCTCCAGGTCTAAGGATGCCGAATAGCGCGGTGGATATGGCATGTGTTCCTGAAATAATCTGCGGTCTGACCAGGCCTGCTTCCCCGCCCAGCACTTCCGCATAAATGGATTCAAGCGTGTCCCGTCCTATATCATCATAGCCATAACCGGTAGATGGATTGAAGTGAGAATCGCTTACTTTATGCTTCTGAAAGCTTTTCAGTACACGAAATTGATTTGTTTCTATTCGTGCATCCGTTTCTTTATGAAGAAATGCAATTTTTTGTTCAATGGTATCTGATAGGCGTTTTAAATGACCGCCATTTTGTAAAAACTCAAACATTCATGCTGCTCCTTTATTCTTGTGTAAACTTCTCAAGCTGTCCAGCTAAAGGGTGATCCTTCAGACAATATCCCCGGCATTCGTACAATTCTGTTTCTTCATCAAATTGCAGTGATCTGAGAATCGTTTCATTCTTTAATTGAGATAAAAGCCTGCCTTCGCCTGATGGCACAAATACATGGTAGCTGTCCATCGATAGAATAACCTGCTCCTCAATTTGTGCTTTCAATTGATCAAGGTCACTTTCGCTTAAAGCGCTCATTGTTAAGGTTTGCCCTTTTGAAGTTGGAACAAAATCCTGATGCTGGGCATCACTTTTATTATATACAGTCAACTGAGGCAGTTTATCCGCTTCTAAATCCGCCAGCAGCTGATTAACTGTTTTCTCATGATTGAAATAATCAGCATTTGAAGAATCTACTACATGTAAAAGCAGATCTGCTTCTTTTGTTTCCTCAAGTGTTGACCTGAACGCCGCGATCAGTGATGTGGGCAGGTCCTGGATAAATCCTACCGTATCGGTAAGGAGGATCGTAAATCCGCTCGGCAGAATCACTTTTCTGGTCATCGGATCAAGAGTTGCAAACAGCAGGTTCTCTTCAAAAGCGCCTGCTTCTGTCAATTTATTAAATAGAGTTGATTTCCCAGCATTCGTATAACCGACTAATGCGGCCTGGAACGTATTGTTTCTTTTTCTTCTCTCCCGGTACCGTTCGCGGTGATGAACAATAGTTGAAAGCTGGGATTTTATATCATCGAGCTTTTTTCTGATATGCCGGCGGTCGGTTTCGAGCTTCGTTTCACCGGGACCCCTGGTACCAATACCACCGCCGAGCCGGGATAGGGACAGTCCTTTACCAACGAGACGAGGAAGCAAGTATTGCAGCTGGGCATGCTCTACCTGCAGCTTCCCTTCTCTGGATTGCGCCCTTTGAGCAAAAATATCCAGAATGAGCTGGGTGCGGTCAATGACCCTTGCTTCGAGGATCTCCGAAAGGTTGCGTATCTGGCTTGGTGTTAATTCATCATTAAATATGATTAAATCCGGCTCCAATTCCTCCTCCAGAGTTTTTAATTCCTCCACTTTTCCTTTACCGATATATGTAGCAGGATGGGCGCGGTCCCTCTTTTGCGAAACCGTGATCAATACCTCTCCCTGCGCTGTTTTCGTCAGTGAAGCAAGCTCTTCTAATGAATATTCAAATCTTAGGTCGTCATCGGAAAACTGACAGCCGACCAGAATAGCAGTCTCTCTTTGTTTTTGTTCCAAAAGCGACAACTTCCTTCCATTTTGAGATGGTATCACCATCATACCAAAAGTATGATGAATAAGCGAAATTCGTTTTTGGGCCTTCATTGAGTGTGTTAAGACCTTTCCCTGACTTTATGACTCGTTTCGAGCCTTCAATGGCTTTGTGAAGACCTTTTCTCTGCCTGATGAGCTGGGTTTGGGCCTTCATTAACCTTATGAAGACCTTTTCTATGACTGACAAGCTGGGTTTAAGCTATCATCGGCCTTATGAAGACCTTTTCTATGAATGACAAGCTGAGCTTGGGCCTTCATCGGCCTTATGAAGACCTTTTCTCAGAGAGACAAGCTGGTTTGGGCCTTCATCGGCCTTATGAAGACCTTTTCTCTGCCTGACAGGAGACAGCTCGTCTTAGGCCTTTCAGGTGTCTGCTTTTCTTATAAAATAATTGTCTTTAACAGTTAAGATCTTCATGGTGCTTTAGTCAATGTGGTTTGAAAAGCACCGTTCTCCGCATTTCTGTAAAAAAACGCTTGCATTCGTTCTGGTTCGTGTTAAAATCAATTTTGGTTCAATTTAATTATTATACATGTAAGAGGTAGATCAGCATGACATGGGAACTTTTAAGTATTATCGGAACCATCGCATTTGCGGTAAGCGGAGCAATTATAGCGATGGAAGAAGAATATGATATATTAGGTGTTTATATCCTCGGAATTGTGACCGCATTCGGCGGCGGTGCCATCCGCAATTTGCTCATTGGGCTTCCGGTAACAGCTCTTTGGGATCAAAGTTCGTCTTTTGTTATCGCTTTAGCTGCGATTACAATCGTGTTCCTTTTTCCACAGAATCTGCTGAAGCACTGGAATATCTGGGGTAATTTCACGGATGCCATAGGCTTGTCCGCATTTGCGATCCAAGGTGCTTTATATGCAGTGAAAATGGATATGCCGCTCAGCGGGATTATTGTTGCAGCCGTCCTGACAGGAAGCGGCGGCGGAATTATCCGGGATTTACTTGCCGGGCGTAAGCCCCTCGTTTTCAGGGATGAAATCTATGCCGTCTGGGCTATTATCTGCGGTGCGGTAATCGGGTACGGGCTTGCCGAACAGCCATGGGAACTGTATATCCTTTGCTTCCTGACTACCCTGCTTCGGATATTATCTTATAAGTTCAAATGGCGCCTTCCTTATCGAGGGCTTGCAGAAAAAAAGACGGCGTAGGCGCCGTCTTTTTCTAGTTACAGAACATCCTGCTGAACAAACGTCATAATGGCCTGCGGATCAAATCCCAGAATCCAGTTGCCATTTACCTTAATCTGAGGGACGCCCATCTGACCTGTCTCATCCACAAGCCGCTGCGCTGCTTCCTTATCCTGCTGAACATTTATTTCGGTAAAATCCAGTCCCTGTTCATTCAGGAAATTTTTCGCCTGGATACAATACGGACAGGTATTGGTTGTGTATACGGTGATTTCATTATCCATGGTAAACCCTCCTTTTGCTTTTTAACTGTAGCTGTCTTCCTCTTCATGTTCCAATGCTAAATCTACGCTGCGAATTGTGATTAAATCCATCTTGTCAAAGCTGTCACCTAACAAAACCCTCATGGACTGAGACCTTATGGACTTTTCAATTACATTCCGGATATACCGCCCATTTGAAAAGCTGACCGGATTTACTACATTTTTGATATAGCTTAAGTGTGATCTGATTTTTCTCTCGGCATCCGCACTAAGGATATACTCTTTCTCCTTTAACATTTTATTTGCAATCTCCATCAGCTCTTCAACTGTATAATCCGGAAAATCCACTACAATTGGAAACCTGGAGTGCAAGCCTGGGTTCAAAGTAAGGAAAAAAGACATTTCACGTGAATAGCCTGCAAGAATCAATACAAATTCATGCTGTTTGTCTTCCATGTGCTTAACCAGAGTGTCGATCGCTTCTTTTCCAAAATCTTTCTCTCCACCCCGGCCGAGTGAGTATGCTTCATCAATGAATAAAATGCCTCCGATCGCTTTTTTGATCAGATCTCTAGTTTTTTGGGCGGTGTGGCCAATGTATTCTCCTACGAGGTCTGCACGTTCCGCTTCGATGAGGTGGCCTTTCGACAGTACATTCATCTGATGGAACAGCTTGCCGATTAATCGTGCTACTGTTGTTTTACCCGTACCCGGATTGCCTTTAAACATCATATGGAGCGCCTGTTTTTCGGCCTTAAGCCCATGTTCTTCTCTCTTTTTATTTACGTAAATCCAGGCATAAATTTCTTTAATCATTCTTTTCATTTCGCCCATTCCAACAAGGGCACCCAGTTCATTTTCAATCTCCATCAAAGGTTTATGTCGGAGAGGCACATCCAGTGTTGCAACAGGCCCTGGAACCTCTTTTTTCAATGCCTTTCTCTTCTGCCCATTTAAGACAATATTAATTTGTCCGTTATTTTTCATCCGAAAAGGCTGATCCATTTATTTCACCTCTCGATAAAAGCTTACCTTCTGCTTGTTTTGTAAGACTTATTCCGTTCCCTTTTATGGAAGCTGGCTGTCAGAGACACCAGCTGCTATTTTTCTACATTTTTCGAAGAATTGTCGATTCCTGCGGTTTCCTGAGAAATAATTCTTCTTCATAAATACATATTCAATACTATGTCAAAACAGTAGTAATTGATGAAAAAACCCGCTTGATTCTTGTAAAAAACAAAAACGGCCAAGGATTAACCCTGGCCGTTCTAACATTCTGTTTTTCTTAAGATTCCTTAGCTTCAAAATCAATTTGTACATTTCGCTGAGGTGCAAATGTGGAGATTGCATGTTTATAGACAAGCTGCTGTTTGCCTTCACTTTCAAACAGCACTGTAAAATTATCAAATCCTTTAATCTGGCCTCTAATTTGGAATCCATTTAATAAAAAGACGGTTACATATGTCCCTTCTTTTCTTAATACATTTAAAAATTGATCCTGGATATTTACTGATTGTTTCATGTACAAGTCCTCCTCTATTCTCTCTATTTTTATCTATTCGCTTTTATTGCCAGCTTTCCTGCAATAAAAGCGGATATTTCATCAACTTTTTTATCGAAGCTTACTCCATCTCCCATGTTAAACCAGGCTACCTCCATTTTGTTTCGGAACCAGGTTAGCTGGCGCTTGGCATATCTGCGGGAGTTCTGTTTCAGATTCTCAACTGCTTTTTCCAAGGAAGCCCTGCCGTCAAAATAATCATACAGCTCTTTGTAGCCGATAGCCTGAATCGATTGACAGTCCTTTAATCCCTCATCATAAAACTTGCGGACTTCTTCTTCCAGCCCCTGCTCCACCATGAAATCTACACGGTCATTGATCCTCTTGTACAGAAGTTCACGATCCATATCGAGTCCAATAATGACAGTATCATACTTTAACTCCTGCGGCTGGGTTTCCATCTGTTCACTCATCGTTTTTCCGGTGCAATGAAAAATCTCGAGTGCCCGGATCACTCTCCGGGTGTTCTGGTATGGGATGCGTTCAGCACTCGCAGGGTCAACCTTTTGCAGCAAGGCAAAAATGGCTTCAGGTCCTTCCTCGCCGGCTTTCACTTCAAGCATCTTCCGGTATTCCTCATCAGAAGGGATATCAGGAAACTGATATCCATAAATAACGGATTGTATGTATAAACCTGTGCCTCCCGCAATAATAGGAAGCTTCCCGCGGCCGGATATGTCGGAAATCAATTTTGCCGCCAGGTTCTGGAATTCAGCAGCATTAAAGCCTTCATCCGGATCTTTAATATCAATCAAATGATGCGGAACATCCTGCATCTCTTCAGGCGTGACCTTGGCAGTCCCAATATCCATGCCTCTGTAGATCTGCATCGAGTCTCCGCTGATAATCTCGCCGTTAAACATACGGGCAAGCTCTACACTCAGCTTGGTCTTCCCAACGGCTGTCGGTCCTATAATGACCAGTAATTTTTCCTTCGCCAACTTCTTCACTGCCTTACTTTCTTTTTTCCTATCTTACCATAATGTAACAAAGCAGTAGAACATTTATCCATTATAGTAAAAAAGCGTTCCTTTTATACTGAAATGGGAAAGATTTTTTCTACTTCATTTTTTACCCATAATTTTTGCAGAAGAAACTTCCTCTGAAAAAAAAGAAGCTGAATCCCTCTAAACGAGTTATTTCAGCTTATCGTTTAAAACACTTTCTTCCAGAACGTCAAATTTATCACCATAGACCCTGGTAATATGGGCCGCTCCCCAGGCGCATAAAGAATCTAATATACCTTCCAGACTCCGTCCATACTCGCTCAGCTCATATTCCACTTTTGGCGGAATCTGGTTGTACACGATCCGATTAATCACTCCGTCTTCCTCTAACTCCCGCAATTGCTGCGTCAGCATCTTTTGAGTGATCCCAGGCATCAGCCGTTTCAATTCACTCGTACGTTTTTTCCCATGAGTCAAATGACACAAAATCACGCATTTCCACTTACCGCCGATAACCTCAAGTGTCGCTTCCACGGAAATATTGTATTTCTTTTTCTCCATTTTTCATCCTCCTGTTCAAAGAGAAAAACATTTATTATTACGTTCTAACAGGGTCCATGGATTGAACCAGGGTTCCTGCTAAGAATATACATTAGCTGGTGCATGTCTATATGAAATAATTGCAGCACATAAAGAATGAATGGATACGGATAAGAAAATCATTGCTGCGTATAACAAATGAATGATACGGAAAAAATTTATTTTGCGTTTCGCGGAAATCACTTCTACCGCATGTCGCTGAATTGTTTTTTCGTCCAATATATTGAGCGAAAATACCTATATCTGCTTTAAACAATTCATGATTGCGCCAACGCTGCATGCTGACTCACAGAGCTGTCTTTCGTTCATGCAACTTGAACAGCCACAATTTATAGGCACCAAAAAGTTCCTATGGTACTTGAAAGTATCTATATCACTTAAAAGTGCGTACTTTTCTTTATATCTCATATATAACATAATAACATTTGCCGGTTGAAATGGACTATTCTTTTATTATGTTTTTCTTAATGATGCGGCACCATACAAAAGAAGAAGTAGGAGGAAAGAAAAATGGAGTTAAATAAACGACGGAGTACGCTGGCGCTGCTCGCATTAGCAGTCAGTGCCTTTGCAATAGGAACAACCGAATTTATCAGTGTGGGGCTTCTGCCGCTTATCGCTGATGATCTGCACATACCAGTAACAACCGCGGGGTTGACGGTTTCCCTGTATGCCCTTGGAGTTACTTTTGGGGCACCTGTTTTAACATCATTGACTTCAAGTGTTTCACGCAAAACATTATTGCTTGCGGTTATGATTGTCTTTATTGCCGGCAATAGTATAGCAGCCTTTTCAAATAGTATTGAAATTTTACTGTTAGGACGGGTGGTCGCTGCCTTATCGCACGGGGTATTTATGTCAATCGGTTCTACAATCGCGGCTAACTTGGTTAAAGAAGACCGCAGAGCAAGTGCGATTTCCTTTATGTTTACAGGCCTTACGGTCGCTACGGTAACGGGTGTGCCATTTGGTACTTTTCTCGGCCAACAGTTTGGGTGGAGAATGGCTATTATCTCAATTGTTATTATCGGAGTTATTGCTTTTATCGCAAATGCTCTGCTGATCCCAGCATCCCTGCCAAAGGGAACTCGTACAACATTGGGCGACCAAGTTAAACTCATTACGAATGGACGCATTTTACTGGTTTTAATCATAACAGCACTTGGTTATGGAGGAACGTTTGTTGTATTTACCTACCTATCTCCATTGCTGGAGGAAATAACAGGATTCCGAAAAGAAAGTGTCGCTGGCATTTTGCTTGTTTATGGTGTAGCCATAGCCATCGGGAACATGATTGGCGGCAAGGCAGCAAACCGCAAACCGATCAATGCCCTTTTCTATATGTTTGTGGTCCAAGCTATTGTCCTGCTTGTGTTGACATTTACAGCACCGTTTAAAACAGCCGGGCTGATCACCATCATAGTAATGGGACTATTTGCTTTCATGAATGTTCCGGGACTTCAGGTGTATGTTGTGATGCTGGCAGAGCGTTTTGTGCCAAGTGCTGTAGATGTCGCTTCCGCCCTGAACATAGCTGCATTCAATGCAGGAATTGCGATCGGCTCATATCTCGGTGGAATTGTAACAGACTCAATCGGGCTTATCCACACTTCCTGGATCGGTGCCGTAATGGTTGCAGCAGCGGTTCTGCTTACAGGCTGGAGCCGTCATCTAGAGCGAAAGGACAGCAGTGCTGGTAGGGCCTAAATAATTCACGAAGTATTTCACCTTCATCAAGGGAGGTGAAGAATACTAGAACCATCAGTTTGATACTAACCAGAATACAGAGGAGGAAAATGGTAATGACAGCTATACATTTACAAGATACAACTACACTTCATAATGGTGTGAAAATGCCTTGGTTCGGATTAGGTGTTTTTAAAGTAGAAGAAGGGCCGGAATTAGTGAATGCCGTTAAGACAGCCATTCAGCATGGGTACCGCAGTATCGACACCGCGGCTATTTACCAGAATGAGGAAGGCGTTGGCCAGGGAATCCGTGAAGGCATTGAAGCGGCAGGCATCAGAAGAGAAGAATTATTTGTTACATCCAAGGTCTGGAATTCCGATTTAGGATACGAGTCCACACTAAAGGCGTATGAAACGAGCTTAGAAAAACTTGGCCTCGAATACCTTGATTTATACCTGATTCACTGGCCCGTAGAGGGAAAATATAAAGGAGCATGGAAAGCGTTGGAAACTCTTTATAAAGAAGGACGGGTAAAATCAATCGGGGTCAGCAACTTTCAGATCCATCATCTTGAAGATGTGATGAAAGACGCAGAAATAAACCCGATGATCAACCAAGTGGAATACCACCCGCGCTTAACACAAAAAGAACTTCAGTCCTTCTGCCGTGAGCAGGGAATCCAGCTGGAAGCCTGGTCTCCTTTAATGCAGGGAGAATTACTGGATAATGAGGTTCTTGCGGAAATTGCCAAGAAATATAACAAATCCACAGCTCAGGTTATATTGCGATGGGATCTTCAAAATGGAGTAGTCACCATTCCAAAATCCACTAAAGAACACCGAATTGCTGAGAACGCATCCGTATTTGACTTTGAATTAACGAAAGATGAAATGGAACAGATCGACAGCCTGAACCAAAACCTGCGTGTAGGTCCAGATCCGGATAATTTTGATTTCTAAAAACAATAACAAGCTCAGAGATCTATGCTCTGGGCTTTTATTTTTGTTATCTACCCTATTCAGCGTACTCCTTCAAGGTTTAATTTCTTCAGTTCTCTCAAAACAAATGTTTCACGTTGTACCCAGCTATTTTTCTGTAATGGTTTAATAAGGTTTTCGTTTTCTTGAATTGCTTCTTCCATGCTGATCCATTCCGGAGTAAACACTAATTCGGGCCTGCATCCTATTCCATGAGATATAGACCTGCACTCATCGACTCTTTCAGCATAAATTGTTTGATAATCTCATTTTTAACAAAAGGATGAAGTTAAATGGTTTCCTATATGGATTATACGTCTCCTAAAACGCAATTCTTTGCCGATGTAAATAAAAGTACTTTGTTTAAGAAAGACCGGAGGAATTATATAAATGTGCTTGGCATTGATCAATTAAATACGTTAGAAAATGTATCCCTTTTGGACATCTATTTAAGCAGGAATAATGTAGTGGAACCTCACTACCACCAGAATGCAGCAGAGCTCGTATTTTGTATTACAGGATCAGCGGTCGTTTCCTTATTGAATCCCTTCACCAAACAAATACAAAACTACCCCATCAAGCCTGGACAGGCTGCAAACGTTCCGCACGGATGGTGGCATTATGAAGTGGCCACTGAAGATAACACGCATCTACTCGCCATTTTCAATGCACCGACTCCTGAGGTGATCCTTGGCTCTGATTTATTAAAATTGACCCCGGCAAATATTATGGCTCATACGTACTGCCTTGATGAAAACCAGTGGAAACAGGCGATAGCACCGGTACAGCAGACTACCTTTATTGGTCCGCCTGCAAACTGTAACCGAGGTTCCTATCAACCCGCTGCAAATAAATACGACTATCAACAGCCGGCTGCCGCACATAAGAATCAGTACTACCCATACAATCCGTAAATTACGGATATCTAAAAAAAGCAGTGGATTATGACTGAAATCCCACTGCTTTTTTATTTTCTTCAAGTGTTATCAGTATAGAGCAAAAACGATTTGCCCTTTAATAACCTCTTTGTCTGCCTGGTTTACAGCGGCCACATTAAAATGCAGTTTATTTTCCACCTTATCCTGGAGTTCTGCTTTTAGAGTGATGGTATCATGTAAAAATACCATGCCTCTAAACCTGATTATGTAGTCCTCGATATACCCCTCTTCATAGTAGGAGGTAAAGAGCTTTGAGAGGTTGCCCATTGTCCACATTCCATGGGCGATGATTCCTGGCAGACCCGCTTTCTTTGCTTCTTCGTCAATCGTATGGATTGGATTAAAATCACCTGACGCACCAGCATATTTAATCAGGTCAAGTCTTGACACCGGGTCAAGCTGTATAGTTTGAAGTGAATCCCCTGCCTGAAGTTCGGTCATCTTCATACACGATCCATCTCCCTTCTAACAGCTTCTGAAATGATGACTGTTGATTTCGAAGTAAAGACGATGCTGCCTGAAGAGTCTTCCCCAAAGCTCTTCAGCAGCAGGAAACCCATTTTCCCCTGAGTGCCGCTTTTTTCCGTATAACCTGTAACTTCTGAGTAACAGAAGATATCTTCACCAACCAGGAGCGGTCTCTTATAGTGAAAGGTTTGTTCCCCATGAATAAGTCCTTTATCAGGAAGATCAAGGCCTTTGATATCACCGTAATCAAAGACTCTCGGGAAAGTGGGAGGAGCAATATTCGCACCGAAACGGGAGTTCCTGCCCGTTTCTTCATCTACATAAATCGGATGAGAGTCTCCGATGGCTTCCGCAAACTTTCGTACGGCTCCTCTTTCTACAGTGTTTTTTATCTTAGCAGATTGTTTTCCTATCGTTTCGCTGAACAAGGATCATCACTCCCCGATTAGTTTTTTGGACCTCCGGCAACGTATAATACCTGGCCACTTACAAATGAAGATCTCTCATCCGCAAAGAAGGCAACCGCATTGGCTATGTCTTCGGGCTTTCCGCTTCTCGCGACAGGAATCTGGCTTACACTTGCACGGATCAAGTCCTCAAATGATATGCCGATTCTCGCTGCCGTTTCCCTGGTCATTTCTGTTTCAATAAATCCTGGAGCAACGGAGTTTGCTGTAATTCCAAACTTGCCGAGCTCAATGGCCAGCGTTTTGGTAAACCCCTGAAGCCCCGCTTTTGCAGCTGCGTAATTCGCCTGTCCTCTATTTCCAAGGGCAGATGTTGAAGAAATATTAATGATCCGGCCATATTTGTTTTCTACCATATATTTTTGAACGGCACGGGCTGCATTGAATGATCCTTTCAAATGAACATCCATAACCGTCTGCCAATCTGAATCAGTCATTTTAAAGAATAAATTATCGCGGATGACGCCGGCGTTGTTCACCAATATATCAACAGAACCGAACGTTTCAACCACTTCCTTAACGGCTGCTTCAACCTGCTCTGCAACAGTGACATCCGCTAATTTTGAATAGATCTTATAGCCCTTTTCATTCAAATCACTTGTTGCCTCACTCAATGCCTCTTCATTCAAATCAATAAAAGCAACGTTTGCTCCTTCTTCTGCAAAAAACTGAACAATCGCCTTACCTATTCCTCTGCTTCCTCCAGTGACAAATGCTGTTCTCCCTTGAAATCTTTTCTTCATATTTTTCATTCCTCCTGATGTTTTATATGAATTGACCGACCTTAACATGACCCTTTAACAAGTCTCGCGCAATAATCATGCGCTGGATTTCATCTGTACCGTCATAAATTCTCCACAGCCTTGCCTCGCGGTACCAGCGTTCGATCGGCAATTCGCGGGTATAGCCCATTCCGCCGTGGATCTGCAAGACCCGGTCTACCACTCTGTTCCCCATATTTGAACCATACAGTTTAGCAATCGAAGCGAGATGCCTGTTATCTTCTCCCTGATCCAACGTAAAGGCAGCATTCAGCGTCAGCCATCTAGCTGCTTCGATTTCTACCGCTGAATCTGCAATCTGCCATTGAATAGCCTGTCTTTCTGCGATGGGCTTGCCGAATGTTACCCGCTCTCTGGAATAATCAATGGCCATCTGCAGCAGTCTTTCAGCTGCGCCAACTGCCCTTGCGCCAACAATCCATCGCGCAAAACCGATCCATTCAAGCCCTAGCTTATAGCCCCCATTTACTTCTCCCAGAATATTTTCTTCGGGCACACGGACATTATCAAACACAAGGCTGGCAGGACCCCATTCGCCCATTGTATGTATATACTCAGACTTCCAGCCCATCTCCCGGTCGGCGATAAAACATGTCACACCATCTCTGCCGCCTGTTTCGCGGTGCCGTTCTTTATCCGTAATGGCAATAACCATTACGAAATCAGCCTCATTGCCCCCTGTAATAAACGTTTTTTCACCATTGAGAACCCAGTCGCTGCCTTCTTTCACAGCGGTCATCTGAATATTTCTGGTGTCTGATCCGGCACCAGGTTCCGTCATCGCAAAGCAGGATTTCTTCTCGCCGTTAATCGTTGGGATTAAATATCTCTGCTTCTGCTCATCGTTGGCATAATAGAGGATATTATCAGCCGACCCTCCAAAAGCAAACGGAACAAACGTCTTTGAAATCTCCATCCACACAATAGCCATCATCATCTGGCCAAGATTGGCCCCGCCATATTCCTCAGGCGTGTTGATCCCCCAGAATCCTGCCTCTTTTGCCCGTAATTGAAGCTCTTTCAGTTTGCCAGGCGGAAGACTCGGACGGCCTTCCCGCTCATTTCGCAGCACCTCATTTTCAAGAGGGATTAATTCCTTCTCTACAAATCTCCTAATCGTCTTCTGAACCATCTTTTGCTCTTCTGACAAACGTAAATGCATACCTTCAACTCCAATCACAAGTTTTATAGTAGATTAGAAAAGTGGTTATCTATTATTATACCTACCGGTTAGTATGTTTAGTATATCAATTTTTCAAATAATATAGATTTCATGAGGTGAACCCCATTTTACTATGACAGCAGCGTGATTCTTTGTGAGCAGGGTTTATAGAGTTTATAGATTATGGACAAACCTGGCAGCTAGAATCCATCAGCCTTTCAGGCAACCCTGTATCGTGTTAGCAAGTTGAACCAGGTTGACTTGCACCCAATTGAACTTGCTCTTTTGGTACAGAGTCCCTCCCAAATTTGATTGTACGAAATTGCTAACAACTTTTTAACTTTGAGAGCCAAAAAACAGAGTTGCGGGCGACTTTCATTATATTGCAGCATAAATACCAGATGCTGCCCGCAACTCTTTATCAAGTTTCTAAAGCAATGTGAGCAAACAAGCGTCAGCATTTTGCTAGGTCATCTACATTTAAAACTAGCGGCTAGCTTTGGCGCATTCATGGCCCGGATCGCTCAATAATCGGATTACCCGCTCAATTAGTTCCGTATAAGCTCAATTCGCTGGATGCTCTACCCAATGGGGAGGTACTATTTTAGAGAAACGCGCAATTATTTTCTTATCCGTTACAATTATTTTTTTATCCGCAGCAATAATTCGGTTATACGTACCAATTAATTGGTTATATGATCCAATTCCATAGAGACTCCGCGCAAGGTACATCAAATGAAAGCATATTCTTCGTTGAAGCTTTGGTCTCATTTACCGCCGCCCCCATTCTGTCTCCCATCTACTTAACCCCAACCGGCACAACTCTCTCCCCGACCGCTGCTATTAACTCTACCGGCATTGGAAACGATAGGGCCGCCGGATCTTTGGCGACCGCTGCAGTGGCTTTAGCCAGGTCTTCCCCGGATAGATTGTAGTCGGAGAAGTCAGCAGGAAGACCGATTTTGTGCTGAAGAAGACGAATTTTCTCTACCACCCTGGCTAAAACTTGCAGGGGATCAGAGTCTTTCGATTCGATACGTAATGCCTCTGCCAATTCATTAACTTTAGGCAGATACAGCTGCGGAACGGTTTCCATTACAATTGGAAGGAACACGGCGTTTGCCAGGCCGTGCGGAATCCGGAACAGGGCTCCGTATGCATGGGCAAAATTGTGTACCGGAATGGCGTTCAAAGCAAAGCTGAAGGCCGAGATTCCCATCAGACTTGCTTGGAGCATTTCCATTCTTGCCTGTACGTTTGAACCTTCGGATACAGCAACAGGAAGATTTCTTTCTATCAGCCGGATGGCATGAAGAGCGTGAGCGTCTGTTAAGGCAGTTGCATTTGGTGAAGCGAGTGCCTCTATTGCATGTGTCAGAGCATCAAATCCGGTAAAGGCAGTGATGACAGGAGGAAGCCCTGTCGTTAAGTCTGGATCTAGTACGGCAATATCTGCACTGATGAACGGGTTGATGATGTTTCCTTTCATTTGAAGTTCTTCATTATATATAACAGCAATCGGAGAGACCTCTGACCCAGTCCCTGCTGTAGTCGGAATGGCAATGTGCGGGATCTCCATAAAGTTGGCCTGCGGGAATTGTTCGTATCGGAACCCCCTGGAATGGCGTCTTTTATGTCAGTCAGTCCCTTGTGCAGGGCGTATTTGACTCCTTTAACTGTGTCGAGCACGCTCCCGCCGCCGACTGCCAAAAGCCCATCGGCTCCCACTTCTCTGGCATAGCGTGCTGCGGCGTTCACAAAGCGGCTTTCCGCGTCCTGAGAAATATCAAGATAGATTCCCGCAAGCTCCGGACCGGTTCCATGCGGAGTCAATTGAAAGATTTGGGCCACTTTATCGACTATTCCCGCCTTTTCAAGTCCACAGTCACTGAACAGAACGACTCTTTTAGCCCCAAGCCCTCTGAATAAATCCGGCACAAGAGCCCTTGTATTGGAACCGCTGTAAATTCCCGTTCGAAGCATAAATTGAGAGAGAGTTGTTGTCAGCATATTTTCCACCTCTTTTTTTCTTTCTTATTGGCTGTTTTAGCAAACATTGTTGTTATTGGACAAGGCGCTTGATTTCCACTACAGGATGCTCGCGGACCTTAGGGGCGGGCGCCCGAGCCTCCTCGGCATCGCCTGCGGGGTCTCACCTGTCCCGCTGCTCCCGCAGGAGTCTCGCACCTTACGTTCCAATCAACCTGTTTAA
>NZ_PGUY01000088.1 GCF_002863585.1 Peribacillus deserti | reverse complement strand
TGTGGGGTCTCACCTGATCGAAAAGCGGAGGACGGTGCTTTTCAAGAAAAGATCCATCCAAAAGCTAAATGATGATCTTTTCTATTAGAGGCAAAACGCTAAAAGAAAAGCAGACACCTGACCGGCATAAGACTAGCGGCAGTAAAAGGCCGACTTTGCCTTTTAATGGCGATTGGCTTATGACCGAAGGTGTCAGTCCGGAGCTGGACAATACCCGCTGCTCCCGCAGGAGTCTCGCACCTTACGTTCCAATCAACCTGTTTCACAATAGGATAGGTTCACCGAACTATTAAAAACAACAATCTTTTAGAAAAGAACCTATAGAAAAGAAGACTATTTTTGCGAATAGTCTTCTTTTCTTGGCTCTTTTTTACTTATGATTAACTTCTGATATTCAGATTCCGTTTTTCACTTTTTCCCCTTATTGGATCTGGTGGAAGAAATTCTCACAAACTATGAAATTGTTATTCTGCTATAATCCTATGTGTGTTTACATAAATTTAGCAGAATGGAAGAAAGGGGGTCCTTTATCAATGATTTCTAAAGAAAAAGGAATTCTGAAAACCGGGATTATCTCATTGTTAGCAATAGTTTGTGCTGGCGTGCTATATGGTGCGGGTGCCAAGTCAGCAGGTGCAGAAACCATGACCTATGAAAGTACGGCGAATGTGAATATCCGTACAGGGCCATCTACTTCATATGCCACTGCGGGTACTGTGGCAAAAGGGGCACAGCTCAATGTAGTGGGTAGTGCAGCCAATGGATGGTACCAGGTGAAGCAAGATGGACTGACAGGTTATGTAAGCCCGAACTACGTTCAGGTAACAGGTCTCCTATACACAACCACCAGTGATTTAAATGTGCGTACTGGTCCTTCGACTACATACACCGCCTTTGGAACGGTCACTAAGGGGGCGGAATTAAGTGTAACAGGGAAGACAAATGGGTGGTATAAGATAACCCATAACGGACGGATTGGTTATGTGAGCGGGAAATATGTTCAAGTGACAGAAGTTCTATATAGTGCCGCTGCAAACTTAAATCTGCGCAGCGGTCCGTCTACAGCTTCCGGCATTTTGGCCACCATACCAAAAGGCACAGAGCTGTCACTCGCAGCGGATTCTCTGAATGGATGGTATAAAGTCTTTTTCAATGGAAAAGTGGGCTATATAAGTGCCCCTTATGTAAAAAAGAGCTATATCCACATTGTGATGAATCCAGAAAGCATATCGGTGCTAGTCAATAAACAGAACAAACTTCCAGATGGATATACTCCTCCGGATTTAGTCAACGCTCCGATTCCTTTTATTTTCTCTGAACAATCGGACAAGCGTAAAATGAGGAAGGAAGCAGCGGCTGCCATCGGACAATTATTTGGGGCAGCTAAACAACAAGGAATCTCGCTCTTGGGTGTCTCTGCCTACCGCTCATATGATCGCCAGGTAGAACTCTTTACCTATTATGTGAACCGGGATGGTTTCGAAAAAGCCCGTACCTATAGTGCTCTGCCAGGGACAAGTGAACATCAGACTGGTCTTGCGATAGACGTTACGGGAGGCAATGGGCAGTGTGCGGCACAAGACTGTTTTGCCGATACAAAAGAAGCTGTCTGGCTCAAAAATCATGCGGCAGAATATGGCTTCATCATCCGCTATCCAGAAGGAAAAGAGAGCATCACAGGCTATAAGTACGAGCCATGGCATGTAAGATATGTTGGCCAGACGCTTGCAAAAAATATAGCCAGAAGCGGCCTTACATTTGAGGAGTATATGGGCGTGTAAAGGTTTCTTCAAAGGTTATTTTTCTCCAAAGTATAAGATAAAGTGAGTTTGTTGGGATTCAGGCATTATTATGCCTGGATCCTTTTTTTGTCGTATTGTTATAACGAAATCAATACCGCATTATTTGTCCCAATACTGCCAAGGTTGAAAAGCGAAGGAACGGGTATAAAATAACTAACGAACGAAATAGGGAGGTGTTATGAATGGGTCTCAAAGATCGCCTATGGGAGAACATGACTACACCCAATTGGGAACAATTAATTGATGAGGAACATTTTGAAGAAGACGAGGAAGAGCAGTAATACAGTAATTGCTTCTCTTCTTTTTGTTGGCTGAAAATAGGCAGTATAACCCTGCTTATCTAAGGCACACTACCAGGAAAAAGGTGGTGTATGTATGCCGGACGAAAAAAAGCCTGAACAGCAGGGATTCTCGGATAATCTACAAGAAGAGGAAAATAACAGACAGCAAAATGAAAGTGAACCCGTATTAATCATCGGGCAGGGAGACCCGAATCTCTCGCCAGATGCCGGGAGACCATTGATTTAAATTTCTGGACGCGTGATCTATTTATGGAAGAAAAATAACCTTTTAAGGGTTGTAGGGCTGACGAGATGAACTCGGCGGCCTTTTCATTGTACCGCGTGTGAATCTTGTTGAGGATTCACCTTGGCGGCCGGAGACAGGGGGTTGGTTAAGCAAAATGGACTCACAATGAGCATAAAGGCAGCTGGATAAGCATAATGGAATCGGAATGAGGCATAGTGGCAGCTAGATAAGCATAGTGGAATCGGAATGAGCTTAAAGTCAGCTGGATAAGCATAATGGAATTGGAATGGCATAAAGGCGGCTAGATAAGCATAATGGAATCGGGATGAGCATAAAGGCGGCTGGATAAGCATAATGGAAATGGAATGAGCATAAAGGCGGCTAGATAAGCATAATGGAATCGGGATGAGCATAAAGGCGGCTGGATAAGCATAATGGAAATGGAATGAGCATAAAGGCAGTGAGATAAGCATAAAGCATCATACATAAGCATTGGATGAAAAGAGATAAGCATAAATGTTGAAAACATAAGCATAAAACCTAAAAACATAAGCGTAAACCCTCTGAACATAATCATATTCTCCATAAAGTTAAGCATAAACTTTGCTGCATGGTACTACTTCCTTCGCATTTCATAAAACCTATACCAAAAACACCCGTTTTTTTAGATTTTGGGGGCGGCCGTAAACAAACGAAGTAACCTAAGGTGTATAAATGCACCCAAAAATAGTAAAAACCTCGATGAATTACAAAAAATGTAAACTTCTGTCTTGGATCATACTCTCTATTTTTAAAATGGCTTTGTTAAAGAATCTTGTTCTTTATTCAATTTTCTAAAAACAGTTGTTCTATAAGGGGTGGACTAATTCAAGTGAGTTTTAATTTTTCAATCAATAATCGGAAGGAAAAAGGTGTATAGAAAGGGAACTATTTGATATCCCGGATTAAATAAAGGAGAGAAGGCTGTGAGTAAATTTATTGAACAAGTACATTATATTAGAATTCCTGTTAAAGATTTAGAACTGTCTGCACAATGGTATAGAGATGTATTAGGGCTCCAGTTATTAAACAATACGGAGGAACTTGCAATTTTAAAAGTAAATGAAGGACCTTTCTTACTTATCTTAGTTCCTACCGAAGATGAAACATTTGCACATTTTACAATAAAAAATCAACAAGAGTTTAGCATTGGCTTTACAAGTCCAGAATTATCTAAATTTCATCAACACTTAATTGATAATCAAGTTAAGGTCGAAGATATAAAAGAAGATAATGGTCATGCCTTTTTCCACTTTTATGACCCAAATGGTAATAAACTTCAAGTACACTGGTAAGATTATAATAATAAATTACCTTTTTTCATTAATGTGTGCTTTTAACGGAATAAGAACGGGAACGTCCAAATCAGACGTTCCCATATTTTTTTCCTGAAAGACCACAATATAAGCCTTTAAAATAAAACCAAATAACAGCAACAAAAAAGAAAATGTATACATTATTATGTTAATCTCTTTTTACTTTTAGAAACCTTGTGATTACCTGGGTCTCATCGTATAGGGAGGTATTATTTAAGTTGTAATGTTATGATCAACTCAACAAAACGGTATCTTTTTAAAAGGGTTTAAGGAAGAAGTTTTTTCAGTTGAAAAACATGATCACGAAAGAGAAATACTACTTAAAAGAAAAGAAGGACTGTTGCACTCGCAGAGTTTAGGGAAATCTTTACATGTATATGCAGTGGGGAAGTTTAGATGAAATTCTCAGTATTTCACTTATTATAATGAAGAAACGAATGTGAAGAATGAGGAAAGACGCTGCTAATCCATTGGAATTATACTGTATCCGGTTAGATAGATTATTTCTATTTCTAAATACGCTCTTCTATGTAGCGGCTTTTTTAACACTTGAATTGTGGCACTTGGGTTCTTTTTATTTATTTTACGAATTCGTATTATGAGTGATCATATGGCTGTTAGAGTATGACCTGGCAAGCTGGACACAAACTCTAAAAATATCATGTATAGGTTGTAAAGTTATTTATGATGTCGAATTAATTCATCCAGTTTGCTTTCGATTTGTTTGAATTTTTTGTCGTAATGTTTATATGTAAGGTAACCTGCAGCTGCTTTACATAAGAAAAATAAAATGGCCGCAATTGCTATGAGAGCATAATTATGTTCCAGGTGTCTTAGGAAGAAATTGACTTTATCCAACATTGATCTCACCTTTTTTATTTAGCTGTTCCACAATAGTACGAGGTTTATTCTGTTGTTAGTCTCACGAAAGTAAATCAGATGGAGTTAAAAGCGATAATAAAAACGTCAGCAATAGGACGCTTGTTTTAAAATTGCTCCGTTTAAAAACCAATGGAGAAGCTGGCAGCGGTTAAGTCCCTAATAATCACCTGTTAAAACAGAGGGAAAATTAATGTATCAAGGATATGCAATTTTCTCTATTAACTAAACTCACATAAGATGTTGATTAGGTTCTTTATCTAAGGGGATACCGATATTGTCTTTGTATGTATCGATAAAAAGCTGGCCGTTTGCCGCGAGCACTGCATAAAAGACATCCTTTTGTTCCAGGTTTCGTTTTTGTAGTTCAGTCTGCAGCCATGCTGGTTTCAAATTATTTTCTGCTAAATTACTATCTATTATTTTCCCATCCATAATGAGCTCAATCGGGAGTGACTTTTCAGAACTGTAAGTCGAGAATAAATCCTCGAAAGTAACATGCCT
The DNA here is from genome assembly GCF_002863585.1 of Peribacillus deserti. Classification (GTDB taxonomy): domain Bacteria; phylum Bacillota; class Bacilli; order Bacillales; family DSM-1321; genus Paraperibacillus; species Paraperibacillus deserti_A. Next base: position 6,003 of record NZ_PGUY01000088.1, on the reverse strand, counting down.
ATATTGTGGTTTTTTCTGTACCGTCAAGGTGCCATTGATCTCGAGCAGGGCAAATTGCACTTCATGTATGTTGAAGACGTTTTTCGCCCGCAGCTGCTGATTTAAATAATCCAGCGTATATCGCATTTTTTTCATATTATGTTCCAGCACTTTTCCGTTTTGAATGACGATGGTGGGATCCCCAGCAAGAAATTTCCTTGCCTTTCTATGCTTTAATGATAAGGTGGCTATTAAGAAAATCACCAGTACAAACCAACAGAAAGATAGAACCATATGGTGTGTTTTTACAGAAATATTGAACGATAAGTTAGCTATGATGGCTCCCATGGTTATGGAAGCAATAAAATCAAAATAGGTCATTTGTGTTAACGTTTGTTTTCCTAAAAACCTTGATGCTAAAAATAGCATACTAAAAGCAAGAATTGTCCGGAGGAAAACCTCTATGAACTCTGGCATCCTTAAATAGTTTCTCCTCTCATTTTAGCTTTTTCGTACCTCTTCCTTAATGCCAAGTATAACCTTATAATTTTTTATTATTCTAAAATAAGGCGCAAGCCGTTCTAAGAAGGGGAATCTGTTTTTTTACATTGGCTATGTTAAAGGTCATTGTTGATTTTTGCACGATGTTGATTGGAACGGATATGCGAGACTCCTGCGGGAAAAGCGGGGCAAGGGAGACCCCACAGGCATCAATGCCGAGGAGGCTCCCGGAACGCCCCTAAGGTCCGCGAGTGCCTGCTAGCTGCAATCAACAGCCATGTTTAACAGAGCTTTTACATTAAAAGTTTGATAATAATGGTTATCACAAAGAAAACTCGCTTCATTTATGTGCGAGTTTTCTTTGCGGGTGGATGATATTTATTCTGCTTAGTGCCTTTGTTCGTTTGTATATTTAAATTCCAAGATCATTATCTTATATAGGAGCTTATGTGAATATCATTATTTCGCTTAAGCTGCTCTCCTGGTGCACATTTTTAAATCTCTTCCATTGATATGATTCTATGTTCTAATTCTGAATTGGAATCTAAAAAACCCATCACAATTTGATTATCTGTTGTGAGTGTAATGTATCGGAAACGTTCATCAGAATTCACTAAATCGGTTTCTTCTACCGTATTTTCCATTTTGGCAAATACATATTCTGTGTACTTAACTTCAAAATAAGCGGCTAATCGCTGTTTTCGGCTATAAACCCATTTATGCAGGAAGTCCTTAAGTGTCATTTGTTCGATCATCGATAATTGTTTCTTGAATTTTAACTGATCTGCTGTTATTGTTTTCAAACTTCAATCACTCCTCAATACATTCATTGTATACATTCAGATTTACAGCATGAATAATATTTCATAACAATGTTTTTACATTTCAGTTACTAGTAACTGAGTTCCTTTGAATTATAGATCTAACCATAGAGTTGAATATCAATAGACAAATTCCCGAGATTCCTTAGATAAAAAAATGGGCTTTTTTGATTGGTGTGTATAAAGACGAGGGCTGTTTGGCGGGAACAGGTTTGGTGATCAAAAGTGCTGCAAGATATGTATGGGAACATTTGATTTCACAAAATTCTATCTATCGATCTTATTTATTACAAATATCATTCAAGGGATACAAAGAAACGGAAGAATGAGTTAAAAACCACAGTATATGTTAAAATTTAGTGTAAATTACTGCTTTAAGGTGGGGAGTTATGGAAGAAATAGAACGGGTGATCAATGACTATTTTAATTCTTGGAATGAAGGGTTTGTAAGTAAAAACGGAGATGGCATAAGAAACTTTATGTCTAAAGATTTTACCGGATACTGGTCACATTCAAGCCTCGAAAAACCTGATTCTTACGATTACCATTACGATCTAAACGAGGTATTGAAAAAAATGGACAATGCAGAAAAAAGTTTTACTATATTATCTGCTGCTGAACGGAAAAACGGAGACGAGTTTCTAGTTCTGGGCAGAGAAACAAATGTGATCAGCGGCAAACCGTATTTCGCTCAATGTATGTTTGTTTGGACAAAGGAAAACAACCAGTGGAAATTGCGCAGGGAATATATTGAATTGGAAAGATAGGATATGTAGAGTGGCAATTAGATAGAACAAAACGTAAAAGGGTGGTTGATTTGAACATATTATGGGACTTTGATGGAACATTATTTGATAGTTATCCCGCGTATACCAGCGTACTATCTCAGGTATTGGGAGATTCAGTGGATGAGAAGGAGATCTATGATCAATTAAAAGTTTCATTTTCTCACGCGATTGATTATTATGGACTGTCCGAAAAACAAATAAACGAAATAAACAACCTAAATAAACTCATATCTCCTAACGATATAACGCCTTTTGAAAGTGTAGAGAAGATCTTAACATTTGCTGATAAAAATGTAATCATGACTCATAAGAGCAGAGCCGGTGTGTCTGCCATATTGAATCATTATGGATGGGATAAGTACTTTGTCGATATGGTGACGATTGACGATGGATTTCCCAGGAAGCCTGATTCGTTATCCTATGTTTACTTACACCAAAAACATCATATTGATTTAGTCATTGGAGACAGATTGCTGGATATTCTGCCTGCAAAAGAACTTGGCATACAAACTTGTCTTTTTCAGAACACAAATGATGCAGCCGACTACCAACTATCGCACTATGAAGATTTTTTTAAGGTTGTAAATATAGTAAAAGCACAATAAATAAAGTATCTGTGCTCTTTGCTGGTCTGGAGACTGACAAGATGAAGATCGGCTATGTACCTTCTACTGGACAAAGAGAGGGGATACAGGAAATCTTGTTTTTCGGACATTATAGTGATGTAAACCATTGAAAGTGAAGGATTTACTCAGCAAGGAGCCAGAGCACTATCCATATTGAACACAAATGCGAATTAGTTGTAATGGGTTTCGGTTCAAACTCTGAGGTCCTTATTAGCGGACACATAAGATCCTGGAAGTCTTGATGTAGTCTTTTCAAGGTAACCTCAAAATAAAAACCATTCAATTAAATGGTTTTTATCCCTATGTTGCGCAGGTAAGTCCGAGTTTCTTAGTATAGGGTCTAATACTTGTTCAGTAAATGATAGGAAGTAATTAAGGATCAGCCCTCCTAAACAAACGGTTAATAACGTTCCAATCCCTATTGGTCCATTGAAAAAAAATGCCGTCGTCAGGAACAGAAGGTAAATCAATGTTCTCGAAAACAGTATATTGGATCGGGTTAGCTCTTGTATGATTAAGGTTAAACGATCCATGGGAATAGGAGCAAAATTTGCCCGTAAGTAGATGGCAGTACCTAACCCTATGATTATTAATCCGAATCCAAAACAAGCAAGTTTACTGACCCATAATTGAGGCGTTATCAAATTGTGTAATAAAAATAGCCACATATCTATGCCGATTCCTGTTATCAAAGCTGTCATCAGCCCTAAAATTTCAGGTTTTTGTCTTTTTAAAAACGAATTACAACCAATCAATATCAAAGCTATTATAATTTCCCAGCTCCCCACCGTAAGTCCTACGTTCAGAGATAAACCCACCAAAAGCGCATCAAAAGGCGATGTTCCCAAGTCAGATTGGATCGAGAAAGTAATTCCCAGAGTTAGTATTAATATTCCCGCCACGTATAATATAAATTTCATTAGATGCGGCATCTTCATCAATAGAAAATCCCCCTTTACACTTTTGAACGTTAAAACTTCAATATAGCATCATAAAATAGTTGTAAATGCAACAAAAATACTTTACATTTAATGTATATTGAATTTGTTGCAGATGCAACAATAAATGTGCATGAAGGAGTAAATGTATGAAAGAAATTTTACGTGAAATCGGAATGATCGCCAGGGCATTGGATTCCATAAGCAATATAGAATTTAAAGAATATGACCTTACAAAAGGGCAGTATTTGTATCTTGTGCGGATATGTGAAAACCCCGGAATCATTCAAGAAAAATTAGCTGAAATGATTAAAGTAGACCGTACGACGGCGTCACGTGCCATAAAAAAACTTGTAAGTAATGGTTTTATTGACAAGAAAGATGATGAACATAATCAAAAAATCAATAAACTTTTCCCAACAGAGAAAGGGAAAAATGTGTATCCATTCATAAGGAGAGAAAATGATTATTCCAATAAAGTTGCATTGGATGGATTTACAGATCAAGAAGTGGAGACCCTGTTTAATTCTCTTCAAAAGGTCAGAAAAAATATAGAAAAAGACTGGGAATTTGTAAAAAAAGGGAACAAGCGGAATTATTGAATAAATAAAGGAGCGAAATATTCATATGACTATACATGTTAAAAAGTGTACCCTTAAGGATTTATACACACTTCAAGAAATTAGTTACGGAACATTTAATGAAACATTTAAGCATCAGAATTCACCTGAAAACATGAATGCCTATTTAGAGAAGGCCTTCAATCTAAATCAGGTAGAAAAGGAGCTGTCTGACAGTTCTTCTGCTTTTTATTTTGTTTATGTAAATGATGAACTCGCAGGATATCTCAAGGTGAATGTGGGTGAAGCCCAGACAGAAGAAATGGGTGGTGATTCACTGGAAATTGAGAGGATTTATATCAAACAAAAATTTCAAAGACAGGGACTTGGAAAACACCTGATAAACAAAGCGGTGGAAATAGCAAGGGAACAGAATAAAAAGAACATTTGGCTCGGTGTTTGGGAAAAAAATGAGAATGCGATCGCCGCTTATACCAGGTTAGGATTTGTCCAAACTGGAGCCCACTCCTTTTATATGGGAGATGATCAGCAGACGGACTTTATATTGACCAAAGCACTTTAATATACTCTTATACGAGGAACTATAAAATACTTTAAGGTAAGGCTCATAGATGGACATCGCAATTTAGTACACTCTAAATAGGGAATATTGGTTATATAGGAAAAAACAGAGGTAGATGTTTACCTCTGTTTCTTACATGGTGATTTTGTGGTTATTTTCTTGCTTAGCCAACGATCTTTCTTGCTTTATCCCAGCAAATACCATTACTATGCCAACGATAACAAAAAGAGGTTCAATCCAATTGGCTTCAGGTCCGTTCGTTATTCGGTGGAGCTGGAAGATCCAATGAAAAACAACGATATCAAAACTTAAAAACAATCCCGTTGCCACAGTAAACCCATTAAAAAAAGCTTTTGAAAAGTAACGGTAAAATAACCACATTAACACCATAAGTATCAAAACACCGAAAAAGACTGCACCAATTCGTCCTGCTGGTGTTTCTGCTTTCATTCCAACTGCAAAAGCATCGATCAGATGAAAAAGTAAGTCTGCTAGAAAAAATCCAGTAATTGCACCAATGATTCTCATCTATTTTCTCCTTCAAGATTAAATGGCGATCAACAGAAAATCCCCTATAACAGTATATCAAAAAATATGACTGTATCTCTTTATATGCTGTAACTTCATTCATCTTTCAGCAGCAAACCCAATTGAAGGCAATTATTAACCGCCAAATGAAGAAAGTTTTAGTGCATTAATTATGGAGGGACCCTAGTTTGGGTTATTGGTGGTTTCGTTCAATCAGGAAAGTCAGCAAAGATATTTCAGCTGTTTACTAAATCGCAAGTCCCATATTTCTTGAATCAATGAGATTTATAGAAAGGGTGATATTCAACAATTTCTTCTATGTTGTTTTATTGCTGTTAATCTTTCTCTTTAAAAAGTCTAAATAGTTATCAAGCGTGGCTTATAGATCTGGCTCAATGACAGTACGAAGAACGGTGGCCTTGATTAGAAAACTCTAGCAGCATGGTGTATTGCGAAGAGCGAAAGAAACATAAAACCATTTGTAAATTGCTTCCGCCACGCCATATTCGTAACGTAAAATTATTTACTGAGTTTACAGGTTGATAAGATCGACCACTTTTTTTAAAAAAAGGCTCTGTTAATGTATGTTTTTGATTTTCTTCTTCAACTTACGGGACAGCATTCCTGTAATGAATGAAAATGAGGTTTGAATAAAAAAATAACCTCTTGGTAGAATGAG
>NZ_PGUY01000087.1 GCF_002863585.1 Peribacillus deserti | reverse complement strand
GAATTTGAGTACCCTCAAATTCACCTTTCGCATTATTTGAAGCTAGTTATGTCCCAGCCTCTTTGTAAGAATCTTATTTCACTTTAGGTGAGGTGCACTTTTGTCAATCGCAGTGTGTTCTTACCTGTTCCGCAAATCCACTCGTTTTATTTTCCCGGAATCCGTTTTAGGGAGTGAATCAATGAACTCAATCTTCCTTGGGTATTTATAAGGAGCCGTTATGTTTTTGACAAATTGTTGAAGCTCCTTGACCAAATGTTCACTTTCTACCGTGCCATCCTTTAATACTACAAAGGCCTTAACCAGATTTCCTCTAATTGGATCAGGATAAGCGACTACCGCACACTCTTTGACACTAGGATGTTTCATTAATGCGTCTTCCACTTCAAACGGCCCGATTGTATACCCTGAACTGATAATAACATCGTCATTCCGCCCCTGGAACCAAAAGTAGTTTTCTTCATCCTTGGAGGCTCGGTCCCCTGTTAAAAAGTATTCACCGCGTACCGCTTCTTTTGTCTTTTCACTATTTTTGTAATAAAGCTTAAAGAGCGCCGGAAAATCCCTTCTAACTGCGATTGTACCTACTTCGTTAACAGGAACAGGGTGTCCCTCCTGATCGACTACTTCTATAAATTCCTTTAAGAGTGGTTTTCCCATAGACCCAATTTTTTCGGAATCCACATTTAAATTGGCAATTAACAAGGTGCTTTCTGTCTGCCCATAACCATCACGGATCTGAATGCCAAAATTCGTTTGGAAAACATCGATCACTTCTCTATTCAAAGCTTCACCTGCAGAAACAGCTGTGTGTAAAGAAGATAGATTAAACTCTTTTATATCCTCCAATTTAGCCATCATCCGATATTCTGTAGGAGTACAGCATAATACATTTATTTTGTTGTTTTGAAGCAGCTCTAAATATTTATGAGGACTGAACTTCCCATTGTATATAAAGCCGGTTGCTCCTGAACCAAGAATGGACAGAAATGGACTCCAGACCCACTTTTGCCACCCTGGGGCCGCCGTTGCCCAAGCAGTGTCTCCTGCGGTTATGTTTAGCCATTTTGGTGCCGCTGTCCGCAGGTGGGCATATCCCCAGCCGTGACTGTGAACAACTCCCTTAGGCATTGCCGTTGTCCCTGATGTATAGGCCAGAAACGCATAATCCTCCTTAGAAGTATCAACGGTTGTGAATTTTTCAGGCTCTCCTGCCATCATGTCCTTCATCAATAGCCAGCCCGGTACAGTTTCTCCAAAAGCAATCTTGTATTGCAAGGAAGGAGTCGTGTCTGTAATGCCATCAAATTCATCAGTGAACGGGTGGTATGCAATAACAGCTTTTGCTTCCGAATGGTTTATTCGATAGCTTAAATCTTTGGCACGGAGTAATTCCGAGGCAGGGCTGATCACCAGTCCCGCCTTTAGACATGCTAAATAAATATAATAGGTTTCAATCAAACGGGTCGACATTACAATGACCCTGTCACCTTTTTCTAACCCTAACTTTGTTAACCCATTGGCAAGTTGGTTTGCCTTCTGTACTAACTCAGAATAGGTTATCGTTTGTTGTTCCCCTGATTCATTTTCAAGTATCAATGCTGTCTTACTAGATACATGCTGATCAATCTCATTCGCGATATTATATCTTTCTGGTGCCAATAAAGTATGTAAATCCACTTAGAAACCCTTCTTTTCCTGTTAATTTATATAATTAATTGCCTGAGGTAAACCGTTTATTTTACAATTACCGAGTTCACCTTGTTCTATAGTATAACATCAAGTATTAAGACTTGGTACTAAACTGACTCAGGAACGATTTTTCCCTATTCGGAAAAGGAAAAGCGAAATGATGTACGGAAATGAGAGTGGTAATGGCCAGGTCATTTTCTAGTTTAGTCACTGGGATGAAAATTTATTGATTTTCTCATCATCTTTTGTGAATTAATCATTAACTTCTCGTTATTAAACATTAGGCTTTGTTAAAGTTCATTGTTGATTTTGGCACTGTGTTGATTGAAGAGGATATGCGAGACTCCTGGGAAAAGCTGTGTGCCTGCAGTGGAAATCAACAGGCAAATTTAACAGGGCTAAACATTAAAGAAAGGCTGCCTTTAATCAGGCAGCCTTTCCTAGTGTAGATATTTATTTGATAACAGTTACTTTTACTGTTTTACTTCCCCAATTCAGTGCGTTTTGCTCGTTTGGAATGAAAACATCAATGCGGTTGCCTTTTATAGCCCCGCCTGTGTCTTCAGCTGTTGCATAGCCATATCCTTCAACATATACTTTTGAACCCAGCGGAATCACTTGAGGATCTACCGCAATGACCTTGGCATTCGGATTGTCCTTAATATTTACGCCAGTTGCAGTAATCCCGGAGCAGCCTTCACAATCAGCCGTATATGCTGTAGCCTGTACAGTTACGACTTTAGATGTTGCACTTTGCTGGCTAGCCGCCGCAGGCTGTGCTGCTGTTGGTTTTGCTTCAACTTTATTTACCGGTGCCTTCGTCTTTTGAGGCGGAACACTGTAAGAAACAGAATTCACTTTTAAATTTTGGCCGGGCTGTATGATATCTGAAGATAAATTATTCCATTGTTTTATATTGTAAACAGACACACCAAATTTATCGGCAATACTCCATAAAGTCTCTCCTTTAAGTACAATATGCCTCTTATCAGGAGATACGGTTAAGTGCTGATCAGGGTGTATAGTATCGCTGGTCAAACGATTCCATTTTTTAAGCTCTGAAACATCTACACCATGGTTTTGGCTGATTCTCCATAAAGTATCGCCCTTTTTCACCACAATTTCTTCTGCCTGGGCATTAATTCCCACCGTACCTGTAAGCGCCGCAGCTGCGACTAATGAGAATAAAGTCTTTTTCATATGTATATTCCTCCTAGTCTTTCTTTGTTCGCTACGTCCTCTACTATATCAGAAAAAGTAGCGTTATAAAGAACAGGCAGATATTAATTGGATGACTTTCTTGACATAAATATAACGAGAGTTTTACATAAAAACTGAAAATTCTGATAAAATTTGCTTTATTTTTATATAAATTAAGGATAATTTTGACTCGAATTTTGGTCCTTTTCCTTAAAATAGTATCTATTTTGATCCTATAGTTTTTTCTCTGAGATTGGTGGCGACCTGATAGAATAAATATTTTTTTAGTATGAGGACAAGTATTGAACTATAGACCGCATAGATATATAAGGGAGGTGTATGAAATGAAATTGATTACGATAAAAAAAGAATGGATATTGACAGCTGCCATATTCCTTGTAATGGCAGCACTAGCTTTATTTTACTTTCGCGAGGGAAAAACAACCCTAACAGCTGTTACCAGCAGCCAGCCCCAAAATGAAATGGTTATTAATTTGGTTACAGGAGAGTTCAAATCGGAGCTGGAGGGAGAAATAATTGAAGCATACCGCTGGGATCCTGGAACAATTGTAGTTCCACAGAATGAACATGTCACCCTTAAAATACTCGGAGTTAACGGTATGAAACATCCTTTTTATATAGAAGGAACCGATATAAAAGGGACTGTGCAAAAGGGGAAAGAAACGGTAATTCCTCTTCATTTTAAAAATCCTGGAACATATCGGCTGATATGTACTGCCCATCATGATGCCCGCCATAACGGGCCGATGATCGCTTATATTATTGTAAAATAAGAAAAAGAAATAAAAGACCTCAGGCTGTCGAGAAAGTCTCTGCGGCCTTTTTACTGTCCTGATATATATGTCTGTTCATTCCAGCCTAGCGCAACCCTTTTCCTGCAGCCTGAAACTGATCGCAGCACTGCCATTAAAACAGAAGATTCCCGCTTAGCAATACATTCCCAGGGAGCCAGGATGTAAAGATAAGGCTGAACAAAGAAAATAGACCTCTTGCTGAGGTCTATTGGAGGGCTATTTTCTTTCTTTTTTCCTAGAAGGCTACACTCTATTTCGGCCTCTGCCTCTGCCCGCGATAAATTTTATGATAAATACAACAAGTGCGATAACCAGCAGGATGTGTATTAGGCCACCAGCAACTTTAAAAACTAAGCCGAGTACCCAAAGAACCAGTAGAATTCCAATTATTGTCCACAACATATTCACTCACCCCTTCCAAAAAGTACTTATAGGTCTTGTCCAATTAAGTTTCCCGTTTTTTCTGTCTTTAAAACTTACAGGTTCTGTTCTGTTTTCCTTTGGCTCTTTTCACAAAGTTTGTTGCTTTTGAATGGCAGGTTGATTTCCGTTCCAGGTGCTCGCTTTCCGCGGGGCGTGCGGTGAGCCTCCTCGGCGTATCGCCTGTGGGGTCTTACCTGTCCCGCTGCTCCCGCAGGAGTCTCGCACCTTCCACTGCAATCAACTGGTTCGATAAGGAAAAACATCTCGAAAAACAACAATCCTTTAGAAAACAGCCTTTCCTTTTTATCTTGTTGTACTTTTTAATGGAAAACTTTCAAACGGCGCCTAATATGAATAGACTGACACAGTCGATAGATATTAGAAGGGATTTCAAAGGCACAAGCGAAACATCTGCTTGGCACGAAACACTTGAATTACATGAACTTACAGCTGCTACATCAAATAATTTAATGACCCTTAAGAAGAATTTCAGGAAAATAAAAGACCCTCAGCTCAAGGAATTATACTCTTTTTCTATTCAATCCTTTCAGCGGAACCTTCAGAAGCTTCTTCAGTTTCTGCCACTAGCACCTTCAGCCGGAGAGGGTGCAAGACAGGATGAAACGGCTTTATATGGGGGGACGCTGTTAATCATGGCCAAAACATCCGTGCGAAATTATGCCATTGCGATAACCGAAACAGCAACGCCTGGAGTCCAAAAAGTATTAAAGGCTCACCTGGACAGGGCAGTTGACCTTCATGGCCGGGTATATCATTTTATGTATCAGAAAGGATTTTATCCTTCTTATGATTTAAACAGCCTGCTTAAAAATGATTATGCAGTCGCAACAAGAGCAATTGAAATGCTTTATTAATATTGGAACCTGGGACCTTTCGGCATACAGAATAGGTCCTTTCATTTCCCTTTTTATAAATAAGGTTTAATTGCACAAACTACTATTAAACCATTATAAGGAGGTACATACTTGGCCACTATAGACAGAAATAATTTAAAAGCTGGTGATGAAGTGTTCGTCATCTACAATAACCCTCATGTTCCATCGGTTTCTAACATTAGACCGGCAGAAATTGTCCAGCATCCCCATAACCCGAATGAAGTAGCTCTGTTTCTCAATGAAACTTTTCATGTGATTGAAGATGATGATGCGCTTTTTACATCTCAAGAAGCTGCTGAAGAGGCATATCAGGAGTTAGTCGACGATAATTCATTTTTTTAAATCAAAAAGCAAGAACCGTTATAGACGGCTCTTGCTTTTTCCATTATTTGCACTTGTGTCATTTTTCCTATTTCTTTTGCGCACTCTTGTATTTTGAGAAGCGAACAATTACAATCACTTGGTCAATCAAAAATAAAGGGAGAGAATGCATAACATTGAGTCTATCTTCAAATGAAAAAGCAAGCATATATAGCGGCCTAGCTCAAACCATATCCATAAATTCAGTTAATGGGTACATTCCGCTATTGGCTTTAGGTGTTTTAGGAGCAAGCAATCAGCAAATGGGGTTAATTACGTCACTTCCGTCCATTATCGGGATGCTCGCGTTGATTCCTGGAGCCTTCTGGCTGAACAGGGCACAGAGCAAAAAGAATTTTACTGTGATCACTACCTTCTCGACTCGCTTTTTGTTTATGCTTATTTTCTTTATTCCATTTTTCTCTGGTACCCTATCAGCATGGCTGCTGGTCTTTATTATAGCATTACTTAATTTCCCTGGTGCACTGGCTAATCTGTCCTGGCAGACCATGATAGGAGAGATCATCCCTGAAAAAAGAAGAGGGGATTTCTTCAGTACGAGAAACAGGATTAATAATATTGCAGCATTAATCGTTACCTTCGGAACAGGATTCTTCCTTGAACAGTACAGCAAAGATAGTTCATTTCCATACCAGATTCTTTTACTGGCGGGTTTTGGTTTTGCCTTGATCGAAGTCTACTATCTTACAAAGCATAAAGAAGAAATTACGATTAAGCCAATCGAGGAAAAGCCCAAGCGGAAATTGTCTTTAGAAGTGTTTAAACATAAACCCTACACAGCGTTTCTTATCTGTGCTCTTTTATACAATTTTGCCGCGCAGATGGCCTGGTCTCTATTCAGTATTTACCAAATAAAAGATGCTGGTGCTACAGCGCTATGGCTCAGCATTTTTTCGGTCACAAATCAGGCAGCACAAATATTAAGCATTAAATGGTGGGCAAAATATGCAGATAAATACGGAAATACGATGGTATTATTTGTTGCTGCTGCGGGGATGGCCACCGCTCCGGCATTAAATATGCTCTCAACGAATTTGCTTTACATTACGGCTATTAACTTTTGGACGGGGATTTTTGTTGCTGGAACAAATTTACTTTTATTCAACCAACTGTTGAAGGCTTCACCTGAAAAAAACAGAGCTAATTATATTGCCAATTATAATTTCCTGCTTTCCTTTGTAGGATTTGCTGCACCACAAATGGGTGTATTTATTCTAAACCAGGCTGGCATGCATTCCGCCATGAATATTATTTCCCTGGTTAGAATGGGAGCAGCTTTCTCCTTCCTAGTAGTAGCGTTAAAGATGGAGAGAAAACGAATTGCTAATGCATTTCATTTTAGATTCCGATGAAGTCCAACCTGCCAGCTTGGCAGGTTTTTTAATTAATTACCCACTCCTCAAATAGCATAAACCTTTTATTTTCCGGCACTATAAAAGAAAAGGAGTGACAAAGATGCACAAACAAAAAAATCATGAATTTTTGACGCAGGCTCCCAAGAAAACTGAACTAACGATTGAAACGGACGATTCTTTTCCGAATCCAAAAAATTATCCAGGGGATTCCGTAAATGAACACAAGGAATTAGAGCTTGGAAATGCAATCATAGGAGCCAAAGAAATTGGACAGCAGAATGAAAATTTATAGGACGGCACATATATGAAAAAGAATACAAAATACACAGTTACCGGTACCGACATCGAAGAAGTAAAACGGTTAAACCGTAATTCAGGTTTAAGCTATAATCAAGTAAAGGAAATACTGGCAAAACAGTATATATCTAAACGAACGTAGAGTCTCCTATTCCAGGGTCAGGCTCTATTTTTCATGCACGAGAATGGAAGCACTAGTGATTTTAACTGCTCCATGTTAAAATAAGCTATTATTATTTTTAAATGAGGGAATTGCTATGTGGGAAAGTATCATTGAAATTGATTTTCATACCCTTCGGACTGCTTTATGGCTTGGTTTATTAATTACAGTCTTTCTTCCCGCAGCATTCTTATATATATCATATGGGCACAGTCAATCACATTCCAAGAAGGATTCGGATTGCTATAGGTATACAACCGCCTATTCTAATGAGCAACGCGGTAACGGTGACCGTTTAATAACCAAGTTCATCGGCTTTATTAGACGAAAGCAGCCCCAGAACTCAGATGAGCCATTTTCTAACCTCCTTTATTAAATGAAAAATAATAAGGAGGAATTTTAAAATGAATAAATGGATTTTTTCGGTACCGGCTTTACTTCTGCTTGTACTATCTTTATCAGGCTGTTCGCAGGATGGCAGTGCCAGCGGGTCTTTTTTTAAAGATATATTTATTGCCCCCATGTCTGCTTCGATTGAATTTTCCGCTTCTCTTCTTCACGGAAATTATGGCCTGAGCATTATTTTTATGACGTTAATAATCCGCTTAGTCTTGATGCCTTTATCGTTGAAACAGATGAAGACTCAATCCGAAATGAAGCAGAAAATGGAAGGATTCAAACCTGAACTTACCGCTCTTCAGAACAAGATAAAAACAGAAAAAGATCTCGTAAAGCGAAAGAAACATCAGCAGGAAATGGCCGGCTTATATCAGAAACACGGAGTTAATCCATTGAATATGGGGTGCCTTCCTGTTTTAATTCAAATGCCTATACTAATGGGATTTTATTATGCCATTAAAGGATCTCAGCACATTGCCTCACATTCTTTTCTTTGGTTTAACCTTGGGCATGCAGACCATATCCTTGCAGTAGTTGCGGGAATCATTTATTATCTGCAATTCAGGGTTTCATTAAAGAACATGCCTGTGGAGCAGCAAAATTCGATGAAGTTAATGGGTTTAATGTCTCCAGCAATGATATTGCTGTTTTCTTTTAACGCACCCGCTGCCCTCCCATTATACTGGTCAGTCGGCGGCCTGTTCTTAATGCTTCAAACTGAGCTTGGCAGAAGGCTTACCAAAAATACCAAAAAGCCATTGCCGGCACAGGAGCCTGTCACTCCTGTAAAATAATATTCCCATAGGCTTTCGCTAAAAGCCTGGACAGACTAAAAAAAAGCCGCACCTCTGAATTAGAGGGAGCGGCTTTTCTTTAGGTACATGATTATCCCCAGCGAGCAATCAAAATCATATCCATTAAGAATCAAATAAACTCGACATGAAGGACTATCACTAATGAAATAACGATGGTCTAAGATCCGTAACCCCTTTTTCTAATTACCCTTTTAAAGAGGCTACTTCTTACTATATCCGGGTCACCTTCTCTCAATCCTGATTCGTTTACATCAATAATTGTTCTTGAAGGTTCCAGCTCATTTATTCTAATTATCACTGCGCTGGAGCTATTTCAAAATTCCTCCCAAAGATTTCGCATACAAATAGGTTGTGAATGTACAATGAATTCACACCACTTTCCGTTACTATGTATTAAAATAGTGAATCTATCTTATGAAATACGGGCTTTCTCTCTTTAAATGTTGTGATATATTCGAATCCGGCTTCTTTTAAAATCCCATATCCGGTATCTAAATGATTACCCACAAAGTGCTTAGTATGAGCATCTGTGCCGATGGTGATAATTTCTCCTCCCAAATCTTTATACAGCTTTACAAAAGGGAGATTTGGCAGGGTGCAGTCTAAACGGTACCGAAATCCCGATAAATTTATTTCTATGCCTCTCCCAGACTCGATAAGGATTTTAAATATTTCTTCTACGATATCGAAATAATGTTCCCACTCCACTTGATTCCAGCTGGATTTTACAAAGTGTAAATACCGTTTAATTAATGTTAAATGACCTAAAACATTAAAGTCCTGGTAGTCTTTCACATAATTATGAACAATCTTAAAGTACGTTTCTAAAGAGTCTTTTAGGTTCTTCCCTTTGAAGTAATCGCCATTATGAAGATCCAAATCTTCAACAATATGAACGGACCCTATAATAAAATCAAACTCATGGTCATCCGTAAATTTCTTGCTCCTTTTATATGTAGAAGGATGCATACCCACCTCGACTGCCTTTAATATGGTTAATTTATGTTCAAATTGTTTCCTTAAAGCGTCTACTCTCTGGGCATACTGAATGTAATCAAATTCCCATATAAACTCACTATTCGGATAAAAATAATCTAGATGCTCAGTGAATGCAATTTCACGGACACCCATTTCCAGTGCTGTTTCGCAAGCTTTTTCCATTGGCATTTTTGAATCGGCTGAGAAATCTGTATGTACATGGTAATCAAACATATTAATACCTCTGCTTTACTCGTTATTTACTCTGTTCAGTTTTAATAGTAATAGATTTAAATTAAATGATACAGCTATGATAACACGACCGCTTTGGCTTCATAAACTTTTTCATCCCAGCTTTCGGACATTAAGGCCGGCACGGTTAAAAGAAGACTCTTTCTTAACCCTTTGGCAGTCTCAACTTTTTAAGGCTGTGGGTTTCTTCCCTGCTAAAAGCAGTTGATTGCTGTTCCCGGACAAAGTAAAGCCTGCAAAATCTCCATTTTACTTCAAAACACCAAAGTTTACTCAACCATATACAAATAGAGCGCCAGTAAGTGAGGAAGGGCTGCCGTTAACAGGTATCCATGATGTAATGCACAGAACCATAAAAAATCCAGCCCTTCTTCAAGGGCCGGAATTTTTAGTAGAAATTATAGCTTTTTTTCATTTGCGGGAGGTCTCTTACCTCTTCCGTCATGCCGCTTCCGCATAAAGGGCAGGTTAAGGTATCTGATACAAATTCTTTCCTCATCCAGCCATTGCAGGAATCACCAATGCATGAATAAATATCAGTGCTTTCGATAATTGGTTCAAATTCTATAGGCGGTTTTTTTGCGTACACAGCGTTTCCTCCCAAAGGTTTGTAGCAGCTATTCATTAACCCTGCCTGCTCATTTCATATATAATTGCTAATAGCATATGTAAAATCTTAACTTTTATACGGTGTTAGTCTTTTTTTATAAAGGCTGTTTTCGCAAACTTTGTTGCTATTGAACAAGAGGTTGATTTCCTCTCCAGGATGCTCGCTTTCCGCGGGGCGGGCGGTGAGCCTCCTCGGCTTCGCCTGCGGGGTCTCACCTGTCCCGCTGCTCCCGCAGGAGTCTCGCACCTTACGCTCCAATCGACCTGACTGAACAATAGAGTGCCGTAAAAAACTTTTTAAAAAACAACAATCTTTTAGAAAAGAGCCTTTATAAAAGAATCAGAAAGAGTTCTAAAATTACTAGATAAGCAAGGAGTGTCAGTATGAGGGTATTAAGCCAAATAATTGTCAGGTACAGGGTCATTCTTATTGTTTTCTGGATTTTACTATTACTCGGGTTAAGCATCTCTGCTCTTAAGCTTCCTTCTGTCTTAAGAGGCGATGGTTTTGAAACAGATGGTGAGTTTAAAAAGGTAGAACAGGAATTAAACAGGACATTTAATCGTTCCAGCACAAATGTCCTGCTATTATTTGAAAAACAAAAAGATCAATCCGAGGCAGGATTTAGAAAGAGCATATCCGATGGGATTACTGCGGTTGAAAAGCTGAAGATCGATAATGGCATTCTATCCCCTCTCCAGGATGAAAAGCTTTTCAAGCCCGGGGTTGCCTATGCCGCAGTGCAATTTGACAAATCCAAGGATGATGTAAAAGCTGAGACCGATCAAATAAAAAAAGCCTTGGAGGGACGGAAAGGTATTTCAATTACGGGGACTCCCATAGTGGTAGATGATATGAATAAAGCCAGCCAGGAGGATTTAAAACGCGCCGAACTAATTGGGCTTCCCGTAGCATTAGTTGTTCTGCTTCTTGCTTTTGGAAGTCTTGCAGCGTCTATTATGCCTATCATTATCGGCGGGATCACCGTTGTTATTTCGTTTGGTATATTATCCTTTCTAGGTGAACGGATCCAGTTATCCGTGTTTGTATTAAATGTGATCCCGATGGTAGGCCTCTCATTAAGCATTGATTTTGCCCTGCTGTTTATTAACCGCTTTCGTGAAGAGCTGAAGATAAATGGCAAAGATGAGGCGGTGAGGATCACTTTGCATACAGCTGGCAAATCCGTTTTATTTTCTGCACTTTGTGTATTTATCGGTCTTGCTGCCATGATGGTCATTGACATCAATATCTTCCAGACCGTGGCTATTGGAGGGATGGTGGTTGTTGCTGTTGCTGTTCTTTCAGCTCTGACTTTGCTTCCATCTTTGTTAGTGATTTTGGGTCCTGCCATAAATAAGTGGAGAATCCTCAAGCCAAAACCTAAACAGAACGAGGGCTGGAGAAAATTCGCCAGCAAGGTTATGAAACATCCGCTGATCATCAGCATAACTGCCTTAATCATTCTGGTTATCGGTATCCTGCCAGTGGGCGGAATGAAGCTGGTTATCCCTGAAGTAGATGCTCTGCCAAAGCACTATGAATCAAGACTCGCCATGGAAAAGATGGATAAGGTTTTCGGGGTGGGCAAAGGCAGTACTGCCTATGTAGTGGCTGAGCGCCCAGGAAGCTGGATGGATCCATCGGGTCTAAAGGACATGAAAAAACTGGTTGACCGGCTGCAAAAGGATGATATCGTTTCTTCGGTGGACTCGATTTATAGCGTTAGCAGAATGGAATCAAGCGGGCAGCTGGCAGCTGCCATGAGTAATCCTCAATTCAGCAGGTCTCTGCAGCCATATATTGACCAATTTGTCCGGGACGAAAAATTGCTGCTAACCGTTCAGCTTAAGGAAGAAGAAAAATCAGCTAATGCTAAGGACTGGATTCGTACCTGGAGCGGAGCAGATTGGGATTATCCTCTCCAATTTGGAGGCGGTGTTAAATTTTATCAGGAGATTTTTGACGAAATCTATGATAAAGCTGCTCTCGGCTTCTCTATTATCCTTTTTTCCACTTTCCTTATTTTGATGGCAGCCTTTAAATCGGTCGTTATTCCTTTGAAAGCCATAATTATGAATATACTAGGATTAACCTCAACATTTGGAATTCTTGTCTGGCTGTTTCAAGAGGGGCATTTTGGCCTTGGCAGTTCGGATATAGCTCTTATGCTTCCGGTTTTTGTCTTCAGTCTCGTATTTGGCCTGAGTATGGATTATGAAGTCTTCCTTATCTCGAGAATTCAGGAAATGTATAAAAAAACCGGTGACAATGATATCGCAACCGTTGAGGGTCTTGCATCAACCAGCAAAATCATTACATCGGCGGCCCTGATTATGATTGTGATTACCGGGGCATTTGCCTTTACAGGTGTGATGCCTGTTAAACAGATTGGAATTGGGATAGCCATCGCTATTTTGATAGATGCCACCATTATCAGGATCCTTCTGGTGCCGTCTTTAATGAAATTACTGGGTGATTGGAACTGGTGGATGCCTTTTCGAAAAAAATCCAAAATAGCGGACCATTAAACCTAACAAACCCTGCTTTGTATTGAATAACAAAGCAGGGTTTGTTAGGTATTAGTTCTGGATTGTTTCTTTAATGGCGGATGAAGGATCGACGGATAATTCCTCTTTGTATTCAACTCTTCCAATTGTACATCCTGGGCCGATCTTCACTTCATTTCCTCGAACAATTTCTGCATTTGTGTATTCGATATAAATTTCATCGCCTTCGATCAGTTCGGATGTTAAAGTGCTCTCCTTCGGACTCGCTAGAAATGTAAGAATTTTCCCTAGCGTTTTAGAGACACTTTCTCTTCTAATATCGATTTCTTCGCCGCCCATTTCTTTAATATAGCTGTCTGCATTTAATTTAATCTCAATAGAATCTGCGTTGAGCATCTTACTTATATGAATAACTCCTTTAGAAGTAAAATCATCAGCTTCGCAGTTTCCTTCAATCGTAGTTTTACCCTTAGATATAAAATCCTTCGAAGCAGCATTACCTTCGACATGCAGATGTCCATAAACCTCAACATCACCAGCATGAATGCTGCCGGTCACAGATGCTTTACCGTTCACCTTCAAATTGGAGACATCTAAGTTTCCCTGAACATCTGCCTTGCCGTTGATAGTTACTGTCTCTGCCTTTATGTTACCGCTGACGTTAGACTGACCATTTACATGGTAGGTTTCACAGCTGAAGTCATTCGTGATTCTCCCAAATCCATTAACATGAACTTCTGTAAATGCACCGCCTGGAACCGTCATTGAACCATTAATTTTTAATGGATACTTTGTTTCCGTTTTCATAAAAATGCCCTCCTATTTACTAAGAATTGTTATCTTAAGTTTTTCAGCTATTGAATCCAGGTCTGCATTAAATACGATGTGTGTTTGTTTGTCTGCATAAACACTCTCCGAATTTTTTATCAGCAAACAAAAAGAAACACCCAGTTTACGGAGTAAATATAAGCTATACTTCCCCTCTTTAATGAAAGAAGTGTGATCCTGCAGAAACTGGGCAGCCATTTTCCCTTCCTCTACATGGATTTCTCCTGACAACAGCAGTGAATCAAGCACAGTTAGATAGATCAGATCATAGAAAGAGTACTCTTCCCCTTGAGGTCTCATAGCGTCATATTGAAGCAGAGCATAATGTGAAACTAGAGTTTGCTGTACAATCTTTTCATGAGAAATTGCAAAACTCGTTTGATCTGGCGACAGCAAATCAGCAATGTCGTCCAGAGACAGATCGTCTTTCATGTTTTGAATTTTTTTTATTCTGGTTAATATTTGTTCTTTTGGAAAAAAGGTCTCTTGCCCTGTAAAAGTTGATTTCCTGATGAACCATTCTTCAGGGATAAGATTTTTTCGTTTCCATCTGTACAGTTGACCGTAAGATATCCCGGTCCAGTCGAGTAAATCCTTTTTTGAAATTAATTCCTCTTCCATAATTAACCTCCCGTTAGATCGAGTGTAACATAACACTGTTACGCTGTAAACTTTCATTTGTATATTGTTTTTCTTTTATGCTTACATTACATTTTTCAGGCTGAAAGATAGCCTGTTTTCACCCTCATTCCCCACAAAAAAAACAAGCCTGATAGGGCTTGTTTTTTTGGAAAATAAGTATACTTTGCACTGGTTTTTTCGGAAGGCTGTTTTCGCCAAACTTTGTTGTTATTGAACAAAGGGTTGATTTCCACTACAGGATGCTCGCTTTCCGCGGGGCGGGCGCCCGAGCCTCCTCGGCTTCGCCTGTGGGGTCTCACCTGATAGAAAACCGGAAGCGCCTTGTTCAGACCCGATAAAGAAGACTTGCTGAGTGGCAAGCGTTAGCGAAGACAGAAGCATAGTCGCACTTATGCGTTAGTCAAGCATAAGACAAGCGGGCCGTGGAAAGCGGTTTTCCTTTCCATGGACAGATTGGCTTATGACTCGAGGGTCTAGGCGCTGGAGCCGGACATTGCCCGCTGCTCCCGCAGGAGTCTCGCACCTTACGTTCCAATCAACCTGCTTAACATAGGGTAGGTTCACAGAACTTATTAAAAAACAACAATCTTTTAGAAAAGAGCCTTTCGGAAAGAAAAAACTTGCATATAGAAACTGGTCCTTATTTCCTTTACTTTTTAAGGGTTCCGGATCTGACTGCCCGTGGAACTGCTTAGGACAAATCTTTTGTGAAATATACTGTTTGCCAAAACGGGAAGTCTTCTTTCTGAGAGCAGCGCTTAGCCTAAAGGAATACAAGAAAAAAAGGCGCCGAGACATTCTCAGCGCCTGACAAACCAAATAGAGCTGGCTTTGGTTCTATTAATTGGTCCAATCGGATCTTTTGCCTGGTTCATCTTTATTTCCTGTCTGATTGCCAGTAGTAGCGGTATACCCAACACGGTACGTTACGTCTTTTGGTGTATTCGTAATATGCGGCATTTTATACTGTTCTAGATTTTTTTGACCTCGTGTCATCAGATTCACTCCATATTCAATTTTACTGCTTCAGGTATTTCCCTTCAGGCTTGCGGGGCAGGTTCCGGCTTTTTCCGGTGTCCCTGCTGTGCCTTACTTTCACTATCCTCAACCCTGATACATTTTTTCACGACAATGACTAAAATTATTGCGGCTAGTGCAGAACCGATGAATCCCCATAGGGGATTGTTTTTTAGCAGGTAAGCCATAATGGGCGGACCAACCGCAACACCAATGAACCTTGCCGAACTATAAAACGAGGTGATTGTCCCCCGCTCTTCCTTTTCAATATTTTCTGTAATGAGCGCATCCAGGGAAGGAAGCAAGAGGCCGATCGATGCACCAAATATACTAGTTGCTCCTAAAAGGATGAATAAGTTGTCAAACAGGCTGGTAAAAGCTATGGAAATGGCCGTAATCACCAGGCCTGTATAGATCAGCTTCTTCATCAGCTTTTTATCGCCTTTTATTTTCCGTCCTGTTATAAAAGACGATATACATAGAAATGCCAGCGGGATGGCGAGCAGAAGACCTTTATAAATACCCTTTGAATGGTACTTTGTCTCAAGCTCCTGTGAAAGGAAGAATTGAACAGCAAACAAGATAAACATGGCAAAACAGCCGATGAAAAAAATTGTATACAGCCATCTTCCCTCTTTCTTAAAAGTCTCTTTTGTATTTGAAATGAATTCCTTTATTTTTTTGGGCTTATCCTTTGTTTTAGGTGCTTTTATAAAGAACAGCACCAGGATTACGCTTATTGCACTAAAGATTGAAATAGAAAAAAAAGGAAGAAACCAAACCAAGGCTGCCAGGGCCGAGCCTAGAATCGGGCTAAGAACCTTTCCTGCTGTATTGGAAGTTTCAATGATCCCTAAGCAGGAACTTGCTTCATCCTCTTTTTTATATAAATCACCCACTAAAGGCATAACGATCGGGGCTGCCCCTGCTGCACCCACCCCCTGCAGGATCCTCCCCATTATGATCGTGGAGAAAGGATCTGGCATTTTCCAGGATGCCCAGGCAGAGACAAGCCCGCCTGCCATCACAATAATCAAACTTGGTACAATCACTCTTTTCCTGCCTATTCGATCTGACAAATAGCCTGCGATAGGTATTAGAAATATCGAAGCTATAGAGTAACTTGTAATGATTAAACTGGATTGAAAAGGAGAAATGTTAACCCGTCTTTCTAAAATAGGCAATACCGGAATTAACATGGAATTCCCCAGGGTCATAATCAGGGGAATAGATGCCATGCTGATCAGGCACCAGTTACTCACCTTTTCAGTTTGTTTTGTATCTTCAGCCATACCAAATACTCCTTTTCAACAAGCATAAGTTCACGTTTAGCAGCTTTCTGAGGTTTCTTTTAAAACCGGAAGATTCACTATGAATTAGTATGACCCTGAATTAATTTTTCTTCCCTCCGTATCACTCTTGTATTTTTTAGCATTTTGGGGAAGATATTACAAAACAGGACCGAGGGATTATGTATGCTCAAACATCTAATGGTTAACGGAAAATATATCTATTACGAGGACGAAGGCAGCGGGACACCCATCTTATTTCTTCATCCTCCTGGGGTCGGCAGAAAGATATTCCGTTATCAGTCCGCCTACCTTAAACATAAGTATCGGGTGATAACCATTGATCTCAGCGGAAGCGGTGACAGCAGGAGCTGCTCGTCCAGTCCTACAATGACAGAAAGAGCAGAGGAAGTATCACTCTTTATAAGCGGGCTGGGACTTGAAAGTGTTCACCTTGCAGGCTATTCCGGGGGGTGTGCCATCGCACTGACCGCTGCAATGCGGATACCGAAACAAATACGATCACTGATCTTGATAGAAGGTTTCGCCCGAATTGACCAGCGTCTCCATAATTTTTTGTATAAAGCTGGAATCAAAATGCTTGAAGAAAAAGAAGAATGGGCAATCAGGCTTATTAGTGGTTATTTAACAAATGACAGCCAGTTAAACGACATTTTAAGGAATCATATGAGAAAATCGAATCTGGCAGTCTGGATTTCCGACTATAAAAATCTTCTGCAGTTTAATCAATCTGTCCACCTTAGCAAAATTTTGGTTCCTACTCTTGTCATACAGAAAAATCCGTATAAAGCCGGGGCGGAATTTAACAGGATACCTGGAATTCAAGTAGTTTATGTAAAAGAAAGAGGCAGCCTTCTCATGAAAAAATGGGAAAAAGTGAATGGGGAAATTGATTCTTTTATAAGAAGGATGAGATTCAGCTAAAAGAAAAAAGAGAGCTTCTTTAGAAAACTCTCTTCTTCTTTTTAGTTACAATCAGATGCATGTCTTTATCACTTTTTTGATAAAGAATTCGATTCAATATTTCTTCGACGTATTCAGCAAATACTGGATGCGTCCTTTGTCTTGGCCTTGGGAGGTTTATTTCTTTATTGAAAGCAATCCTTCCATTTTCTATTAATATAACCCTGTCTGCGATTGCTACCGCTTCTTCCACGTCATGAGTAACAAGGACTGATGTATATCTATTTTCTTTCCAGATATGTTCTATCAATTTCTGCATATCCAGGCGGGTAAGTGCGTCCAGTGCCCCCAGTGGCTCATCCAGCAGCAGGACTCCTGGTTTATGAACCAACGCCCTTGCCAATGCTACACGCTGTTTTTGTCCGCCTGACAGTTTGCCTGGCCATTCATGCGCACGGTCCCTCAGATCCACATTTTCTAACGCCTGGTATGAATCTTGTTGTGATGATCCTTTCAGGCCCATTCTTACATTATCAATGACCTTTTTCCATGGAAGCAGCCTACCGTCCTGGAACATGATCCTGGCATCGTTATTGATTCCTTTGAGTGGTGTCCCATTTATCAGGATGGAACCTTCATCACATGTTTCGAGTCCAGCCAATAACCTGAGCAGCGTACTCTTCCCACAGCCGCTTTTTCCCACAATGGCAATGAATTCACCACTCTTAATCGTAAGATTAATTCCATCCAGGACCGTCCGGTTATTATATATTTTACTCACGTTTCTCAGCGTGATCTGTGTATCACCATTCTTCGGCTCCATAGTAAGCATCCCCCCTTCTGCTCAGTGATCTAAGAATTCCATTGCAGCCATTTCCCCTCAATCAATCTGGCAATAATATCTGACAGCTTGCCAAAAAGGGCATACAGGACTATAGCAAGCACTATAACATCCATTTGCATAAATTCACGTGCATTCATGGCCATATAGCCGATTCCTGAATGGGCTGAAATCGTTTCAGCAACAATCAGGGTCATCCACATGACTCCCAGTGAGAACCGGAATCCTACTAAAATGGAGGATAATGCGCCAGGAAAGATGATCGTCCAGAATAGGGAGAATCCCTTTAATCCATACGCTTTTCCCATCTCTATCAGCCCTTTATCGACCGACTTTATCCCATGGTACGTATTGAAATATACAGGGAACAATACACCCAGAGCTACAATGAAAATTTTTGAGGTTTCATCAATTCCAAACCATAATATAACCAGGGGAATCAAGGCAAGATGCGGAATGGTTCTTAGCATCTGAATGGAAGTGTCAAATAATAGTTCTGAAATCTTAGATACCCCATTAAAAAGACCAAGAACAAACCCGATACTGCCGCCTATCAAGAAACCAATCACAGCTCTGCCAAGACTGATGGAAATATGATCCTTAAGCTCCCCAGTTTTGGAAAGCTCTATAGCTGCTTGAAACACATCGAGTGGTGCAGGAAGAATTCTTTCAGGAATAGCTCCTAAACTCGCAAACAGCTGCCAGCAAATAAGGAGAAGAAAAGGAATCGCCCATGGGATTAATAAATCAATCGGGCGATTCCTGCTTCGATTACCCATTAGTAAATCCCCTCTTCTCTACCTGATTTATTCAGATCCACGTCCTTTATCCACAACATCCTTTACGGTAATCTTTTTAGGAATGATTTTAAGCTTTACATACGTGTCCGCAATTTCCTGCTGCTCCTTGATAATGTCATCGGTCAAAGGGTCGATCCCGTACTCCCTGCGCTCAGCCGAGAGAAGCAATGACTTTTCGTCAATTTTAAGAAGCGGTGATAATGTAGCGGCCAGTTCTTTATGATGAGAATTTGCCCACTCGGATGATTCACGGATTTCTTCAAGTACAATATCGATAATATCACGATGTTTTTTTGCAAAATCATTGTTAGCTAAAAAGAAATCCCGATCCGTTGAAAGCCCTTTTCCATTGACCAGTACCCTGGCCTTGGAATTTAACTCTGTGTCAGCCGTAAAAGGATCCCATACCACCCAGGCATCAATATTGCCCTTTTCAAAAGCCACACGACCATCGCCCGGCTGGAGGAAATGAGGCTCTATTTGATCATAGGAAATCCCCGCCTTCTCAAGGGCCTTAACAATAAGATAATGTGAGCTCGACCCTTTTGCAAAACCGATCTTCTTGCCTTTCAAATCCTTCAGCGTCTTAATCTGGGAGTTCTGAGGTACCAATACGGCACTTCCTTTGAACTTCGTTTTTCCAGCCGCAACATATACAAAAGGAGCGCCTGCCGCTTGAGCAAATATTGGCGGTGAATCTCCTGTCCGCCCAAAATCAATACTTCCTACATTTAATGCTTCAAGCAGAGCCGGCCCAGCTGTAAATTCCTTCCACTCCACTTTAAATCCCTCTGTCTTCAGGCGTTTCTCAAGGGTACCGAGAGATTTTAAAATAACCAGGGGTCCATTTTTCTGGTAGCCGATTTTGAGTACCTGATCCTTTTCACCGGATGTGTTGTGCTTCTCAGACGTTGTTCCGGCTGTATTTGAACCCGAACATGCGGTTAAAAATAGACTGGCAGTAAATAAAAGACACAAAAAGCTATAAAAAAATCGTTTACTATAACTCAACGGGATCAGCCCTTCTCTTTCATTTATTTGCTCATTTTCAGCATATGTCAAAAGAGAAAGTAGGTTCCTGTCCCGGCTTGGATAAAACAGATACATAATTCTTTAGCAGTTAGCAAAAATAGTATTAGACTTTAAAAAGGAGGGATTGTGATGGGGATTTTAAACGGAAATCCAAAAGAAGAGCCGCTCCATTCAGGTGAGGTATTCTACCTGTGGACCCATTTATTCGAAACTAAAGCTTTTTTAGTGACACTGCAAGTCCTGATAAACCATACCGGAGATCACGATCTGAAATTATTCTTAGGCGATTTGAAGGATAATTGTATTAAGCAGGGTGCCGAGCAAGTAGAGACGATTATCAAAGAAAGCGGGATCCGCATGCCGCCTGCTCCTCCAGACCGTCCAAACGTGGAGCAGCAGGACATTCCAGCAGGAGCCCGTTTCTATGACCCTGAAATAGCAGCAATGGTTCTTAAAGAAGTGAATGCCGGGATGCTGCTGGCTTCAACAATTATGGGAATATCCATCAGGAAGGATATTACAGAACTGTTCAGCACCACTCATACCCAGCTTGCGGATTACGCAGCAAAGTTATTGGATGTTAATAAAGACAAAGGCTGGATTGTACCGCCGCCTCTAATGGTTAAATAAGGTGAGAAATATAATGATATGTAAGTTACTGAAAGGATGTGAACACCAGCGTGTCTTCCTCCTCAAATAAAGGCATGGCAATAGCCGCAATCGGCTCCATTCCACTGATTATGACTCTTGGGAATTCTATGCTTATTCCTATTCTTCCGGCAATGAAGTCGGAATTAAAGCTGTCAGCCATGCAGGTAAGCTTGACTATTACGGTATTTTCAATTGCTGCCGCGATATTCATTCCTATCCTTGGATACCTTTCAGACCGATTATCCAGGAAAGTCATCATCATTCCTGCCCTGATTATATATGGTGTTGGAGGTCTTTTGGCAGGTTTCGCCTCATCTGCCTTATCCAATCCATATGTCTTGATCTTAATCGGCCGAATTCTCCAAGGAATTGGTGCTGCCGGTACTGCGCCCATTGCGATGGCCCTGACTGGTGACCTTTTCAAGGGCGGAGAGCAGAGCCGTGTGCTTGGAGTTGTCGAAGCCTCCAATGGATTCGGTAAAGTGCTTTCTCCAATACTGGGTTCATTATTTGGACTCGTTGTCTGGTATGCACCTTTTTACGCTTTCCCTGTTTTTTGTATATTTTCTATCCTTTTGACTTGGTTTTTTATTAAAGAAAGTAAAAATAAAAAGGCATCTCCGCCATTCGACCAATATTTCCTGGGAATCAAACATGTGTATAAAAAGGATGGAAGATGGCTGCTGGCCACATATTTGGCTGGAGCTACCTGTTTATTCACATTGTTCGGGATTCTCTTTTATTTATCGGATGTCCTGGAGAAAACGTATAAGATAGACGGGGTAATAAAAGGACTGATCCTGTCCATCCCATTGCTCGTATTGTGTCTAACTTCCTATATTACAGGAAGTAAAATCGGAAAAAATCTAGAATTAATGAAAAAATTAATTGTTATTGGTTTCTTATCAATGACCCTTTCGTACGGTCTATTAATATTCTTCGAGAAGCTTGTACCGTTTTTATTTGTCCTGGTTATCTCCAGCTTTGGTACAGGATTAGTGCTTCCATGTGTCAATACTTTGATTACCGGATCCGTCGGAACGGAATACAGAGGCTTTGTTACCTCTATATACAGCTCTGTCCGCTTTTTAGGTGTTGCCATAGGCCCGCCAATCTTTACCCGCCTGATTGAGTGGTCCCGTACCGGAATGTTTCTTTCTATTGCAGCACTAACACTAATTATCGGAATGGCTGCTTTATTCATGATCCATGTTAAAGGAAAAGATGGTACTCCAAATACAAAAACAAAAGTTCGTTACGATTACGTTTAATTACTATTTTTTACGCCAGCCGATACTATAGCTTTGCCCTGGATTTGCTCTTCCTAGGAGGTCCACAATTACGGTCGAAATATATTGGCTAAGCAATGCCTGAAGGATGATCTCCCACGCAATGATCGAAGCAGTTAAGATAAATATGCATCCATTTATTAGAAAAAGTGGTTTCCCAGGAAGAGTATTTCTAGAGTTCGAGATAATTAAGGCGATCACTCCGACTCCCCCGTTGGAGACGCCTTCTCTTAAAAGAAGCCCTACACCTATTCCTAGAAAAATCGATCCCAATGCTAAATCAATCAATACATTTCTTTGTGGTACATCAATTAGATGCTGAAAGGCGTATATGGATAAGGAAGTAATGGTTATAGAAGCGATCGTCCAGGCCGTACTTCGATTGCCAAGATACTTGATTGCCAGTGCCAGCATTAGAAAATTAACCAGCCATAGAGAAAACCCTATATTGAGATTGAACCAATAGTTAATTAATACAGCCAGTCCCCCGGCTCCGCCGGAAGGAATGGAATGAGGAAACAAAAATACACCCATCCCAAATCCCTGTATGCCTGCTCCGGCTATAACTAAACCGCCTTTTCTCCAAAAACCCCTCATGAAATCGCTTCCTATCTCTTATCATTCTAATCCCGAGTGAGCCAGTCCAATATACATAAACTTATTCAAATAACACATAATTTATGAATGCTTGTCTTGTTGAACTGGACAAGTTTTCACTTTACTTTATTCAACTTTATTAAAGTAGTATGAGCATTTATCCTGTGCTTTTATAGACTTGTACTAAATT
This sequence comes from Peribacillus deserti, assembly GCF_002863585.1. Lineage (GTDB taxonomy): Bacteria > Bacillota > Bacilli > Bacillales > DSM-1321 > Paraperibacillus > Paraperibacillus deserti_A. Next base: position 533 of record NZ_PGUY01000087.1, on the reverse strand, counting down.
AGTTTATGGTACATATATTAATTTAGAAATCTATTCAAGCTGGAGGGTTAACATGGTCGTTTTTGTTGAAAAAGCTCTTCTTTCCATCATCTTACTCAGACTTCTGTCAGGAAGCATAGAAATTACAGCTGCCATACTTATGTTCAAATATAACAGCCTTGAAAAGGCATTTTATATTAACACCATTCTCGCATTGGTTGGCCCGACAGTCCTGGTTCTTACCACAGTCATTGGTTTATTCGGTCTATCAGGAAGGATTTCTTTCACAAAAAGCTTTTGTATATTGTGCGGAATACTTTTCATCATTTACGGATTACGAAGTAAGTAGATTTATATATACATATCTCACCCATTGTTATTCAACCGCTCGGATGTCTCATTTCCAATAAACACTGACTCCCAATATATTTCTCATTCATTGTGCGCTTTATATCTATTTAATTTTGAAAAGCACCGTTCTCCGCTTTTAGGGGTATCCAGCTCCGAACTGACATCCTCGGTCATAAGCCAATCGCCATCAAAAGGCAAAAGCG
>NZ_PGUY01000086.1 GCF_002863585.1 Peribacillus deserti | reverse complement strand
TTCTTTATCGGGTCTGAACAAGGCGCTTCCGCTTTTCTATCAGGTGAGACCCCGCAGGCGAAGCCGAGGAGGCTCACCGCCCGCCCCTAAGGTCCGCGAGCATTCTCACGTTCCAATCAACCTCTTATATATTAGCAACAAAAATTGTGAAAACAGCCTATTTTTAAAACCAAATTGAAATCAGGAGAGTGCCGTTTTGAATCGAAAAACATTTACTCATTTAGGATTTGTCCAAATGAAAGAAGAAATTTCCCGCTATGCGATGACAGAAAGGGGTAAAGAACAGATCATAGGCAGCATGCCGTCCATGAATAAAAAGCAAATAGAATCTTGGCTTGAAGAAATTACAGAAGCAGTTTCGATCCTTGAAAAAAGCTCCAGTGTGCCTATTAGCTCCATGGGAGGAATGAACCGTTTATTAGAGGGGATCAATAAAGGAATAGCTTTGCGCGAAGATTAGTTGATGAAGCTGCTTGAGTTCCTGGAATCGTGTGTAAAATTAAAACGTTTTATGAAAGATAAGGAAACTTTTGCGCCTAGAGTAGCCTCTTATGCACAGGCTATTGAGGAGATTCCTGATCTAACGGCTGAGATATACCGCTGTATCCGGAATAACAGAGTTGATGATCATGCCAGTAAAGAGTTGACGAAAATCCGAAGAAACATAACCTCACAGGTGGATAGGCTTAAAGATAAAATAGCTTCAATCATTAAATCAACCAAGTATAAGACCTATTTACAAGACCAGATCCTTAGTGAAAGACACGGCAGATATGTGGTCTCGGTAAAAAAAGAATATAAAGGAAAAATCAAGGGAACGGTCCTGGATACTTCAGCGTCTGGCTCGACTATATTCGTAGAACCAGAAGAGATCTATTATCTGCAGGAAGAGCTGAATTTCATGAAGGTTCAGGAAGAAAGTGAAATCGAGAAAATATTAAGCTACCTGACCGGGCTAGTGGAAGCACGGGAAACAGAGCTCAGGCTCGCTGCTGAAACCATGATTGTGTACGATGTGATTTTTGCCAAAGCGAAACACAGCAGACACATCTCTGCTAACGAAGTATTGGTGAATGAACATCACATAATAGACCTTAAAGAAGCCAGGCACCCTCTGCTTGGGGAGAACGCTGTACCTTTAAATCTTACTCTTGGATATGAGCATAGTGTCCTTGTGATCACAGGTCCAAATACGGGAGGAAAAACAGTAACGCTGAAGACAGCCGGCCTTCTTCAATTAATGGTACAGAGCGGATTCCATATCCCGGCAGCACCAGACAGCTCGATAGGGATTTTCCAAAAAATCTTAATTGATATTGGGGACGGGCAAAGCATTGAACATAACCTCAGCACCTTCAGTTCGCATATTAAGAATGTAATTGAAATATTAAAAGAAGCGAATAATTCAAGTCTTGTCTTAATGGACGAACTAGGCTCAGGGACTGATCCGGGTGAGGGTATGGGACTTGCAGTGATGATCTTGGATCAGCTTGGGCAAAAAGGCTGTAAAGTGATAGCAACGACGCATTACAGTGAAATCAAGGAATTTGCCGACCAGCAGGATGGCTTTATCAATGGGTCCATGGATTTTGATTTAGAGACATTAAAGCCGACATATCGGTTGATCATCGGCAAAGGCGGGGAAAGCCAGGCATTCACGATAGCTCTGAAATTGGGAATGCACCCTAAGCTTATTGAAAGAGCGCATAAAATTACATATAAGGAAGAAAAACGGTACACTGAACACCAGGCAGACTATCCGCTTAGAAAAGATTGGGAGAAACAGATATCCATCAACAACTATCCTAAAACGAAAAAGAAGGTGCCTGTAGAAAAGGGAATTCCTATCCTTTCACGTGGAGATAATGTGGTGGTCTCTTCAACTGGAGAGCATGGAATCATATATGAAGGACCGGATGCTCTTGGAAATTATGTGATTCAAGTAAAAGGGGAAAAAAGAAGTGAGAATCACAAACGGCTTAAGCTGTATATTAAGGCGGCAGATCTATACCCCGACGATTACGATTTCAGTATTATTTTTGATTCGAAAGAAGACCGAAGAACAAGTAAAATACTTCAAAAAAAACATGTGGAGGGATTAGTGATCCGCAAAGAAAAAAGTGAATGAAATTTGTCTAAGTATGAGGATTCCTGCCTAAATTTCATCGAATGTCTGTTATTTAATTGAATAATGCCTAAAAAAAACATATACTTTTCCTTGACTAGAAAAATATGCAAATTGGCGCTTTTTAATGCATAACGGAATTCCGATTACTAAATAAGAGCAGCAAAGTTGTCCGATTTATTGGCTCCTGCTGCTTTTTTTTACTCCAAAAAACAAAAGAGGGTCTTTCAATGAATCTTGAAAAATATAAAACGATTTTATTTGGAAATATTAAAACACAATTAACTAAATGGTTGGAAAGCGAAGAACCAGATACTGTGCCTGCTGAGGATCTGCTCAGATTCCTTCACTCAATAAAAGGAACAGCAGGAACTCTACAGCTGGATGGCCTGGCCTCTCTTGCTGAAGAAATGATGCTGGCTGCAGAAGAGAGAACGTTACCTTGGAACAAGAAAGAGCTCAGCGATTTCTTATATACACTCATTGGATTAAGTTATGAGTATGAGCATTTTAATGCTCTTGAAATTAAAACGGAAAAAAACAGAGATGAAAATCTCCCGCTTATTTACATTATTGAAGATGATATTTCCATGCTCATGCTGCTTAAAGATACCCTTGAGAGCCACGGCTATATGGTCCTGGCAAATACGGATGCTGCTAACACGGCAGCAAGGTTCTTGGAAGCAAACCCAGATTGTATCATTCTGAATGTTAATCTTCCGGGAAAAACAGGCTTTCAAGTCCTGGATGAGATTAAGGAACATATTGCATTCCAATTTGTACCAATAATCATGCTGAGCAGTGAAAATAATAAAGAAGCTAGAATCGCTGCATTCAATGGGGGTGTGGACGATTTTATTGCCAAGCCCATTGAACTGGATGAATTTATAGCCAAAATTGACCGGCATATCAAACGAAAAAAGTTAGTCGATCAATTTGTGTTGATTGATGAGCTTACCCAGGTTTACAACCGGCGCTATCTTAATAATGTATTAACACAATTCGTCAGTGATTTTCATAGAACTCAGTCTCCTTTCACAGTGGCTATGATTGACCTAGATCATTTTAAAGAAGTAAATGATTCATATGGCCATTTAACAGGTGACAGAGTTTTAATTGAGTTTGCTCATTTTATCAGAAGTAATATTAGAGGTTCCGATGTTATCTGCAGATATGGAGGAGAAGAGTTCATTATCCTTTTTCCGAATACAAATGAAAAGGGTGCGATGCTAAAGCTCGAGCGCCTGCTTGAGATATTTCGGAATATGGTCTTTCAATATGAAGACAACTCCTTTTCGCTCACTTTTTCCGCAGGATTATATTCGGTGACACATAGTGGGATCCTTCCTGAAGCAATCATTCAAGCCGCAGATGAAGCCCTGTACCATGCCAAGAGTACCGGAAGAGCGAGGGTGGAGTCTGCCCGTCCGGCACAGGTTGAAATTCCAAAGGAAAAAATGCTGGTTTCGATTATCGATGATGATGCCATCATTCGAACTATTTTAGTGAAATTATTGGAAAATACCGTCTTTAACCAGTTTTCGCTGGATATAAAACCCTTTGAAGATGGGTTATCATTTTTGAATTCAGACCGTTTGAAGGAAAAGGGCCGCCACTTTTTAATACTGGACGGAATCATGCCCATCATGGACGGCCTTGAAGTGCTCCAGAAGGTCAGGAAATCTGAAGTAAGAGGCCCTTTAACGGTGCTTATGCTCACAGGGCGGAAAAGTGAGAAGGATATATCAACAGCTTTGAAGCTGGGTGCCGATGACTATGTGACAAAACCCTTTAGTATCACTGAACTTCAGGCAAGGATTGAGAGACTGATAAAAAGGATGGAAAAGTAAATGTTTAAAAACGAGATCTATCTGCTGGCTGCTGCCACAGCCCTTATTGTGATCATCCTCTCCTTGATGCTGATTTATCTTGTTTACAGGAAAACCTTTGAAATTAAGACGAGAGCTCAAATTGAACAAATGAAGAAGGAATTAGAGCCCAAGCTATTAACCTATGTAATGGAGCAAAAATGGGCTTCGGCATTACGGGTTGATTCAAAGGTGAAAAAAAGAGCACTTGAAGAGCTGTTAAGCAGTCTTGCGTCAGTGCTTCAGGGGGAGGAACTCACGAGGAATGTAGCACGTATCGCTGACCACCAGTTATCTGGCTATTATAAAACTGAACTGAAAAGCAGGCTGTGGAGCACACGGATGAATGCGTTGTTCCATATTGATATCTTTTCCATTTCCAGTCTAGAAAAAGATATTTTAGTATTATTGCATAGTCGAAGACCGTCTGCTGAGGAAAGGCATCATTGTTATAGAATATTAGCCTCTTTTAACTATCACGGGCTTATAGAACTTATTTCGAATGATCCTGATGGGGTCTCGGAGTTTGAATACCGGCACATCCTTTACAGAATAAACAGAAATCAATATGATCAAATGGTTTTATCTTTTTATAAGTTCAATGATGCGCTGAAATATGCCATCTTGGATTGCATAGGGATGCAAAAGCGTCTCGAATATACCCCATTTTTAGAGAGCGTAGCCGAACATACAAGCGGAGAGTGCAAAATCAGGGCATTAAAGGCATTGATCAGCGTTGGGCATGTGAAGGATGTCAATAAGTATCTTATACTTTCCAAGTCCAGGGAATGGCAGGAAAGGATGCTCGCAGCTAAGATGTTTGGAGTTGTCAGAGATAAAAGCCTTATACAGACCTTGGTGGAATTAATGCATGATCAAAGCTGGTGGGTAAGATTTCAGGCAGGCAGTTCTATTAGAAAGTACCCGGATGGAGAAAAAACACTGCTATCCATTTATCAAAATGATTCAGATCCATACGCCCGGGATATGGCATGGGAATGGGTCAATGAAGGAGATGGCTATACATTTGACAACAACGGTTTGGTCTGACATTGCCTTTGCCTTCGGGATATTTATCACATGTTATATGGTGCTGGTTATTAGTTTTTACACCATCATTTTACTCATTTCCATGATCCAGCTTAGAAAAGAATACAATCTGGATACGGATCTTGCATACGAGGAATATTTACATGAAAACTTTACAAAGCCTGTTTCTATCATTGTTCCTGCTTACAATGAAGAAGCCGGGATCATCCCAAGCGTCCGGTCTCTGTTAACTATCAACTACCCAGAATTCGAAGTGATAGTGGTGAATGATGGATCAAAGGATCATACACTTAATAAGATGATTTCCGAATATGAAATGAAAGAGATAAAAAAAGCGCTCCGGGTTCAGGTGGAAACAAGCCCTATTAGAGCCATTTACCAATCAGAGCTATTGCCGCATCTCTACTTGATAGATAAGGAAAATGGCGGTAAAGCGGATGCATTGAATGCAGGTTTGAATTTTTCCAGCTTTCCATATTTCTGTTCTTTAGATGGGGACTCAATCCTTGAGAGAGATGCTTTCACCAAAGTCATGAAGCCGATCATCGACTCAAATGAAGAGGTGATTGCATCAGGTGGAAGCATTAGAATAGCAAATGGCTGTGATATTCAAAGCGGGAGAATATTGAAGGTCGGCCTTGCAAATAGTCCGCTTGTCATCATGCAGACTATTGAGTATCTTCGTGCGTTCTTAATGGGCCGAATCGGCTTGAGCAAACATAATCTTTTATTGATTATTTCAGGCGCATTTGGTGTCTTTTCAAAATACTGGGTGCTTGAAGCAGGGGGGTATAAACGAGACACGGTTGGAGAAGATATGGAGCTTGTAGTGAGGCTGCATCGCATACTGAAAGAAAAAGGGCTGAAGAAGAAAATTGTATATGTTCCGGACCCGGTTTGCTGGACTGAGGTTCCGGAGGATATCAAATATTTAAGGAGACAGAGAAGCCGCTGGCACAGAGGATTGTTTGAAAGTCTCTGGAACCATAGAAAAATGATATTTAACACAAAGTATGGATCTATCGGTTTTATCTCTTTTCCTTACTTTTGGATTGTCGAATTTTTTGGGCCGATTGTTGAGTTATCAGGATATATATATATGATTCTAGCCATTTTTTTGGGTGGTGTATACCTCGAATTCGCCATCATCATTTTTTTGCTTTCCTGTCTCTATGGCTCTGTTTTTTCCATGGCTTCCGTGCTGTTAGAAGAGTGGAGTTTAAGAAAATACCCGAAAGTATCGGACATATGGAAGTTATTTCTGTATTCACTGACCGAAACATTATGGTACCGTCCCCTTACTGTTTTTTGGAGGTTTGAAGGCATCATTCAAATTATACGGGGCGACGTGAGCTGGGGAGAGATGAAAAGAAAAGGAGTATCTAAATGAGAAGCATATCCAAACATCAAGTCCTCTTTCTGGTATATATCGTACTATTTCTCCTTGTAATCACAAGCCCTTTTTGGCTTTGGCAGCTAAAAAAAACAAAGCCCTTAGATGTTTTGGTCATAGATAAGACTGTCTCCGAAAAATCGTACAGAGAACATCGGGGTTTAATGTGGTTACTGAATAATGAAAAATATGTAATGAATGACAAATCATATAATTATGCAAAAGATTACAGCGGATTTAAACCAGGTGACGGCGAATATAAAGTAAGTCCGCTGCCGGAGAACCTTGATGATTATGACTTGATTTATCTGGCTGACCAATATGGCGTGTATGAGGATGAATTTTATACGAATCAATCAAAAAAAGGAAACAGCTTGTTATATGGAGGACTTACCGATAAGGAAATCAGCCGGCTGGAAGAAGCTCTTTTGGGTAAGAAGAAGACTCTGATTGCAGAATTTAATACATTTGCAAGTCCGACGGATGAACAGGCGAGAGAGAGGATGGCTAACCTCCTTGGTCTGGAATGGTCTGGATGGATAGGCAGATATTTCAACGATTTAGAGGCCGATGAAGTTCCCTTGTGGGTTAAACGAAATTATAAAGAACAGACAGGCCGGAAATGGACTAAAAAAGGAAAAGGTTTTCTCTATGTTCATTCAGACGGAAAAATTCTGGTACTGGATGAAAAGGCCATCACATCGGATAACGGCCTGTCTTTTTCATTGACAAATAAAGGCAGGAGCTTAACAGGGAAAAATGTTAAGTCAAGGTATGGATACTGGTTTGATGTAGTCCAGGCAAAACCGGGAACATCGGTGCTTGCCGCATATAAGCTCCCTGTAACCTCCAGCGCCAGGAAGATGCTAAGCGCCTATAACTTACCAGTAGAGTTTCCAGCCATACTTCATCAAGAAAATGCAAAATATAACTCGTACTATTTTGCTGGGGACTTTGCGGACGAAAAAGAAATTCCAGAAATCTATCAGACCAGGGGAGTCACAGCCTGGAAGGAACATTTTGGGGCGAGGCACTCTTTTTATTGGAATGCGTATGTTCCGATCATGAAGGAAGTGCTGGATAAAGGGCTTAAAAAGACGGTAAAACAGCAGAAGGCTGAAGTTGCTTCAGAAAATGGACTGGAATATAACTCCAAAACTGGGGCTGCGAATATTCAGATTATGAAGAATGGCAAGTGGGAAAATCTTCTCATTAAGGGCGTCAATATGGGGATCGCTAAACCAGGCTACTTTCCTGGAGAAACTGCTATATCAAAACAAGAGTATTTCCGCTGGTTTGAACAAATCGCACAGATGAATGCAAATGCGATAAGGGTGTATACATTGCATCCACCTGCATTTTACGAGGCTTTTTACGAGTATAACCAGCGTGCAAAAAAACCGCTCTACCTTCTTCATGGTGTTTGGATCGAGGAAGAAAAGCTCGTCAAAACAAAAAATATGTTTGCAGGCGGACAGCCGGAAGAATTTAAAGAAAATATCAAACAAATCATTGACGCTGTTCATGGCTCTGCAGATATTCCGAAAAGGACAGGCCATGCTTCAGGTACCTACAAGTGGGATATTTCTCCGTATATTCTCGGGTATATTCTCGGGATAGAATGGGATCCGGAAGCAGTCCATGAAACAAACCAGAAGAATAAAGACATTCCTCAATTTAAGGGGAAATATTTCAGCACAAAACAAGGTAATCCTTTTGAAATCTGGATGTCCCAGATGATGGATTTTACTGCCACCTATGAACAGGACCGATATAATTGGCAGCATTCTATGAGTTTTACAAATTGGGTTACTACTGATTTGCTTACACATCCTTCAGAGCCTTCTGAAAACGAGGACCTGGTGTCTGCAGACCCAAATCATATAGTAAAAGAAACTGGTTTTAAGGCGGGGATGTTTGCCTCCTACCATATCTACCCGTACTACCCTGATTTCTTGAATTATGAGGATAAGTACGTCAATTATAAAGACGAGCAGGGCAGAAAAAATAATTATGAAGGCTATCTGCAAGATTTGATCAAACATCATACACTGCCAGTATTAGTTGCTGAATTTGGAGTACCGGGATCCCGCGGGTTAACACACAAAAATATTCACGGAATGGACCAGGGGAATCACTCGGAACAGGAGCAGGGTAAATGGGATCAAATGTTATTCCGCTCCATTGTAAACACTGGATATGCCGGCGGGCTGGTCTTTACCTGGCAGGACGAGTGGTTTAAAAGAACCTGGAATACAATGGATTATGATAATCCGGATAGAAGGCCCTTCTGGAATAATGTACAGACAAATGAACAGCATTTTGGTCTGCTAAGCTTTGATCCTGGGAAGGAAGGCGAGTCTGTTTACGTAGATGGTGATCCCTCTGACTGGTACAGGCTGAAAGACAAAGCCACGATAGTAGAGCCACAAAAGGGGGATATCAAACAGATCCGAATTCATTCTGATGAAGGGTATATCTACATGAGAGCAGACTTTAAGCAGCCTCTCAAGCTAGACTCTAAGAACCTTTATTTTTTATTCGATACAATCGAGGGGCAAGGCAAGAAAAAGATTGATTTGGGTGAGGATACATTACATTCCTTGACGGGTGTCGACTTTTTAGCTGAGATAAAGGGGAAAGAGGATTCACATCTCCTAATCGACAGTTATTATGATTCATTTTATTTCCAATATGCACATTTGCTTAATATGATTCCAAAAGCTTCTTATGCAAATAAGAAGAACAATGAAATTTTCCATCCAATCCGATTGGCGCTTAACAAGTCTCTGACCATACCCGATAAAAAACTAAGAGTGCCGTTTCAATCCTATGAAACCGGTAAACTTACATTCGGAAACAGCAATCCAGAATCGAAGAAGTTCAACTCACTGGCTGATATTAACGTAAGCAGCGATCGTAGAATGGCAGAGCTGAGAATACCATGGGCACTGTTAAACATAAAAGACCCAAGTTCAAAGGAAGCAATGGCTGATCTTTGGACAGGAGGGTTAACAGCTTCCAAGCAGATCAAAGGCATCCATCTAAACGTATTTACGACAGATAAAAAAGGAAAGCTCTTAGGTGACATGACTCCTGAAGACATAGCGGGTTCCTTTATCCCTTACAGCTGGGAGAATTGGGAATTTCCTGCTTACCATGAAAGACTTAAAGAATCGTATTACATGATGAAGAAAGCATATTCTGATAAATAACGAAACGTTGGCTGCCCCTATGTATGCAGCTGGCAGTGCGTATAGACAGGAGAGATAACTTGTGAAACGAATTTTGCTTGCAGAAGACGAAGAAGTGCTGCGGATGCTGATTGTTGATACACTTGAGGACGAAGATTTTATTGTGGATGAGGCTGCTGACGGAGGGGAGGCCGTTCAATTATTCAAGGAAAATCAATACGATCTGATTATCCTTGATTATATGATGCCTATCTACACAGGCTTGGAAGTAATCAGGCAAATTAGAAGCAGCCAGGAAAACAGTGCTGTAAAAATATTAATGCTCTCCGCCAAAAGCCAGCAGTCTGAACAGGACATGATCATACAGGCAGGAGCCGATTATTTCATGGCCAAGCCCTTCAGTCCTATGAAACTGTTAGAAAAAATCGAGGAAATTCTGGATGAACGTTAATTCGTATTATAAAAAAAGCTTATCCAGGCAATTTGGGGTGTCCATGGCCGGGTTCATTATATTTTTTATCTTAGGGTCAGGCCTTCTGCTCTATTTCCAGCAGAGCTTAAATAAATCCTTTAAGGAGGACCGTAAGAAAATTGTCCATTTAGAGGGGATTTCGGATAAAATAAGCGGCTCCTTCAACAGTGCTTTTTTTGATGTGAGAGGATATCTGGCATTAAATAATGAGGTTTTGTTAAGGAATGCAGAAGCACGCGAGAGTGAAATTATCAGCTCTGTAAGAAAGCTGGAGAATGCTGCTTTCACACGTTCCGATAAAGAAATGGCAGAGGAAGTTAGAGAATTTGACTCGTATTATTTTCAAGAGACACTTCCAAAAGTCATCAAAGATGTCAATGAAGGCCATAAAGATCGAGTTATAGAATTGGCTGCGAATGAAAGCACTAAAAAAGTGAATGATTTTCAGGAAAGGCTGGACGGTTATAATCAAGAACTAAACGAACGTTTAGATAAAAGAGTGAATCAATTAACAAAAGATCAGACCGCTTTACAAATTTGGTTTCTATTTTTCATATTATTTGCCCTGCTCACGCTATATATCATTATTAGAACGATGTTCAGCCGGGTCGGAAAGCCTCTGGCTGCTCTTGCCGCAGCATCTAATGAAATCGCACTTGGCAAAGAGGCGGTGCTTCCAAAAGAGAATCGCGAAGATGAAATTGGTTCGCTCAGCTCGGCTTTCCGGAAGATGGTGAGTTCTCTGCAGGAAAAAGAAAAGGATCTACTGGCACAAAATGAAGAATTATCAGCCCATCAGGATGAACTGCACTCACAGCAGGATGAATTACAGCATGCCTTAAGAATTTTAAGGGAAAATGAGTTAAATCTCAATCGACGAAACGAACTTATTAACCAAATTTCAAATTCCCTGCATAAGCAGGAAGTACTGGACAGCATCGTAAAAAGCATGTCGGAGCTCCTCCCAGCAGATAAAGGGCTGATTACACTAGTGGATGAGGATGCCTTTGCTTCATTTGGTGTCTCTGTATCTGGCGTTCAACAGTTCAGGAACCACATAAAAAGTGGTCTAAATGTCCGTCTTCTAGAGACCAAAAAGGCCTTCACTATTAAAAGAGAGCAAGAAACAGCTGAAAAAGGATTTCATGAAGGAATATCTTATTGCTATGATCTTTACCTTCCAGTCTTATCTTCCAGACAAAAAACGGTAGCGATCATGATTTTCAGCCGGTACGGAAATCCTTTTCCTGACAGCCAGCTCTTTGAATATGAAGCCCTGGCCAAGCAGATTGGAATATCTCTGGAAAAAATCGAATTATACGAAAAATCGGAGGAAGACCGAAAACTTAACCAAGATATTATAAATTCTGTCCATGAAGGAATTCAGCTGCTGGATTCGGCCGGGACCATTGTCCAGATTAACAAACAGCTTTGCGACCGTTTCTTTTCTGGCAAAGACGCGGCAGGATTAACCTGGGAAGAATGGATCGCTCTTATGAGCCCATTCATTGTGAACAAACATGAATTTAGTGATTTTATTCTAAATTCCATTCAGTGTCAGAAACAGGAAGATAACGAGGAAAATTCGCTGGTATATTCAGTTACCGACAGTAATCAGGTACTTAAGGTGTACTGTGAGAATGTCTTTCATGGAAAAGAGAAAGTGGGCACTGTACTCGTTCATAGAGATATTACCCGAGAGTTTGAAGTCGACCAAATGAAATCCGAATTTGTAAGCACCGTAAGTCATGAACTTAGAACTCCATTAGCAAGTGTCCTTGGTTTCACGGAGTTAATGCTCACTAAAAAATTAAAGCCGGAAAGACAGAAAAAATATTTGACTACTATTCTGAACGAAGCCAAGAGACTGACAGACCTCATAAATGATTTCCTGGATGTTCAGCGGATGGAATCTGGAAAGCAATCCTATGAGAAAGCATATGCAGAATTAGACTTAATCATTGAGAGAGCAGTTGAAAAACAGCAGATTAGTGCTGTTACTCATAAAATCGTCCTGAACCTTGACTCGAAGGAGAACTTTATCTGGTGTGACCAGGCGAAATTGGAACAGGTATTTACCAATTTAATCAGTAATGCAATTAAATACAGTCCCGAGGGCGAACGAGTCGAGATAAAGGTGTATCAGGAAGATGGATTCGTTAAGGCGGATGTTATAGATTTTGGGCTCGGAATTCCTGAAGAATCAATCGATAAACTCTTTCAAAAATTTTACAGAGTGGATAATAGTGATCGAAGGAAAATAGGCGGTACTGGACTCGGACTTGCAATCGTCCAAGAAATTGTGAAGGCGCATGAGGGAGATATTACTGTTTCATCCCTGTATGGAAAAGGAAGTACGTTTACGGTATCACTTCCACTCGTCAGCATAAAAAAGGGGTACGAAGAAGATGTCCCGGAAAAAGTGCCGGCAGCGGAACAATACAGGGTTATGCTGATTGAGGACGATAGTTCCTTAGCGGAATTGCTCAAAGAAGAGCTGTCTGAGCATGGATTTTCGGTAACCTGGTTCAGTAAAGGTCAGGAGGCGATGACAGTCTTAAAGACAGATGTTCCGGATGCAATTGTTCTGGATATCATGCTTGAGAAGGATTCGATCGATGGCTGGACAATAATTGAAAAAATAAAGGAAGATGAAAAATTAAAAGAGGTACCGATCTTTATTTCAACAGCCCTTGACGAAAAGAAAAGAGGTATTTCCCTTGGTGCAAAAGAATTTCTTGTAAAACCTTATAAACTAAGCCAATTATCCAGCACCATTATGCAGACTCTGATCAAAAAAGGAAAAACTGGCCAAATACATGTGAATAAAGATTGATTTTTAATAGCCCCGTACCGGATGCAAATACGCACAATGCTGAGTACGGGGCTTTACTTTTATCTGTAGAGAGCTTCTTTCAACAAATTAATGAACAGAGTCATATCTGAAGAAGAAGGAAAAGCTGCCTGGGCCTGGACATCACTTCCTCCGCCTTTCCCTTTGAAGTCCTGGAGATGCTCTTTAAACCATTTTCCGCACGAAAAGTGTAAGGACGAAGGTACAACCGTAATCAGCCTTGATTCATCTGTGTTGTATAAAAGGACGGGCATTCCTGATTTTTCTGCAAGTATCCTCCCCATGCTTTGCATTTCCTTTATATTGAATTCACATGGAAGTTCAATGCATGGACCGCTTTGTTCAGAAATAATTTTTTCTGCTGTAAAAAGTAGATTCTCGTACTTTACATTGTCTAATTCTTTCTGCAAGGCCGCCATATCAGCTTCCAAATTATCCACTTTTTCTAAAACGTCTTTGGAGCTTGTACTAAATTTTGCCGCAAGGCTTGATATTTGGGAGTGAATATCCTGGAAATAGGTTAGAGCACGGATACCGCACATAAAATGCAGACGCGTTTTGCCACGCTGTTTTTCAGTTTTAATGATCTTTAAGCTTCCGATTTGAGCCGTACTTTCTACATGAGTCCCGCAGCAGGCAGAAACGTCGATTCCTGAGATATCGACAATCCGAATATCCTCTGTAACCTTTGGAAGCTTTCTTAAAGGAAGCTTGGTCAGTTCTGATTGAGTCACATGGAACGTATTGATTTTTCGATTTTCCCAAATGTATTGATTCACTCGATGTTCAATCTGCCTAAGCTCATCGGTATGTAACTCATTAATATCCAGGTCTATGGTTACTGTTTCTTTCCCAAGATGAAAGCTGATTGTTGCTGCATCAAAAAGCTCAATGCAAACAGCAGATAATAAGTGCTGTCCAGAATGATGCTGAGTATGGTCGAGCCGCCGTTCCTGATCAAGTCTGCAGGTTACTTCCTTCAACTCTAGGGGATACTTAACCTTATGCAGAATGTCGCTGCCCGCTTCAATAACATCGATCACCTCTATATCATCAATAAACCCGTGATCGGCAGGCTGGCCGCCGCCTTCGGGATAAAAGGCTGTTTCTTGAAGTGTAACTAAATAATAATCATCTTTTGCCCTCATTGATGTAACCATGGTTGACCATTCAGAAAGACCGGGTTCACTATAAAATAATTTTTGTGTCATGTTTTCAATCCCTTTCCCGCGAAAAATCCTATTAAAAGTATACCATTTTAACAAAGCAGCAGCACGACCGCAGGCTGCCCCTATTGTAATTTTGGAAGGCTGTTTTTTGCAAACTTTGTTGTTATTGAACAAGGGGGTTGATTGGAACGTGAGGATGCTCGCTTTCCGCGGGGCGGGCGTCGAGCCTCCTCGGCTCCGCCTGCGGGGTCTCGTCTGTCCCGCTGCTCCCGCACAGAAAAGCGGAAAGCGGTGCCTGTCCAACATATAAATATTAAAAGATCAGTGTTAATCCCAATAGATCTAAAGTTGCAAAAAAAGTGGCAGGCAGAGACCCGATAAAGAAGACTTGCTGATTGGCGAACGACAGTGAAGACAGAAGCTTAGTCGCACTTACCACGCTCGAACGCCACGTCCTGTGGCCACGCCTGGCTCGCACATCCTGTGCTTCGTGCGTCAGCCAAGCATAAGACGAGCCGGCTGTGGGGAGTGCTTTTCTCTCCATAGACGGATTGGCTTATGACTCGAGGGTCTCAGCTTGTAGCTGGATCAAGGAGTCTCGCACCTTACGTTCCAATCAACCTGTTTACAATAGGGTAGGTTCACAGAACTTATTAAAAAACAATCATCTTTTAGAAAGGCTTTTTTCGCAAACATTGTTGTTATTGAACAAGGCGGGTGATTGGAACGTGAGGATGCTCGCTTTCCGCGGGGCGGGCGCCCGAGCCTCCTCGGCTCCGCCTGCGGGGTCTCGTCTGTCCCGCTGCTCCCGCACAGAAAAGCGGAAAGCGGTGCCTGTCCAACATATAAATATTAAAAGATCAGTGTTAATCCCAATAGATCTAAAGTTGCAAACAAAGTGGCAGGCAGAGACCCGATAAAGAAGACTTGCTGATTGGCGAACGAAAGTGAAGACAGAAGCTTAGTCGCACTTACCACGCTCGAACGCCACGTCCTGTGGCCACGCCTGGCTCGCACATCCTGTGCTTCGTGAGTCAGCCAAGCATAAGACGAGCCGGCTGTGGGGAGTGCTTTTCTCTCCATAGACGGATTGGCTTATGACTCGAGGGTCTCTGCTTGTAGCTGGATCAAGGAGTCTCGCACCTTACGTTCCAATCAACCTTTTACAATAGGGTAGGTTCACAGAACTTATTAAAAAAACAATAATCTTTTAGAAAAGAGCCTTTTGGAAAATGGTTTTTAATTTTCATAAAATATTATAAACTTAAAGTGACTACTTCTACAGGAGAGATATGTTATGAAAAACCTAGTAAATGAAGAACAAATTTTATCTTATATTAAAAACCTCGTATCAATTCCTTCACCATCGGGATATGCTCAGGATGCCATTTCGCATGCAGCTCAGTTTTTGGAAAGCATTGGAGTGGATTATAAAATAGCAAATAAAGGTGCCTTGATTGCTACGATAGAAGGACAGGATACAAGCAAACACAGACTATTGACAGCACATGTTGATACACTCGGGGCTATTGTAAAAGAAATCCATTCAAGCGGTCGATTAAAGCTTTCAAAAATAGGCGGGTTTCATTGGAATGCAGTGGAAGGCGAATACTGCAAAATACATACAGCAGAAGGAAAGATTTATACGGGTACTATTTTGATTCATCAGACTGCCGCTCATGTGTACAAAAATTCCGGTGATATTAAGCGCGATGAAGATTCAATTGAAATAAGAATTGATGAAGTTGTAAAATCCAAGGAAGAAACAGAAAAACTTGGAATCTCGGTTGGCGACTTTGTTACGTTTGAACCTAGAACAGAAATAACAGACAGTGGTTTTATTAAATCCAGACATCTGGATGATAAAGCAAGTGTCGGCATTCTACTGCATATTATGCAATTAGTTAAAGAAAATAGCCTTTCACTTCCTTACACCACCCATTTTCTTATTTCCAACAACGAAGAAATTGGGTATGGCGGCAATTCAAATATTACTCCTGAAACGGTGGAATATCTGGCAGTGGACATGGGGGCAATCGGGGATGGCCAGGCAACTGACGAATTTACAGTATCCATCTGCGTAAAAGACTCAAGCGGACCATATCATTATCGATTACGCCAGCATTTGGTGGAGCTGGCTAAAAAGAACAATATCGAATATAAACTTGATATTTACCCGTTTTATAGTTCGGATGCTTCTGCTGCCATTTCAGCCGGACATGACATCGTACACGGATTGATTGGGCCAGGAATTGATGCCTCTCATGCATTTGAACGGACACACGTATCATCTCTAAAGCATACTGCCAACCTAGTCCTAACATATATTCAATCAGATTTGGCTTAAATGTCTTTACAATAGAAAATAACACCTTATAATAAAGGTAATATATGACAGGCGATGACGAGAAAAGTAAGATATGGATCGACTTTTAACAGAGAGCTTCGGCAGCTGAAAAGAAGCAAAGGAGAACATATCCGAAAATGGCCTCTGAGCCTCACTTCGAAGCCGGATTTTTTCGGCAGTAGGCTGTGACGAGATTAGACACTCGTTATAAATGTCTGAGTATACAAGCTTACATTCAAGCTTCGTACTTTCAGAGTCCGGTCGATGTGAGTCGCCGGAGAATTAAGGTGGTAACGCGGATAACCTCCCGCCCTTAGACAGTAATGTCTTTGGGCGGGAGGTTTTTTTATTTTAGGCTGTTTTCGCAAACTTTATTGTTATTGAACATGGGGGTTGATTGGAACGTGAGGATGCTCGCTTTCCGCGGGGCGGGCGCCCGAGCCTCCTCGGCTTCGCCTGTGGGGTCTCACCTGATCGAAAATCGGAGGACGGTGCTTTTCAAGAAAGGATCCATCAAAAAGCTGAATGATAATCTTTTTTACTAGAGGCAAAACGCTAAAAGAAAAGCACACACCTGATAAAGAAGACTTGCTGATTGGCAAGCGATAGCGAAGACAGAAGCTTAGTCGCCCTTACCACGCTCGTAACGCCACGTCCTGTGGCCGCGCCTGGCTCGCACATCCTGTGCTTCGTACGTTAGCCCGACATAAGACTAGCGGCAGTAAAAGGCCGATTTTTCCTTTTAATGGCGATTGGCTAGACCCGCGGTGTCAGTCCGGAGCTGGACAATACCCGCTGCTCCCGCAGGAGTCTCGCACCTTACGTTCCAATCAACCTGTTTAACAATAGGATAGGTTCACCGAACTATTAAAAACAACAATCTTTTAGAAAAGAGCCTTATTTTATTAGGGCTTTGTTATAGGTAAAAAGGAGGAAACAATAATGAATATTTTTATTGGCGGTGCATGGCCATATGCAAATGGATCCCTTCATATAGGTCACATTGCAAGTTTGCTGCCGGGTGACATCCTGGCGCGATATTTTCGAATAAAGGGAGAAAATGTTTTATATGTGTCAGGAAGTGATTGCCATGGAACACCTATCATGATCAGGGCTGCTGAAGAAGGAACATCTCCACGCCAGGCAGCTGAAAAATTTCATTTGGAGTTTAAGAAGACCTTTGATGAACTTGGATTTACCTATGATTTATATACGAGGACAGATGATCCGTTCCATCATCAAGAAGTACAAAAAATATTCATGGAGCTGCTTGAAAAGAACCTCCTTTATAGAAGAAACGACGAACAGGTATTTTGCGAGATTTGCAGACGCTTCCTGCCAGACAGATACGTAGAAGGACACTGTCCACAATGCGGCCATGCTGCACGAGGTGATCAATGCGACAACTGCTCCGCCCTATTACATGCGGAGGAACTGGAGAATTTGCGCTGCAAATTGTGCGGAAACAGCCCGGTTTTAAAGGAGACCGAACATTTTTACCTGGCGTTATCCCGATATCAAGAGATAATCTCCAGTTATGTCCATTTTTCTCGAAACAATAGCCTTTGGCGTGACAACGCAATAGGGTTAACTTCCCGATATCTGTCTGAGGGCTTGTCAGACAGAGCCGCGACCAGAGATTTGGAGCTGGGTGTAGAGGTACCGGTTGATGGATTTCAGGGCAAGAAAATCTATGTTTGGATCGAAGCGGTTGCCGGTTATCTAACCGCCAGTAAAAAATGGGCAGCACTCACCGGGGGAAAATGGGAGGCTTTTTGGAAAGATAGTGTTGAAGCGTATTATGTACACGGCAAAGATAATATCCCGTTTCATACAATCATTTGGCCGGCCATTTTAGAAGGATTAGGGTTTCATTTACCAGATCGCATCATCTCCAGTGAATATCTTACATTGGAAAAAAAGAAGATTTCCACAAGCAGAAATTATGCAATATGGGCGGCGGATTTATTATCGAGATATGATCCGGATTCCATCAGATATTTTCTTACGATCAATGGTCCTGAGAAAAGAGATGCTGATTTTTCCTGGCGTGAATTTATTCACAGTCATAATAGCGAGCTCCTTGGTGCTTATGGAAATCTCGTGAATAGGACATTTAAATTTATTGAAAAATCCTTTGGAGGGGAAATAGAAGGCCGTTTTACTGATACCAGGTTAAAATCGAAAATCTCGCTGCTATATCAGGAAACAGGTGAAAAAATCAAGAACGGTGAATTCAAGAGTGCACTTGAAAGTATTTTTGCGCTGGTAAGGGAGGCCAACAAAAGATTCGACGAACAGAAGCCATGGCTAACCGTTAGGAACGAACAGAAAAAGAGCAAAGAGACATTGTATGAATCAGCTGTTATTATTGCAAATTTAGCAAATTTATTAGAACCTTTCCTGCCCTTTTCTTCGAAAAAAGTGAGGGAAAGTTTATCCATAGCTGAACCCTGCTGGCACTGGATTGAACCTCATGAGTTCCGGCTTTCTGAAACTAACCCTTTGTTTGAAAGAATAGACCTTGATAAAATAGATGAAGAAATAAAGAGATTAGAAAATTTGAAATAGTATAATAGACTGGCTGTTTCGTGGCACTGAATGCATTGTAGTGCAGTATGCTGGTTCTGGCGGCTGAGATATGTTCTGAATCACGATTGCTGCCGAATATGGCGCCGGACCAGCAAGCAATCTAATTTCTACCAAAAGAAAGGGCAGGTGACTTGAAATGAATATTAAAACTCCTCTTTGCGATTTACTTGGCATAAAGTTTCCTATTCTTCAGGCAGGGATGGCTGGAGGGCCGGCAACACCTGAAATGGCAGCAGCGGTTTCCGAAGCTGGCGGGCTCGGTTCCCTTGGTGCGGCGTATATGAAGCCTGATGAAATCAGAGAAGCTATAAGGAAAATTAAATCCCGCACCTCCAAGCCTTTTGGGGTTAATTTATTTTGTACGGATTTTACAAATAAACGGCATAATGCAGAAGAAGTTAACAGCGTCTTAAATTCCTTCAGAAAACAGCTGAAAATACCAGAAATACATCATGATCCTAAGATCATTGATTTATTTGAAGAACAATTTAAAGTGGTAATTGAAGAGGAAGTACCCATCATAAGCACGGCATTCGGCATCCTTTCAGAAGAAAAGATGGCAGCTGTCCATAGAAATGGAAGAAAAGTGATTGCGATGGTGACCACTGTGAATGAAGCCTGTATCGCTGAACAAGCTGGGGTGGATGTCCTTGTAGCACAAGGGAGCGATGCCGGCGGCCATAGGAGTACATTTGATATACAAGATCATCCGAATGGTGCATGCATTGGTACCTTTTCTTTGGTTCCGCAGATAGCCGATCGAGTAGGGATTCCTATTGCTGCTGCCGGAGGAATTATGGATGGCAGGGGTTTGGCTGCCGCACTTTCCCTTGGGGCGCAGGGTATACAAATGGGAACTGCCTTTCTTTGCTGCAGGGAAAGCGGAGCGCATCCGGCATATCAGCAGGCATTATTAAACAGCACCGATGAAAGTACGATCATTACAAAAAGCTTTTCCGGCCGGCCTGCCAGAGGTATTCGAAATACATTTATCGACGAGTTTGAGAGGAGCGGCATAGATCCGCTGCCATTTCCTTCCCAAAACACGTTAACTGGGGATATAAGAAAAGAAGCCGCCCGCCAGAACAACTCCGAATACATGGCATTATGGTCAGGTCAGGCTGCAAGACTGATAAGGGATCAAATGGGGGCTGGAGAACTCATCCTAAAAACAGTGGAAGAAGCAGAAGAAGTGTTGGGAAGTTTGTGGAGATAAACAGGTGTATCAGCAAATTTGAATATGGTGACTATACATTAGATTTGAAAAGTGGTAGATTAAAGAGCAGTGCTTTCTAGCATGGCAAAGTTTCTATTGCCTTTATGCTCTGCGGCGTACTTTGCTGGCCAGGAGGTATAGTTATTGAATATTTACGACATACTGCCTAATAAAATGGAGCCTTAGCATGTTCATTAGAACCTTCCGTTCTGTCAGTCCGTTTTATGCTCAGTATTAAATGAATGTGCACGAACAACAGGGTTTGGTTTGGCTCGTTTACTGGGTTAGAGATCTTTATGGCTTTGCACAATTATAGTGTTAAATGCTGTTAATACTTCCTTATCCCAAGCAAAGATTTTGCAGAAGTATTTCTTCACTCCTTATTTATACATAAGTTTCATCTAAGTGAAGAATTGCGATTTTGATTTACGAGGCTTACTTAAATTTTATGGGGATAAAGTTTAACTTTGAGGTAATTAGGATGAGTATATATAAGGACAGGGAAAACCGAAGTTAAGGGGAGATCGGTGAGTATAAACTCATGCCTCGCCTTAGATAGCATCTGGATTTAGTGAATTCCGCCTGATAAAGAGCTGTTAGATCATCTCTATATCCGGGCTCATATCACTTGAAGAAGGAAGCATACATTTTAAATAGCTTATTAGATACAACTACTAGACATTGTATAATGTTCAGTTTTAGGAGGTTTTTATAAATGGAATATTTAGAAGCCGGGACAGTTGTGAACCTTAGGGTTGACAGAGAAGCAAGGGCTGAGAATGCAGAAGAGGCTTTTGGTTATTTCTTGACCAACGAAGAAGATGAAAGTGTATTGCTGCATAAAACGGAGATACATGGTGAAGTGGAAATAGGCGGGGAAGTAGACGTATTCTTATATCAGGATAAGTCAGGCAGGCTGGCTGCTACCATGACGATTCCGGAAATCCAGATTGGAAAATATGCATGGGCGCCAGTTGTGGAAATCAGACATGACTTGGGTGCATTCGTGGATATTGGAATTTCAAAGGATATCCTGGTCTCACTTGATGATTTGCCGCTGATTGAAAATCTTTGGCCGGAGCCGGGAGACCGATTGTATATTTCCTTGAAAACGGATAGCAGAGGCAGGCTCTTTGGTAAGCTTGCAACGGAAGATGTAATGGGCGGCATTGCAAATAAAGCATTATTTACTATGAATAATAAGGATATTAAAGGGACCGTATACCGTCTGCTTAAAGTTGGCAGCTTTATTATTACGGAAGAAGGGTACAGAGGATTTATCCACGAAAGTGAACGGAAGAGAGAACCCCGCCTTGGCCAAATGGTAGATGGAAGGGTCATTGAAGTTAAGGAAGACGGAAGCTTGAACATTTCCCTGCTTCCAAGGAAACAAGAAAAAATGGATGAGGATGCCGAGGTAATCTGGGAATATTTGATGTCGCGTAACGGCGCCATGCCGTTTAGCGATAAAAGCCGGCCGGAGGACATTCAGGCTAAATTCGGCTTGAGCAAGGCCTCTTTCAAACGAGCCCTTGGGAAGCTGATGAAAGAACAGAAAGTGTATCAGGAGGATGGCTGGACATATTCTTCCGACCGAAAATAAACAGTCACACCCAAGCTGAAAGCGAACAAAGCTTCCAGCTTTTTTAATATAAAAGCGGAGAACGGTGCTTTTCAAATTAAACAGATATAAAGCACAATGAATGAGAAATATATTGGGAGTCAGCGTTTATTGGAAAGCAGACATCCGATCGGCATAAGAAAAGCGGCAGCGAAAGGCCGCTTTTGCCTTTTGATGGCGATTGGCTTATGACC
>NZ_PGUY01000009.1 GCF_002863585.1 Peribacillus deserti | reverse complement strand
TAGCTCCGGTTTCCCGAAGTTATCCCGATCTTAGGGGCAGGTTGCCCACGTGTTACTCACCCGTCCGCCGCTAACTTCAGGAAGCAAGCTTCCTTCCATCCGCTCGACTTGCATGTATTAGGCACGCCGCCAGCGTTCGTCCTGAGCCAGGATCAAACTCTCCGAAGAATGTTTGATATAGCTCTTAAAAGTTTAAAACTTGTTTTTGTATTTTCTCAGAGAGAAAATACCTGGCGTCTTGTTTCGTTCAGTTTTCAAAGAACAATTATCTTGGTCAATGTTAGTCAACCTCCTCACGAGGCGACTTCTCTAATATACCATGCAGCTGCAACTTAAGTCAACAACTTTTTTAAATTCGTTCGCTGTTCAACAGTAAAATGTTTCGCAGCAACGTTTATTACTATACCAGCGGAATCATTATGAGTCAATAACTTTTTTGTTTCTTTTCTTAACTGGCTTCGTATTATCCACTGAAGCACTTTTGGGCTTCTCTGCCGTCCGCATATATAGCAAACAATCCTTAGGATCAGCAATTCTTTTAAATAAACTAAAAAGAATTTGATATCTTTCTTCCATGGATCTTTTCACGATATGCTCAATCCTTGTATCTGTAAGATCGAATAGAATCTCATCCATTTCTCTTTTGATTAAATATTCTATTTCTCGAATTTCTTTCTCGTTAATCAGCATTCCAAGCATCTTTTCCACCTTCAGTCTATTTTCCTCCTATTTTTCTCCTGAATTTCCTATTTTATGTCCGGCGAAACAAATATTTTGGTCATAAGTCCCTTGAACACGCATAGGATGAGACAAGAGTCTATGGACGAGGTGATAGCTTTGTATTATTTTCAAGCGGCAAATGTCAAAAAGATAAAGCAGTATACGTTTATTATCGTGATTGCTTTTTTCACTGCAGTTTTTCTCTACGTTGAATCCCTGAATAACTTCTCCGTATTTTCGACAATGACTGGTCCAAAGGCGGTTTATAAAGGAGAAAGGGATCTTGCTTTAACCTTTAATATCGGATGGGGCGATGTTAGAGCCAAGCCTATTCTGGAGACATTAAAAAAAGAAAAGGTTAGAGCCGCCACTTTCTTCGTTTCGGGGTCATGGGCGGAGAGACACCCTGAGTTAGTTGCCCAAATTGTAAAGCAGGGCTATGAAATTGGAATCTTAGGCTATGGGTACAAGGATTACACCAGTATGGAGGAACAGGAAATTGCACGTGACATTTCAAAAGCACAAGATGTTTTCCGAAAACTAAATGTCAAAAATATTGAATTACTCCGGTCCCCGACCGGACATTTTGACAAAAATTTATTAAAGGTTGCTGATCGTTATGGATATTCAGTTGTTCACTGGAGCCTGGACTCAAAGGATTGGACCAATCCCGGAGTACAGGAAATCGTAACGAATATAGAAGATGTGGAAGATGGAGATATTATTTTGCTGCACGCATCTGATTCCGCTAAGCAAACGGCCAGGGCATTGCCGCAGATTATTGACTCTGTACAATCCAAGAACCTTAAGTTTGTCAGTGTCTCCGAAATGATTGCCAACTCAAGCACTAAAACAGAAGAAATTAAATAGGACAGTTACACCCTTGTTCAGCGGCAGGGATCGCACAGAGCTCTTATGAATATAATCAGCCAGGGGCAATTTACATTACGAATAATGGTCCTGATGTATAGCCTCCTGTCAGGATACAGATGAAAAATTGTACAAAAAAAAAGAATTAACCCGTTCACGGTTAATTCTTTTTTAATTCTAATTCCTGTCTTGACCGGGTGTTTAAAGATCCCAGTATGAGAAGTTGATAGGCGTTGCAGATCAGCAGCGGCAGCAGCATAAACAGCATCCAATCCTTATCATTAGATCGCAGGACCGGCACCCATTCAACAACCGTTACAATAATCATAAAAAAGACGGCTGGGATAAAAGCTGCATTATTCGTAATTCTTGCTTTATACCAGCCAACCGCAAGACCGCTGACCAATAGAAAAGCACTATATACTGCATAAATACTTCTGTCACTTTCATTACCAAACCATATTGGGCCAAAGTATATTAAATCGAATAGCACAAATGCTATCAATACAACTTGAACACCCTTCCAGCTTGCTCCAAAAATCCCAAGGCCGAAGCGATGGACCGTCAAATATGCAAAGAATCCCATCTGGCTGATGACACTGAATAAAAAGCCAAGGCCGATAAGCCATACAATTGTCATCAGCAGCTCCCCATAAGCCCCTTTGGTGATAAGCGGGCCAAGTTCGTTCCAGCGGGCAGCTATTCCAACTAATACAGCTGATAACCCTCCGAGCAGCAATGTAGTGAGTAATAATCTAACGAGGTTACGGCTATTCACTCTCTATATCCCCCATATACTTTCTTATACTGTACTATCCTGATTGTACCAACCAGCACTAGAAAAATCTAGGTGCCTCTTCAAGAGAATAATTTTTATCAGAAAGATTATATTAAAAACATATGAAACAAGAAAGGGGTTTCCTAATGCGAAGCGGAGCCTTGATTCTTCTTCTCTCTGCCTTTTTCCTCACTTTGTCAGGATGTAACCTAGCCGGGGGCAGTAATCATGAGGAAAAAGTGGATTACGAAGAAACCAAAAAAATGGTTATGGATATTATCAAATCCGAGGATGGAAAAAAGGCTTTTCAGGAAGTCCTTAAAGATCCCAAGATTAGAGAGCAATTTGTGCTGGATGACCCATTAGTGACTAATACCATTCAAACCAACCTTACCTCAGATAAAAGCAAAACCTTTTGGCAGAAAAATTTAAGTGATCCGAAGTTCGCATCTACTTATGCAAAAAGTTTAAAAAGTGAACACGAAAAACTGTTAAAAGATCTTATGAAGGACCCGGCTTACCAAAAACAAATTATAAGCCTTATGCAGGACCCTCAGCTGAGCAGTTCTTATCTAAAGGTTCTTCAAAGCCAACAATACAGGGACACTGTACAAAAGGTGATGCTTGAAACAATGGACAGTCCGTTATTTAAAGCCAAAATGCAGGATACAATCATTAAGGCTGCAGAAGAGATGCCTGCATCTAAAGCTAAGAAATAAAGAAACGCCTCGTAAGTGAGGCGTTTTCTTATTTTACTTATCTAAGATATCAATGAGTTTTTCTGAAATGGACATATATACTTTTCCAGTCGGATGATCCTCGGCATAGATGGATGGAGCAAAATCCTCATCATTCCAGTCCGGCTGCTGCAGCGGAAGCTGGCCAAGAACAGTAGTATTAAGCTCGTCCGCAAGCTTATCTCCCCCGCCTTTACCAAATACATATTCCTTTTCACCGCTGACCCTGCTCTCGAAGTATGACATATTCTCAATTACGCCAATTACTTCATGCTCGGTTTTAATGGCCATCGCTCCTGCCCTGGCCGCAACAAAAGCTGCAGTAGGATGCGGGGTAGTGACGATGATTTCTTTGCAGGATGGCAGCATGGAGTGTACATCCAATGCAACATCTCCTGTGCCTGGAGGGAGGTCCAGCAGAAGATATTCAATATCGCCCCACTCCACTTCAGTAAAGAAGCTGTTGAGCATTTTACCGAGCATAGGCCCTCTCCATATGATCGGCGAATTGTCTTCAACAAAGAAGCCCATTGAAACTACCTTAACTCCAAAACGTTCCACTGGTATGATTTTATCTCCCCGAACGATCGGCCGATGCGTAATTCCCATCATGTCCGGTACACTAAACCCGTATATATCTGCATCAATTAAACCGACCTTTTTTCCGAGGCGGGAAAGTGACGTTGCTAGATTTACGGAAACTGTAGATTTTCCTACGCCGCCCTTGCCGCTGGCAATCGCAATAAATTTGGTTTTGGATTCCGGGGATAACAAGCCTAGATCCTTTTGCGGCATAGAACTGCGGTGCTTAAGCAGTTCATCCTCCGGCAAGTCTGTAAAACGTATTCCTACGGATGCTGCCCCTGCTTTTTTCAGCAAATCAACAATGACCGTCTGGAGCTGCATCTGCTCGCTTGTTCCCGTTTTTGCTATGGCAATCTTAACGCTAACATGGTTCTTTTCCGGCTTTATTTTAACTTCTTGAATACCGCCAAGTTCCTCTAGCGTTTTATGTATAAAAGGATCCTTTAAATCCTTTAAAATATCCCTTATCTGTTGTTCTGTTAACAATTCCAGCACCGCCTTTTTGAATTCGCTTCCATATTCAGTATATCATATATGCTTTGAATTCTTTAAATCCCTTGCTTATAAAACCCGGTGAGAGCGGTTTTAATTGATGTATTCTTCGGTAAAATAACGGGAAATCCCTTTATAAATGGAAGCAGCGACTTTTTCCTGGTAAATATCGCTTTGTAAATTAGCACGTTCCATAGGGTTAGATAGAAATCCGATCTCTACTAAAGCTCCGGGTTTTTTCACATGTTTCATTAAGTAGACTGTATTCATAGCTTTAGCTTCTCTGGAAGTATTCTCTAAATTTCGTTTAAGCTCTTCCTGTATGAATTTAGCAGCCCGCTTGTTCTCATCGTACCTTAAAGTATAGAACGTCTGTGCACCGCTCCACTGCGTAGACGGGAAGGCATTCAAATGTAAACTGATATACAAGTCAGCCTGTGACTTATTGATAAATTCCACTCTTTCCCTCAGGTCTTCCCGCTTTCGCGCTCTCAGCCCCTTGGTATTCTTTTTTGCCAGGTCTTTGTCTTCCTCTCTGGTAAGAAGAACAAGTGCTCCCTGCTCTTGGAGATAGTCCCTTATTTTTTTGGAAACCGACAGGGCAATCTCCTTTTCTAATACCGGACCGTTATTTGCTCCGGCATCCACCCCTCCATGTCCCGGGTCAATGACTATAATCTTGCCTGACAGCGGCAGACTCCATGGTTTCCAAGAATCTTTATCAATAATTTGAAAGGTAATGAGTAAAAACAATAATGTGATCCCAATCGCGATTCCGCTGTATTTCCATTTTTTCTTCAATACAAAAACCCCCGCTCATCCCTATATGGTACAAAATATGGGACGAGCGGGGGTTTTAGAACCGAAGCTTTTATTAATGTAGCCGCAGCTTGTACATTTTCTGGCCTTTTTGAAAGCCGTCATTCCACCAGGAATCGACATATTGCTCACATTCATAATAGAGAGATTCACTCACATAGTCCTGCTGTTCAGCCTTTCCCCAATATAGAACAAAATTAAATAGAGTATCGATTAAGTGCTTTTCCTCTGCCCTGCAGCGATTTTTAACAGATGCTATATTTTCTCCGTAATAACCGAATTTACTGAAATGTGCGCCCAGTAAATAAGCCTCTATAGCTACATCATAACATCCCTCTTCAAGAACCTGGGAAAAGGAAAGCTGAAAGAGACGGTTATGCCCAAACTGCTGCTGCACTCTCTTCTTTAATTGATCTATAGAGAGCTCTCTCAGAACTTTCCTCTCATATTTAACCTGCTTCTCCCTTTGCTTCTCCTTTAATGTGGTGATCACATTCATAAAGCACCTCTTTTCGGCTAGCCGGTAAATAAACCTTCGTTTAGAACTAACACTTACCGCTGCCATTCATACTATGGAGTTAGTTTCTGCATGGAGGTTCCTGTAATTCTTATAATGGGGATTTTCCGCTCTGGGAATTATTTAAAGGGGACTTCAGCAGGTATTTGGGGATAATAAAATTTGTGCAGCAAAGACATACAACAATAAATAAAATAAATCCCCTTCTTTACCAGGAGGGGATTGTATTTTTATAATTTCTCAATAATTTTCTTTCCTGTGGCTGCTCCATTTTCTATGCAGTCAGGGATACCGACACCATAATAAGAACTCCCGGCAAGCCAAATCCCCGGATAATCCTCAGCCAGTCTGCTTTCAAGAGCTGCCACTGTCTTTGGATGGGAAATCAGGTAGTTGGGCATATTTTCTGTCCAATCCGTTACTTCACTCACTAAGGGCTTTGCTGTAATACCTAAACTTTTCTTAATATCCTTTAGGGCCGTTTCAATAAGCTTCTCTCGTTCGATTTCTTTTAAAGCCGTGAATTTTGGATTGCTGCTTTTATAAAACAGCCTTACAAGGAGGTTCCCGCTCTCCGATGTGTGCTTCCACTTACGGCTTGTCCATGTACATGCATTACAGGATAGATCGTCCGTGTTTGAAGCGATAAAGCCTGTACCATCCGCGGGCAGCCGGCTGTCTGGAATATCAAAGCCAAGATATACTGAAATAAGCGAGCTGTTTTTTAACGGTGCGAACTCCATTTTTACTGAATCCTCCGTAAACAATGTTTCTGCCGCATTATGAGGTATGCTTAGCACAATCTGGTCTGCTTCTATAATTTCCCCATTAGAAAAGAAAACCCGATACCTGCCACTTGCTTTTTCAACCTTATCTGCTTTCATATTCTTCAAAATTTCTGTTTGATCAAGGGTTTTTTCATATGCATGAATAAGCGCATCTAGGCCGCCATTTAGTGAAAGGAACTTCTTTTCACCGCTGCTTTGCCATGTCTTCTTATTCTCCTCAAAGCCTTTAATTATACTTCCATACTTCTCTTTATAATCAAATACCTGAGGCAGAGTCGAAGCAATAGTAAGATCACTGAGGTTTCCAGAATATACACCTGAAAGCACTGGCGCAATTTGCTTTTGAACCAATTCTTCCCCCAAAAAGCACTCCAGAAACTTGCCTATGGAATCATTCTTTGTAAAGTTTTCATTCTTTGTAAAAAAGTCCTTTAATGCCTCGACTTTACCCTCTGCTGATACAAGGGTACTCTTCGCCAGTGATTCAATACTGGCAGGGATACCAAATACAGAATCTGCAGGAATCAGCTTAAGCTCCCCATCACTATAGATGAACGACCTGCCAGCGGCGTTATAGACTAATTTACCCTCCAGTCCCAGCTCCTTAATAAAATCCATACCGTGTGCTTTACGGGTAACCATAGAGTCTGCTCCGGTTTCCATTACAAAGCCGCCTTCCTTGACGGTTCGAATCTTTCCGCCAAGCTTTGCCGCAGCTTCAGCCAGTACCAGCCTTACATTCGATTGACATTCTTTTTTCCATTTATTCAGCTCATATAAAGCGGCCAGACCTGTTACGCCGCCACCGATTATTAATACTGTTTTCAAGTTGGACACCTCTGATTAATATCCTATTCGTACTTAAAGTGTACCACAATACAGAGTAAAGATTGAAAGCCGCGGTTTAATGTAACAATATTGTACTGATCTTTAGAGTTTTCCAAATTGGTTATTTTTTACGTAATTCCGCGAAACCATTTGATAATTGGGCGAAAAAACACTTTCCAGCATAAAAAAGACCCCCAGCCAAGATGACTGAGAGTCTTTGAAAGCGAAAATTAACGCTTTGAGAACTGAGGTGCACGACGAGCGCCTTTAAGACCGTATTTTTTACGTTCTTTCATACGAGCGTCACGAGTTAATAGTCCAGCTGATTTAAGTGATCCACGGTATTCAGGATCAGCTTGAAGCAATGCACGGGAGATTCCGTGGCGAATTGCGCCAGCTTGGCCAGTATAGCCGCCGCCTTGTACAGATACAAGAACGTCATAGCTGTTCACTGTTTCTGTATTGTTAAGTGGTTGTTTAACAACCTCGCGTAAAGCTTCGAATGGAATGTATTCGTTGATATCACGGCCGTTGATTACGATGCGTCCGTCGCCTGGTACTAAACGTACACGTGCTACGGAGCTCTTACGACGACCAGTGCCATAATATTGTACCTGTGCCATTATAATATCCTCCCTTTATTATCCGCGTAGTTCGTAAACTTCAGGCTGTTGAGCTTGGTGTGGATGCTCGCTGCCAGCGTATACGTGTAATTTTTTAAAGATTTGACGGCCAAGAGAGTTCTTTGGAAGCATGCCTTTAACAGCAAGCTCGATCATTCTCTCAGCGTAGTTAGTACGCATTTCAAGAGCCGTTCTAGTTTTTAGACCGCCTGGGTGCATACTGTGACGGTAGTAAATTTTATCTGTAAGTTTCTTACCTGTAAGTTCTACTTTAGAAGCGTTGATGATGATAACATGATCACCTGTGTCAACGTTTGGTGTAAATGTTGGCTTGTTTTTTCCACGCAAGATAGCTGCTACTTCACTTGCAAGACGACCTAAAGTTTTACCTTCAGCATCAATAACGAACCATTTACGTTCAATTTCATTTGCTTTCGCCATAAATGTCGTGCGCATGGTTACCCTCCTATTAAATCGTTGGTTATATTTATTTTCAATCACGTAAAGTCTTCCGGGGCTTAACGTGGGGTTTAAATATCATACCTATGATATGATATAATTTTTAGGACGTAATGTCAAGAAAATGTTACACCAGGATTAGTTGTCATAAAAATCGGGAACGCCTTGATATTACTGGATTTCCGCCCAGCTGTTTTTGGGTGAAAAAAATTAATCATAAAAGACTTCCCATAAATATAATCCGTGGCCCGGTGCCGTTTTCCCGGCACAGCTGCGATCCTTTTTTTCCAGGATCTCTTTCATCTCACTAGGTCGCTTCCTGCCCGTCCCTACTTCTAAAATCGTTCCTACTAATATCCTTACCATGTTATAAAGAAAACCATTGCCTACAAAGCGGAACATCAGCTCATCTCCGCTCTCCACAAATTCAATAGTACGAATGGTCCTTACCCGGTCTTCTACTTCCGTTTTAGCAGAGCAGAAGCTCGTAAAATCGTGAGTGCCTATTAAATGCTTCACTGATTCATTCATAGCCTCATAGTCAAGCTTAAATCCTGCCTGGTATGAATAATTACGCCTGAAAGGATCCCTTACTGTTCCAAGACTCACAAAGTACCGATATTCCTTTCCCGACGCATCAAACCGTGAATGGAATCCTGGATCAGCTCTACTGATCTGTACCACAGAAATATCATCAGGAAGCAGGGTATTCATTGCTTTCAGCCAATTTTCTTCAGGTATCTGGAGCGGAGAATCAAAGTGGATAATCTGGCCTCTGGCATGGACTCCTGCATCAGTTCGCCCCGATGCTGAAATGCGGATGTGAGTGCCCTTATGCAATTTAGTTAGAACACTTTCAATAACTCCCTGTACGGTCCTTTTTTCGGGCTGGACTTGATACCCTGAAAAATGAGTGCCATCATACATAATTTTGCATTTAAATCTTTCCATTTAACAGCTCCATTACGCTCGTAATATGAATAACAGTACAGTCATTACCCCTATGGCCGCGATCAGCACCGTGTCTGTACCTTCCCATTCCAACAGACGGTATTTGGTTCTTCCCTCACCGCCGCGGTAACCTCTTGATTCCATAGCGGTCGCGAGCTCCTCAGCCCTTTTAAACGAACTGACAAACAAAGGAATAAGCAAGGGAACAATCGCTTTGATTCTATTTTTTATAGGTCCGCTGGAGAATTCAGTACCCCTTGCCGCCTGTGCTTTCATGATTTTATCGGTTTCTTCCATCAAGGTCGGAATAAACCGTAAAGAAATCGACATCATCAGTGCTAATTCATGGATCGGCAGCTTCCACTTTTTTAAAGGGTTAAACAAGGTTTCGAGCCCATCTGTAATCGATATAGGAGTGGTTGTCAGCGTTAAAATAGATGTAATCAGTATTAACAAAGCAAAGCGCAAGGATATGAATATTCCCTGGCGCAGCCCATCTTCATACACTTCTATAAAACTCCACTTAAAAAGCAGATTGCCTTCCTTAGTGAAAAATATATGAAGCAGGAAGGTAAATAAAATGAGGTAAAAAACAGGCTTAAGGCCGCCTATCAAAAAACGGGCAGGAATATTTGATAATCTTAGAATAATAAACGTAAACGCTGCTGCAAGCACATATGTCGGAATGTTATTCGCTAGAAAAATGATAAATACAAATATAAATACCATTAGAAGTTTGGCCCGGGGATCCATCCGGTGCATAGGAGATTCCACAGGAACATAACGTCCAAAGATCATTTTATCCATCATTTCGAAACACCCCCTTCAAGGAGACTTTCAATCTGACAAGCCAGTTCATCCATAGTGAGGCATATCTGTCCCAGCTTCCTGCCGCACTGATTCTCGATCATAAGCTGCATACGTACTGTATTGGGAACATCCAATCCTAAAGTAACAAGCTCATCACTCTTTGAAAATATCTCTCTTGGACTGCCTTTCTCATATACTGTACCTTGATGCATAATAACAATCTCATCAGCATATCTAGCCGCATCTTCCATACTGTGTGTGACCAATATAGTAGAAATCCCAGCCTCTTTGTGTATTTCGTAAAACAGGTCCATGATTTCCATTCGGCCCCTTGGATCAAGGCCGGCAGTCGGCTCATCAAGGACGATTACCTCTGGCTTCATCGCAAGCACTCCAGCTATCGCCACTCTTCTCATTTGTCCGCCTGACAAATCAAAAGGGGACTTGTCCAGAATTTGTTCAGATAAGCCAACTTTACGGATGGCTTCTTTAGCGAGGGTAACTGCCTCCTCCTCAGGTATACCAAAGTTCATAGGACCAAAACAAATATCCTTTAATACGGTTTCCTCAAACAATTGGTGCTCGGGAAACTGGAATACGATTCCTACCTTTTTGCGGACAGCGCGGAGGTTCTTATCCTTTTTCCCTGCCTGTATCGTGTTCTCTCCAATTTGGACCGACCCTTTAGTAGGTTTCAAAAGGCCATTAAGGTGCTGAAGCAGGGTAGACTTACCTGAACCGGTATGCCCAATAATTGCAAGATAAGTTCCTGAAGGTATATCGATATTAACCTCTCTTAAAGCAACTCTCTCAAAAGGAGTATCTTTTTGGTACCTGTGCTCTACATTGTTGAGATTAATTTGCATAAATCATTCACCAGCTCTTTGTCGGTTAGATGTGATCCAGTTAAACGTACTCCCCGTTGTTGCAGCAGGGCGCTCAGTTTAATGGGAAAAGGTATGTCAAGTCCCAGGGTTACAAGCTCCTCTTCCAGCTTAAATATATCTCTGGGTGTACCTTCTTTATAAAGGGACCCCTGATTCATCACGATCATTCGGTCGGCACGGGAGGCTTCTTCTAAATCATGGGTTATAGAAACAACGGTGATTCCCCGTTCTTTCATAAGATCCCTGACAGTACCAAGTACTTCCTCTCGTCCTTTGGGATCGAGCATGGAAGTAGACTCATCCAGAATGATGATACTTGGCCTTAATGCCAAAACTCCAGCAATAGCTACCCTTTGCTTCTGTCCGCCAGATAGATGGTGCGGCTCTTGATTAAGAAATGAATCCATGTTAACCCGCTTGAGAGCATCGTCTACACGGAGAAGCATTTCCTCTCTGGGTATCCCAGCGTTTTCTAAACCAAAAGCCACATCATCCTGTACGGTGGTACCAACAAACTGGTTATCAGGATTCTGAAACACCATGCCAATCTGTCTGCGGACACCCCAGACTGTTTCCTCCGATAAATTCTGGCCTTGGACAGTGATCCTACCGGATTGTGGATATAGGAGTCCATTCAAGAGCTTTGCCAGAGAGGACTTGCCTGAACCATTATGGCCCACAATAGCCAGCCATTCACCCTCATAGATGTCGAAAGAGACAGAATCGACTGCATTCTGTTCCTGGCCATCATATTTAAATACAACTTGTTCCAACTGTACCAGAGCATTCTTCATGTGCTCTCCTCCTCTTGCCTCTCCTATACTGATCTCTGCTCTAGTAGAAAGTCTTTTGCTGCTGGCAAAAGAAGTTAAGGTCTATTTTCCATACGTCAGAAAAATGATCCTTTTCTAAAAAAGGATATAAAAAAACGCTGCACCCCTTCCACAAGAAAAAATTTTCCCGGTAGATTAAGAACAGCTTTAGAAGCATCCTATTTACGAATAAGAGCATTTTTACACTTTCATCCTATGAAAGCTGGAGGGGTGCGAGAGCTAGACGGGCCGGTTAAAAACCGGTCATCGTAACACTCTATTAGCGTATTGCATTTTACAAAAAAAACAAAAAATTTAACAAGGTAAGAAAAAAGGGCAAAGAACAAGTTAGTTTGGAACTGTCCCGCCCTTTTATTCATGCTTATTAAACTAACTCGATAATAACCATTGGTGCTCCGTCTCCGCGACGAGGACCTACTTTCATTATACGAGTGTAACCGCCTTGACGTTCTTCATAACGTGGAGCGATGTCACTGAACAATTTTTGAAGAGCATCTTGACCTGTTTCAGCGTTAGCTACTTCGTTGCGGATGAATGCTGCAGCTTGACGGCGTGCGTGCAAGTCACCACGTTTACCTAAAGTGATCATTTTTTCAACAACAGAACGTAATTCTTTAGCTTTAGCTTCTGTTGTTTCAATACGCTCACTTACGATTAGGTCAGTTGCTAAATCACGAAGTAGAGCCTTACGTTGAGAGCTAGTGCGTCCTAACTTTCTGTAACCCATTGAGAGATTCCCTCCTTTATTGAAGTCATTTTCTATATAGCCTGGTCAGGAAAGGACTTTATTTATTATATCAATCGTCTTTTCTTAAACCTAAGCCTAATTCTTCTAGTTTCGCTTTCACTTCTTCAAGTGATTTGCGGCCTAGATTACGAACCTTCATCATATCTTCTTCCGTTTTATGAGCAAGCTCTTGAACGGTATTGATTCCAGCACGTTTTAAACAGTTGTAAGAACGAACAGAAAGATCTAATTCTTCGATAGTCATCTCAAGAACTTTTTCTTTTTGATCTTCTTCTTTTTCTACCATGATTTCTGCATTTTGAGCTTCGTCAGTTAAACCAACGAAAATATTCAAATGCTCTGTTAAAATCTTGGCTCCAAGCGCGATAGCTTCTTTTGGACCATTGCTGCCATCAGTCCAAACGTCAAACGTCAGCTTATCGTAGTTAGTCATTTGTCCAACACGTGTATTTTCTACTTGGTAGGAGACACGTGAAACCGGAGTGTAAATAGAGTCGATGGGAATAACGCCAATTGGCTGATCTTCTCTCTTATTTTGGTCAGCTGGTGTATAACCGCGTCCTCTGCGTGCAGTTAATCTCATACGCATATGGCCGTTCTTACCAATGGTTGCGATGTGTAAATCAGGATTTAGGATTTCTACATCACTATCATGAGTAATATCAGCTGCCGTAACTACTCCTTCTTCCGGCACATCAATTTCAAGCGTTTTTTCTTCATCGGAGTAAATCTTAAGAGCTAGTTTCTTCACATTTAGAATAATAGAAGTAACATCTTCTACAACGCCTTCAATTGTTGAGAACTCATGCAGTACACCATCTATCTGGATAGATGTGACAGCGGCACCTGGGAGTGAGGATAATAGAATACGACGTAAGGAGTTACCCAGAGTTGTACCATACCCACGCTCAAGTGGCTCGACGACGAACTTACCGTACTTGGCGTCATCGCTGATTTCAACCGTTTCGATTTTTGGTTTTTCTATTTCGATCATTTAAATAAACCCTCCTTCAAAACGTCGAAACCCCGGCTAGTTATGTGGCTAACCGAAATTCCCCATGTTAACATTCCCGATTGTGCGCAACAACTGAATTATTTCTTCTGTATTAACGCAAACTTCCTATCATATCCCAGTATAGACAGGGATACAATTTCTATACAGAAAAATTAAACACGGCGACGTTTTGGTGGACGACATCCGTTATGTGGAACTGGAGTCACATCTTTAATTGCAGTAACTTCTAGACCAGCAGCTTGAAGTGCACGAATTGCAGCTTCACGGCCTGCTCCAGGACCTTTAACAGTTACTTCAAGAGTTTTCAAACCATGTTCCATAGAAGTTTTCGCTGCAGTTTCAGCTGCCATTTGAGCCGCGAACGGAGTGGATTTACGGGATCCTTTGAATCCTAATGCACCCGCACTTGACCAAGAAATAGCGTTACCTTGGCTGTCAGTGATAGTTACGATTGTATTGTTAAATGTTGAACGAATATGAGCAATACCAGTTTCAATATTCTTTTTTACACGACGTTTACGCGTATTCGTTTTACGTGCCATGAAATGTACCCTCCTTTACAGATTATTTTTTCTTGTTAGCTACAGTACGTTTTGGACCTTTACGCGTACGAGCATTATTTTTAGTGTTTTGTCCGCGAACAGGTAAGCCGCGACGGTGACGAAGACCACGGTAGCTGCCGATTTCCATTAAACGTTTAATGTTTAAAGAAATTTCACGGCGAAGATCTCCTTCTACTTTTAATCTGTCGATGATATCACGGATTTTGTTTAATTCATCTTCAGTTAAATCGCGTACGCGAGTATCTTCAGAAACACCAGCTTCTGCTAAGATTTGTTGTGCAGTTGGTTTACCAATACCAAAAATATATGTTAATGAAATGACAATACGTTTGTCACGTGGAACATCTACTCCAGCAATACGTGCCATTGTATATGCGCACCTCCTTCAATTAGCCTTGTTTTTGTTTATGCTTAGGGTTTTCGCAAATAACCATAACTTTACCTTTTCTGCGGATTACTTTACACTTTTCGCAGATCGGCTTTACAGATGGTCTGACTTTCATTGATTTAACCTCCTTATATAGATCGGAGAGAACCAGATTATTTGAATCGGTAAGTGATTCTGCCGCGAGTTAAATCATACGGTGAAAGCTCAACTGTTACTTTATCGCCTGGTAAAATGCGAATAAAGTGCATACGAATTTTACCGGAAACATGAGCTAAAACAGTATGACCATTTTCTAATTCTACCTTAAACATAGCGTTTGGCAAAGTTTCAGTTACTTTGCCCTCAATTTCAATTACATCATCTTTCGCCATTATAAATCTTCTCCCTTCATATCAGCTATAACTCGAATTTATGTGAACTCTGTACATTTATGAAACAGCCTTTAATACCGATTAGGACCACAGATCTTAAAGCTTGGTTAATACATCATAACCTGTTTCAGTAATGGCGATGGTATGTTCAAAATGAGCACACATCTTCTTGTCAACCGTTACAACAGTCCAGTCATCTGAAAGTG
This sequence comes from Peribacillus deserti, assembly GCF_002863585.1. Taxonomy (GTDB): domain Bacteria; phylum Bacillota; class Bacilli; order Bacillales; family DSM-1321; genus Paraperibacillus; species Paraperibacillus deserti_A. The sequence continues at coordinate 48,245 of NZ_PGUY01000009.1, read as the reverse complement.
TTTTAACATAACGGCTTCCTGCATTAACCATAGGCTCGATACATATAACCATACCAGGCTTTAAGCGAGGACCTTTTCCCGGCGGACCATAATGAGGGATTTGAGGTTCCTCATGTAAGTCTTGACCGATTCCATGTCCAACATACTCTCGAACAATTGAGAATTTGTTTTCTTCAACATAAGTCTGAATAGCATGGGAGATGTTTGAAAGACGCACGCCTGGCATTGCTTCTTTCAATCCTCTATATAATGACTCTTCGGTAACATCCAAGAGCCGCTGCGTTTCATCATCAATATTGCCAACAGGATATGTCCAGGCCGAGTCACCGTGATAGCCATTATATTTAGCACCTATATCAATGCTGATTATATCGCCACCTTTGAGGACTCTGTTCCCCGGGATACCATGTACTAATTCATCATTCACAGAAGCGCATATGCTTCCGCGAAAACCATTATACCCTTTAAATGAAGGAATTGCATCATGTTTGCGTATGAAATTTTCTGCTATTTGATCTAATTCTTTCGTGGTTATACCTGGCTGAATGTGCGGTTTTAGTTCTTGATGAGTTAAGGCAACGATCCTGCCAGCTTCGCGCATAATTTCCAGCTCGCGAGGGGTTTTACAAATGATCATTATTGCAAGCTCCCAAGGAGTTCCTGGATATTTGCAAACACTTTGTCAATATCCTGCTGCCCGTTTATATTTCGAAGGTAACCTTTGTCTTCATAGAAATCTAGAAGAGGCTGTGTCTGCTTCACGTTAACTTCTAATCTAGTCTGGACAGTTTCTTGATTATCATCAGCCCGCTGATAAAGTTCTCCGCCGCAGCGGTCGCAGACTCCCTCTTTTGCCGGAGGATTAAATACTAAATGATACGTAGCCCCGCAGTCTTTACAGATGCGTCGGCCGGTTAAACGTTCCATTAGTATATTTTTATCAACGTCAATATTGATAACAAAGTCAATTTGGCGTTCAAGCTCAGCAAGAATGGCTTCTAAAGCACTGGCTTGCGCAACAGTACGTGGAAAACCATCTAGTAAGAAACCTTTAGTGCAATCATCTTTACTCAATCTTTCACGGACGATCCCGATGGTCACTTCATCTGGAACTAGTTCTCCTTTGTCCATGTACGATTTTGCTTGTAAACCAAGTTCCGTCTGGCTTTTGATAGCCGCGCGAAACATATCTCCTGTAGAAATATGAGGGATATCGTATTGTTCTACGATTCTTTCGGCTTGAGTACCTTTACCGGCGCCCGGAAGCCCCATTAATACTAGGTTCAACTTAGGTTCCCCCCTCAAAATCTATGATAGGTTTGGGGAACAATCTGTTCCCAAAACCCTTTATTTGATAAAGCCTTTATAATGACGTTTCACTAATTGGGCTTCCAGCTGTTTCATCGTTTCTAGGGCGACCCCGATGACGATCAGCAGGCTGGTACCTCCAATTTGTGCTGATTGCGGAAGATTGCCAATTGAGATGAAAATAACAGGCAAAATGGCAATCAGAGCCAAGAATATTGCACCGACAAAAGTTAATCGGCCCAGTACTCTAGAAAGATAATCTTGAGTGTTCTGTCCCGGGCGGATGCCAGGAACATATCCGCCTTGCTTTTTCAAATTATCCGCTACTTGTTCAGGGTTGACCTGGATAAACGCATAGAAATAAGCAAAAGCAATGATTAGCGCCACATACACAGCAGCTCCGACTGGGTGAGTATATGTGAAATTCTTTTGGATCCAAAGAGTTACGTCATTTGTACCAAAGAATGATGCGATCGTTGGCGGAGTAATCAAGAATGATACTGCAAAGATAACAGGAATAACTCCTGCTGAATTCACCTTTAATGGTAAATGTGTTGATTGGCCGCCCATTGGGTTGCGTCCAGCCACTCGCTTAGCATACTGAATCGGAATTTTTCGCAATGCCTGCTGAATGAATATTACTCCAACGATTATCGCGATCACAGCAAGAAGAATCAGTACGACAGTCACTATATTTAAAAATAGTTTATCTCCTGCATTTTCTAACTGCTGAGCATATATTTGGTTAACAGTTCCAGGAATTCCTGCAGCGATACCAGCGAAGATGATAATGGAAATACCATTACCTACTCCCTTGGAGGTAATCAGCTCTCCTAACCACAAAAGGAAAGCAGTACCCGCTGTTAAAACTGTGGCAATCAAAAGATATGTTCCAATGCCAGGATTGTTAATTAATAACCCGTTAGACATGTTATTAAATCCGTATGACATTCCAATGGCCTGGATAAAGCCAAGCACAATGGTTCCATAGCGGGTAAACTGAGCTAATTTACGTCTTCCAGCTTCTCCTTGTTTAGACCATTCGGTAAACTTAGGAATTACATCCATCTGCAAGAGCTGAATGATGATGGAAGCAGTAATGTAAGGCATAATCCCCATTGCAAAAATGGAAAATTGCTGCAGCGCACCGCCGCCGAATGTGTTTAGAATTCCAAATACATTCATCTGGTCCTGTGCTCTCAGTACATCTGCATTTACGTTTGGAACTGGAATGAATGCCCCAATTCTAAAAACAATCAACATTAAAAGGGTGAATAGGATTTTATTTCTTATATCACCCACGCGCATAAAATTGGAGAATGTGCGAAACATTAAATCACCTCAGTTTTACCGCCAGCAGCTTCGATCGCTTCTTTAGCAGCAGAGGAGAATTTATGAGCTTTCACAGTAAGCTTTTTCTCAACGTTACCTTTTGCAAGAATTTTGATTCCTGCTTTTTCATTACTTACAACGCCTGTTTCGATAAGAAGTTCTGGAGTAACTTCTGTACCGTCTTCAAAGCGGTTTAATGTTTCAAGGTTGACTACAGCAAATTCCTTACGGTGGATGTTAGTGAATCCGCGTTTAGGAAGACGTCTGAATAGTGGAGTTTGACCACCTTCAAAGCCTAGGCGTACACCACCACCTGAACGAGCGTTTTGACCCTTGTGTCCTTTACCGGCTGTTTTACCGTTTCCAGAACCGATACCGCGACCGACGCGGTTACGTTCTTTACGAGAACCTTCTGCAGGTTTTAACTCATGAAGTTTCATGTTGGCACCTCCTTGTTATATGAGAAATATATTTTATTGTTCTTTTACAGTAACAAGATGAGCAACTTTGTTAATCATACCGCGAATCGCAGGGTTATCATCATGAACAACAGTTTGATGCATTTTGCGTAACCCAAGCGTATTAACTGTTACGCGTTGATCTTCAGGGCGACCAATTAAGCTGCGAGTGAGGGTAATTGCTAATTTATTTGCCATTCGAATTCCCTCCTTATCCTAACAGTTCTTCTACTGATTTGCCACGTAATTTCGCTACGTCTTCAGCACGTTTTAATTGCTTCAAACCATCCATAGTTGCACGCACCATGTTAATTGGTGTGTTAGATCCTAGGGATTTAGAAAGAATATCACTAACACCAGCAAGTTCAAGTACAGCACGAACTGGTCCGCCAGCGATAACTCCAGTACCAGCAGAAGCTGGTTTTAATAGAATGTGGCCAGCACCGAAATGACCGTTAACTTGGTGTGGTACAGTAGTACCAACCATAGGTACAGTAATTAGGTTTTTCTTAGCATCTTCGATTGCTTTACGGATAGCATCTGGTACTTCTTGAGCTTTACCAGTTCCAAATCCAACATGTCCGTTTTTGTCACCAACCACTACTAATGCAGTGAAGCGGAAACGACGTCCACCTTTTACAACCTTCGCTACGCGGTTAACCGTAACAACGCGTTCTTCAAGTTCAAGTTTATTTGGATCAATGCGACGCATCTGATATGTCCCTCCTTTTTTGATTAAAATTCTAAGCCGTTTTCACGAGCAGCATCAGCTAATGCTTTTACACGACCATGGAAAAGGTAACCCCCGCGGTCAAATACCACAGCTTTAACACCTTTTTCTACAGCACGTTTAGCAACTAATTCGCCAACTTTTTGAGCTGCTTCAAGGTTGCTTGTTGATTCAAGGCCTAAGTCTTTATCTAAAGTAGAAGCACTTGCAAGAGTTACGCCTGTTAGATCGTCAACTAATTGTGCATAAATGTGCTTGTTAGAACGATACACATTTAGACGAGGACGAGCTTCAGTACCGGAAAGCTTAGCACGTACACGCGCATGTCTTTTTCTACGGGTTGCGTTTTTATCAAGCTTTGTGATCATTTAGGTCACTCCTTTCGTTTACTTATGACGCATTACTTACCAGTTTTACCTTCTTTACGGCGAACAACTTCACCTTCATAACGGATACCTTTACCTTTGTAAGGCTCTGGTGGACGTACATCACGGATGTTAGCTGCCAAAGCGCCTACACGCTCTTTGCTGATTCCTTTGACGGAGATCTTTGTGTTAGCAGGAACTTCGATTTCGATGCCTTGTTCAGGTTCGAATTCAACTGGGTGAGAGTAACCAACGTTCAGTACAAGCTTATTGCCTTGTTTCTGAGCACGGTAACCTACCCCAATAAGTTCAAGGTTTTTTTGATATCCTTTAGATACACCCTCAACCATGTTAGAGATAAGCGCGCGAGTTGTTCCGTGCAGAGCGCGGATCGTCTTCTCTTCTGAAGGTCGGGATACAGTAAGAACATTTTCTTCTATATTAATTGTTAACTCTGGACTAAAAGCACGAGTTAATTCACCTTTTGGGCCTTTAACAGTTACAGTGTTGTTATCAGCAACTGTAACAGTTACGCCAGCAGGAATTTCAATTATTTTTTTACCTATGCGGGACATTTAGTGCACCTCCATTCGTGTAAAGATTTATTACCAAACGTATGCTAGAACTTCTCCGCCAATTTGCTTAGCGCGAGCATCTTTGTCAGTTATAACGCCTTGAGATGTAGAAACTAGAGCAATACCTAAACCGTTAAGTACGCGTGGTACATCAGTTGATTTTGCATATACACGTAGACCAGGCTTGCTGATACGTTTTAATCCAGTAATTACACGCTCATTGTTAGCACCGTATTTCAAGAAGATACGGATGATACCTTGTTTGTTGTCTTCAATAAATTCAACGTCACGTACGAAGCCTTCACGCTTTAAGATTTCAGCGATTTCTCTTTTAATCTTAGAAGCTGGAACTTCTAATTTCTCGTGACGAACCATATTCGCATTACGGATGCGAGTAAGCAAATCTGCAATTGGATCTGTCATGACCATTGTTTATTTACCTCCTTCCCAATATCAGGTATTACCAGCTAGCTTTTTTAACGCCAGGAATTTGTCCTTTATAAGCAAGTTCACGGAAACAAATACGGCACAGTTTAAATTTACGGTATACAGAGTGTGGACGCCCGCAGCGTTCGCAGCGAGTGTACTCTTGAACCTTGAATTTAGCGCCTGCTTTTTGCTTCAAGATCATTGATTTTTTAGCCACGTTTTCGCCTCCCTTATTTAGCGATTATCTTACTTTTGGAATGGCATTCCGAATTGAGTAAGTAGTTCACGAGCTTCTTCGTCAGTGTTGGCAGTCGTTACGATAACGATATCCATACCACGAACCTTGCTCACTTTATCATAGTCAATTTCAGGGAAGATTAATTGTTCTTTAACACCAAGAGTGTAGTTACCGCGACCGTCGAATGCTTTCTTAGATACACCACGGAAGTCACGTACACGAGGTAAAGAAACAGAAATTAATTTGTCTAGGAATTCGTACATACGCTCACCGCGAAGAGTTACTTTCGCACCGATTGGCATACCTTCACGAAGACGGAAGCCTGCGATGGATTTTTTAGCTTTAGTAACCAATGGCTTTTGACCAGTGATAATAGCTAGCTCTTCAACAGCAGTGTCTAAAGCTTTAGCGTTTGATACTGCATCGCCGACACCCATGTTAATTACGATTTTATCAATTTTTGGAGTTTCCATAACAGATTTATAGTTAAACTTGCTCATCAGAGCAGGAGTAATTTCTTGTTGGAATTTTTCCTTTAGGCGGTTCATTTATTGTACCTCCCTTCTTCTTAAACTTATTTATCTATAGTTTCGCCAGATTTTTTAGCAACACGTACTTTTTTGCCATCAACTTCTTTTGTACCTACGCGAGTAGGAGTTCCTGTTTTAGGATCAAGAAGCATGACATTTGATACGTGAATAGCAGCCTCTTGGTTTAGAATGCCGCCCTGTGGGTTGACTTGTGAAGGTTTAGCGTGTTTTTTAACAATGTTTACACCTTCAACAAGCACACGGTCTTTCTTAGGGAAAGCTTCAAGGACCACGCCTTGTTTTCCTTTGTCTTTGCCAGAGATGACTACGACTTTATCACCTTTTTTTACATGCATGAGATTCGCACCTCCTTGAAAGGCATTTTACGATTTATCATTATAGAACTTCTGGAGCAAGTGAAACGATCTTCATGAAGTTGTTGTCGCGCAATTCGCGTGCAACAGGTCCAAAGATACGAGTACCGCGAGGGCCTTTATCGTCACGGATGATTACACATGCGTTTTCATCGAAACGGATGTAAGAACCATCATTACGACGCACACCGCTCTTCGTACGAACAACTACCGCTTTAACAACGTCACCTTTTTTAACAACGCCACCTGGTGTTGCTTGTTTTACTGTACAAACGATAACATCACCAATATTAGCAGTTTTACGGCCAGAACCACCGAGAACTTTAATTGTAAGTACTTCACGTGCACCGGAGTTATCAGCAACTTTTAAACGTGTTTCTTGTTGAATCACGAACGAAACCTCCCTTCGGAATTAACATAATCCGAACATATATTATATAATAACAGCTTTTTCTACAACTTCTACAAGACGGAAGCGTTTAGTAGCAGAAAGTGGACGAGTTTCCATAATTCTTACGATATCGCCAGCTTTTGCTTCGTTTTGCTCATCATGAGCTTTAAACTTCTTGGAGTACTTCACGCGCTTGCCGTATAGAGAATGTTTTTTATAGGTTTCTACAAGAACAGTGACTGTTTTGTCCATTTTATCTGATACTACACGACCAGTATAGACTTTACGCTGATTGCGTTCACTCATTCCATAAACCTCCTCTCATGATCAATTGTTAGCAGAGATCTCTCTTTGACGTACAACAGTTTTCATACGAGCGATCGATTTGCGCACTTCACGGATGCGTGCAGGGTTTTCTAATTGTCCAGTTGCTAACTGGAAACGAAGGTTGAATAACTCTTCTTTTAAAGACTTTACTTTTTGTTCTATTTCGGCAGTGGTAAGATCACGGATTTCATTAGCTTTCATTTGATTCACCACCAATTTCTTCTCGTTTTACAAACTTACATTTAACAGGAAGTTTGTGGGCTGCAAGACGAAGAGCTTCGCGAGCTACTTCTTCAGAAACACCAGCAATTTCAAACATAACTTTACCAGGTTTCACAACAGCTACCCATCCTTCTGGAGCACCTTTACCGGAACCCATACGGACTTCAAGAGGTTTAGCAGTGTAAGGCTTGCTTGGGAAAATCTTAATCCAAACTTTACCTCCACGTTTCATGTAACGAGTCATCGCGATACGAGCTGCTTCAATCTGACGGTTAGTGATCCAAGAAGCATCTTGTGCTTGAAGACCAAATTCACCAAAATGAACTTCAGTGCCGCCTTTGGCACGGCCCCTCATCTTACCGCGGTGTTCACGACGATATTTAACGCGTTTAGGCAATAACATGATTATTTTCCTCCTTCCTCGGATTTCTTCTTAGTAGGAAGAACCTCTCCACGATAGATCCATACTTTCACACCAAGCTTACCATAAGTAGTGTCAGCTTCAGCAGTAGCATAGTCAATATCAGCACGAAGTGTGTGAAGTGGAACTGTACCTTCGCTATAGTGTTCAGAACGAGCGATATCAGCGCCGCCAAGACGTCCAGATACCATTGTTTTAATACCTTGTGCACCAGAACGCATTGTGCGTTGGATCGCTTGCTTTTGTGCACGACGGAAAGATACACGGTTTTCTAATTGACGAGCGATGTTTTCTGCTACTAGTTTAGCGTCAAGATCCGCTCTCTTGATTTCAATGATGTTGATGTGAACGCGTTTCCCAGTTAACTGGTTTAATGCTTTACGCAATGCTTCAACTTCAGTACCACCTTTACCAATAACCATACCAGGTTTAGCAGTGTGGACAGAAATGTTGATGCGGTTTGCAGCACGTTCAATTTCTACTTTGGATACAGAAGCATCATTTAAACGATTCATGATGTACTCACGAACTTTGATGTCTTCGTGTAAAAGTTCTGCGTAGTCTTTATCAGCGTACCATTTAGATTCCCAGTCACGGATAATCCCGATACGTAAACCGACCGGATTTACTTTTTGACCCACAGTTTATCCCTCCTTCTTTTCTGATAGAACGATAGTTATATGACTAGTACGTTTGTTGATTGCACTCGCACGACCCATAGCGCGAGGACGGAAACGTTTCAATGTTGGTCCTTCATTCACATAAGCTTGTGAAACAACCAGGTTATTAATGTCCATTTCGTAGTTGTGTTCTGCATTTGCTACAGCAGATTTAAGAACTTTTTCTACGACTGGAGAAGCGGCTTTTGGAGTGTGGCGAAGAATCGCTACCGCTTCACCGATTTGCTTGCCTCTGATTAAGTCGATTACTAAACGAACTTTACGAGGTGCAATACGGACTGTATTAGCAACAGCTTTAGCTTGCATGAGATGCCCTCCTCTCATTAACGTCTTGTTTTCTTATCATCATTGCCATGGCCTTTATAGCTACGAGTTGGTGCGAATTCACCAAGTTTGTGGCCAACCATGTCTTCAGTTACATAGACCGGTACGTGTTTACGACCATCGTAAACCGCGATTGTGTGCCCAATGAATTGCGGGAAGATTGTTGAACGGCGAGACCAAGTTTTAATTACTTGTTTTTTCTCAGCGTCATTCATTTTTTCAACCTTGTTAATTAAATGATCATCAACAAAAGGTCCTTTTTTCAAACTGCGACCCATATGTGTGCCTCCCTTCGCGATTGCACTACGGTCCGCATGAACCGTAGATCAATCCCGTTATTTTTTACCACGACGTACGATAAATTTATCAGACTTGTTCTTTTTCTTACGAGTTTTAAGACCAAGAGCAGGTTTGCCCCAAGGAGTCATTGGTGATTTACGTCCGATAGGAGCGCGTCCTTCACCACCACCGTGTGGGTGATCTACTGGGTTCATTACAGAACCACGTACAGTTGGACGTTTGCCTAACCAGCGAGAACGGCCAGCTTTACCGATGTTGATAAGTTCATGCTGTTCATTACCTACTTGACCAATTGAAGCGCGGCATGTAGATAGAACCATACGAACCTCACCTGAATTTAATCGAACTAATACGTAACGGCCTTCTTTACCAAGAACTTGTGCAGAAGTACCGGCAGAACGTACTAATTGACCACCTTTTCCAGGTTTCAATTCGATATTGTGGATAACAGTACCAACAGGGATGTTGATAAGTGGAAGTGCGTTTCCTACTTTAATGTCAGCTTCAGCACCTGACATGATCTCCATACCTACTTCTAGGTTTTTAGGAGCTAGGATATAACGTTTTTCTCCATCCACGTAGTTAATTAATGCAATGTTTGCGGAACGGTTTGGATCATACTCAATAGTAGCAACGCGTCCTGGTATACCATCTTTATTCCGTTTGAAGTCGATGATACGGTATTGACGCTTATGGCCGCCACCTTGATGACGAACAGTTAACTTACCTTGGTTGTTACGGCCACCTTTTCTGTGTAAAGGTGCAAGCAATGATTTTTCTGGTTTGCTAGTTGTGATCTCTGCAAAATCAGAAGTAGTCATGCCGCGACGACCATTGGAGGTAGGTTTGTACTTTTTAATCGCCATAGTTATTCCCTCCTTCTCTTATATATTAAGCTTCGAAAAATTCGATTTCTTTGCTGTCAGCAGTCAATTTAACGATTGCTTTACGGCGTTTGTTTGTATAGCCGGCATAACGGCCCATACGCTTGAATTTACCTTTGTAGTTCATGATGTTTACTTTCTCAACTTTTACGTCAAAGATTTCTTGAACAGCATCTTTAACTTGAGTTTTGTTAGCTCTAACATCCACTTCAAAAGTGTATTTTTTTTCAGCCATCAAGTCTGATGAAGCTTCAGTGATTACGGGGCGCTTAATGATATCACGAGCATCCATTATGCAAGCACCTCCTCTACTTTTTCAACAGCAGCTTTAGTAAGGATCAGTTTGTTGTGTCCTACAACGTCTAATACGTTTAGGCCGTCAGCTTCTACAACTGTTACACCAGGAATGTTACGAGCAGAAAGTGCTACGTTTTCGTTCAGGCTGTCTGTAACAATAAGTGCTTTCGTATCAACAGAAAGACCTTCAAGGACCGCTGTGAATTCTTTTGTTTTTGGTGCATCAAACGCTAGGTTTTCAAGCACTAAAATGTTCTCTTCTTGCACTTTAGCAGAAAGAGCAGATTTAATAGCTAAACGACGCATTTTCTTAGGCATTTTATAGCTGTATGATCTTGGTGTTGGACCAAAAACGATACCACCGCCGCGCCATTGTGGAGAACGGATAGAACCTTGACGAGCACGTCCAGTTCCTTTTTGTTTCCATGGCTTGCGTCCACCGCCTGCTACTTCAGAACGGCCTTTTACTTTATGAGTTCCTTGACGTAAGGAAGCTCTTTGCATAACAATCGCTTCAAATAAAACAGCGTTGTTAGGCTCAATACCAAATACAGATTCATTAAGCTCGATATCTCCAGCTTGTGATCCATCTTGTTTGTAAAGTGTTACTTTTGGCATTCCAATGCTCCTCCTTTCCTAAAAAATTACTTTGCTTTTACCGCACTTTTAATTTTTAATAGAGCTTTTCTTGCTCCAGGTACATTACCTTTAATTAATAGTAAGTTGCGATCAGCATCAACTCTTACGATTTGAAGGTTTTGAACAGTGATTTGCTCTCCGCCCATGCGTCCTGGTAGTAATTTACCTTTGAATACACGGTTTGGAGCAACAGGACCCATTGAACCAGGGCGACGGTGGTAACGAGATCCGTGTGCCATAGGTCCTCTAGATTGTCCGTGGCGTTTAATAGCACCTTGGAAACCTTTACCTTTTGAAATTCCTGTTACATCTACTAGATCGCCTTCTGCGAAAATATTAACTTGGACTTCCTGACCAACCTCATAGTCACCGAGGTTAACTTCGCGGAATTCACGAATGAAGCGCTTAGGAGCAGTTTTCGCTTTTTCAGTGTGTCCTTTTTCGGGTTTGTTAGAAAGCTTTTCACGCTTATCTTCAAAACCTACTTGAACAGCTTCGTAGCCATCAGCCTCAACTGATTTTACTTGAAGCACTACGTTTGGAGCTGCTTCAACAACAGTTACAGGGATAAGCTCACCGTTTTCAGCAAATACTTGCGTCATACCGATTTTTCTACCTAAGATTCCTTTGGTCATTAGTCACACCTCCTGTGAATTTATCTTTTTTTATTATTAAAGTTTGATTTCAATGTCAACGCCTGACGGTAAGTCTAAACGCATCAATGAATCAACTGTTTGTGGAGTTGGGTTAACGATGTCGATTAGACGTTTGTGTGTACGCATCTCGAATTGCTCACGAGAATCTTTGTACTTATGAACCGCACGAAGGATTGTATATACAGATCTTTCAGTCGGTAATGGAATCGGACCGGATACAGCCGCACCAGAACGCTTAGCAGTTTCAACAATCTTCTCAGCAGATTGATCAAGGATTCTGTGATCATATGCTTTTAAACGGATACGAATTTTTTGTTTTGCCATTACTTTTCCCTCCTTTTCGCCTATTTTAAAAATAGACAGTTCTCAGTGAAAATTTCCCACACACTCGCCATGGCAAAGCGGCCGGGTGTGTCAGCAACCTCTCACATCATCGCGGTCAAAGACCAACATTGTCTATTATACATATAACCCAGTGAATAAGCAATACTTTTATAAAAACTTTTTCCATGGGTTGCACACTTTTTCTATTATACATAGGTCCTTGGGCTTTTACAAGATAGTGTGAGTAATTTTATACATGTTTTTAGAAAAAAGTTGTCTGAAGGGTAAATTAGAATAGATGTATATTCTCAGAAATGAGAATGGAAGGGAAAAGTTTGGGGCGGTTTGATTGATTACGGATTTAACGATAATTTATATTTCCATTTTGCTTTAGTGTAATTCACTTGAAGGTTTGGGTATATATCAATTGCAGTGGAAGCTGACCCTGCTGTGTTCCTTCTATATATATTGAAGAAATTTATTTGACTTTTCTTGGGATCTTAAACAATGTGGTTTTTGTTTTCTCTCCAAAGTACTATAAATTTGCCCAATTTTATAAATGTTGGGACGGCAGGTTTTTTTGGATAGGTTGATTATTGAGGCAGAAATCTGGATGGTGGCAACTAATTAGTGATTCTGCAAATGTAAGGAAGGATAAAGTTCATATACCAAAAGGACCCTTGATCCTTTATCGTATTGGAGTAGCCGGCCGATCATTCTATGCATAATTCCGGACTCCTCACCTTTGTGGATTGAAAAAATTACGGTTACCAGCAGTTAAAGTGCTTTTTCATAACTTATTGGTCTAAAACTTGTATGTATTTTAGCTTTTAACAAACAGGGATGAATAAACGAATGCAGAAATGGCTGTATTTATACTATTTTTTTACTAATTTTAAAAAACAGACTAACATTGGGCAGGCTTATGCTTATGTTTTGAACTTTTATGCTTACGTTTTATGGTTTTATGCTTATGTTTTCGGAGTTTATGCTTATGTTCAATAGTTTTATGCTTATATTGGAAAAAGCTATGCTTATCTTTCAGGCCGTATGCTTATTACGTAGCGTTTATGCTCAGCAAATTGGAATTATGCTTATTCACTTTGGTTTATGCTTTTCCTTAGATACGGGTTTACCCCTTTGACCATAACCTGTTTATTTATAAGTTATCCTAAAAAGTCTATTTCTTATTTACAGGAATCTAAAAAGGTCTACTGACCTTTTTAAAATAGCAGCTGGGTGTATCAGCTAAAAATAGAAACCAAAAAAGCAGAGGGCGTCCCCTCTGCTTTTTGGTTGGAAGGCGTCCCCTCCGTATTTAACTAAAATTATTCTTGGATTGAAGCAACGATGCCAGCGCCTACAGTACGGCCACCCTCACGGATAGAGAATTTAGTACCTTCTTCGATAGCAACAGAAGCGATAAGTTCAACAGTCATTTCGATGTTGTCGCCAGGCATAACCATTTCTACACCTTCAGGAAGGTTGCAGATTCCAGTTACGTCAGTTGTACGGAAGTAGAACTGTGGACGGTAGTTAGTGAAGAATGGAGTGTGACGTCCACCTTCTTCTTTAGATAGAACATAAACTTCAGCTTTGAACTTTGTGTGTGGGTTAATTGTACCAGGCTTAGCTAATACTTGACCACGTTGGATATCTTCACGAGCTACACCACGAAGAAGGGCACCGATGTTGTCACCAGCTTCAGCATAGTCAAGAAGTTTACGGAACATTTCAACACCAGTTACAGTAGTTGATTTTGGCTCTTCAGCTAAACCGATGATTTCAACAGTGTCACCGACTTTAACTTGTCCACGCTCAACACGTCCTGTAGCAACAGTTCCACGACCAGTGATTGAGAAAACATCCTCAACTGGCATCATGAAAGGCTTCTCAGTGTCACGAGTTGGAGTTGGGATGTACTCATCAACAGCAGCCATAAGTTCGTTGATTTTTTCTTCCCATTCTGCTTCACCTTCAAGAGCTTTAAGAGCAGAACCTTTGATTACTGGAATATCATCGCCAGGGAATTCGTATTCAGAAAGAAGATCACGAATTTCCATTTCAACTAATTCAAGAAGTTCTTCGTCGTCAACCATGTCACACTTGTTCATGAATACAACAAGGTAAGGTACACCTACTTGACGAGAAAGAAGGATGTGCTCACGAGTTTGTGGCATTGGGCCGTCAGAAGCAGATACAACTAGGATTCCGCCGTCCATTTGAGCAGCACCAGTGATCATGTTTTTAACATAGTCAGCGTGTCCTGGGCAGTCAACGTGTGCATAGTGGCGAGTTTCTGTTTCATACTCAACGTGTGCAGTAGAGATAGTGATACCACGTTCTCTTTCTTCTGGAGCTCCGTCGATTTGATCATATGCACGAGCTTCAGCTCCACCAACTTTTGCAAGTACAGAAGTGATAGCAGCTGTTAAAGTAGTTTTACCATGGTCAACGTGACCGATTGTACCGATGTTAACGTGTGGCTTAGAACGATCGAATTTAGCTTTTCCCATTAGGATTTGCCTCCCTAAAATTATATTTTATTGGATTAAGTATAGTGCTATGAAAGTAGGATTGTCCACTTTCATAGCTTACATAAGTAGTTATACTTTAATGAAGGGTGAAAATCAATTATTCACCTTTATTTTTTTTGATAATTTCTTCAGAGATCGATTTTGGAACTTCTTCATAGTGATCGAAGTGCATGGAGAATGTTCCACGACCTTGCGTATTTGAACGCAGGGAAGTAGCATATCCAAACATTTCAGAAAGTGGAACGAACGCTTTAACGACTTGTGCATTACCGCGAGCTTCCATACCTTCTACACGGCCACGGCGAGAAGTTACATCACCCATGATATCTCCAAGATACTCATCAGGAATAACAACTTCAACTTTCATAACCGGTTCAAGGATGACAGGCTTACACTTTGAAGCGGCATTTTTAAGAGCTAGTGAAGCAGCTACTTTGAATGCCATTTCAGAGGAGTCAACATCATGGTATGAACCATCAAAAAGTTTAGCTTTAACGTCAACCAACGGGAATCCAGCAAGTACACCTCTATCAAGAGAGTCTTCAAGACCAGCTTGAACAGCAGGGATGTATTCACGTGGAACAACTCCACCTACGATAGCATTTTCAAATTCAAATCCTTTTCCTTCTTCATTTGGAGAGAACTCGATCCAAACATGTCCGAATTGTCCGCGTCCACCAGACTGACGAGCGAATTTACCTTCTACTCTAGCTGATTCACGGAAAGTTTCACGATATGCAACCTGTGGAGCACCAACATTAGCTTCCACTTTAAACTCACGACGCATACGGTCAACAAGGATATCCAAGTGAAGCTCACCCATACCGGCAATGATAATCTGTCCAGTTTCCTGATCAGTGTGTGCACGGAATGTAGGATCTTCTTCTTGTAGTTTTTGAAGTGCTGTTGTCATTTTATCTTGGTCAGCTTTTGACTTAGGCTCAATAGATAATGAGATAACCGGTTCTGGGAATACCATTGATTCCAAGATTACAAGGCTTTTCTCATCACAAAGAGTGTCACCAGTAGTAGTATCTTTAAGACCTACAGCTGCCGCAATATCTCCAGCGTATACTTGTGAAATCTCTTCACGGGAGTTAGCATGCATCTGCAGGATACGACCTACACGCTCACGCTTTCCTTTAGTAGAGTTCTGTACATAAGAACCTGAGTTCAAAGTACCAGAGTATACACGGAAGAATGTTAATTTACCAACATAAGGGTCTGTCATAACTTTAAACGCAAGAGCAGAGAACGGCTCTTTGTCGTCAGAGTGACGGATAACCTCTTCATCAGTATCAGGAAGTGTACCTTTAATAGCTGGTACATCAAGTGGTGATGGCAGGTAATCAATTACTGCATCAAGCATCAATTGAACACCTTTGTTTTTAAATGCAGATCCACAGATAACCGGATAGAATTCAACATCAACAGTACCTTTACGGATAGCAGCTTTAAGCTCTTCTTTTGTAAGCTCTTCTCCGCCAAGGTATTTCTCCATTAACTCTTCATCTAATTCAGCAACAGCCTCAATTAGTTTTTCACGGTATTCTAGAGCTAGATCCATATGTTCTGCAGGAATTTCACGAACTTCGATATCAGTACCAAGGTCATTGCCGTAGAATACAGCATTCATTTCTACTAAATCGATGATCGCTTCAAATTCATCTTCTGCACCAATTGGAATTTGAATTGGATGTGCATTAGCTTGCAAGCGGTCATGAATTGTTTTTACAGAGTACAAGAAATCCGCACCGATCTTATCCATTTTATTAACGAATACAACACGGGGTACTCCGTAAGTTGTTGCCTGGCGCCAAACTGTTTCAGTTTGAGGCTCAACACCGGATTGAGCGTCAAGAACCGCAACTGCACCATCAAGTACGCGCAGGGAACGTTCAACTTCAACTGTGAAGTCTACGTGTCCTGGAGTATCGATGATATTTACGCGGTGGCCTTTCCACTGAGCAGTTGTTGCAGCGGAAGTGATTGTGATTCCACGCTCCTGCTCTTGTTCCATCCAGTCCATCTGAGAAGCACCTTCATGAGTTTCACCAATCTTATGGATACGACCAGTGTAATAAAGGACACGCTCAGTTGTAGTTGTTTTACCGGCATCAATGTGAGCCATGATACCGATATTACGAGTGTTTTCTAAGGAGAACTCTCTTGCCATTGGGTCTTTCTCCTTCCTATTATGAATATAATGTTAGTACAAATCTTACCAGCGATAATGAGCGAATGCTTTATTAGCTTCTGCCATTTTGTGTGTATCTTCGCGTTTCTTAACAGACGCACCTGTGCTGTTAGCTGCATCAAGAATTTCGTTAGCTAGACGCTCTTCCATGGTTTTTTCTCCACGAAGACGAGCGTAGTTCACTAACCAGCGAAGACCTAAAGTTGTACGGCGGTCTGGACGCACCTCAATTGGTACTTGGTAGTTTGCACCACCTACACGACGAGCTTTAACTTCTAATACTGGCATAATGTTTTTAAGAGCAGCTTCGAATACTTCCATTGGCTCTTTACCAGAACGTTCTTGAATGATATTGAATGCAGAGTAAAGTATTGTTTGAGACTTACCTCTCTGTCCGTCAACCATCATTTTGTTAATCAAACGACTAACTAATTTAGAATTGTAAAGCGGATCAGGTAATACGTCTCTTTTAGATACAGGGCCTTTACGAGGCATCTTGTTTCCTCCTTTCGGTAAAATAAATATTTTTAGTTTGAATGATTATTTTTTAGCAGCTTTTGGACGCTTAGTACCGTATTTAGAACGGCCTTGCATACGGTTGTTAACACCAGCAGTATCTAATGCGCCACGAACGATGTGATAACGTACCCCTGGTAAATCCTTTACACGTCCTCCACGGATCAATACAACACTGTGTTCTTGCAGGTTGTGTCCGATACCAGGAATGTAAGCAGTTACCTCGATACCATTAGTCAAACGCACACGAGCATATTTACGCAACGCTGAGTTTGGTTTCTTCGGTGTCATTGTACCAACACGAGTACACACACCGCGTTTTTGTGGAGATGATACATTAGTCTGTGCTTTCTTAAAGCTGTTGTAGCCTTTATTTAACGCAGGGGATTTTGATTTTTCTTCCTTAGTTTCGCGTCCCTTACGTATTAATTGGTTAATAGTAGGCATTTGTTTTTTCCTCCCTTCGCATATTCATTTATAGACCCACACATCCAGGTGGTTCGTAAATGGGCAAAAACAAAGTTTTTGTAGTTTATCTACAAAAACAGTTTTACTTTTTAATTGCAACAGCTACCGCACCAACTTCAATTCCGCATGCTCTTCCAAGCTTTTGCATAGAATCAACATGAGAGACTGCAACGTTGTATTCTTTGGTAGCTTCCAGTACCTTTGCTTTCACTTTTGGATCAGCATCAGCAGCTATAACTACCTCGGAAACGATTCCGTTCTTTAGAGCTTTCACTGTTTGTTTTGTTCCTACAATGACTGTCAACGCCTGTTGAACTTTTTCATAAGACATAAATCATATCCTCCGAAGCTACAGGTATTATAGGAGCACCTTTGCTATAGTAACATCATTAGGCACAAACTGTCAACATTACTTTTAAAAAATATTAATAAAATAATAATTGGCAGGCAGCCATGTTTATATTTCTTAAAAAGAGGCCGGTGATCTCATCACCGGCCAATTCTTATTAGTCAACAGAAACGGTTTCCTCGGCAGAATCTTCAGCCAGTACCGGCGATGCTTTTCTGTAGCGGAGCATACCTGTTCCAGCAGGAACAAGCTTACCGATAATAACATTTTCTTTTAGACCAAGTAATTCGTCACGTTTCCCTTTAATCGCAGCATCTGTAAGGACTCTAGTGGTCTCCTGGAATGATGCAGCAGACAAGAACGAATCAGTTTCAAGAGAAGCTTTGGTGATCCCGAGCAATACAGGACGTCCAGTAGCAGGTGTTTTTCCTTCAAGCAGAGCTTTTTGGTTAGCATCTGTAAACTGGTGGATATCAAGCAGTGTTCCTGGCAGCACTTCTGACTCACCCGCATCTAGGACGCGGATTTTACGAAGCATTTGACGTACCATAACTTCTATATGCTTATCTCCAATTTCAACCCCTTGCATACGGTAGACCCTTTGAACTTCTTTAAGCAGATATTCCTGTACTGATAATACATCCGTAATCTTCAGAAGCTCTTTTGGATCAATAGAACCTTCTGTCAATTCTTGACCGCGTACTACCTTAGTATCTACAGCGACTTTTAGACGTGCAGTATAAGGGGCGGTATAAGAACGTGATTCTACTTCACCCTGGATGGTTATTTCCTGCTGTTTGTCTTTCACTTCTTTTATGCCTGTTACTGTACCATCAATTTCAGAGATAATTGCTTGACCTTTCGGATGTCTAGCTTCAAACAATTCCTGAATACGAGGCAGACCTTGAGTGATATCATCCCCGGCAACTCCACCCGTATGGAATGTACGCATTGTTAATTGTGTACCTGGTTCTCCAATGGATTGTGCCGCGATGATTCCGACAGCTTCGCCGACTTCTACCTGTTCACCTGTTGCAAGGTTGCGTCCGTAGCATTTCTTACATACACCATGACGAGTGTTACATGTGAAGGCAGAACGGATCCATACCTTTTCCACACCTACATCCTCAACGTATTTAGCAAGATCTTCTGTAATCAATTCATTTTCAGCAACAATAACTTCTTTAGTTTCAGGATGTCTTATTGGCTTTCTAGCATAACGGCCAATTAAACGTTCTTCCAAGTGCTCGATAGTTTCTGTTCCGTCTTTAAGTGCAGAAATTAGGAGGCCTCGGTCAGTTCCGCAGTCGTCATCCCTTACAATTACATCTTGAGCAACATCGACTAGGCGGCGGGTAAGGTAACCAGAGTCAGCCGTCTTAAGGGCTGTATCCGCAAGACCTTTACGGGCACCGTGAGTCGAAATGAAGTATTCTAGAACCGTTAATCCTTCACGGAATGAAGATTTAATCGGCAATTCAATAATACGTCCAGCCGGGTTGGCCATCAGTCCGCGCATACCAGCAAGCTGTGTAAAGTTAGACGCGTTACCACGGGCACCGGAATCACTCATCATGAAGATCGGGTTGCGCTTGTTCAAGGACTGCATAAGCTTAGCCTGTATCGCATCCTTCGCACCGCTCCAAATTGAGATAACTCTGTCATAACGTTCTTCTTCGGTGATAAGACCGCGTCTGAACTGTTTCATAACATTATCTACTTTGGACTGTGCTTCCTCAATGATTTGCTTCTTCTCAGCAAGAACCACGATATCCGCTACACCAACGGTAATACCAGCTCTTGTTGAATGCCTGAACCCAAGATCCTTCATGCGGTCAAGCATTTTAGACGTTTCAGTGATTTTGAAGCGTTTGAACACTTCCGCAATGATGTTTCCTAAGAACTTCTTAACAAACGGATCAACACCAGGCTGTGCTTTAATGATTTCTCTTACATCCTGCCCTTTTTCAACAAAATACTTTTCAGGAGTTTTTTCCTCAAGATTAGATTTTGTTGGTTCATTAAGGTACGGGAATGTTTCAGGAAGAATTTCATTGAAGATCAACTTTCCTACTGTAGTAAGCAGAAGCTGCTTGTTTTGCTCTTCTGTGAACGTCTTATTCTTAAGAGAACCGGCGTGTACAGCCACACGGGTATGTAAGTGCACATATCCGTTCTGATAAGCAAGAATAGCTTCGTTTGTATCTTTAAAGATCATACCTTCGCCGTTTGCGCCTTCACGTTCCATAGTCAGGTAATAGTTACCTAATACCATGTCCTGGGAAGGGGTAACAACAGGTTTTCCATCTTTAGGATTCAAAATATTTTGTGCTGCAAGCATAAGAAGTCGTGCTTCAGCTTGAGCTTCTGATGAAAGCGGTACGTGTACAGCCATTTGGTCGCCATCAAAATCCGCATTATAAGCAGTACATACAAGCGGATGCAATCTGATAGCCCGGCCTTCAACCAGTGTAGGTTCAAATGCCTGGATACCAAGTCTATGAAGAGTCGGTGCACGGTTCAATAGAACCGGATGCTCCTTAATAACGGATTCCAGCACATCCCAGACTTCAGGCTGCAAACGTTCAATTTTGCGCTTGGCAGATTTGATGTTATGGGCTAATCCTTTTCCAACTAATTCTTTCATAACAAACGGCTTGAATAACTCAATCGCCATTTCCTTTGGAAGACCGCATTGGTACATTTTCAGGTTAGGTCCAACAACGATTACTGAACGGCCTGAGTAGTCAACACGTTTACCCAGAAGGTTTTGACGGAAACGCCCTTGCTTCCCTTTAAGCATATGAGAAAGGGATTTAAGAGGACGGTTACCAGGACCTGTAACAGGTCTGCCGCGGCGTCCGTTATCAATCAATGCATCTACAGCTTCTTGAAGCATCCGCTTTTCGTTTTGAACGATAATGCTAGGAGCCCCAAGGTCTAATAGACGCTTTAGACGGTTATTACGGTTAATTACCCGGCGGTATAAGTCATTTAAGTCAGACGTCGCAAAACGTCCTCCATCCAGTTGAACCATCGGGCGAAGCTCTGGCGGGATAACAGGAAGAACATCCAGGATCATCCATGAAGGTTCGTTTCCTGAGTTACGGAATGCCTCAAGCACTTCAAGTCTCTTGATTGCACGTGTCCGTCTTTGTCCCTGAGCCGTTTTAAGCTCTTCTTTTAAGAAATCAACTTCTTTATCTAAGTCGATATCTAGAAGAAGTTTTTTAATGGCTTCTGCACCCATAGCAGCCTGGAACTTATTGCCGAACTTTTCACGGTATGCACGATATTCTTTTTCAGAAAGAAGCTGTTTCTTGTCAAGTGCAGTATCACCGGTCTCAGTTACTACATAGGACGCAAAATAAATAACTTCTTCCAAAGCCCGGGGGGACATGTCTAAGACAAGCCCCATCCGGCTAGGGATACCTTTAAAATACCAAATGTGAGAAACAGGAGCAGCAAGCTCAATGTGCCCCATGCGTTCACGGCGAACCTTAGCACGAGTTACTTCCACTCCGCATCGGTCACATACTACACCTTTATAACGTACTCTCTTGTATTTTCCGCAATGACATTCCCAGTCTTTTGTAGGACCAAAAATTCTTTCACAGAACAAACCGTCTTTTTCAGGCTTAAGAGTACGATAGTTGATGGTTTCAGGTTTCTTTACTTCCCCAAATGACCAAGAACGAATCTTGTCAGGAGAAGCTAAACCGATTTTCATATACTCAAAATTATTAACATCTATCAAGGGGCCTACCTCCCTCTTAATCTCCGGGTTTTACCCATATTGCTTTTCAGCTGTATTACTCTTTAGAACCAACGATTTCTGATTCAGGTTCTTTTGGATCGGGATCGATTGTAAGCGAGTCGGCTTGATTCAATTCTTCTTCATCATCCAGGTCGCGCATCTCAATCTCTTTATCATCACTTGATAGAATCTTAACGTCCATTCCTAAACTTTGAAGTTCTTTTATTAATACTTTGAAAGATTCAGGTACTCCTGGTTCAGGGACATTTTCGCCTTTTACGATTGCTTCATATGTTTTCACACGGCCCACAACGTCATCGGACTTAACAGTAAGAATTTCTTGCAGAGTGTATGCTGCACCATAAGCTTCAAGTGCCCAAACCTCCATCTCACCAAAGCGCTGTCCGCCGAATTGAGCTTTACCGCCAAGAGGCTGCTGAGTAACAAGCGAGTAAGGTCCTGTTGAACGGGCATGGAGTTTATCATCTACCATGTGAGCAAGTTTAATCATATACATGATACCGACAGAAACTCGGTTATCGAACGGTTCTCCTGAACGGCCATCATATAAAACCGTTTTGGCGTCATTCGCCATACCAGCCTCTGCGATAGTACCCCATACATCTTCCTCACGCGCACCGTCAAATACCGGTGATGCTACATGAATACCAAGGTATCTGGCTGCCATACCAAGATGAAGCTCTAATACCTGCCCGATATTCATACGTGATGGAACCCCTAGAGGGTTAAGCATGATGTCAACCGGTGTACCGTCAGGAAGATACGGCATATCTTCTTCAGGCAGGATACGGGAAATAACCCCTTTATTACCGTGGCGTCCGGCCATCTTGTCGCCTTCAGATATTTTACGTTTCTGCACGATATAAGCACGCACCAGCTGGTTAACACCTGGAGGAAGCTCATCACCGTCTTCACGGTTGAATACTTTCACATCAAGAACAATTCCGCCTCCGCCGTGCGGTACACGTAGAGAAGTATCACGGACTTCACGGGCTTTTTCACCGAAAATCGCATGAAGCAAACGTTCCTCAGCTGTAAGCTCTGTCACACCTTTTGGCGTTACTTTACCCACGAGAAGGTCTCCATCTTTTACTTCTGCACCCACTCGGATGATTCCACGCTCATCAAGATTGCGCAGAGCATCTTCGCCGACATTTGGAATATCTCTTGTGATTTCTTCTGGCCCGAGTTTTGTATCCCGGGATTCTGATTCATATTCTTCAATATGAATAGATGTATATACGTCGTCCTTCACAAGACGTTCACTCATAATAATAGCATCTTCGTAGTTATAGCCATCCCATGTCATGAATGCAACCATAACATTTCGTCCCAGCGCCAATTCGCCTTTTTCCATTGATGGTCCGTCTGCTAGGATTTCACCTTTTACAACACGGTCACCAACGCTGACTATAGGGCGCTGATTATAGCAGGTACCTTGGTTTGAACGGATGAATTTAAGCATTCTGTATTTGTCCAGATCGCCTTTAACTTCCTGTCCGTCCACGTCTTTAACTCTTCTTACCCATACTTCTCTGGATTCAACATGTTCAACAATACCTTCATGTTTACAGATGACTGCAGCACCAGAGTCCTTAGCAGATACGTATTCCATACCTGTTCCGACAATTGGAGCTTCAGGCTGCATAAGAGGTACAGCTTGACGCTGCATGTTCGCACCCATTAGAGCACGGTTAGAGTCATCATTTTCCAAGAAAGGAATACAAGCTGTTGCAGCGGATACTACTTGCTTCGGAGAAACATCCATATAGTCGACGCGGTCGCGTTTCACTACTGTATTTTCTCCACGGAAACGGGCAATGACATCTTCTTCAACGAAAGCACCACTTTCATCTAGAGGTACATTCGCCTGTGCTACAACATAGTTATCCTCTTCATCGGCTGTCATATAATCGATTCTGCTCGTGATTTTCCCAGTTTCAGGATCAACACGGCGGTAAGGAGTTTCAATGAATCCAAATCGATTGACCTTCGCAAAGCTTGATAGCGAGTTAATCAATCCGATGTTTGGTCCCTCTGGAGTTTCAATCGGACACATACGGCCATAGTGGGAGTAGTGAACGTCACGTACTTCAAAGCCCGCACGCTCACGGGTTAAACCACCGGGTCCTAATGCTGATAGACGGCGTTTGTGTGTCAGCTCAGCAAGCGGATTGGTTTGATCCATGAACTGAGATAACTGTGAACTGCCGAAAAACTCTTTAATGGAAGCTATAACTGGACGGATGTTAATTAACTGCTGAGGTGTAATCGTATTTGTATCTTGAATAGACATTCTTTCACGAACAACACGTTCCATACGTGATAGACCGATTCTGAATTGGTTTTGAAGCAATTCGCCTACTGAGCGGAGTCGGCGGTTACCAAGATGGTCAATGTCATCTGTATCTCCAACCGAGTGAAGCAGGTTAAAGAAATAGCTGATGGAAGAGATAATATCAGCAGGTGTAATATTTTTCACCGCTTCTTCCACGTATGCATTTCCGATTACATTAATTACTTTTTCACCTTCTGCATCGTTTGGTGCATAGATTTTGATAAGCTGCATGAGAATATCTTCTTCTACTACGCCATTAGAAGGATGGAAGGATTTAAATTCAATGCCCTTCTCTAAGAAAGGAATGATACGGTCTAGATTTCTGCGGTCTAGTACTGTACCTGATTCTGCAATGATTTCGCCAGTTTCAGGGTCTGCCAATGTTTGAGCCAGACGCTGGTTAAACAGGCGGTTTTTAATATGAAGCTTTTTATTAATCTTATAGCGGCCAACATTAGCCAGATCATATCTTTTTGGATCAAAGAATCTTGATACCAATAAGCTCTTTGCATTTTCAACTGTTGGCGGTTCGCCCGGGCGAAGACGCTCATAAATCTCAAGCAAAGCTTTTTCCGTACTTTCAGTGTTGTCTTTTTCCAGCGTATTACGAATATATTCGTTATCGCCGATAAGATCGATGATTTCTTGATCAGAGCCAAACCCTAGTGCACGCAATAGAACGGTAACTGGAAGTTTCCTTGTACGGTCTATTCTTACGTATACTACATCCTTAGCATCTGTTTCATATTCAAGCCAAGCTCCGCGGTTTGGAATGACAGTAGCCGTATAGCCTCTTTTGCCATTCTTGTCTACCTTTCCGCTATAGTAAACACTTGGTGAACGCACTAACTGAGAAACGATAACACGCTCAGCACCATTAATCACAAAAGTGCCTGTCTCAGTCATAAGCGGGAAGTCACCCATAAAAACATCCTGGTCTTTAACTTCACCTGTTTCTTTGTTTACTAGGCGTACTTTCACACGAAGCGGAGCAGAATAAGTAACATCACGCTCTTTTGATTCTTCGACGGAGTACTTTGGTTCCCCCAAGCTGTAATCAATAAATTCAAGCGAAAGGTTACCTGTAAAGTCCTCGATAGGAGAAATATCTTGGAACATCTCTCTTAAGCCCTCATCAAGAAACCATTGGTATGAAGAGGTTTGAATCTCGATAAGATTCGGTAATTCTAAAACCTCGCTAATTCTTGCATAAGTTCTGCGCTGGCGGTGTCGTCCATACTGAACTAGTTGACCTGTCAACTGATTCACCCCTCAAATCAAGCATAATAAGGTTATATCTTGTAAATCTACGCATGAAAGCGAAAATTTACCTGGGTAAATTCCCGCGAATATGCGAGAATGTACCTGCCTATGTAGCTGTAAACTCACAGACAAAAAAGAAAAAGGGTTTTCACTTCAAAAACCGCATTTTTCAAAAAAACAAACTATTATCAATATATTTTTCCCCACTGATGCAATTTTTATACTATAATAATAAAGAGACTCTACATAATACGGGGAATTATATATATGCATTAAATAATATTATCATAGCCATATTTGCGAGTCAAATCTTTTAGGAGATTTTTTTATTTTTTTGAGTACAGGATATAATACCCCTTTTTCTTCTCCACTAATTCCACATTCCCGAATAACTCTTCAAGCTTATCCATTGCCGACGGCGCCCCTTGTTTCTTCTGAATTACAACCCACAATTCTCCTCCGTCAGCCAATTTAGCATAACTTTGTTCGAAAATTTCATGAACAACCTGCTTGCCTGCCCGGATAGGCGGGTTGGTAAGAACAGATGCGAACCCTGATGCCTCGACTCCAGTTAGCCTATCGCTCTCATAGATTTTAACATTTTGAACATGGTTAATCTGCGCATTTTCTTTCGCAAGTTCGATCGCCCTTGCATTTACATCCACCATATGAACACGGCTATCCTCAAGCTCCGACGCTAAAGAAAGTCCAATAGGCCCGTACCCGCAGCCAACATCTAAAACGTCACCTTCAATGTCATTATTAGGTTTAAAGGTCTCAATGAGAAGTCTGGAACCAAAATCTACTTCCTTCTTTGAAAAAACACCATTATCTGTTTTAAACTTAAATTCCTTGTTCCTTAAAGTAAAAGACCAGTACTGTGGATTGCTCTCTGCGTGTGGAGTCCTGGAAAAATAATGATCACTCATAAATACCTCATCCTTTACTAACACTCTTTTCTAGAAGTTTGAACTCTGTACCATTACTTATTTTATCCGTCTACAGAATGAACCAAACGGTCCTTCGGGAAGAGCTGCCCAAACCCGTCGTGTACCAGGTTGATTCACAGGAGGCTATACACTGAAATAATGGCTCTTTTCTAAAAGATTATTGTTTTTTTAATAAGTTTTGTTACATCACTCTATTGTTAAATCAGGTTGATTGGAGTGTAAGGTGCGAGACTCCTGCGGGAGCAGCGGGCATTGTCCGGCTCCAGCGCCTAGACCCTCGAGTCATAAGCCAATCGGTCCATGAAAGGAAAACCGCTTTCCACGGCCCGCTTTTCTTATGCTTGGCTAACGCATAAGCGCGACTAAGCTTCTGTCTTCGCTAACGCTCGCCAATCAGCAAGTCTTCTTTATCGGGTCTGAACAAGGCGCTTCCGCTTTTCTATCAGGTGAGACCCCGCAGACGAAGACGAGGAGGCTCACCGCCCGCCCCGCGGAAAGCGAGCATGCCTTGTGCTCCAATCAACTTCTTGTTCAATAGCAACAAAGTTTAAGAAAACAGCCAAAATAATAAAAATGCAGTAAAAAAAAGCCCGCTTTAAAAGCGAGCTTTTTCTATTACGCAATATTACTTAACTTCAACGTTAGCTCCAACTTCTTCAAGTTTAGCTTTGATTTCTTCAGCTTCTTCTTTAGAAGCTCCTTCTTTAACTGCTTTTGGAGTGTTGTCAACAAGTTCTTTTGCTTCTTTAAGACCAAGACCTGTGATTTCACGTACCACTTTGATAACTTTGATTTTTTGATCTCCAGGGCTAGCTAGAACAACGTCAAATTCAGTTTGCTCAGCAGCAGCGTCTGCACCAGCAGCTCCGCCAGCCATTGCTACAGGAGCAGCAGCAGTTACGCCGAATTCTTCTTCAATTGCTTTTACTAGATCGTTAAGTTCTAAAACAGTCATGGATTTAACTGCTTCAATGATTTGTTCTTTAGTCATTATTAGTTCCTCCTAAAATAGTTTTAATTTATATTGTCAGACATGAATTGCTAATGGCAACTTAAGCTTACGCGCCTTGTTCTTCTTTTTGGTCTGCAACAGCTTTTGCAGCAAGAGCAAGGTTACGGATTGGAGCTTGAAGTACGCTAAGCAACATAGAAAGTAATCCTTCGCGTGATGGAAGTTCAGCAAGAGCTTTTACTTCTTCAACTGTTGCAAGGTTTCCTTCAATTACACCAGCTTTAATTTCAAGTGCTTCATGTTTCTTCGCGAAATCATTAAGAATTTTTGCAGGCGCAACTACATCTTCATTACTGAACGCGATAGCGTTTGGACCAGTAAGAGATTCGTTTAAGCCAGCAAGTTCAACTGATTCAGCAGCACGGCGAGTTAAAGAGTTTTTGAAAACTTTGAACTCGATTCCTGCTTCACGAAGTTGTTTACGAAGTTCTGTTACTTCTGCAACTGTTAAGCCGCGGTAGTCAACAACGATAGTAGATTTGCTCTCTTTGAATTTACCAGCAATATCGTCTACGATCTGTTTCTTTTGTTCAATAGCACTGCTCATCTAGACACCTCCTGTAAGATTTGTTAAACACAATATATACCGCTCATGAAAAAGCCTCCAGATCTATGCAGACATGGAGGCAGTAAGTTCGTATAGTCAAAGACTAATATATCGAATTTACCTAGGCAGGAAATTAAGCCTATGAAAGCACCTGCTGTCTACGGTACAAATGTATTTTATTTTCAACAAGAAATATCATAATACATATTTCTTAGTTTGTCAACATTATTTTACAGCTGAGAAAGTAGAAGGATCAACTTTCACACCAGGGCCCATTGTAGAAGTTACAGCAACGTTCTTCATGTAAGTTCCTTTTGCAGCCGCAGGCTTAGCTTTTAATAAAGTATCAAAGATTGTTGTAAAGTTTTCAAGAAGTTTTTGGTCATCGAAAGAAACTTTACCAATTGGTACATGGATATTACTTTGTCTGTCGACACGGTATTCCACTTTACCAGCTTTGATTTCTTTAACTGCTCTATCTACATCAAATGTTACTGTTCCAGTTTTAGGGTTTGGCATTAGGCCTTTTGGTCCTAACACGCGGCCAAGTTTACCAACTTCACCCATCATGTCTGGAGTAGCAACGATTACGTCAAAGTCGAACCACCCTTGCTGAATTTTGTTGATGTAATCAGCATCTCCAACAAAGTCAGCTCCGGCAGCTTCTGCTTCTTTTGCTTTTTCACCTTTAGCGAATACTAATACACGCTGAGTTTTACCAGTTCCGTTTGGAAGCACAACAGCTCCACGGATTTGCTGATCAGCTTTCTTAGGATCTACGCCTAGACGGAAAGCAACTTCAACAGTTGCGTCAAATTTAGCTGTGTTTGTCTTTTTCACTAACTCAATAGCTTCAGCTACAGAATATGCTTTAGAACGATCTACAAGCTTAACAGCTTCTAGATACTTCTTGCCTTTTTTAGCCATTTTAATTTTCCTCCTAATATGTGGTTTTAGCGGAATAACCTCCCACGAATAAAGGTTGCGAGCATTTTTAACAATACCGCAACCCCCAGAAAAAACACCTTAACAATTTTGCATGGAATTAGTCTTCAATAACAATACCCATGCTGCGAGCAGTACCTTCAACCATACGCATAGCAGTTTCAACACTAGCAGCGTTTAGGTCAGGCATTTTAGATTCAGCAATCTCACGCACTGTATCACGCTTGACTGTAGCAACCTTTTTACGATTTGGTTCACCAGAACCAGACTCAATACCAGCTGCTTTTTTAAGAAGAACTGCAGCGGGCGGAGTTTTCGTAATGAATGTAAAGGAACGGTCTTCAAAAACCGTGATCTCAACAGGAATGATCAGACCAGCTTGATCTGCTGTACGAGCGTTGAACTCTTTACAGAAACCCATGATGTTAACACCGGCTTGACCAAGAGCAGGACCAACTGGTGGTGCTGGGTTAGCTTTACCTGCAGGAATTTGCAGCTTTACTAATTTAATTACTTTTTTAGCCACGAGACACACCTCCTTATCGTCCGTGATGTGGTATATGGGTTTTAAAACCCTCCCACTCATCTGGATTCTTTATATTATAAATAAAGAATTATCTAAATAGTTCAGGGCTCACGAATGAGACATACTGACCTTTGAAATATTACCACTTTTTCAAAATGATTTCAAGTTTATTTTGGTTTATATTTTTTCCACCTGGTCAAAATCCAGTTCTACTGGCGTATCCCGGCCGAACATATTAACCAGAACCTTGATTTTAGATTTATCCTTATCGATCTCTTCAATGGAACCGACAAAGGTCGCAAACGGGCCTTCTGTAACCTGAACCTTTTCTCCAAGAGTAAAGTCCACGTCCACTTTTTTCTCATCCATGCCCATATGTTTGAGGATGTTCACCACTTCTTCCGGAAGAAGCGGGGTTGGTTTTGACCCAGATCCGGCAGAACCGACAAATCCAGTTACTCCTGGCGTATTTCTCACTACATACCATGAATCATCAGTCATGATGATCTCAACAAGGACATAACCTGGAAATACCTTTTTCTTAACTGTTTTTTTCTTGCCGTCCTTGATACTTGTTTCTTCTTCTTCAGGAACGACTACCCGGAATATCTTATCTTGCATTGCCATTGTCTCTACACGCTTCTCGAGATTGGCTTTTACTTTATTTTCGTAGCCCGAATAAGTGTGGACCACATACCAGTTCTTTTCCATTGCTTAGGACTTAATGTCCTTTCCCTCCCTACAGGAAATAGTTTTGCATTTATGCAGACGGTCTGAAACAGCTGATCTGCCTCAGTAAATAAGACACGCCATCTTCACCTAAAGGCGCAGCTTCCTGCGTCAGGGCAGGCTGCTGCTGCAGGATATAACACCAATAGCTTTCAAAGCACGATGCTTAAAAAAAACCAAATTAAAAAACCCGTTCCCGGGCTTTTTTTTCAGACACTATTAATTTATCACCATTATACCATTATTTGCGATTAATTATTCAAGTATTAAACGAATTAACTTTGAAATACCTAAGTCTATTACGGCAAAGAAAACGGCCATAAACACAATTGTTGTCAAAACAGTGATTGTATATGATGTAAGCTCTTTTTTCTTTGGCCAGCTTACTTTTTTCATTTCGCGAACTACGCCGCGAAAAAACTCAGATATGCGCTGCATAAATGTAACCTCCACCCCGGGTAAAATGACTGGTATCTATGTCTGTGAATTCATTACTTCGTCTCTTTGTGAAGTGCGTGCTTATTGCAGGTACTGCAGAACTTATTAATCTCTAATCGTTCTTCATTGGAATTTTTATTACTTTCTGTGGCATAGTTTCTTGAGCCGCAAACAGTACAGGATAAAACTACTTTTCTTCTCATAAATAAGTACATCCTTTATCATTATACACTTTAAAAACTGTATCATGGCTCCCTTTTTATGTCAATACCCTCAAAAGCGGAAGAGCCTCGTTCAGCCCCGACCAGCATAAGGCGATCAGGCCGTGAGAAGCGGGCTTTCTTCTCATGGACTGATTGACTTATGACCTCGAGGGGCTAGGCTCTGCAGCTGGACGCAGATACCCCATAAAAGTGAAGGAGCCTTGAACAGAGGACGAACGGCTAAAAGCGCCACGTCCTGTGGCAACGCCGTTCTGACCCACATCCTGTGGGCCTCCGATAAAGAAGACAGAAGCCTAGTCGCACTTATGCTCCAGCCAAGCATAAGGCGAGCAGGCTGTGAGAAGCGCTTTTCCTTCTCATGGACTGATTGACTTATGACTCGAGGGGCTAAGCTCTGCAGCTGGACGCAGATCCATCTTAACAGTCCTATGGATCCGCCTAGAATACATGCCGCCTAACCAGTTGGAAGATTACCAGGGTCTCTTTACCTAAAAAGGGTCTTATACAGCTTCACAAAACATTGGTTCTTCAGAATACGTTAGGATAATAAAATAGGAAAGTCCGAAAAATAAGAGGATTATGGATTGATACTATAGAATAATGAGAGTGGGGATCACTGAGTAATTTCCCTGATTTCTAAATAACGCTCCAGCTTTCTTTTTACCCGCTGAAGAGCATTGTCGATTGATTTAACATGGCGGTTAAGCTCTTCTGAAATTTCCTGATAGGACTGCCCGTCCAGATAAAGGGAGAGGACACGTCTTTCCAGATCACTTAGAAGTTCCGCCATTTTGGTTTCGATATCATCATATTCTTCTTGATTAATAATTAATTCTTCCGGATCCATAACCTTTGTGCCCGAAATCACATCCATAAGGGTTCGGTCGGATTCCTCATCATATATCGGCTTGTCCAGTGATACATAGGAATTTAACGGAATATGCTTCTGCCGCGTTGCAGTCTTAATCGCAGTTATGATTTGCCTGGTGATGCATAACTCTGCGAAAGCTTTAAATGAAGTCAGCTTGTCTTCTCTAAAATCACGTATAGATTTAAAGAGGCCAATCATCCCTTCTTGAACAATATCTTCTTTATCCGCGCCTATCAGGAAATAGGTCCTAGCTTTGGCTCGTACAAAATTACGATATTTGTGGATAATAAAATCCAGCGCTTCACTATCCCCTTTATGTACAAGCTCTACTAATACCTCATCTTCCATTTGCTCAAAATCATGATTATGCTTTACTTCGAAGTTCGCAATCACTCAAATCCCCCCGATCGCACACGTAGATAAAGCTATTATACAGGAGGAAAATTTTGGCCGTCAATAATTCAGAAGCTGCCTCTGCGCCACTTTTCGAAAATTTCTGCCATTTCACTGCTAAGCTGGATTTTGGAAGCGGGTTTTTTACCAGACGTTTTGACTATTTTCTTTTCTATTTCTTTGTCAATATGCTCTACTTCATTAAACAATTCCCTGGCTGATATTCTAAGTGCCCCTTGTCCAAAAATGGCCCATTGTTCTGTCGCATCGGAAGTAGCGACATGAATCTGCGTTTTTATGTTATTCAGTTCTATTGCTAGTTTCTCAATCCGTTCATCAGCCGACTCATTTTCCCTGGTGAAGATCACTTCTACTTTATAATCTTTGTACTTCTTCTCAGTTCCCTGCACGAAATGAGCATCAAAAACAACAATTACACGGAATCCGCTGAAAGCCTGATATTCTGCCATCTTTTGTATCAGACTGTCTCTTGCGGCGGAAAGGTCCCGATTCCTAAGGGAGCGCAGCTGAGGCCAGGCACCAATGATGTTGTAGCCATCAACCAGAAGAATGTCCATAGCTTCAATCTCCTAATGGCTGCCGCTTGCGGTATACCTCATACATCAATAATCCGGCAGCTACAGATGCGTTCAAGGAAGTTACTTTCCCTGCCATTGGCAAATGGAATAGAAAATCACATTTTTCCTTGATCAGCCGGCCCATCCCTTTGCCTTCACTTCCAATTACAATGGCTAAAGGCATGTTTCCGTCCATCCTGCGGTAATCCTGCTTTGCTTTTGCATCAGTCCCGGCAATCCAGACTCCGCGTTCTTTCAGTTCCTCTATAGCTCTGGACAGATTAGTCACCCGTGCAACTGGAATATATTCGATCGCTCCAGTAGAAGCTTTCGCTACCGTTGCAGTCAGTCCGACGGCCCTCCGTTTTGGAATGATAATACCATGAACCCCAGACGAATCAGCTGTTCTCATGATAGAGCCTAAATTATGGGGGTCTTCTATTTCATCCAATATTAAGAAGAAGGGTTCCTCATTCTTCTCCTCCGCATTCTTAAATAAATCGTCAATCTCTGCATAATCATAGGCAGCGACCTGAGCGATGACTCCTTGATGATTTCCGTCAGACATCTGGTCGATTTTCTTCCTTGGTACAATCTGTACCATGATGTTGGCTTCTTTAGCCATCCCTATAATGGGCTGCATGGACCCTTTTTGAGCTCCTTCTGCAATCCAGATCTTATTGATCTCTCTATTAGACCTTAATGCCTCCTGAACTGGATTTCTACCGATGATAAATTCTTCACTCATTGTTTTTTCCTCCTTTCTCAGATTCTAGATACAGAATAGTCTCTCCAATAATTTCTTCCATCCTGGTTATTTCTTCACTTAGAAACAAATAACCGATCAGGGCTTCAAAAGCTGTACTATATCTATAGGTTTGGACATCTGTATTTTTAGGCACAGTTCCTGACTTAGCGTTTCTGCCTCGTTTAACTACAGACTGCTCCTCTTCAGTTAACAAACCACTATCCATAAAATAATGAATCGCCTTGCTTTGAGCCTTTGCTGACACAAAACTTGTAGATTCCTTATGAAGGAGATGAGGTCTGATCCCCCCTTTTTGAAGGAGATGATGCCGTACGTATGTTTCAAATACGGCATCGCCCATATAGGCCAGAGCTAAGCTGTTGAGCAAATTGACTTTTATTTGATGTTCGTACTGCGGCTTCATGCTTATCCTCGTTTCCATCGCGTTCCTTGTGCGGTATCCTCTAGAATGATATTCCTGTCTTTTAAACGGTCTCTAATTTCATCAGACAATGCAAAGTTGCGGTCTTTGCGCGCTTGGTTACGCTGCTCAATCAGCTCTTCTATCTCTTGATCCAGCAGGTCCTGTTCTTCCAAGATCAGCCCAAGGATGCCAAATAGTGTTTCAAATTCTTTAATGAAAGCTTCGATGACAGGTCTGTCTGTATTCTTTTCAAGCAGGTAATAATTCGCTTGCTTCGAAAGCTCAAACAGTATAGAAATAGCATTTGCTGTATTAAAATCATCATCCATCTCTTTTTCAAAGTCCTGGTGGATAGACGATACTTTTTGAAGCCATTCTTCACTGTTTTCTGTTAAGCCCGTACTTGATCCTAGACGGTGCTTTAAGTTCTGGTATGAAGTTTTAAGTCGGTTTAAGCCTGCTTCTAAGTTCTCTAACAGCTCTTCACTATAATTGATCGGATGACGGTAATGGACTGACAGCATGAAAAATCTAATTAATCCCGGGTCATGATTTTTGAGGATGTCATGAACCGTAATGAAATTCCCTAGAGATTTAGACATTTTTTCATTATCTATATTAATATATCCGTTATGCATCCAATATTTCGAAAAGATCTTTCCTGTTAACGCCTCGGATTGGGCAATTTCATTTTCATGATGTGGAAACGCCAGGTCCTGCCCACCTGCATGGATATCAATTGTATCCCCAAGGTATTTTTTTGCCATCGCAGAACATTCAATATGCCAGCCTGGTCTTCCTTTTCCCCAGGGGCTTTTCCAAAAGATTTCTCCTTCTTTAGCGGCTTTCCATAGAGCAAAATCAAGAGAATCCTGTTTCTTCTCACCCACTTCAATCCGGCTGCCAAGACGAAGTTCATCTATAGACTGGTGTGAAAGCTTGCCATAACCTTCAAATTTTCGGGTCCTGTAATATACATCCCCTTCAGATTCATAGGCAAACCCTTTGTTGATTAAAGCCTGAATAAAATCAATAATGATATCCATGTTTTCCATAACACGGGGATGAACATCCGCTCTTTTGCAGCCCAATGCACCTACATCTTCAAAATACGCCTCAATAAAGCGGTCAGCGATTACAGGTACTTCTTCGCCTAACTCATTAGCTGCCTTGATGAGCTTATCATCTACATCAGTAAAATTTGAAACAAAATTCACTTCGTAGCCGCGGTATTCCAGATAACGGCGCACTGCATCAAATACGATCGCAGGACGGGCATTTCCTATATGAATATAATTATATACGGTAGGTCCGCATACATACATCTTTACCTTTCCTTCTTCTAATGGTGTAAACTCCTCTTTTTGTCTCGACAGAGTATTATAAATTTGAATGCTCACGAATGAGGCTCCTTTCGTTTTCCATTTTCTTTAGTTCCCCTTTAAGAAATTGAATTTCTTCTTCAAGAGTTCTTAAACGGTCATTAACAGGATCCGGAAGGTTGCAGTGGTCCAGATCCTTCTTCACTCTCACACCATTCTGAATGACGACTCTTCCCGGTATGCCGACTACAGTGGAGTTCGGAGGAACATCCCGAAGTACAACTGAACCTCCGCCAACCTTAGAATTTTGGCCAATGACTATGGAGCCCAGCACTTTGGCGCCGGTAGATATCAACACATTATCGTGAATGGTTGGGTGGCGCTTCCCCTTTTCCTTGCCTGTACCACCAAGCGTGACTCCCTGGAAGATGGTGACATTATCGCCGATCTCACAGGTTTCCCCAATTACAACTCCCATTCCATGGTCGATAAAGAATCTTCGGCCTATTTTTGCGCCAGGATGTATTTCAATTCCGGTGAAAAAACGGCTTATTTGAGATATGGTTCTTGCAATAAAAAACCACTTTCTTTTATAAAAAGCGTGGGCAGCCCTGTGCGCCCATATAGCATGCAAACCGGAATAGGTTAAAATAACCTCTAAGTAGCTGCGAGCAGCTGGGTCCTGGTCAAACACAACCTCAATATCTTCTTTTAGATTCTTAAACATGCTATGCCGCCTCCATTCTTCCCAAGGTTTTTTGTCCTGTCTTTTTATTTATAAAAAAAACGCCTCTGTCATAATGACAGAGACGCTGTTCCTCGCGCGGTTCCACTCTGCTTGAAAAGGCCGCATTCAGCCCTTTCCTGCTTTAAGCCTTTTAACGGCTGGCCAGCCGCCTTGCATACTAAACGTCTATGACGCAGTTTCTGCGAAGGGCTCGAGGGTGCATTTCAAAAAACGGAGAGGCTTAAACCACTTTCAGCCGGTGATGGTTCTCTCTAAAAAGCTTCGTTTTTTTACTTCTCCCTGTCTACGCACTTTTTTATAATTACTTACTACTATATTACAATATACTGAAAATGTTAATTCAAAATATCCTGAAGACGCTGCTTTATTTTATCTTTTCCTAATAATTCAATAGCCTGAGGCAGATCCGGCCCGTGTGTCTGTCCCGTAACAGCCGCACGAATCGGCATAAATAGTTTTTTTCCTTTATGACCGGTTGCTTTCTGAACAGCTTTCATAGCTGCCTTAATCTCGTCTGCTTTAAAATTCTCGAGTGCTTCTACCTCATGAAGAAAAGCAGTGAGGACCTCAGGAACCTGTTCTTCTGCTAGGACAGCCTGGCTTTCACTATCAAACTCCACTCGGTCTGTGAAGAATAACTCGGATAATTCTACAATTTCAGCTCCATAGCTCATTTTCTCCAAAAACAAACTAATTAATCCATGAAGCCAGACTTTTCCTTCATCCGTTAAATGTTCCGGCATGCGCCCAGCCTTGACGAGGTGAGGAAAACAAAGTTCAACTGCCTCAGCTAGATCCAGCTTCTTCATATATTGATTGTTCATCCACAATAGCTTTTGCTTATCAAATAATGCAGGCGATTTGGAAAGCCTGTTTTCATCAAAGCCCTGAATAAACGCATCTTTTGACAGAATTTCTTCCTCTCCAACTGGTGACCAGCCTAACAGAGCAATGAAGTTGAATAGAGCTTCAGGCAGATACCCAAGTTCCTCGTACTGTTCGATAAATTGAATAATCGTTTCGTCACGCTTGCTCAGTTTCTTGCGGCTTTCATTTACGATTAAAGTCATATGGCCAAAAATTGGCGGTTCCCAGCCTAAAGCTTCATAAATCATCAGCTGTTTTGGCGTATTTGATATATGATCATCCCCTCTTAACACATGGGAAATCTTCATTAGATAGTCGTCCACGGTAACGGCAAAATTATAGGTTGGTGTCCCATCCTTTTTCACTATGACCTGATCGCTCATCCCCTCTGATTCAAAGGAAACTTCACCTTTTACCATATCATCGAAGGTGAACACTTTACCTTCAGGAACAGCAAAACGGATGCTTGGCTCGCGGCCTTCGGCTTCGAGCTTAGCCCGTTCCTCATCTGTTAAATGGCGGCACTTTCTGGAATAGACAGGTGTTTCATTCCTAGCCATCTGCTCTTCACGTTCAGCAGCAAGTTCTTCTTCTGAACAATAGCACTTATAGGCTAAGTCCTTTTCCAGTAATTCAGTATAATATTTTTTATAAATATCGTTTCTTTCGGATTGGCGGTACGGTCCATATTCTCCACCGACATCAACACTTTCATCCCAATCCATTCCCAGCCATTTTAAATATTTTAGCTGGCTTTGCTCTCCACCCTCGATATTCCTTTTCTTATCCGTATCTTCTATGCGGATGATAAACTTTCCGCCTTTATTCCTTGCAAACAGGTAATTGAAAAGTGCTGTACGTGCGTTTCCTATATGTAAATTACCCGTTGGGCTTGGTGCATAACGAACGCGGATTTCTTTATTCATAGCTGTTCCTCCATGCGTAATATTTAGTTATTTTTAATCAAGAGTATGACCGCCTGAGAAGCAATGCCCTCGCCGCGCCCAGTGAAGCCTAATTGTTCAGTCGTTGTCGCTTTAACATTGACTTGGCTTTCTTCACCTTCGAGAAGCTCAGCAATTCTTGCTCTCATATCGCCTATATAAGGTGCCATTTTGGGCTTTTGTGCAATGATTGTACAATCTATATTTCCTAAAGAATAGCCTTTTTGCTTAACAAGTTCCCATGTCTGCTGTAAAAGAACGGCAGAATCCGCATCTTTAAATTTTGCGGACGTATCAGGAAAGTGCCTGCCAATATCGCCTTCTCCAATTGCACCCAGGCAGGCATCTGCTATGGTATGCAGCAAAACATCTGCGTCAGAGTGCCCCAGAAGGCCCTTTTCATAAGGAATCGTGATCCCGCCTAAAATCAACGGCCTTCCCTCGACAAGCTGATGTACGTCAAACCCTTGTCCCACACGAAACATCTTAGTGACTCCTTTATTATAAATTTAGTCTATTTATTTTTACGTATAATAGCCTCGGCAAAGAAAATATCTTCTGGGGTCGTGATTTTTATATTATCATAATTTCCCTCAATCACCGATACCTCTAAGCCCATATTTTCAATTAAGCTTGCTTCGTCTGTACCAAGCAGGCCGCTTTCACGAGCTTTTCTATGAGCCTCTTTTAACAGGGAAATACGAAAAGCCTGTGGGGTTTGCACTGCCCACAAGCTGGATCGTTCTACGGTCTCCAGAACCGAGTTATCCTTTACCTTTTTAATCGTATCTTTTACCGGTACAGCAAGAATACCACTGCCCCGTTCCGCTGCAGCCTTAACAAGCTCCGCAATGAGATTTCGCTGAATAAAAGGGCGGGCTCCGTCATGGACAAGAACAATCGCTTCCTGTTTCTCTATAGCTTGCAAACCGTTGTAGACACTATCCTGCCGCTCCGCTCCGCCCGATATAAGCTCAATTGGTTTCTGGAAGGAATACTCTTCTATAAGCCTCTCAAACTCGGCCTTCTCATTGATATTGATAGGAAGGATGATCCTCCTGCATGCCGGATCTCCATCAAAGACTCTCAAGGTATAGACAATCAGCGGTATATCAAAAAGTGTTAAAAAAAGCTTGTTTTTACCAGCCTTCATTCTAGTTCCCCTGCCAGCCGCAGGGATAATGACTTCATAAAACATAAAATTTTCTCCCCTGTATTACAGCGCCTTCTCAAGCATCTTTGGCTTCGCAAAGATCATTCTTCCGGCAGAAGTCTGGAGTACACTTGTTACCATCACATCGATTCGTTTACCTATATAATTGCGGCCATCTTCCACCACAATCATAGTCCCGTCATCCAAATAGGCTACTCCCTGGTTCTGCTCTTTTCCATCCTTGATCACCTGGATATTCATTTCCTCGCCAGGCAGGACCACCGGTTTCACCGCATTTGCCAGATCATTAATATTTAATACTGCCACTTTCTGCAGTTCACATACTTTATTTAAGTTGAAATCATTGGTAACAACCACACCATTTGTAAGCTTGGCCAATTTTACAAGCTTGCTGTCCACTTCCTGGATCTCTTCAAAGTCACCTTCATAAATTTCAACTTTAATGGCCAGTTCCTTTTGGATCCTATTTAAGATATCAAGTCCGCGTCGACCCCGGTTCCTTTTCAAAGCATCTGAAGAATCGGCAATATGCTGCAGCTCTTCGAGAACAAATTGCGGGATTACGATAGTCCCTTCAAGGAAACCAGTCTGACAGATATCCGCTATTCTGCCATCGATAATAACACTTGTATCAAGTATTTTAAGCTGATTTTTCTCATTCTCAGCCTCTTCCTCAATATCAGAGCCTTTTTTCTTGTTGGTTTTACTGAATAAACCCGAAAGCTCATCACGCTTCTTAAAGCCCACCTGAAATCCAAGGTAGCCAAATAACAATGTTAATAGAATAGGGGCAACAGTATTAATGATCGGCACTTCAATGGCATTTAACGCAAATCCTATCAAAAAGGCAAGCAAGAGCCCAACAAGCAATCCCAAACTTCCAAAGATAATATCGGTTATTGGGGCTTTGACTAGTGTCTCTTCAAACCATTTAATAAAATTCACCACATGATCGATTGCCTTAAAAGTAATAAAATAAAATATAATTGCACCTATTATTGCAGTAACATAAGGGTTGTTAATATACGTGATATCTGAAGCATGTAAAACCGCCATTAATTCAGGAATTAAGAAAATCCCCAATGTGCCGCCTGTTATAAGGAAACAAGCCTGAACTATTCTTTTTAACATCCCTTCACCTCCCTTACTCATTATAATCAAATATCCTAAATCAAAACCTATGAAGGCATATTTTATAGATTTTTTTACTTTATAGAAGCAGGAATACGAAGCCCGGCTTTCGTAATTCTTAGGTTAGCACCCGCCATTTCCCGTGTCAAATAATTAAAGCCTAATATTTTAGCATAGTTGTGCTAATGATTCAAACTAGATTTTTCTTTCTGAAAAATGCTGTTCCTTTATCGACCTCAGACCTTCTTTAATCTTTTTGGCCCTGACTTCTCCTATTCCTTCTACATCATCCAGATCGGCTACAGAAGCATTAATGATGTTTGCCAGCGTTTTAAATTGTGTAACCAAATTCTCAATAATCAATAGCGGAAGTCTTGGGATCTTATGCAGGAGGCGGTAGCCCCTTGGATAGATGCTCTCTTCTATAGGCGTATACCCCATATAGCCTAGGAGCTTCATAATCATTCCATCTTCGACGATTTCAAGATTGGAGAATTCCTGCAGACGGACAAGTATTTCTTTTGAAGAGGCACTCTTATCGTAAATATAATCCTGGATAATCAGAAATGCTTCATTTTCGAGATCAGTCAGCAGTTCGTTCATCTGGAGCCTAATCAATCGCCCTTCTGTCCCCAGTTCATTTAAATACGAAATCAGTTCCCCCTTAATGCGCAGCACCATAATAAAACGGTGCATGACCTGCAATACATCCCCATAGGTTACAGACTCTTCGAATTCTAATAATCCTAAGTGTGTAATACTCTGCCTCAGAACCGCTTTATATTTTTCCAGCGTCTGGATCGCCTGGTTGGCTTTTGTTAAGATGACGGCCATGTCCTTTAAGGCATATCGAAAGTTCCCCTGATAGAGAGTGATCACATTACGCCGCTGTGAGATGGCAATGACTAATGCCTTTGTTTCTTTGGCTACCCTTTCTGCGGTACGGTGCCGCATTCCTGTTTCACTTGAAGGGATAGAGGAGTCTGGAGCAAGCTGGGCATTCGCTAATATAATGCGGTCAGCTTTCTCATTTAAAATAATGGCTCCATCCATTTTTGCCAATTCATACAGATAGCTTGAAGAAAAGGGGCATTCAATATGAAACCCGCCGTCGACAATGGTACGGACTTTCTCATTATAGCCGACGACAATCAGTCCGCCTGTGTTTGCCCTCAGGACATTATCAATGCCTTCTCTTAGAGGAGCACCAGGGGCGACCATACGCAAAATCTCTGTTTTCGTCTTATCAAGGGACCTTTTTTCGCTCATATTTACCCTCCTATTGCGTATTGAAGTGCTTCCGCCACAGTTGAAACACCCACTAATTCAATTCCTTTCGGTACGCTCCAGCCGCCTAAATTATTGGCAGGAAGAATGATCCTTTCAAAGCCTAGTTTCGCTGCCTCCTGTACTCGTTGTTCAATCCTTGAAACACGCCGCACCTCCCCAGTCAGACCCACCTCTCCAATCAGACAGTCTGTTTGTCGTGTTGGTTTATCTCTAAAGCTGGATGCAATGCTTACGGCAATCGCCAGATCTATGGCTGGTTCATCCAGCTTGATTCCTCCTGCGATCTTTAGATATGCATCCTGATTTTGCAGCAGCATCCCTACTCTTTTTTCTAACACAGCCATAAGGAGTGAGATCCGGTTGTGATCCGTTCCAGTAGCCATCCTGCGGGGCGTACCAAAGCTTGTTGGCGAGATGAGTGCCTGGATTTCAACTAAAACGGGCCTGGTACCTTCCATGGAGGCAACTACTGTAGAACCTGATGCACCTTGTGAGCGTTCTTCAAGAAAAATTTCAGAGGGGTTTTCAACCTCTTCCAGTCCGTTTTCTTTCATTTCGAAAATGCCCATTTCATTTGTAGAGCCAAAACGGTTTTTTACCGCCCTTACAATCCGGTAAGTGTGATGCCTCTCCCCTTCAAAATAAAGTACTGTATCTACCATATGCTCAAGCAGGCGCGGTCCTGCAATCGATCCTTCCTTCGTTACATGGCCCACAATAAAAATAGCGATTCCGTTTGTTTTGGCGATACGCATCAATTCAGCCGTACACTCTCTCACCTGTGATACACTTCCAGGGGCTGACGTGACCTCAGATTGAAATACAGTCTGAATGGAATCAATGATCACAAGGTCAGGTGCTACCTCCTTTATGGCCTGGCCGATATAATCCATATCAGTTTCTGAATACACAAACAGATTATCCGAAGTAACCCCAAGACGCTCTGAACGGAGCTTTGTCTGCTTGACAGATTCCTCTCCGGAAATATAAAGAACTTTTTTCTGTTTATTGGCAAGCTGTGATGAAACCTGCAATAATAATGTTGACTTTCCGATACCCGGATCTCCGCCGATCAATACAAGGGAGCCCTGAACAATGCCGCCGCCAAGAACACGGTTTAGTTCCACTAAATCTGTCGCTATTCTAGGTTCCTGTATCGTGGCAATGGACGTGATTGGGGCAGCCTTCTGGCGTTCACCGGAGAAATGTACGGCTTCCGTATTAGCAAATGCACCTCTTCTGCCCGGCTTAACGATCTCCACTTCCTCAACCATCTTGTTCCATTCGCCGCATCCAGGACATTTCCCCATCCATTTAGCCGACTCGTAGCCGCATGAACCACATATAAATTTCGTTTTTTTCTTCGCCATACCTGTTCCTCTCAAATCTATTTCTATAATTGTTTTTTTATATAAAAAGAAACATTTTTATCTCTACTTATAAACATATTAACCTTCTTATAAGTTTAATCCTTCTTTAATTTGCAATCAAATTTTGACATTATATGAACTTAGTTCTATGACAAAACAAAACGGGTACACGAACTGTGTACCCGCACAAGTTTATTTATTTACTGGAGTTTTATCAACAGGTCTTGCAATAAGCTCTCCATCCTGAACATCAATTAGTACATGCTGGCCTTTTTCGACATTGCCTTTTAAAAGTTCTTCAGAAAGGTGGTCTTCAATATGCTTCTGTATGGCTCTGCGCAGCGGTCTTGCCCCATATTCCGGATCATAGCCTTCTTGAGTGATCTTATCTTTTGCCGCATCAGATAATTCTAGATGAATGTCCTGTTCTTTTAAGCGTTTGACTAAGGCATCGGACATAAGTGTCACGATTTCTTTTAAGTGTGCCTTTTCCAACGCATGGAAAACGATGATTTCATCAATACGGTTTAAGAATTCAGGACGGAATGCCTTTTTAAGCTCCTCCATCACTTTACCCTTCATGTCTTTATAATCCTGCTTTTCATCCTGTATGTTAAAACCGACAAATTTGTTTCTCTTCAATGTGTCAGCACCAACATTGGACGTCATAATCAATATCGTATTGCGGAAATCTACTGTACGTCCTTTAGAATCTGTCAGCCTTCCGTCTTCAAGCACTTGAAGAAGAATGTTAAACACATCCGGATGTGCTTTCTCAATTTCATCAAGGAGAACTACAGAGTAAGGCTTACGGCGTACTTTTTCTGTCAGCTGCCCGCCTTCCTCATATCCTACATACCCTGGAGGTGAACCTACTAGACGGGAAGTGGAGTGCTTCTCCATATATTCAGACATATCGATGCGGATCATGGCGTCCTCATCACCAAAAATGGATTCGGCTAAAGCTCTGGCAAGCTCGGTTTTTCCGACGCCTGTAGGGCCGAGGAAGATAAAGGATCCAATCGGACGCTTAGGATCTTTCAGGCCTGCACGGGCACGGCGGACAGCTTTTGCTACTGCAATGACCGCTTCCTCCTGACCGATGACACGTGAATGAAGGATCTGCTCCATATTCAGAAGCTTATCAGACTCTGTTTGCGCAAGCCTTGTAACAGGAACTCCAGTCCAGCTGGATACAACATTGGCTATATCATCAACTGTAACCTCTGAGTTTTCTTTGCCCTGTTTTTCTTTCCAGGTTTTCTTTGTATCTTCAAGCTGTTCTCTAATACGCTGCTCTGTATCTCTTAAGGATGCAGCTTTTTCAAACTCCTGGCTTTGGACAGCGGCATCTTTTTCTTTACGGACCTCATCCAATTTTACTTCTAGCTCTTTTAAATTTGGCGGTGTCGTATAAGAAC
The DNA here is from genome assembly GCF_002863585.1 of Peribacillus deserti. GTDB lineage: Bacteria > Bacillota > Bacilli > Bacillales > DSM-1321 > Paraperibacillus > Paraperibacillus deserti_A. The sequence continues at coordinate 4,343 of NZ_PGUY01000009.1, read as the reverse complement.
GCAGTCTTACTTTTGAACCGGCTTCGTCAATTAAATCTATGGCTTTATCCGGCAGGAACCGGTCAGAGATATAGCGGTCAGACAATTTTACAGCAGCCTCGATGGCCTCATCGGTAATGGAAACACGGTGATGCGCTTCATAACGATCACGAAGACCATGTAAAATTTGGATGGATTCTGCTGCTGTCGGCTCGTCAACCTGAATCGGCTGGAATCGGCGCTCTAATGCAGCATCCTTTTCAATATATTTCCTGTATTCATCTAGCGTTGTAGCGCCAATACACTGAAGCTCACCGCGGGCAAGGGATGGTTTTAAAATATTTGAAGCGTCGATAGCTCCTTCTGCACCGCCAGCGCCGATTAAGGTATGAAGCTCATCGATAAACAGAATAATATTTCCTGCCTGACGGATTTCATCCATTACCTTCTTCAAGCGGTCTTCAAATTCGCCGCGATACTTGGTTCCCGCTACTACTGTTCCCATATCAAGAGTCATCACGCGCTTGTCACGTAAAATTTCAGGAACCTCATTGTTCACAATCTGCTGGGCCAATCCTTCGGCAATGGCTGTTTTACCTACCCCAGGTTCACCAATGAGCACTGGATTATTTTTAGTCCTGCGGCTTAACACTTCAATTACACGCGTAATTTCCTTGCTTCTTCCGATGACCGGATCCAAAGTACCTTCGCGTGCTATCGCAGTAAGGTCACGGGCAAGGCTATCCAAAGTCGGCGTACTCGCAGCACTTGATGAACCGCCCTGATGGCCGCCGCTTTCATTGCTGCCAAGAAGCTGAAGTACTTGCTGGCGGGCTTTATTTAAACTTACACCAAGATTATTTAGTACTCTGGCTGCTACTCCTTCTCCTTCTCGGATTAATCCAAGCAGCACATGTTCAGTCCCTACATAGGAATGGCCTAATTTTCTGGCTTCATCCATGGACAATTCGATCACTTTTTTAGCTCTAGGAGTATAGTGGATGGACTGTGCAGTGTCCTGCCCTCTCCCGATAAGGTTTTCAACTTCTTTCTGGATCTTATCTGCACCCAATCCAAGAGCGTAAAGAGCTTTTGCCGCGATCCCTTCACCTTCTCTTATCAATCCAAGTAGAATATGCTCTGTCCCGATATTATTATGACCTAAACGAATAGCTTCTTCCTGTGCTAAAGCTAATACTTTTTGAGCCCTCTCAGTAAATCGTCCAAACATCATGGCACATTTCCTCCTTGCTAATCTCTATTTTCTTCCAACATCAGTCTTTCTCGAATTAATGCAGCTCTTCTAATATCTCTCTCATCAGGATTTAAAGGACCTCCTGCATACTGCTGAAGAAATCCAGGCTGAGTGAGAATCATTAATTCATTTAAAATGGTCTTTGGTATATCTTTTATATAACCAAGGTCGATCCCAAGCCTTAAATCGGATAAACACTTGGCTGCTTCCTTTGTTTCAATCACTCTGGCATTCGCAAGAATACCATAAGATCTAAATACCCTATCTTCTAATTGTATGTCAGAGGTTTCGACTAATGCTTCTCTAGCTGACCTTTCTCGATCAATTATCTGTTCTACAACACTCAGCAAATCTTCCACAATATCTTCCTCGGACTTCCCAAGGGTTATCTGATTTGATATTTGAAAGATATTCCCGAGCGCTTCACTGCCTTCTCCATAGATCCCTCTTACAACAAGGCCTAATTGGTTGATCGCTGGAATAATCCGATTAATCTGCCGTGTCAGGACTAAACCCGGCAGATGCATCATTACAGATGCCCGGAGCCCAGTTCCTACATTGGTTGGACAGCTGGTTAAGTATCCTCTTTCTTCATCAAAAGCATATACACCTTTATCCTCAATCCAATCATCAACCTGCCCTGCCATAACCAGCGCTTCTTTAAGCTGAAGCCCCGGATATAAACATTGAATGCGGATATGGTCCTCTTCGTTAATCATTACGCTTACTTCCTCGTTATTTGACAGAAGAACAGCTCCGAATGGAGCATTTTCAGCAAGATTGGGGCTGACTAAATGTTTTTCAACCAGGACTCTTTTTTCTATGGGCTTTAAATCATTCATGGTCAGCAATTCTAAGCTGCAGGTATTAGAAACTGGAAGGCTGCTCAGATCATTTTTGGCCCATTGAATGATTGCTTCCGCTTCATCCCTGGAAAAGATGATGGGAAATTTGTATTCTCTTAAATTTCTTGCAAGGCGAACCCTTGAACTCAGTACAATATCTGAATCAGGACCCTCCTCGCTCATCCAGGAACTTACCGCATTTTTTAAAAAACGCTCGAGGCTCATGTCTGCCCGCCTCCCTCTTGACTATTGTTCATTTCCTTTTCAAGAGCGCGAATTTCATCGCGAATATTAGCTGCACTCTCAAATTCTTCCTGATCAATTGAGCTCTTTAAATCCTGTTTAAGTTCTTCAATTCGCTTTTTTAACGAAATATTCCCGCCGGCTTTTTTAGGTATCTTACCGGTATGGACAATATTGCCGCTGTGAAGCCTTTTTAACACAGGCACCAAATGATTCTTGAAGGTAGAATAGCATTCAGAGCATCCGAACCTTCCGATTTCCACAAACTGCTGATAAATCATATGACATTTTGGACATCTCAGCTCTTCCCTATGAGCGACCGAATTATGAGACTGCTGAAAAGCAACCCCATTCAAAAGTCCGCCTAATAGATCATTTATAGAAAAGCCTGCATAACCATTAAATAACGACTTATTGCCCTTCTCTTGAGCACATGTCTCACAAAGATGCACCTCTGTCTTCTTACCATTCACTACATTTGTATAATGAAGGGTAGCGGGCCTTTCATGGCATTTCTCACAAATCATTCACACATCTCCCTTATTTAGTCCCTTTTATTTATACATCAATGTTTTCAGGACCGCCCGGAGCATACGTGCTCTTAATTCGTCACGTTCCGGCAGATCAATATATAATACAGAACGGTCAAGTACACTTAACATAATTTTGGCTTCTCTTACAGTTATAATCTCTTCCTCTGCAAGCCTTCCAATAATATGTTCCGCATTTGCCTGTGTAACCCTGTCTTTTATCATGGAAAGAATCTGGTCTATGAGATCTGCTGCATCTCTAAGCTGCACCTTCATAATCCTGATATAGCCTCCGCCGCCCCTCTTACTTTCGACTATATAACCGCGTTCTACCGTAAAACGTGTATTAATAACATAATTTATCTGGGAGGGCACACATTGAAATTTATCAGCTATCTCACTGCGCTTTATCTCCACTATTTCCCGTTCACTTAAATGCAGGACCTCTTTTAAATAACTTTCAATAATGTCTGAGATATTTTTCATAAAACCCCCTCCATCTGACTTTGACTATATTTGACTTTAATTATACATATATTGCCCTATTATCTCAACTTTTTATAACTTCCGCTCTGCTGTATACCTATATAAGTTTATACGACCATTTTAGCCATAGTTTTATGTATTTATTATCGATTGTGTTACTTTTTTTGTATAAAGGATTATTACCCATAACTGGATAGGTAAAAACATGTGAAAGTGTAAGCAGAGTATTTTTATCTTTAGTATGGGGGTGTGCTGATTGGGGAGCATGAAGGAAGGTTCCGTAGAGTGCAGATTTGGCAGGGATAACATTGGTATCCATTATGTAAAATGGTACGGTCCCATATAGGGGCTCACTGGATCATGCAGGAATTAGGTTTTTAGGGCAAGAGCTGCATAAACCTTTGACGATAAGCATAAAGCCATTCGGATCAGCGTATATCGAACTTAATCAGCATATAATGAACTTGATCAGCATATGAGCTATAAAATAAGCATACTCATTGCCCAGATAAGCATAAAACGACTAAACATAAGCATAAATCTCAAAAACCTAAGCATAAATCGTTAAAACCTAAGCATAAAACATCAAAACACAAGCATAAAACTTTCCACATCTAGTCGGCTTATACGTTTATAGCTTTTCCCCGTTAAAATTTCACCATATTGGCCTTCTTTTTCTCAAATATGCCGCAGGGATGACCTAATTTTATCTGTTATTTCAAAAAAAAGTTAAAAATTAAACGTTTGAATGTGAATAAATGGATTCCAATCCGACACTGGAATTCGAGCAATAAGGCTCAATATAGGACTATTAATAAAAGAAAGTCCATCAACCACATTCTCCCTCAGCATTCAGGGGATAGTAGTTCTGGTCTCTTTGTTTTTCAACCGGGTTCGCTTTATCTTTATTAATCATTCTATTTTTCACCTTCGGTTTAAAAACACAAAAAAAGACCAGCTATCACAGCTGATCTTCGTTCTGCCTGGCAGCGTCCTACTCTCACA
>NZ_PGUY01000085.1 GCF_002863585.1 Peribacillus deserti | reverse complement strand
GCCAGCGTTCGTCCTGAGCCAGGATCAAACTCTCCGAAGAATGTTTGATATAGCTCTTAAAAAGTTTAAAACTTGTTTTATTTTCTCAGAGAGAAAATATCTGGCGTCTTGTTTCGTTCAGTTTTCAAAGAACAATGTGTCAGAAGCGACTTTATTAGAATAACATTTCTACATCTAATTGTCAACAACTTTTTTATCTTATTTTCGTCTGCGTTTCAGCGACAAGATTTATAATAACAACTTTGACACACAAAGTCAACAGTAATTCTGCCTTTTCTTTTTAAAGTCGTTAAAACAAAAAAAGAGCTGTGAGTTAAGCTCTTTAAAAATAATTATTATACTTCTATAATATCCAATATTGTATGGCGGCTAGTGCAGCCGTTCCTGGTATACCTAAAAATCCCGCTATTGTAGCAGTGGCTGGATTAATCGGCACATGAAGTCCAATATTTGTTCCCGCTGCATTTAAGAAAAATAAGAACAAGGCTCCAATAACCAGTTTGATAAAGGCTTGTCCAATCCAGCGCAGTGGTTTGAGAGGAGTCCCCATTAATAATAGAAGGACGATTAAACATCCGATCACAGCGACAAATGCAATTGGTTCCATAAAAAACACCTCCCTGATATATGCTTGTATAGATAGCATATGCAGGAGAGGCTTTTTGAAGAACCCTGTTCTTGGTTCATTACCGTTTGAGTTTTACCTGTCTTTTTTTCGCTTCTTTAAATAAGTAGAAATATTTAGCTTCAGCGATTTTGGTACTGCAGATAATATCATGGGACGGATCCACACTTTTTTCTAACAGGGCTTTTTGGTTTAGCCAAGTTCGTTTTAATTCTTCAAGCTGATCGATAAGACGTTGGTCATATTCTTTACGCAGCCATCCTTTTCGCCGAAAGAACACAGTCTGACCTCCCATTTATTAATCACTATACCTCTCTTCGGCCTTCAATTGCCTTAGAGAGAGTTACTTCATCAGCATATTCCAGGTCTCCGCCGACAGGGAGTCCGTGGGCAATACGTGTAACCCGAATACCCGACGGTTTAAGCAGCCTGGAAATGTACATGGCCGTCGCTTCCCCTTCAATATTCGGATTGGTTGCTAAGATAACCTCTTTAATCGTTTCATCCTGCAGCCGTTTAAGTAAATCAGGAATGTTAATATCTTCAGGGCCAATTCCGTCCATCGGAGAAATACTGCCATGCAGCACGTGATACAATCCTGTATATTCTTTCATTTTTTCCATGGCAATTACGTCTTTTGGGTCTTGAACAACACATACAATACTGCGGTCTCTTCGCTGGTCATCGCAAATATAGCACGGATCCTGGTCTGTAATATGGCCGCAGACGGAGCAGTAGCTTAGATTCCTTTTGGCATTTACTAACGCCTTAGCAAAGTCGAGTACGGTATCTTCCTTCATATTTAGAACAAAAAAAGCCAGCCGGGCCGCAGTTTTTGGTCCAATGCCCGGCAGCTTCATAAAACTGTCTATCAGTTTAGATATCGGTTCAGGGTAATGCATACATCAGCCTCCTAGAACATTCCAGGAAGATTTAATCCTTTTGTGAATTGCCCCATTGTTGAATTAGCAAGCTGATCTGCCTTTTTAAGAGCGTCATTTGTTGCAGCTAATACTAAATCTTGAAGCATTTCAATATCATCGGGATCTACAACTTCTGGTTTTATATTTACTTCTACAATTTCTTTATGACCAGTTACAACAACAGTAACCATTCCTCCGCCAGCTGTACCTTCGATCTTTTCTTCGCCCAGGTTTGCTTGAGCTTCTTCCATTTTCTTTTGCATTTTTTGCATCTGCTTCATCATATTTTGCATATTTCCGTTTCCACGCATCATATTAACAGCCTCCAGTTAATCTTTAATTTCTAATAATTCATCGCCAACTAGCTTTCTAGCTTCAGCTATAAAGGGATCTTCCTCCTGCTTAGATTCAGTCATATCATTCGATTGTGTAGACAGGAATTCTTCGCGGATCTTCCCCCACTGATCTTCAGGCACTCCAATCACCGCGAGACGTTTCCCAATCGTTTGCTGAATGATACTTCCTAGTGCATCTAAAAAACGGGAATTCTCCATAGCCATCTGGCAGTGGATGTCGTATTTAAATTTTACCACAAAAGCGTCTGCAGAGGCAGCTACTGGTTCTGCATCATTTAACAGCGCAACTGAAGATTTCATCTGCTGTTTCACCAGCATCTCGAGCATCTGTCCCCATTGTCCTTTGACAGCATGTAAATCCTGCTTGGTTGCTTCTTTTAATACTGTATTGATTTTACCGACTGGTGCCTTGAATTGCTTTTTTGCCGTTCTTTGGGGTTTTGGCTGTGAAGCTGTCTTTGCTTCTGCCGAAATCGCAATGCCTTTTTCTTTAAGCTCCTGAACCTGGGATTCCAGTGAAGTTATTTTTTGTATTAATTCCTGGTAATATCCATCTCCACGCGGGCTGCTTTCCTGATTGCAGAGCTTAACCAGCGCAACCTCTATGAAAACCCGTGGATGGTTCGTCCACTTTATTTCCTGCTGGGTATTATTAAAGCTTTCAATCATGCTGTATAAATCTTCCGGCGGCAGAGCTTCAGCAAGACCCTTAAAGTCTTCATCTATCCATACCCGCTCCAGCGCCTCTGTGAGCCCAGGTGCTGTTTTATAGAGCAGCATGTCCCTGAAGTAAAAAATCATATCCTCAAGGAAGCGCGATGGATCTTTTCCTAGAGATAGAAGTCTTTCAAGAATATCCAGTGCTTTGGCTACGTCTTTCTCATGGATCGCTTTTGCAATCTTCGTAAGGAACGACTGGGATACAGCTCCGGTAACCGTCAGGGCATCTTCTTCTGTAACTTCACCTTCACTGAACGAAATAGCCTGATCAAGTAGGCTCAGGGCGTCACGCATCCCGCCCTCGGCCGCTCTGGCAATGATATTCATCGCCTGTCCGCTGCACTCGACACCTGTTTCGGACGTAATCTGTTCCATTCTCCCCACTATATCCTTTGAACCTATACGTTTGAAATCAAAACGTTGGCATCTCGAAATAATCGTTAGGGGAATTTTATGCGGCTCTGTAGTAGCTAAGATGAAGATAACATGTCTAGGTGGCTCCTCGAGTGTCTTTAACAGAGCGTTGAAGGCCCCGATCGAGAGCATATGGACCTCATCCACGATGTATACTTTAAACTTAACTGCATTAGGAGCGTATTTCACTTTATCTCTAATATCTCTTATTTCTTCTACTCCATTATTTGAAGCAGCATCTATTTCAATAACATCCGGTATAGACCCGTCCGTTATACCCTTACATGAAGGACATTCGTTACAAGGTTCAACAGCTGGTCCCTTCTCGCAATTTACCGCTTTTGCAAGAATTTTGGCTGCACTTGTTTTTCCGGTTCCCCGGGGTCCTGAAAACAAATAAGCATGGGAGATTTTTTGCTGAACGAGGGCATTCTGCAAGGTTTTGGTTACATGTCCCTGGCCTACAACATCAAGAAACGACTGCGGCCTCCAAACTCTATATAATGCTTGATATCCCACGTTAAACTCCCCTTTTCACATCTTTATATTTATTATAACGTATTATTTTTCCCTTTTTCAAAAACCTCTAAAGAAATTTACCCTGTAATTTAAAACTATAGCAAAAAACTCACCCCATTATTTTATTGGGATGAGTTTTAATGGTATGTAATCATACCGTGCACCTTTTGTTGATTAACTATCACAAGCGTTACTCAAGCAGTTAGCTCGGTCCAGGCGACCCTGCGGCACATGAGAGATTCCACTTAATGCTGCTTCCTTCCGGACCTGACATGGTTCATGGATTCTCATTGCGCAGGACCCAAACGTCAACACCACTTACTTAAGGCAGACCCTGCAATATATTAACCGTGAAAAGGAATTCAGCCTCGCTGGAGCGGATTGCGAGTACAGGGCACCGCTACCTCCCCGCCTAGCACGGTAATTACAAGTATACTTACTTTTTGTCCAAAAATCAATGTTTAACGGCTGTTAATTTCTGTATGTTCCGCCGGCTGCAGCTGCTTCCTCATTTGTTTCTCTTTCTTTTTCTTTTCTCTTAATGATTTAAAAAACGCTGTCAGAAGCTCTCCGCATTCATCAGCTAACACTCCGGAGGTGACCTCACTTTGATGATTGAACCTTTGGTCCTCGAGAAGGTTCATAAATGTACCAGCACAGCCCGCTTTAGGGTCACTGGCTCCATATACGACTCTTTTAACTCTGGACAAAATAATGGCGCCGGCACACATAGGGCAGGGTTCCAGCGTGACATAAAGGACCGTATCTTCCAGCCGCCATGTTCCAAGCTTTTTACATGCTTTATCGATTGCCATTAACTCCGCGTGAGCGACAGCACTTTGTAAATCTTCCCTTAAATTGAAGGCTGAGGATATAACTTCTCCATTCAGTACAAGCACAGCCCCGATTGGCACCTCGCCAATCGCTTCGGCTTTTCTCGCTTCTTCAATAGCCACTTTCATGAATTTTTGATCTTCTGTCATAATGCCTCCTTCTATAATAAAGGCGTTCTATAGTTCATAACGGCAGTATACATTATATCCGGAAACGAGATTATTTTTAGTCCACTATATTGAACATCGTTAAAAGCGGCGGTGTATACATAAACTATACAAAATCGCTCCGCTGAAAGCCAGAACCTCTTCAATTCCAAAAATAAACTTCTCCTTTATACCTTCCTCTGTGTTAAAATATCTCTTGTTGTGTGTTTTTACATATTTAGACATAATTCTTGTCTAAATCATATATGGAGGGGATACGTTTCATGAATAACACACCATTTATTACGGTTGAAGGTCCTATTGGTGTGGGTAAAACATCTCTAGCAAAGATCATTTCCGATCATTTCAGCTTCGGTCTATTAAAAGAAATCGTTGACGAAAATCCTTTTTTGGGAAAATTCTACGAGAATATAGATGAGTGGAGCTTTCAAACTGAAATGTTTTTCCTGTGTAATCGATATAAACAGCTTGAGGATATTCAGGAAAATTATTTAAGCCGTGACAAGGCAGTCGTTGCGGATTACCATATTTTTAAAAACCTCATTTTTGCCCAGCGTTCTTTAAAAACAAACCAATACGATAAGTATTTGGATATCTATAAAATTCTAACAGCAGATATGCCCGTACCAAACATGATCATTTATCTCAACGCCAGCCTTGACACATTGCTGGCAAGGATAGATAAACGTGGCAGAGATATAGAAAAAAACATCAGTCCTCTTTATTTAAAACAGCTGTCCCTGGACTATAATCACTTTATGAGCGAATTTGAAAACCTGCATCCAGAAATCCCGGTATTGCGTTTCAATGGGGATGAACTGGATTTTGTAAATAATAAAGAAGATCTGGATTATATCCTTTCCCAAATTGAGAAAGAGCTTCAAAAAGGAGTTTATAAGCATGAACCTACGAAAAAAATATGAGATCCCGAATGATACGGTGATTACGATTGCAGGTACAGTCGGTGTTGGTAAGTCAACGATGACCAACGCTCTTGCAAACGCTCTTGATTTCCGTACATCCTTTGAAAAAGTAGACACAAATCCCTATTTAGATAAATTTTATAATGACTTTGAGCGCTGGAGCTTCCACTTGCAGATTTATTTCCTTGCAGAACGTTTTAAAGAACAAAAAAGGATATTTGAGTATGGCGGCGGATTTGTTCAAGACCGCTCCATTTATGAAGATACAGGCATTTTTGCAAAAATGCATTATGAAAAAGGAACAATGAACAAGGTGGATTACGAAACCTATACAAGCCTTTTTGAGGCAATGGTGCTTACACCTTATTTCCCTCATCCAGACTTATTGATATACATTGAAGGATCATTGGATGATATTCTGGAACGTATTCAAGTGCGCGGACGGCCTATGGAACAGCAGACACCAATAGAATACTGGAAAGAAATGCATGCCCGTTATGAAGAGTGGATTAATCATTTTAATGCATGCCCTGTTCTTCGCTTAAATATTAATGATTATGACTTAATAAACAATGAGGAATCCATCGAACCTATCGTAGAAAGAATAGCCTCCTTCCTCCATCAGACAAGAAAGCTCCGATTAAAAGTATAAAAAAATGACGCTGCCTGAATAAGGATGCAGCGTCATTTTTTATTTTATTTGCACGGCTGTACCAAACTTAACAACGCTTTTTTTATAATAAAAAATCCGCTACTCAAAATGAGTAGCGGATTTAAAACATCTCCAATGTTTATGCGCTGTGGTTTAAAGTTAAATAATGGAGGAGGTAGAGGGATTCGAACCCCCGCGGGCTTTTACACCCCTGTCGGTTTTCAAGACCGATCCCTTCAGCCGGACTTGGGTATACCTCCGAGCTAATATTAACAACAAATAATATATTATATTGATCCAGCAAAAAAGTCAAGCAAATATTTTATTCTTGGCTATGTTAGAATTCATGATGATTTTAGGAATATCGATAGCGAGTTCCTCTTGATGCAATCAATAGACAATTTAACAGAGCTATATAAAAAGGCAGCTCTGCGTTAGAGCTGCCTCCTGCAAACTTATGGTTTAATTACTTCTTTATTGCCCATATATGGCCTCAGCACTTCAGGGATGACTACACTGCCATCTGCCTGCTGATAATTTTCCAGGATTGCAGCGATTGTACGTCCAATGGCCAAGCCGGATCCATTTAATGTATGAACATGCTCTGGCTTGCCTTTAGCTTCACGGCGGAAACGGATATTAGCGCGTCTAGCCTGGAAGCTTTCAAAATTACTGCAAGAAGAAATTTCCCGGTAAGTTTCATAGCTTGGAAGCCATACTTCTATATCGTATTTCTTAGCTGCTGTAAATCCTAAGTCTGCTGTACACATACTTAGAACTCGATAAGGGAGGCCAAGCAGCTGCAGAACTTTTTCGGCATGACCTGTAAGCTTTTCAAGCTCGTCGTATGAATCCTCAGGCTTAACAAATTTAACCAGTTCAACCTTGTTAAACTGATGCTGACGGATTAGCCCGCGGGTATCCCGGCCGGCTGATCCTGCTTCAGAACGGAAGCATGCACTATATGCAGCATAGCTCATCGGAAGGGTTTCTCCATCTAATATTTCATCACGATGCATATTCGTAACCGGCACCTCTGCAGTCGGAATTAAGAAGTAGTCTTCACTTTCAATCCGGAAGGCATCTTCTTCGAATTTAGGAAGCTGCCCAGTACCTGTCATGCTTGCCCGGTTTACGATATATGGAGGAAGAATTTCTTCATACCCATGCTCTTCTACATGAAGATCAAGCATGAAGCTGGCAAGTGCCCGCTCTAATCTGGCTCCAAGCCCTTTATAGAATACAAAACGGCTGCCAGTGACTTTTCCAGCACGTTCAAAATCAATTATATTTAACTCGTCTGCCAGATCCCAGTGCGGCTTTGCTTCGAAATCGAATTGTGGAACATTGCCCCACGTACGGATTTCTACATTGTCATCTTCAGAATCTCCTACTGGCACGCTTTCATGAGGGATGTTCGGAATGGACAAAAGCAGTTTATCCAGTACAGATTCGACTTCACGAAGCTCCGTATCCAATGCTTTAATCTTGTCACCGACCTCACGCATTTCTGCGATTAACTCATCCGCATCTTTCTTTTCACGCTTTAAAACAGCAACCTGCTGAGACACTTCATTTCTTTTGCTTTTCAATTCCTCTGTTTCCACAATCAAGGCTCTGCGTCTTTGATCCAATTCCTCAAACTCGCCAAAGTCATTTAAATCCTCGCCTCTAAATTTGAGCTTCTCTTTAACTTCATTTAAATTAGCCCGTAAAAATTTTATATCCAGCATGATAAAATCCTCCTGATCCTTTTATAGATTCGACGGCAAATAAAAAAACTCCCATCCCCAAAAAAGGGACGAGAGTTACCCGCGCTGCCACCCTAGTTGAAAGCCCTGCAGCTTTCCACCTCAATTAGATAACGGCTTTAATGCCGAAAGTAATTACTAGCCAATGATCCAGCCAAAAAAGGCTGTATTGGGGTTCCATACTTTGCTCCAGGATGGATTCACAAGCACCGCCGTCGGTTTACACCAGCCACCGACTCTCTATAGAACGATTAATCCTGTTACTTATTCCTGTCATCGCTTTTTCACGAATCTTTGATTATTAGATAATTTACTACAATTTTATACTACACGCAATACTTTTATACAAATATATTAAGAAAAGCATAAAGCGGTGCCTTTCCTTGCAAACAAATTAATAAACGCATGATAAACAAACGTGTAGTACTTACTAAAATTAAATGAAAGGCAGAGACCCGAAAAGCATAAGACAGGCAGGCCGTGAGAAGCGGTTTTCTTCTCATGGACTGACAGGCTTATGTCTCGAGGGTCTCAGCTTGGAGCTGGACATACAGAAAAGCGGAGAACGGTGCCTTCTAAAGAGAGAATTTTAAAGGATGAATGTTTAACTGACTATTTTAAAAAACTTATTAATTGAAGGCAGCCATCCGAGTAGCATAAGACGAACAGGCCGTGAGAAGTGTTTTCCTTCTCATGGACTGATTGGCTTATGACGGGAGGATGGCAGTTCGCAGCTGGACATATAGAAAAACGGAGAACGGTGCCTCTTCAAAGAACTGATATAAATTAAGGATCCCTATTCAGTTTAATTATGTATTCCACTGCCATTTGAACTTACGAATGCCGCCAGGCTGCAGCATAGCTGGGGGAATGGTGGTCCATTTTTTATCATAAAACCAATATTTATTGCGGATGAACCCCATTCTTGTTACTTTTTTTGCAATTTGCCTCCCTAACACTGGAAAAAAGGCTTTTTGGAAGAGGTTTTTATTAAATGTGAAGGAAGTAGAACCATACAAAAGGGTTTATGCTTACCTTCTATGGGGATATGCTTATGTTTTGAAGGTTTATGCTTAAGTTTCTTGGTTTTATGCTTATGTTATCTATGTTTATGATTATCTCGCTTCTTCCTATGCTTAAGTTTGTGCCTTTATGCTTACCCAGCTGCCTTTATGCTTTTCTTTTACCGAATATGCTGATCGACGAGCCGGAATCCTCACTCTGTATTTATGGCATTGCTTCGATTAATTTCGGGCTGTCCTCTTGCTGTAAAGCAGATTATCACGCCAAGCCAGGACCGACTACGCGTATATAAGGACAAAAAAGGGCCGCCGAGACGTTCTCGACAGCCCTGGGCAGTCCTAAGACTGCTTTTTTATATAACTCAGAAAAGCCCTTTTATAGCAGAAGCAGCATTGCTCCAAACGTTTCCAAAGAAACTGCCGACGCCTCTCATGGAGAGAACGAACCAATTCGCTTTTTCAACACTTTCTGCAGCTATCACTTCTACTCTATTTTGTGAATGATCCAATAAGAAACCAAAGTCCTGGCCGTCTTTCGGTTTCACAGTTATGTACCCTACTGTTTCACCTTTCTTGACAGGGGCGGTTAATTCGCCATTTTCATTTAATTTCTTTTTATCTAACACTAGAGCCGGCTGATAATTTTTCTTTTCGCCATTTCTAATCACCATTTTCACAGGTGCTTTCGTTACAATCTTAACACTATCTTCTTTCCCTTTATCAACGGAGAGTGTTTTTTTGCCTTTAACTTGATATTTAGCAGGAAGAAGCTGTTCCTCTTTGAAGTTGTTGAATCCATAGTCTAATATTTTTTTAGTTTCAGTAAAACGTGAATCCTTTGAATCAGCTTTCATAATGACAGAAATAAAACGCTGTCCATCTCTCTCTGCAGTAGCAGTGAAGCAATAACCCGCAAAGTCAGTTGATCCTGTCTTTAACCCGTCAACCCCATCATACTCATAGTTTAAGCCTGGAAGCATCCAGTTAAAGTTAGGGTAGATTTCGCCATCACGAAACTTTAGTTTAGGGATTTTTGAATACTCTATCGATTCAGGGAAGTCGTTGATTAAATGGAATGCTAGAGTTGCAATGTCACGGGCTGACATAATATTCTCGTCCGTTTCATTTCCAGCCGGATGATTGCCCATAAGATCTGAGTTGTTTAATCCACTGGCATTTACAAATTTAGCATGCTTTAATCCAAGTTCCTTAGCTTTTTTGTTTGCGAAGTTAATGTAATTTTTTTCACTACCTGCCAGAAGTTCAGCAAGTGCAACTGTTGCAGCATTCCCGGAAAAAATCGCCATCGCTTCATATAATTCTTTTACTGTATAGTCTTCGCCTTCAGTTAATCCAATATTGGATAGACCAGGAGCCTTAGATAGCTCGTGGACGTAATGGTTGATTTTTACCTTTTGGTCCCACGAAAGTTTTTTGTCCTTAATCGCTTCTAGCACACTGTACTCTGCCATCATTTTTGACATGCTGGCAACACCTAATACAGCGTCCGCATTCTTTTCATAGACAATCTTCCCAGTTTTTGAATCAAGAAGTATCGCAGCCTCTGCTTTTAACCCAAGTGTATCTTCAGCATGAGCGGAACTTGCTTGAAAAGAAAATTGCGATGCAATCAGAGCAACCATCAAGGTCAAAATCAGTGTAATCTGGCTGACTTTTTTCAAGTTTCTTTACCTCCAGCTTTTCAAATAAATGAATCTATTTTTTTCACTTTTTCTAGTTTATCATAAAAAAAAATAAAAAAATAGACAGAGGATTACACTCTGTCTTGTTTGTATATATTACCAATTTCCGAGTAGTGAAAAAGGCTCAGAATTTTGAATAATTTGGTGCTTCTTTTGTAATTTGAATGTCATGAGGATGACTTTCGTGCAGGCCTGCACCTGTCATCCGGATAAATTGAGCATTTTCTCTTAGTTCCATTAAATCCTTTGTTCCACAGTATCCCATACCGGAGCGAAGTCCGCCGATCAATTGATACAATGTGTCAGACAATGGTCCTTTATAAGGAAGACGGCCTTCAATGCCTTCTGGGACAAATTTTTTATTATCTTCCTGGAAGTATCGGTCTTTAGAACCTTTTTCCATAGCAGCTACAGACCCCATGCCGCGATATACTTTAAACCGGCGTCCCTGATAAATCTCAGTTTCCCCTGGGCTTTCAGATACCCCTGCCAGCAAACTTCCCAGCATGACAGCATGTCCTCCAGCAGCAAGTGCTTTTACAATATCCCCGGAGTATTTAATGCCTCCATCTGCAATGATGGCCTTTCCGAGTTTACGTGCTTCAGTAGCACAGTCATACACAGCTGTAATCTGCGGTACACCAACACCTGCAACAACCCGCGTTGTACAAATAGATCCTGGCCCTATGCCGACTTTGACTATATCTGCACCCGCTTCAATTAAAGCGCGTGTAGCTTCAGCTGTAGCCACATTACCAGCAATAATGTTTAAATCAGGATATTGCTGTCTAATTTGCCTTACCGTATCCTGTACTCCCTGTGAGTGGCCATGTGCGGTGTCTATTACAATAACATCCACATTGGCCTGTACAAGTTTCTCAACACGCTTCATCGTATCTTTCGTTACCCCGACAGCTGCACCTGCTAAGAGACGGCCCTTAGCGTCTTTTGCTGAATTAGGGAACTCAATAACTTTTTCAATATCTTTTATCGTGATTAAGCCTTTTAAAACACCCTCGTCATCAACGAGCGGAAGCTTTTCAATTTTGTATCTTTGCAATATTTTTTCTGCCTGTTCCAAATTGGTTCCGACTGGAGCTGTAACTAAATTTTCTTTAGTCATTACATCGGAAATCTTAATTGAGTAATCCTGGATAAATCGAAGATCTCGGTTAGTAAGGATACCTACTAACTTTAACTCGTCATTATTATTTACGATAGGTACACCTGAGATACGATATTTTCCCATTAAATGCTCTGCATCAAACACCTGATGATCAGGAGTCAGGAAAAATGGATCAGATATAACTCCGCTTTCAGAACGTTTTACTTTATCCACCTGTTCAGCCTGTTGTTCAATCGACATGTTCTTATGGATTATGCCAAGGCCGCCTTGGCGCGCCATTGAGATCGCCATTTCCGCTTCTGTAACGGTATCCATTCCCGCACTTATAATTGGAATATTGATTTTCAGCGTTTCAGTTAAAGCCGTTTGAATGTTAACATCCTTTGGCAATACATCTGATTTCGCAGGCACTAATAGTACATCATCAAAAGTTAAACCTTCTTTAACGAACTTCGATTCCCACATCTTATTCCCTCCAGGCTTTAAAAAATATTATTAGTAGGTTATCAATTGGACAAAATACTGTCAAGAAAGAATAGAAATGTTCGATTTTTCAAATAACTTGGAGGTTTTTTCCTTGGTGCATAACCAATCCCCCTGGCATGACTTTATCGTATACTTTTCTGCTTCCTATTCCCAGTCATTTCTTCGAAAATGCTATGAAGCAAAAGAGTTCCCGAACAGCGATGCGAAATGCTACGACAACTGCTATCCCTTTATTTATTATATAGAACATGCTCAAAACTATTATGAACAGGCCAAGATTGCACCACTAACAATAAAACCAAATCTGCTTTTTTATGGATACGGGCAGCTGATTAAAGCTTGCCTTTTAACTGTTGACTGTTCCTACCCTGAATCCACCTCTGTTTTAGCACATGGTGTTTCCGCCAGAAAAAGGAAAAAGCAGCAATACGAGTTTTTATACGATGAAATCAAAATACAAAAAAATGGACTACTCACCCACTTTGCCGAAAAAATGTTTCACATGGAACATTTAGAAGGAGAAAAACTAGTAATGAAGGAGTTGTTGCAGGGAGTACCAGAATTAAATTCTTTATTTTTATCTTATTTCAACATGAACAACTACTTCCCTTTGGAAAAAGGGAAAGATACCTATTTTCTAACAGCAGAAATCCTTGACCACTATCACATGCCAGTTGAACGCTTTACGGAATACCTCACAAAAAAGACGGCGATGTCTTTTACTCTGGATGAATCTGCTGAAAAACTGGCACTAACTTTTGATGGCAGTGCACGCTTCTCCAACCAGGGTGTGTTTCGGATAAATAACGACACTTCTAACATTGAAATCTCAGTTAACAAAGAATCAAAATGCTTCATACTGCCAGAAATTCTGATTCACTATTTGCTGCTATACAACCTTAGCATGATTGCCCGTTATGAAACGGAATGGTGGCTGGACCTGTTGAAAACCACACCGAATTCTGACTTTGCTTTTATCAAGAGCTTCCTGCATATCACAGAAAGCAAAGGACCTCAGCTCATTAAAAATTGGATTAATGAGACACATCCGTATATGTAGAGGGGGAATTGGATAGTTGGGCTCAGCAGGAGCGTTAAGGGGCTCTATAAGGGGAAAAAGAAACTGCTGCCTGGAATTGCTCAAGCTGGTAAAAACTTGGTCCGGGATAGATATTAACATATAGGAACGGTACTATATAGCTCATGAAACATGTGGGATGGTCTTATTATCCTTAGAAGCCTCTTTTCTTCTGAAGGGAGAGTCGTATGCCATAGCGCTTGAGCTTAACTTCGGTGTTCGTATTTTTTAACGAGGCCGGCGGAACTCTCTGTCAGCTTATCTCACTCCGGTCCTCATGTACAAAGTACATTCTATTTGTATTTGTTCTTAACCTTTGATTTAAAAGCACAAAAAAAAGACCAGCTATCACAGCTGATCTTCGTTCTGCCTGGCAGCGTCCTACTCTCACAGGGGGAAGAGTCCGCGGGCTGCCATCGGCGCTGAAGAGCTTAACTTCCGTGTTCGGGTTCTGAAAGGGTGATGGCCGGCGGATTTCTTCCTCAGCTGCTCTCACTCTGGTCCTCATGTGCAAAGTACATTCTATTTGTATTTGTTCTTAACCTTTAATTTGAAAGCACAAAAAAAGACCAGCTATCACAGCTGATCTTCGTTCTGCCTGGCAGCGTCCTACTCTCACA
>NZ_PGUY01000084.1 GCF_002863585.1 Peribacillus deserti | reverse complement strand
CGCACATCCTGTGCTTCGTGCGTTAGCCCGGCATAAGACTAGCGGCAGTAAAAGGCCGATTTTTCCTTTTAATGGCGATTGTCTAGACCCGCGGTGTCAGTCCGGAGCTGGACAATACCCGCTGCTCCCGCAGGAGTCTCGCACCTTACGTTCCAATCAACCTGTTTAACAATAGGGTTTGTTCACAGAACTTATAAAAAAACAACAATCTTTTAGAAAAGAGCCTATTTTTAAATAAACCCCTGAAGAGTAAATTACAGTACAAGGGAGGAGGTATCCTCTGAAAGCAGTATTGAAAGTTTTAATTCTTTCTGTCGTTTTTTTTATTATCGGCATCTATGTGGATATTGGGGATGATTCTCAAAATAATCCTGTATTGAATGGTGAGAAAAATATCAGGCAGAATAACGACACAGAACAGATTGCCAGCCAGCCTGCTCAAAAAGCGACCTCAAAATTGCCAAGACCTAAAACAGGACTATCAGCAATCATTGGAAAAGAGTCAAAGACCATTATCAAGCAATTCGGTAATCCCGTCCGAAAAGATCTTTCCTTGTATGGGTATGAATGGTGGATCTACAATCAAGATCCACAAAATTATTTCCAAATAGGGGTTAAGGACAACAAAGCTGTCACAGTATACGGAATTGGCAGCAATGTTAATATCGCTCCCTTTAAAGTCGGACAGCCAATTAATGATCTTTTCAGCCGCGTCAATATAAGCACATCTATAGACTTCAAAAACAAGGGAACTACCTATCGGTTTGAACTGTCAGAAGAGGATCTTAATACGAGGCCTTTAATAAAGCTCGATAATATCTATGCCCAGTTATATTTGGATAAGTTTACCGGAAGCGTCTCAAGTGTCAGGTTCCTCGATGCTGAGACATTGGTGCAGCTACGGCCATATGAGCTTATCTACCGGGGGGGACTCGCACAACCTGCCACTCCAGATGAACTGCACTGGAAGAGGATTGAAGAAGGAAATGCAAATCAAATCTATGATATTACCAATATTGTCAGGACCCGTTTCGAATTACAAGAGCTTAATCTGCTTGACGACGTCTCTGAAGTAGCCTATCTTCACAGCAAAGATATGCACACAGATGAATATTTTTCGCATACCTCACCCACTAAAGGTGAACTATCAGACCGGCTGGAAGAAAGTAATATCTCTTATACATTAGCCGGGGAAAACATTGCCGCAAATTATGTGGATGGTATAGCTGCTGTAGCAGGCTGGCTTAACAGCAAGGGCCATCGGGATGCGATGCTGAATGAAGAATTTACAGGAATCGGAGTCGGGGTATACCGTAAATATTATACACAGAATTTTGTCCAATAAAACAGACGGCCTTAAGCAAAAGGGCAGTCTGTTTTATTTTGTTTATCTATTCTATTGATTACAAATTGATGTTCGCGCCACTCTCCGTACACTAAAACTCGTTCTTCTGTCTGAAAAGGCATAGAGGGGAAATCATTATCTTCTCTTGCAGGCAATTTTTTTATTGCTGTGATACGTCCAGAATCCGTGGCAATAACGAAAGTGAAAACATAAATATACCTGCCATAATGAAATTTCTGTTTCTCACTCTTCATACTAACGACTTTCCCTTTTACCAAATAGTCTTCATTTACATAACCTAAGCTCTTCCATTTACTTTCCTGGGCCTTCAGCTCTCGTTTAGTCAGCCAAAAGAAATAGATACAGATGGCAGGTATGACTATCGCAGTGACCATTTACGTCCTCTTAGGAAGAACGAAGAAACTGCCTGTGGAATGGCCGCACAATATTCCATCTTCCCGATATACTTTGCTTTCAAAGACCATTGTTTTCCTTCCTTTATGTAAAACACTGCATTTACACAATAAACTTTTTCCTGTGGCTTCTTTTAAAAAGTGGACTTGTATTTCGGCAGTAACTGCCGCTTGACCGTCGGATACTATCTTATTTGCCAGGGTTCCCATTGCAGTGTCTGCAAGAGTGGTTATGATTCCGCCATGTACAATTCCCAAGCTATTATGAGCCAGCGGAGTGACTGGCATCGACATAATTATACCGTCAGCTGTCCATTCTGTCTCAAATCCAAAAAGTAAATTGATATACGTTTGTTTCTTCCCTGGTTTTTTAGCTATACCTGTAAGAACCTGTTCAAGCACCTGCTTATCGGTCTCCGAACCGTTACTCAAAATTTCATTTACCAAATCATCAATTTTCTTTCCCACTTTATCTCTCCTTTAAGTGAATAGGATAGTATATTGTTTTTCAAAACGCATATGAAAAAGCAGCGGTACTGGTCGTGGCAGCAGAGTTTTTCCAGTCTTATACATCCATTATATTTTGTATGGATCTTTTGGGTCAAAGTTGATTCTTTAGGAACAGTTTTATGCCAGATTGCATAGTTTGTAATAGGCAAATGTCATGGCTGCGAGGTGTGAGGAAATTGACAGAAAAACAGAATAATTCAATCGGAAGATTCAAAGAATTTGTGAAAAGTCACCCGAAGCTTGTATCGGAGGTCAGAAAGGGCCGTTATTCCTGGCAGGAGATTTATGAAGAATGGTACTTGCTTGGGGAAGAAGATCAGAAATGGCTTGAATATTACGAAGGTCCGGCTGATATACATCACTCAGGGGAAAAAGATGAGAAGGATAGTAAAAATGCGCTAGTCTCTACCTTATTATCCACGATAAAAAATATGGATATGGATCAGATCCAATCCCATATCTCCTCATTAGGCCAGGCAATATCAGCTGTTCAGGGGCTCTTGACCCAGTTTCAAAGCAAACCGGAAAACACAGTTCCAACCGAAAGTAAACCGCCAAATCCGTTTGCACTAAGAAAAGATTGACAAAGGAGACTGCTTCTTGAGAAAAGATGTCTTAGAAATGATTGAAGGTAATGAAGACTTAAAGAATTATTTAAGACTGCAGCCAATCTGGTACAGAAGATTAACCAGAAACCCGCACCAGATCCAAAAAATGGAGACGGAAGCTGTTTATTTTTTTAAAAAGTCTATTCCAGACCGTGTTTCGCAGCTTACAAATGGAGTACAGATGGCTTCCATGATGATTTCTATGTTTCAAACCATGAATGCAGTAAAATGAGAAAGCCTCTTTTATGGAAGAAAGAGGTTTTCTTTGCACAGGGACTAAAAAGACACGATCCAGCAGAAAATAATTTAAAAAGGCGATCCAGCCAAACTTACAGCTTGGTAACGAGATACATAAATGGAGAATGCTAAGCTGATTAATGATGGAAAGTCCTGGTCTCTACTAAAAGGATCATTAGCAGCGGAGAATGGCCCTTCAGCTATTCTCATTACTACTATTCCGGCAGGATTCCGTAGCCGGGTCTGCAAGTGAAATACCATTCTAGATATGGTTAAAAAGCGAGTGGGTATTTATTCCAAATATTCATGTTCGCATCTCTGGAACGAAAATGTTAAAATAAGGGATGGAGGTGGGCTGATGCTTGCTACTGTAGAAAGTGTTGAAATTATAGATTATGCGGAAGAACTTGCCCAGGCCATTATTGAATCCGATATCGGCGAGCAATATTTTCTTTCTTTATATAAAATGCAGGCGGACAAGCTTGCACAGGAGAAAATCAGGAAATTCTCTAAAATCAAGGAACTCTATGAAGAAGTCCAACGATTTGGAAAATATCATCCAAATTACCGTGAAGTCTCACTAAATGCCAGACAGCTAAAAAGAGACATGGATTTGCACCCGACAATTGCAGCATATAAATTAGCAGAAACCGAACTGCAAAACCTTCTTGATGAGGTGAGCGTCCGTGTAGGCCGTGCTGTTTCACAGCATATTAAGGTTCCAACAGGAAATCCGTTCTTTGACAGCGGCTCAAGCTGTTCAGGAGGCTGCGGCAGCGGGGGAAGCTGTGGCTGCTCATAAAAAAGAAGAGCCAAAATCATCATAATATGATGATTTTGGCTTTTTTTATAGCTTCTTAATGATGGAGTATTTTGCCAGCCGTAGATGCAATTTCGCTTACCTAGGATTAAAGCGGATACAATCAGCACATAGATTTCCACAGCAAAACATCTTTCGCTGAGGCACATAAAATCTATGGCGGAAAACAAACAGCGAATCACTCTGCCGGACAAAAACTGTTTCACTATGAAGCTGTTTTCCCTTCATGACCTGTGCGGAAGCCTCTTTTATCATTTCTTCAGCCTGAGGTATTTCGAAAGGATCGCTTACAGATGTAACATATAAAAAAGGAATGCCGGCTGACTTTTTATACACGGCAGAGTGGACATGAGGATTCTTATCAAGAGTATCTATAAAAAGTGACCATATCTCTTCTAAATCCAAAGCTTTCCCCACCTTTTTATTGTGGTAAAGGCTGTTTTCCAAGAAACCACATTTAACCTGATGTATGGTTTTACTTCTCTATATGTCTATGTTAATAAAGAATTGCAGAAGGCGGCAAGTTATTTAATATTGATAAAAAAGTTTTCTCTATGCTACACTAACTATATAGCCCTTACATTGAGGAGAATTAGATATGATCGGTTCAAGGCAAAGCATCATCATCTGGCTGCATACACTTAAACAAGTAAAAATGCTAAGAAGATATGGCAATATACACTATGTATCAAAAAAATTAAAATATGTGGTCCTTTATACCAACATGGACGAGGTAGAAGCACTCGCCGAAAAAATACAAAGCTATTCCTTTGTAAAAAAAGTGGAACTTTCCTATAAACCATTCCTCAAACTGGAATACGAAAACTCCAAACCCGACAAAGCAAAAGAATACGATTATAAAATGGAATTATAAAAAGGTAAGATTCAGATCTTGGAATCTTGCCTTTTTTGTTTGTTCTGCCGTATTGGACTAGAGATTTTTATGACTGTTTTTCCGATAATAACCGAGTTTGTTATGTGAAGCCCTTTAATTTATCATTGTGGAATCGATGTTTGTGATAGATATCAACCCGGTGTGGTTACACTTGATGGAAAATCGCAATAATTTTAGTTATTTTTTAATAAAAAAGAGTTAAAAAAGACCAGCTTTATAGCTGATCTTCATTTTTCGATAAAACTTGTATGCAATTTATGCTTATCAATGGCTGTTATGCTTGTTACAGGTTCATTATGCTTATCTTAAGTAAGATATGCTTCTCTTTTACAAACGTATGCTTGTGTTTCTCGATTTTATGCTTATGTTTGCCTGGTTTATGCTTAACATTTAAATGTTTATGCTTACCTTCTGGACTTTTATGCTTATTACTCAATACTACTATAAAGGCCTATACGAGGTGGCTGGCTTTTGGTTAATTGCTGTTCATTGCCAACCCTCAGGAAGGAAGGGCTTTACTTGAGCCCAAAGCAATAGTCACAGAGAAGAAAGAACGCTTCTCACAGCCTGCTTGTCTTATGCTGCTCGGGTCTATCCTTCGCTCTCGCTCCGGACCGCTTTCCGCTTTTCTAGTTGTCTAGCTGCGAACTGCCACCTTCGGTCATAAGCCAAGCGGCATCAAAAGGCAGGAACGGCCTTTCGCTGCCGCTTTTCTTATGCCTTGCTTTCGCATAAGTGCGACTAAGCTTCTGTCATCGCTATCGCTCGCCAATCAGCAAGTCTTCTTTATCAGGTGTCTGCTTTTCAACCAGTATTATTGTTTAATAGTTAAGATCATCAGACTGCTTAGAGCAATGTTTATGTGAAAAGCACCGTTCTCCGCTTTTCATGTTGTCTAGCTCCAAGCTGAGACCCTCGAGACTTAGCCAATCAGTCCATGAGAAGAAAGAACGCTTCTCACAGCCTGCTTTTGTCTTATGCTATTCGGGTTTCTCCTTCGCTCTCGCTCCGGACCGCTTTCCGCTTTTCATTTCATCGGCGGCAGGTATTTGTTCATTCTGAGGATCCCGATGAGATGCTGGTAGAATAGTTCTTTTTCGGCAAATGCATTTGAAGGTTTTACATCTAGTTCGATGATGGGTTTTTCTAGTTCATATGCGAGTTCGGCAAAGAGGTCGTACCGTTTGTTTGGTGTGACGGCAGGATTGGGTATGCCTTCTCTGCATATATAGATTGGCTGGAATTCACCAGGATCGGTTGGCTGCATGGTGATGGCGAGCGATGTTACCTGCCTTCCTTCTTTTGTGGTATGAAAAGCTAATAGACGCAATACCCTCCCGCGGCTGGCACGGCCGATTTCAAGCAGCTCGTAAATATCTGAATATCCTTCTCCCAGTTCAATGAATCGTTGGATCATTTTCGCTCCTCCTATGTTGTCTGTTATATAGCTTGAGGACAGACTAATGCTTTTTAAAATGTATCATGTTATTTAAAGCTTGAGAAGGTTTGAATGGTAAATACGGAGAATTGCGCGGTATTTGTATTTTTCCGATAGATCGAAGTAAATGCAGGGGGAGCACAGCACGGTAAGTATGAAGAAAATTGGTGGCAGCAAAGACAGAACACTCGATGGGATCCTGCGTGTGGTAATCCATTTCTTCAAAACGTAGCCGGTCTACATAATAAAGACAAAATTGTCCAGACAGCTAGTATTTATCCAGCAGATGATATACTCCGCGCAGAAAGAGCAGCCATTAAAATAGACCACTTGATCCAATCAATCATCGCCAGGCTGTAATCCCAAAAATAAAAAACCCTGCAGACATAATCTGCAGGGTCCTTCTATATCCTTCATAAAAGGAAAGAAGGCAAAGGGAGAGGAGAAACCGGAGGAAGAACTTATGGGGAAACGTAAGTCTTCTCCGCGGTTGGCAACAACATCCTCGAATAAGATGCTGTTAATAGACAGTATGGGCAGGTTAAGGGGCTATTATTCATGCTGGTTGAATTTTTTTGGGTTGTGCACGCTACTGGCCGTATCTTGGAAGGATTTATCTAACAAACATTTGGCTGATTACTTTCAATATGTTAGGATAGGATAGAATTTTATTTTGCTTATAAATGTGGTGAAAAACTATGAGGGTCGTTTCAGGGAGTTGTAAAGGAAGGCCGCTTAAGGCTGTACCTGGCAACCAAACTCGTCCGACAACAGATAAAGTAAAAGAATCGATTTTTAATATAATTGGACCTTATTTTGATGGCGGACGTGTATTAGATCTCTTTGCAGGGAGTGGAGGCCTTGGCATCGAGGCTCTAAGCAGGGGAATGGAGCAGGGGATTTTTGTTGACCGCGATCATAAAGCCATCAGTACAATCAGGTCGAATCTTGAAGCATGCAGCTTTCAAGAGCAGGCAGAGGTGTATAAGAATGAATCCGAGAGAGCGTTAAAAGCGATTATTAAAAGAGAGCTTTCGTTTGATCTGATTCTGCTGGATCCGCCTTATAAAAAACATATACTTGAAAATTTGGTTTCCATGATTGAGGAAAATAATCTTTTGAGTGAAAAAGGTATTATCGTTTGTGAGCATGCTTCCGATGTAATATTAGATAGGGAATTTGAGAATCTTATATTATGGAGACAGGAGAAGTATGGGATGATTGCGGTTACAATTTATAAACATTCCTAACCCCCCTGGCGGATGTTAGAAGAGTATATATAATTAGAGGAGAATTAAAATGGGTAAAATTGCAGTTTGTCCTGGAAGTTTTGATCCGATTACAAATGGACATCTCGATATCATTCAAAGAGGGGCAAAGGTTTTTGATGAAGTGTATGTTGTCGTATTAAATAACAGTTCCAAAACCCCTTTGTTTTCGGTGGATGAGAGATTGGATTTGATCAGCCAGGCAACTACTCATATTCCAAACGTGAAGGTAGGTTCTTTTCAAGGCCTTTTAGTGGAGTATGCAAAGAGTATTCAAGCACATGCGATCATTAGAGGATTAAGGGCGGTTTCCGATTTTGAGTATGAAATGCAGATTACCTCAATGAACCGCTTGTTAAATGAGCAGATTGAAACATTCTTTATTATGACCAATAATCAATACTCTTTCCTGAGCTCGAGCATTGTCAAGGAAGTGGCCAAGTATGGCGGAGACATTTCTGAACTGGTACCTGCTGTGGTGAAGAAGGCCTTGTTAAAAAAATATACATAAACATCAAAACAGCATTCCAAAGGGGATGCTGTTTTTTTTAAAAAGAAATTGAAAAAAGTGAAATTTGGAAAAGCACCATCCTTCGCTTTTCTCAATGCCGCGACGCTTGAAAAAGACGGAGGGAAAGGATGGCTATGTACAAACAAAGTGATAATATAGTAAAGATGGGTCCGAATTTTCCGAGTATATAAAAGAATGAACTCATATAATCCGTTTCGGGAACCCATCCAGCCGGCAGTACATTCAATGCCTTTTCCTGGCAGCAATTATTTTCATACAGCGGCTTCCATAACAGGAGTGCATATAGACCAGCAAACAATCCCTGGAGTATTCTCGCCACAAAGAATGGGAAGAAACGGATGTCTGTTTCAGCGAGTATGCTGGCAACCTGAGCCTGTATACTAAATCCGCTGAAGGCTAAAACAAAGCTGGTAATGATAACTTGATGAAGAAGAGATGCTTCCTGCGCCTGGCTTATCATTTGGGAGCCGAGGGTGATTTCGAATATACCGGCAAATAGTGGAACACTTAATGAATCAGAAAAGCTGAACAGGTTTAATATCTGTTTCATGCCGCCGGATAAAACGGCCGTAATCCCCATGTGGAATAAGAGTTTGTTAATTACGGAAAATAATATGACAAAGCCCCCGATCATGAGAAGGGTATTGATAGAAGACTGAACGGCATCTCCAAGCATCTTCCCAATAGGCCTGTTTTCCTTGATCCGTGTACGGTGAAGGGCTATCAATGCAGCTTTGATTGATATTTTTTTCCTGCCTTTTTCCGAGGATAAGACATCACCTTTGCCGTAAAATCTCATCATAAGTCCGACGGTAAAATTGGATAAATAATGGGCGAGGGCCAGAATGATGCCTAACCTTGTATTATAGAAAAAACCGATCGAAACTGCTCCAAATATGAAGATAGGGTTGGAACAATTAGTGAAGGCCACCAGCCTTTCCGCTTCTGTACGAGTTAACTGGCCTTCCTGCCGCAGCCTTGCTGTTAATTTTGCGCCTACAGGAAATCCGGAAGCCATACCCATCGCCCAAACAAAGCCGCCTACACCCGGAACTCTAAATAATGGCCTCATAAAAGGCTCAAGCAGGACGCCTATAAATCGAACTACACCAAAGCCTATCAGCATCTCGGAAACTATAAGAAACGGCAGGAGGGAAGGAAATACTATTTCCCACCACATATTCAAACCCCTGATGGATGCTTGAAATGCTTCCTGTGGGAATTTAATTAGAGCCCCGGCTAAAAAGACAGCCGAAGCTGATAAAACAATCGTTTTAAATCTCGATCTATTCAACCTTTTCGTCCCCCTAGAAAAGAAGTCAGCTAAAATGACGTTCTGCCACGTAAATGTTCCGGATAAACAGACACTTAAAAACGTAACTTGTCCTTAATTACACCATATACTCATATATCCCATTTTAGACCATAAGTTTAATAAGACAGGGGAAGGGGGCTGCCTCTTATGGAAGAACCTAAAATCGGTTTAGCATTAGGATCTGGCGGCGCAAGAGGGTTTGCTCATCTTGGTGTCTTAAAAGTGTTGAAGGATGAAGGAATACCGGTCCACATGCTTGCAGGGAGCTCCATGGGTGCATTGGTGGGATGTTTTTATGCATCAGGACAGGATCTCGAGCGGCTGTATAAGTTATCCGCAGCTTTTAAGCGGAAATTCTTTCTTGATTTCACTGTACCTAAAATGGGACTGATTTCTGGGAAAAAAATAAAAGAGTTTATTCGGTTATTTACATATGGAAAGAATCTGGAGGAATTGAATATACCCGTATCGGTAGTAGCGACCGATATCAATACAGGAGAAAAGGTTGTTTTCACAAAAGGTCCGATCGCTGAGGCGGTAAGGGCGAGTATTTCTATTCCAGGCATATTTGTCCCTGAGAAAATTGGCAGCCGGCTTTTAGTGGATGGAGGGGTCGTCGATCGGATTCCGGTATCCGTTGTAAGGGATATGGGGGCAGATATCGTAATAGGAGTAGAGGTTGCCCATATTAAACAAAACTTCGAAATTCAATCTATATATGATGTGATTATGCAATCATTAGATATTCTGCAGATGGAGCTTGTCACGCACAGAGAATTCGCTTCGGATATTATGCTTCGTCCAAGAGTAGAGCAATTCAGTTCGCGAGCATTTACAAATATAGAAGAAATGATTAGTATTGGAGAAGAAGAGGCGAGAAAGAATGTAGATAAAATTAAAGCTTCGATTCAAAAATGGAAGGAGCAGCACCCGAATGAGCCGTAAGGTTTCCATAAGCTCGTTCATTATCGTTATGATCGTCATTCTCGGTTCAACGTTTATTACACTCCCATTTTATGTAACGAAGCCAGGCATGGCAGAGGAATTGGATCCTGTAGTCCATGTGGAAGGCGGATACGAATCCAAGGGAGAATTTATGCTTACTACAATCCGAATGGGTAAAGCGAATATCTATACCTATTTAATCGCAAAGTTTAGTAAGTATCAGGAACTGTACCCGATCAATCAGATAAGAAACGAAGACGAAACAGATGAAGAATATAATGTAAGACAGCTGAATATGATGGAAGGTTCAAAGGAAAGTGCCATTGAGGTCGCCTATAAAAAAGCCGGCCAGACTGTCCAATCAAAATTCAATGGCATTTATGTAATGCATGTGGTTGAAAAGCTGCCTGCATACGGTGTTTTAGAACCGGGAGACCGGATTGTAAAGCTTAATGGGAAGAGCTTCCGCTCATCTAAGGAATTTATCGCCTATTTAAGCAAGAAACAGGCGGGCGAAGAAATTTCGATCAGCATTGAGCGGAATAATAAGCCGATGAACGAGAAAATGAAGCTTGCCCCGCTGCCTGGCCAAAAGGGCAGGGTAGGAATTGGGATCAGTCTGGTAGATGACAAAGACTTAACCACCGAGCCAAAAGTGACGGTTAATTCTGAGAAGATAGGCGGCCCGTCAGCAGGTTTGATGTTTACGCTGGAAATTTATGATCAGCTGACAGAAGCGGATATAACAAAGGGCCGGAAAATCGCCGGAACTGGTGAAATTTTCCCTGATGGTACTGTGGGACCGATTGGCGGCATCGATCAGAAGATTGTTGCAGCCGATAAGAGTGGAGCAGAGATATTCTTTGCGCCCAATGAAAAAGGAAAAAAGGATTCGAATTACAATATTGCAGTAAAAACGGCAAAAGATATTGGCACTGACATGAAGATTGTACCTGTAGACAGCTTTGAAGATGCTCTGAAATATCTGGATGAAGTAAAAAGAAAATGATACATAACTCTGCTTGGGCTGTTATGCTGCCGGGATAGTCCCGGCGGCCTTTTTTAGTTGAAGTGCTTTAGGCGAAGCGCCTGATGCCAGACAGGGGATTCCCGCCCGGCAGTCAGCATATGAAATGGAAGAAAAGCATAAAGGCAGCAGGATAAGCATAAAGCACCCCGCATACGCATTGGTTCAAGGGAGATAAGCATAAACGTGGAAAACATAAGCATAAGACCTAAAATCTTAAGCGTAACCATTCTCAACTTAAGCATAAAGTCTACAAAGTTAAGCATAAATCATGCTGCTCCTCCCACATGCTCTACATAGTTGTAAATACTCCTTCTAAAATACATAAACAAGGGATCGGGAGTTCTCATTTTGATTAAAAAGCATCTAAATATATGGGTTTACCCACAAAAAAATAACATTATAACATAAAAAGCATCAAAAACTTTCGCGCTGTTACCAGCCGATCCTTAAATGATGGAACATTGCATAATGATTTAGGTAAGAAAAAATTTCCTTAACCCTTTCAGGAGTACATATAAACTGGAACCCCATGGTGGACTCCTCGTTCCAAAGAATCCATGGAGATAGAATCCTCTTCTCACAAGCTGAAATCCCTGCTTTGTTAAGCAGGGATTTCATTCTAGGGAATGCTTCTGCAAGCTGCAGGAATAAGTCAATTGAATCAAAAGGCAGCGGCCTTTCGCAGGGCCGCTGATCTTATGTCTCCCGGGTGTCTCCTTTTCACCTAATACGATTGATTTTACGAATCAGGATCCTTTCTCATGGTCTAAAAAGACAGGCGGCTGGAATTCCCTTTTCCGTATCAATGTCTGATTTGCCGGATTTAACGGCAGTGCATGAATCATTGAGGCCAAGATATCTGTCTCAAGTTTTTCTTTATAAGAAGAAGGTTTGGTGATCAGAGGCAGATCGAATTTCTTCTTTTGCTGATGGAGATACTGCCGTCCTTTATCTGTGGCACCCAGGAGTCGGAGATATGCCGGCTCTCTGGATTCGGCAGCCATCTGGTCTTTGCTCCGGTTCATAAGGATATTCAAGGACACACGCTGCAGCCGGGTCCAAGTATATCTTTTTGTCTTGACGCTTTCCATAAACTCCTTAAACGATGCAGCAGATTCTGCTGCTCCCTTGAAGCGGTTTTGCAGACCTTCTTCCACTTCATATATCCCGGCAAGCTCGGAGCTGCTGGATGAAATAATTTTATATTGTAGAAGCGGCCAATACAGTTCCCAATTATGAAACGCTTCGTATTGGTTAAGATAATGGAGAAGCTCCTTTACTGTAGAGGAAGGAACCTGATTTTTTACAGAATCAATAGAAAGTGACTCTTCAAATAGTCTTTTCCGGATGCTTGTTGCACTGGCGATAGGGTGGGTGCCGAGCTCTGTGCTGTGATAATCGGCCATAATCCGCTGAATGGTACAGGGTTGAATGGAATAGGAATCTTTTATGGCCTGGACATATTGTAGGCCCAAAATGTTGTTTGGTTTGCTTAAGTCTAGCAGCTCCGTATCCTGAGCCACTTTTTTAAAAGCGAGTGAACTGGCTTTAGGATAGCTGTACCCGGCTTTGCTGAACTCTTTAACGGAAGAATTGTATTCTGTTTGACACTGTGACATAAAGGATTGTACCTGAAGAAAAGGTTCAATTTGCCCTTCTTCGCTTCCAAAACAGACAAAATTACATCTTGCAGCTTCCAGGATCCCAATCGCTCCTCGTGCAAAGATATCTGCCTGCTGTGCCGCAAATGGAAAAGGCAATTCAAATACAATGTCCACTCCGGCCTTCAATGCCATTTTCGTTCTGGCCCATTTATTAACAAGAGCCGGCTCGCCGCGCTGAAGAAAATTACCGCTCATGACGGCAATCACTAAATCGGCACCAGTTGCTTTCAAGCTTTCTTGAATATGATAGGCGTGGCCATTATGAAATGGATTATATTCCACTACTATTCCTAGCGATTTCATCATTTCACCTCTTTATTACCGTCAGGTACAGAAAATTTGCCATTTTATTAGAACGTGTTAAAATGGTATGTACTTATCCACTATTTAATAGGGAGGGAATTTCTGTTTATTTTTCTCTATTATAGTGTAAAGAAAAAATATTGACAAACGGTTGAATGACCGATATAATTACTTTTGTTGCCTACGAGGTGATTCATTTGAAATGGACAATTAATCAACTTCAGAAGTACCGGGATAAAAATCTTCAATTAGATGAAAGTGTTGATGTTTCCGACATCAAGGAACTGGATAAACAGATTCGCGATGCTTCACCCATGCATATTACGGGCAGAGCGGATATTAGTTCTTCCAAAATTACTTTTCATCTCCATATTAATGGAAAGCTGATTTTACCTTGTTCACGGACTCTTGTTGATGTTGAATATCCAATTGATATTAACACGATCGAAACTTTTCTTTTAAATGCTGAATTTGAAGATCCATATGCAGAGAATTCCTATTCAGTAGAAGGTGATGTTATAGATTTATTGCCTGTCATAAAAGAAAACATCTTAATCGAAATACCAATTCAGGTATTCTGCGATGATACTGATTCAGAAGATGCCGCCCCTCAATCCGGGAAGGATTGGGAAGTATTGACTGAGGAAGATCAAAAGAAGAAAGTAGACCCTCGCTTGGCGAAGCTGGCTAATTTCTTTGACAACGAAAACAACAAATCGTAAAGTGCGAAAGAACCAGATTACTGGATATCTTAGCTTCTTAACTCATTTTTAAGGAGGTGGGAATAATGGCTGTACCTTTTAGAAGAACTTCTAAAACTGTTAAAAGACAACGTCGTACACACTTTAAGCTTCAAGTCCCAGGTATGGTAGCATGCCCAAACTGCGGTGAAATGAAACTTGCTCACCGTATTTGTAAAGCTTGTGGAACATACAAAGGAAAAGAAGTTATCAGCAAATAATTTCTTTTTGCGGCACAGAGACTAGTCTCTGTGCTTTTTTTGTTTCCAAAATATCTCTGGCTGTAAAGGGAATAGCTATTGGCAAGCCGAATAGTAACATATCTATGTATCATTTTACATCTGGAGGTATTTATGGAAAATGCGGTAAAAACGGATTTAACCCGTATAGGGCTGTACACGATCATGATTAACAGGCCGGAAAAAAGAAACGCAATTAATTTTGAAGTGATGGAGGGGCTGGATGAGGCTCTAAAGCAGGCAGAACAAGATCCTGCTATCAAAGCAGTCGTGATCCGAGGAGCGGGAAAGCAAGCTTTCTGTGCAGGCGGAGATTTAAAGGAGTTTCACGTGCTTAAAACGGCAGCTGAAGCACACGTCATGCTGTCTCGCATGGGAAGCCTCCTGTATCGATTATTAACGATTCAAAAACCCACGATCGCTTATATAAATGGGATTGCGGTTGGCGGAGGCTGTGAAATTGCAGCAGCCTGTGATATAAGAGTGGCACACAGTTCAGCAAAGCTGGGATTTGTACAAGGAAACCAGGGAATAACCACAGGATGGGGCGGTGCTTCTATTCTATTTGAAAAAATGCCAGTCAGTTCTGCCCTTACCTTGCTGCTTGGGGGCGAAATACATACAGCTGAAAAAGCAAAAGAGCTTGGTTTCATAGATTATATGATTTCTGAAAACCTTAACGGCGGCTGGGAATCTCTTCAAAAGAAGATTTTGAATAAGGAGTCTGCGGTTTTAACGGCTTATAAAAAGCTGCTGGTTCAGAAATGGGAGACAAGTATGCTGTCAGACAGAATTCATGCAGAGATTGAAGAGTGTTCGAGATTGTGGGAGACGGATGTTCACTTGGATGCGGTGAAGATGTTTAGGGAGAAATCTAAATAAATATTTTTATTTCTTTGATTATTATCTTTCACCTTCTATCTTTTCTAGCAAGTGCATATGATGAAATAAAAACTTGCAAGGAGTGAAGATCATGTCCATTGCCCGTCAGGATGCCTGGTCCCAGGATGAAGACCTTTTGTTAGCCGAAGTAGTTTTGCGTCATATAAGAGAAGGAAGCACCCAGCTGAAAGCGTTTGAGGAAGTGGGGAAGAAACTTTCAAGAACATCAGCGGCTTGTGGATTTAGGTGGAATTCCTTTGTTAGGAAACAATACAAGTCTGGCATAGAGCTGGCTAAGAAGCAGCGAAAACAAAGCAAAAAGAATCATTTTGAGGCACCTGGACAGGAACCGGTTAATGAGATTCCCCTAAAATCGCAAGAAAAGAACCTGCCTGTACAGGAAAGCATCAGTGAACCTCTGATAAATCTTAATGATGTGATTCAATTTCTTGTTGAATATGATCAAAGCTTTCACAGGAAAACCAAAGAGCAGGAAAACGAAGAATTAAAGCAAGAGCTTGAGCAATTAAAGAAGGAACATGAACGTGCCCTCGAATTCAATAGACAGCTTCAAGAAAAGTTAAAGACGGTGGAAGATGACTACCGCGCTCTGATACAAATTATGGAAAGAGCTAGAAAGCTCATGTTTTTGGAGGAAGAAATAAAAGGGCAAAACGTCAAGTTCCAAATGGATAAGAATGGAAACCTCGAAAGAGTTAAGAAGTAGATTCTGTAAGCTCCTAATAAGACTAAAGAAACACCCCTGAGCCATTGGCCGGGGTGTTTATCGTTCATCTGATGCTAGTTTAATATGTTAAGCTGGGTCTGCTTGCTGTTCCTTCACACCATTTGGAAGCCAGATCATCGGATTCTCTCCCAGATCCCTTTCCATCTCATAGCTGACATTTTGAAAGCCCATCTTATTCCAGAATTCCTGGGAATGGATTCTTGGATTTGTTTTGAGAGGAGTGCCTAATCCTTTCGCATACTCCACTAGAGCTCGGCCGAACCCTTTTCTTTGATAGTCAGGCAGTACTTCGAGCTTCCAAAGCACATAATATTCCTGCGGCGGATTAAAATAACGGTCGTATTTAGCAGTAACCTTGTAAAGGCTCATCCTGGCAACCAGTTTATCGCCAAAGTATATACCGTAAAATGGAGACTCGCTATCATCTTCAATAATATTGTCCTGAAGATCTTCGAGCATGGAGAGCTCTTGGATGCCATATTCCTTAAATAATTTAAATTCTTCAAGAGTTTTGTAGTTTACAAGTAAATTAACCACTTTATGCTTCATCTTTATGCCCCCTAAATTCAGCCGTCAGCGTGTCTTTTTAGTGGAAACGCTTTCTGTTGCTGTTAGAAATATGGGTCGTGCTATTATTATCATTATATAATAACTTATCGAAAAATTCTGCCATAATGGCACGGAGCAGATATTTTTATATGCTAATCTAAAGCTATTTTCAGTTTCCCTATGTGTTTGCTAAGATGGAATAAAGAATAGGGAGCGGATAAAATGAAGATTGGTATTATCGGCGGGGGATCGATCGGCTTGCTGTTCGCTGCGTATCTCTCCCGTGACTATAACGTAACGATTTATACAAGAACAGAGAGGCAGGCTGATGTAATTTGTAAGCAAGGTCTTCAGCTTATCCTTGGAGAAACTGTAAGCTCTACAATGGTTGAGGCGCTGCCCATCCGAGAGATGAAAACAGGTGCAGACCTGCTCATCGTTTGCGTGAAATCCTACCACCTTAAGGATGTATTGTCTTATCTTAGAGATAACAGGGCGGCTCTCCTGTTTGTACAGAATGGAATGTCCCATCTGAGCCAGGTGGAAAAACTGCCGCACCACAATATCGGGATTGGAATCGTAGAACACGGAGCTTTAAAATTAAATGATCATACCATAAAACACACTGGTCTGGGTGTTACAAGGGCTGCTGCCTTCAGAGGACATGCTGATCTTTATAAGCTGAAAGCAGATAAAAATTTATTTCCTTTAGTTATGGAGCAGGATTATTACGAAATGATGTTGAAAAAGCTTATAGTGAATGCATGCATCAATCCACTAACGGCCGTCCTTGGAGCCGCAAATGGAGAATTGTTAAAAAACACCCACTACTATAAGCTGTTCCAGACGCTTACTGAAGAAGTTACCGGTATTTTCAACGTTTCCAAAGCTGACATGCAAGAATACATAGAAGGAATATGCAGAAAGACGGCCCTCAATAAATCATCCATGCTCAGGGATATTGAAGAAAAGAGAGTAACTGAAATTGATGCGATACTCGGATTTGTTATGGAACAAGCCTCTATTAGAAAAAAAGAACCAGCTTTATCTAAACTTTTATACACAATGGTTAAAGGAAAGGAACTGCAAGGGGAGGAAATGGATTGACACATATATTGTCTGTTTTTGCTGCAACGTTAATTACTGTTCCGATTCTAAGTTATGTGTTTGCATTCATTGTGGCAAAGCAAGTAACAAAAAGCCATCGGAAATCCGTACATATATCCGCAGATGTTGCGACTTTATTTTTTATGCTCTCTGTACACTATATGATTAAAGTGATATGGAACGTTTCTTTATTCTGGATCTTAATTTTATTTTTATTGATAGTGGCTATATTTGTTTCAATTCTTAACTATAAGTATAGAGAAGAAATTGATTTCTTCAGAATTCTAAAAGGGTTTTGGCGGGTCAATTTTATTCTGTTTATCGTTTTCTATATGATCCTGACCATTTACGGAACCATCCAGGGCATTACAGGGATGTTTATTTAATGTTTTGTGATTTATTATTGTCTCTTTTTTAAAGGCTGTTTTCGCAAACTTTGTTGTTTTTGAACAAGGGGGTTGATTTCCACTACAGGATGCTCGCTTTCCGCGGGGCGGGCGCTAAGCCT
>NZ_PGUY01000083.1 GCF_002863585.1 Peribacillus deserti | reverse complement strand
GAAGGTGTCAGTCCGGAGCTGGACAATACCCGCTGCTCCCGCAGGAGTCTCGCACCTTCCACTGCAATCGACTGGTTCGATAAGGAAAAACATCTCGAAAAACAACAATCCTTTAGAAAACAGCCATTAAAAAACAACAATCTATAGAAAAACGACGGAAGACCGCCGCTTTTCCGTTATATCCGTTATATTAGAAACATTGCCACAATGGTCGTTACTGCTAAACCTATCATTACCGGAATTAAATTCCGCCTAGCCAGCTCAAATGGATCCACATTACAAATGGCTGCTGCAGGAATCAACGCCCATGGAATAATGGTGCCTCCCCCTACCCAGATAGCTGCAGTCTGCCCCAGTGCTGTAAGCGTGGCCAGGCCGGTTCCGATAGCATGGGAAAATAAATTGGCAGCAGAGCCCGCTAAAGAGATACCGGAGAACCCTGAACCGTCAAGCCCCGTAATCGCACCGATTCCTGTTAAAGTCACCGCCGCTATGGCCTTATTTAATGGTACGGAGTGGGCGAGTGCAACGCCTAAATCATTGACAATCCCATTGGACTCTTTTGGGAGAAAGTCACCCAGTATCTTTTCAAATCCTGAATCTCCAAGATAGAAAAAGGCGGCGATCGGGATTACGGGTCCAAATACTTTAAAGCCAAACTGGAAGCCTTCAATAAGAAAAGCAGTTGATTTTTCAAATCCTTGTGACTTATGAGCCGTCAGAGCAAGCAGCGCTAAGATCATAATGGAAGTACCTCCCACAAGTGCAGTGGCATCTCCTCCCTGAAGGTTAAAAATAATCATGGCCGCGACATCGAGCAAAAAGGCAATGGGGATTAAGATCGCAAACCATTTTTTCTGCCGGGATGTTAATAATTCCTCTTTCTCAGACAGGGCAGCGGGTTCCTCAGAAGAAGGTGAGCCAACAGTCAATATTCCCTTTTTCATATCTCTTCTGAGCATGATAAAGGCCGTAATGGTTGTAACGGCACCCATCGTGATTACAAGAGGGATACTGGCTTCAATCACCTGAGCGACCGGGAGACCAGCCGCATCAGCAGTCAGCTTCGGTGCCGCCTGAATAATATAGTCTCCCGAAAGGGCTATTCCGTGGCCAAAAAGGTTCATGGCCATAGCAACACCCAGGGCAGGAAGTCCGGCTCTGGGTGCAACCGGCAGCAGTACTGCCCCAATTAAGGCTACAGCAGGTGAAGGCCAGAAAAACCATGACATGACCATCATTAGAATACCGATAATCCAATACGCGAGCCCAGGTGAACGGATTAGCTTGGCAAACGGGGAAATCATGGTATCATTAACTCCGGTGCTTGAAAGAATTTTACTCATGGCCACTATTATGGATATAACTAGTATGGTGGGAAGCAGTTCCGTAATGGCATAAGTAAAACTGTTGAAAATACTGCTTATGGAAGAAGAGATATTGCCTGTGGCAATCAGCCCGATGGCTACTATACCGGTTATAGACACTAACGTTGTGTCTTTTTTCATGACCATAAATCCGATGATAAGAGCAATGAATAAAACATAAATCCAGTGTATGAGAGTTATCTCAACAGCCATAAAGATCTCCTCCTGTAAAAACAGGGCGAATGCCCTAAATTAATACAGAATATGAAAAATGGCGGCTGTTGTGATTAAACAGAAAAATAAAATGAGCGGTGTCATCTCCATGAACACCGCTCCAGTCTATTATTCTTCACTAATCGCGTAATTCGTCACATAGGAGGAACCGGAGAAAATGGTTTTCTGCGGCGCCTGTTCTGCAGCCGCTCCTTCCTTTTTAGCATGAGCCTTAGAGAAAGACTGGGAATTTTGCCAGTTGGAAAAATCCTGCTGTGTTTCCCAGACGGTTAAAATTACATACGTATCTGAATTTAAAGGACGAAGCACTCTAATAGCTATGAAACCTGGTTCTTTCTCAATCAAACCTGCCCGGTTTTTGAAACGGTATTCAAAAATAGGACGTCCTTCATCTGTAACAGGGATATTATTCATCACCACAAAGCCATGATCGGTAAGTGCACCCGCAGAATCTAGGACTTCGTACTTCCTTGGCTGGCTGAATACCGTATTTTCTTCCGTTTCATGAAGCAAAAGGGCATTTTCCATCCCGTTCATTAAAATCATGTGTTCCTGACTATGTTTCTTCTTTATACTACTTAAGTAGTCGGCAGTTCCGGCGGTAATAAATACATTCATAACCTGCACCCCTTTATCAGTCTCTCTCTACATTGTACCTCAGTGGTATTTTCGTAAACAATAAAGAAGGGTGTTTCTAAAAACGTCTATTTTTTGACAATTATAGTCCTGAACTATACAACAATAGTAGAAAAGTCTATTATGAAAAAGTAAATTAAAATTATTATAATTTAGCTGTATATTGGGTGATTTTGAAAGGTGGATATATTCTATGACAAAAGTGATTAATGAGACATTCTTAAAGGCGGCAAGAGGAGAAAAAACGGATTATGTACCGGTTTGGTATATGAGACAAGCAGGAAGATCGCAGCCTGAATATCGCGAGTTAAAAGAAAAATATTCGCTTTTCGAAATTACTCACCAGCCGGAACTCTGTGCTTATGTGACAAGGCTCCCGGTTGAACAATATAACGTTGATGCTGCGATCCTTTATAAGGACATTATGACCCCGCTGCCGGCGTTAGGTGTGGATGTAGACATCGTTTCCGGCATTGGGCCGGTCATTTCCAATCCAATACGTTCACTGCAGGACGTGGAAAAACTTGGGGAAATCCATCCAGAACAAGATATACCATATGTACTGGATACCATTAAGCTGCTGGTAAACGAACAGCTAAACGTTCCGCTTATTGGTTTTACAGGGGCTCCATTTACAGTTGCTTCTTATATGATAGAAGGCGGACCTTCAAAAAGTTACAATAAAACAAAAGCGTTTATGTATACAGAGCCTAAAGCTTGGTTCGCACTGATGGACAAGCTTGGCGATATGGCTATTACGTATGTAAAAGCACAGATACACGCAGGTGCCAAAGCGATTCAAATTTTCGACTCCTGGGTCGGGGCTCTTAATGTCGAGGACTACCGGACTTATATAAAGCCGACAATGGACCGCATCTTCTCCAGTTTAAGAGGAGAAAATGTACCTTTGATCATGTTCGGAGTGGGAGCGAGCCACTTGGCACTTGAATGGAATGACCTGCCGCTGGATGTTGTGGGACTCGATTGGCGGCTGCCGATTTCTCAGGCAAGAGAAATGGGTATTCACAAAACAGTCATGGGAAATCTTGACCCTGCGATCCTTCTTTCTTCATGGGATGTTATTGAAGAGCGGGCAAAGGCCATTCTTGATCAAGGAATGCAGCAGCCAGGGTATATCTTTAATTTAGGGCACGGAGTATTCCCTCAGGTACAGCCTGATACTCTAAAACGATTAACTGCTTTTATCCATGAATATTCAGCAAGTAAAAAATAGGCTATGTGTATTCAATATTGATTTTTGCACTTTGTTGATTGGAACGGATATGCGAGACTCCTGCGGGAGAAGCGTGTCAAGGGAGACTCGGCAGGAGCTAACGGAGAGGAGGCTCTCCCGGACCGCCCGCCGAAAGCGAGCACCTGAAGCGGAAATCAACAGACAAGTTTTAACAAAGAAAAATAAAAAGGAAAGTTTTATTATAGCAAACGAGGTGCAGTCAAATGGAAAAAAAGAAAATCGGTCTATTAGTCATGGCCTATGGCACTCCATATAAAGAATCAGATATTGAAAGATACTACACGCATATCCGTCACGGCAGAAGGCCTGCCGATGAAGCACTTGAGGATTTAAGATCCAGATATGAAGCGATCGGGGGGATTTCACCGCTTGCCCAAATCACAGAAGAGCAGGCAAAAGCATTGGAACAGCGGTTAAACGCCATTCAGGATGAAGTTGAATTTAAATATTATCTAGGGCTAAAACATATCGAGCCATTCATTGAAGATGCGGTTCAGCAGATGCACCAGGACGGAATAAAGGAAGCTGTCAGCCTCGTACTTGCGCCTCATTTTTCAACGTTCAGTGTAAAATCCTATAACGGACGTGCGAAGGAAACTGCTGAAAAGCTGGGCGGGCCGGCTATTAAGAGTGTTGAAAGCTGGTATGATGAACCGAAATTCATCGGTTACTGGGTAGACCGGATCAAAGAAACGTATGAATCTATGTCTCGGGAGCAAAAAGACTCGGCAGTACTAGTGGTGTCAGCCCACAGCCTTCCGGAAAAGATATTGAAATCCGGAGATCCATATCCAGCTCAGCTGCAGGAAACAGCTGATTTAATTGCTAAAGGTGCCGGTATTGAGAAATATGAACTTGGATGGCAAAGTGCCGGTAACACGCCTGAACCTTGGCTGGGACCGGATGTCCAGGATTTAACAAGAGATCTTTATGAAAAACAGGGCTACAAGGCGTTTGTATATGCACCTGTAGGCTTCGTATCTGACCATTTAGAAGTGTTATTTGATAACGATGTAGAATGTAAAGTGGTTACTGAAGAAATCGGTGCAGCCTATTACCGCCCAGAAATGCCAAATACCCATGAACAATTTATAGATGCTTTGGCTGCCATCGTTCTCCGTAAATTTGCAGAGTAATCTGTACACAAGGGTTCTCGTGAGAGGTGCAAAGAAGGGGAGCAGTACGGCTCCGTCATGCTCACCGGTAGTTTGTGCCTCGTTCATGAACCCGGACTGGGAACCGTAAGTGAATTTGAAAAAAAGAAGGCGATGAACTGTGAATCAGCGAAAGCAAAGAGTTGTCGTCATCGGCGGTGGAATAACCGGCTTGACTGCTGCTTACTATTTGATAAAAAAAGCAAGAGAAGACAAGCTCTCCCTTGAAGTGATTCTTATAGAAGCTGGTCAGCGGTTAGGCGGAAAGATTCAGACCACAATAAAAGACGGATTCGTCATTGAAAAAGGACCCGAATCCATCCTAGCCCGCAAACAAAGTGCATCACGTCTGGCCAGGGAAGTAGGAATGGAGGATAAGCTTGTCTATAATACGGATGGCAGATCCTTTGTGCTTGTAAGAGAAAGATTACATGGACTGCCTGGCGGTTCGATGGGAATTCCTGCACGGATTGGACCATTTGTTACCACAGGCTTATTCAGCCCGATCGGAAAGCTGCGGGCGGCTGCAGATTTTATCCTGCCGCGTTCCAGCCACTCATCTGACCAGTCACTCGGTGCATTTTTCAGGCGGAGATTTGGCGATGAAGTGGTAGAAAATCTGATCGAACCCTTATTATCCGGCATCTATGCCGGCGATATAGACCGAATCAGCCTACTGGCGACATTTCCCCAATTCCACCAAGTAGAACAGCAATACCGCAGTATGATACTGGGATTAAAAAAAGACACCCCGGCTGCTAAAATCTTAAATACAAAAGACGGCTTTTTAACCTTCACAAGCGGGCTTGAATCTTTTGTGACCGCCATTGAATCCAAACTGCACCCTGCAACCGTCCTTAAAGGCGTTAAAGTCGAAAAAGTGGTAAGAGAGGGAGCAGATTATACACTCTTTCTCAACAGCGGTCATATG
Organism: Peribacillus deserti; assembly: GCF_002863585.1. Classification (GTDB taxonomy): domain Bacteria; phylum Bacillota; class Bacilli; order Bacillales; family DSM-1321; genus Paraperibacillus; species Paraperibacillus deserti_A. The sequence continues at coordinate 24,015 of NZ_PGUY01000083.1, read as the reverse complement.
ATCACTGCAGACGCTGTCATAGCTGCCGTCCCTCACCTGGCGGTTCAGCAGATATTTTCGGCGTATACCTATTTCGATGAACTAAAGGAAATGCCCGCCAACAGCGTAGCCACAATTGCCATGGCATTTGATGAATCGGCTATTAAGAAAGATATTGAAGGCACAGGATTCGTGGTTTCCCGCAACAGCGATTACACCATCACCTCATGTACCTGGATCCATAAAAAATGGCCACACTCCACTCCGCACGGAAAGGTGCTCCTGCGGACCCAGGTAGGCAGGGCCGGCGATCAAACGATTGTGGAACTCTCAGATGAAGAAATTGAAAAAATCGTCCTGGAGGACCTGAACAAAACCATGGACATCACCTCCAAGCCGGAATTCACCATCGTCACCCGCTGGAAAGATGCCATGCCCCAGTATAATGTTGGCCACAAACAGCGGATCACTGCCCTCAAGCAGCAACTCTCCGAGGAAATGCCGGGCATCATCCTGGCCGGCAGCTCCTACGAAGGACTCGGCCTCCCCGACTGCATCGACCAGGGGGAAGAAGCCGTGGAACTCGTGCTGGAGTATTTGGCGAAGAAATAATGATAGATTGACCCGTCCTATTCGCGAGTGTGTGGGGGCGGGTTTTTTTGCGTTTTATTATTTGTATGCAGATTTATGTGAGGGGTCTGCGTAATAGTGGGGAGATACGCGGAAAAAGTGAATGTAATGCGGGGCACTCTTTTGGGGGCAGCAAGACTGCCTTTCAGACCTTTTAATGCAGGGGCTGACAGAACGATCATATGTATTAATATAGTCAAGCCGCCAGATGTAAGCCGATAAGCATAAAAGTTAAGACGTAGCATTAAAAGCAAGATATAAGCATAAAGGGCATGACTGAAGCATAAAAGCCGAGGGATAAGCATAAACACCATGCCGTAAGCATATGTGCAGTGAGATAAGCATACCAGATTGCCACATAAGCATAAAACCGAGAAACATAAGCATAAACCCAATAAACTTAAGCATAAAACTCTAAAACATAAGCGTAAATCCTATAAACAAAAACATAAGTTCGGCCACGGCCCATTTAATTTAGTGAAATTCACTTTTCCTATTGATATTAAGAAGGATTCTCTCTAGTAAAAATAGAAAACAAATAAAAAGTGAAAGGGAGAGTGATATTTTGATTGTAAAAGAACGAAAAAAGCCTATTACTATTCATAAACTAGAGGCGTTATTAAGAAGACTGCCAAGCAGTCATCCTAAATATTCGTTAATAGAAGGAGACTGTGCAAAATGGTCGGCAGGCTACAGGGGTGAGCAGTCGCTGGACTATTACTTAGACTTTTTGTCAGAGCGTGATTATTTTATTCTTCATGACCTTCGCTTAAAGAATGGAAATTACTATTTTCAAATCGATACGCTGATTCTATCTGCTAAATTTGCCTTGATTCTGGAAGTCAAGAATATTGCTGGTGAACTCCTTTTTGATAACTTCAATCAGTTAATCCGAAAGCTAAATAATAAAGAAGAAGGATTTAATAACCCCATCACCCAAACAAAACGTCAGCAGTCACAGTTCAATTCCTGGCTGGCCCTTCATAAAATTTTTCCTCTTCCGGTCGAATATTTTATCGTCATTTCTAACGCTGCATCCATCATAAAAACTGAGGCCTGGAATACCGAGGCTTTCAAGAAAGTCTGCCACTCTGGAGAAATACTTGAGAAAATAAACGGAATGGATCATATATACCAAAAATCCTACATTTCTACTAAAGAGATTCGGAAGTTAATTAAGATGTTATTAAAAAGTCATCAGCCTCATAACCATGACATCCTATCTGTTTATAGTATTGAGAGGTCGGAGATTATGACTGGAGTGCAATGTCCTTCCTGTACAATCTTTCCCCTAATTAGAAAAAATGGCCGCTGGTTATGTAACTCGTGTACTCAGAAGTATAGAAGCGCTCATCTAAGTGCCCTTGGTGATTATTTTCTATTGATAAATGACAGCATTAAAAATCAAGAGTTTCGGGATTTTCTTCATATTCCTTCTAGGCATATTGCAACACAGCTCCTCAACTCCCTCAACCTCCCCCACACAGGAACCCACAAATCCCGCGTTTACTATCAGCCTCCCAATTTCCTGGATTCACTGGAACAATTGAATTAGAATTTACTTGTCGAAATATTTTGTGAAGGGACAGCGGTTTTTGTTATAAAATGGTGATATATGGTGTGAAGGAGTGTGGGCTGGAGATGAAAAGGAAATATCGCAGGAATTATAAGGGAGTCTCGAGGGCAGGCCGAATTTGGGATGGGTTGTTCACTATTTTCTTAAATTGTTGTTTTTTTATTTTCATTGCTTGTATGATTATGTATTTTTTACAGTTTTGATTTGGAGCGTCAGGCCGGGGGAAGGGTCCTGCATTTTTGCCCTCTGAAAAGCTGAACGAAGTATGATGGCATGTCCTGATTCTTCGTATTCCGTTATCTTCATGACTTGGGATAGACAAGTATACTCCCGTTTAAATCGATTTGAACATCCCAATGTTCCTCAAACAGTCTGTGATCCATCCCAACGTGTTTAACCGGATAACTTAAATAACTGCACTGGCTAACACGTCCACTGGATCCATCATCCAGAAATCCTTACCCCCAAATGCCGCAAAACCAAGCCAAAACCTCTAGCACCAGACTATGCGGCACAAGGCTATAAGGCACCAGCCCCAACAGGCAAACTTGCCTCTCTCTCCTTGTTTTGTTATGATATTCAAAAAATGACTACTTTGTTCGTTGAGTCATTACGGCGGAGGAATGGGATGTCCGTTAATAGAAGACAGTTGATACTGGATGCTGCTGCAAAGTCCTTTTCTTTGTTTGGATATAAGGCAACGACTATGGATCAGGTTGCTAAGATTGCGAATGTGGGAAAAGGGACAATTTATACGTTTTTTCGGAATAAGGAAGAGTTGTTTAAGGAAATAGTCCATCGGCTTATCGAGGAAATGAAGGCTGCTGCCGATGAGACATTGGATTCTTCTTTATCGCTTCATGAAAATATCCATCAGGTTTTGTACAGAATGCTCGAGTATCGTCGCGATCATCAATTTATGATCAAGCTGATTCAGGAGAAAAGGGAGATGGGTACGCCAGCTGTAATCCAGATGGTTGAAGAAGTGGAAGAGGCGATTGTTTCTTATATCAGCAGCCGGATCAAGAAAGCGATTGAGAATGGCAGAATTGTTGAATGTGATCCTGAGCTTACTTCGTTTTTGCTGTTTAAAATGTATATTACTTTGATTTTTGATTGGGAGAAAAAGCATAAGCCGCTGGAGAAATCAGAAATCGCCCAATTGCTGGAGTTGTATATTTTTAAAGGTCTATCACATCCTTAATACACGAATGAAAAAAACCAGCTGTTGTAAAACAGCTGGTTTTTTGCGTTATAGAAAGGTTCAGTAAGAGATTTGTGAACAGTTTTCGCATTTGCTTCCGTAGCATTCATGCTGCTCCTGGATATGCTCCCCACATTCTGTACATTGCTTGGCCGGAAGGTTTTTGAAGAATTCTACACTGTTTTGAATCATTACGATTGCCTCCTGTATTTTTAATATTCAGAATTTATTTCTTGTTAGTATTGTATTATAACAGGTTGAAATAGTCAACCAATGTGGTATAACAAATTTTAAAAAGGTGAAAAAATAGGCACAATGATTTATAGTTTATATCATCCAAGTCTTTTTAGAGAGGACGTTTAAAATGAAACTTACCGTTTTAGGCTGCTGGGGAGGGTATCCGGCCAAGAATGAGGCTTCTGCGGGATATTTACTGGAGCACGAAGAGTTTACAGTGCTGCTTGATTGTGGGAGCGGCGTGCTTTCTAAGCTCCAGAATCATACCGTGCCAAGCAAATTGGACGCTGTGGTTTTATCGCATTACCATGCCGATCATGTGGCGGATATAGGTGTTCTGCAGCATGCCCTGTTAATTCAGGGGATGCTTGGGAATAAGCATAAAACACTTCCTATTTACGGTCATTCAGAGGATGAGGCAGGATTTAAGAACTTAACGTATAAGGACATAACAGAAGGAGTTGCTTACAACCCGGATGAGACTTTGGAAATAGGTCCTTTTTCGATCACTTTCTTGAAGACCCGCCATCCGGCCCCTTGTTTTGCGATGAGAATTGAATGTGAAGGCAGGTCTCTGGTTTATACTGGGGATACATCCTTTATGGATGAATTGGTAGAGTTTGCATCCGAAGCGGACTTGCTTTTATGCGAAAGCAATTTCTACAGCGGTATGGACGGCAGTAAAGCCGGGCATATGACCAGCACGGATGCAGGGAAGCTTGCCCAGGGGGCTGAAGTCAAACTGCTGGTGCTGACCCATCTCCCTCATTTCGGAGAACTGAGCAAGCTTCAGGAAGAGGCTTCTGAACAATTCGACAGGCAGATTATCATTGCCAGAAGCAGCATGGAGTATTATATCTAACTCAGGAGGAAGTAGAAGAATGCTTTTTATAGATAATAAAGGAATTACAGATCCAAGTATTAATTTAGCAATTGAAGAGTATGCATTGAAAAACCTGGATATCGAGGAGTCTTATTTGCTGTTCTATATCAATGAACCTTCTATTATCATTGGTAAAAACCAGAATACCATCGAAGAGATCAACAAGGATTATGTGGAAAGCAATGGCATTCATGTGGTGCGCAGGCTTTCAGGCGGGGGAGCCGTGTACCATGATACTGGCAATCTTAATTTCAGCTTTATAACAAAGGATGATGGAGAGAGCTTCCACAATTTTAGAAAGTTTACCGAGCCTGTTGTAGAGGCATTAAGAAAGTTAGGTGTGAATGCAGAATTAAGCGGACGTAATGACCTGGTTGCCGAGGGCAGAAAAATTTCCGGAAATGCTCAATTCTCGACAAGGGGAAGAATGTTCAGCCATGGTACCTTATTATTTGATTCTGAAATGGAAAATGTCGTATCCGCTTTAAATGTAAAGCAGGAAAAAATTGCATCCAAAGGGATAAAATCAATCCGCAGCCGTGTTGCGAACATATCTGAATTTCTGAAAAAGCCAATGACCATCGAAGAATTCAGAAGTACGCTGTTACAATATATTTTCGGTGAAGAGGAAGAAATCTCAGAGTATGTACTAACAGAAGAGGATTGGAAGAATATCCGCGAATTATCTGAACAGAGATACCGCAATTGGGACTGGAATTACGGGAAATCTCCTAAGTTTAACCTGCAGCGTACGCATCGTTTTCCTGTCGGCGGCATTGATGTCCGCCTAGAGGTGAATAAAGGAAAAATTGAGGAATGTAAAATATTCGGAGATTTCTTTGGAGTGGGCGATGTGCACGATATCGAAGAAAAACTTACCGGTATTAGATATGATAAAGAGGATATTACAAAGGCTCTAGAAGATATAAATATCCAGCACTATTTTGGAAATATATCAAAAGAAGAATTTATCCAGCTTCTATATTAATGAAAGTAGCAGCTCCTGGTTTCAGGAACTGCTTTTTTTCGTCACACAAAGTTTCTAGTTTTTCTATTATTTATGGAAAAGAAAGGTTGAAGAACAGGAGCGGATCTAATATAATATATTTTGAAAATTAAAAATATGAATGACTATTCATTCAGGAAGCAGTGGGGAGGGGAAGTATGAATTTATCTCAAAGACTGCACGAGACCGCTTTAGTCTCTGCTGACAAAACCGCCTATATCTTCATGGATCAGAAGGCGAGTTATCGGGAATTGGATATGGCTGTTTCTAAGTTTTCGAATGGGTTAAAGAAATTGGGTATAAAAAAAGGGGATCATATTGCTTTGATTGTTGGCAATACACCTCATTTTATTATTGGCCTTTATGGCGCTTTAAGGGCTGGGGCAACGGTCATTCCAATTAATCCGATTTATACACCGGATGAAATTGGTTTCATTATCAATAATGGGGATGTGAAATTGGTTGTAACGCTGGATGTGCTTCTGCCGCTGATGGAAGGAATTGATCGTCTGATTCCCCAGGTAGAGAACATAATTGTCTGCCCGACATCAAACAGTGGAATTGAAGGAGAACATCAGTCCTTACACATTTATCCAAAATTGAAAACGATTACATTTGTGATTGAATCCGGTGAAGCAGTGTATGAGGAGACTGTCATAGAAGACGATGACACGGCTGTTATTCTGTATACCTCCGGAACAACAGGCAAACCAAAGGGAGCCATGCTTACTCATAAAAACCTCTACTCAAATGCTTCTGATGTCGGCTCTTATCTAAAGATGAATGAAAGTGATTACGTTATTACAGCTCTCCCCATGTTTCACGTATTTTGCCTGACAGTGGTACTCAACGCCCCTCTTTTAACGGGAGCAGCTTTGCTGATCATGCCTAAATTCAGTCCTAAGGAAGTATTCCATTTAGCAAAAAAATATTCTGCAACCGTGTTTGCCGGGGTACCGACGATGTATAACTTCCTCTATCAGTACCCGGATGGAACTGCCGAGGATCTGAAATCTTTAAGACTATGTATTTCAGGGGGCGCATCCCTGCCTGTTTCTTTGCTTAAGGCCTTCGAACAAAAATTCGGAGTACTTGTAAGTGAAGGGTATGGTTTATCGGAAGCGTCTCCGGTGACCTGCTTTAATCCATTAGATCGTCCTAGGAAACCGGGCTCTATAGGGATGAACATATTAAATGTCCAGAACCGGGTGGTTAATGAGTTAGGCGAAGAAGTTCCTGCCGGGCAGGTAGGCGAACTTATTGTAAAGGGACCGAACGTGATGAAAGGGTATTATAAGCTGCCTGAAGAAACGGCAGCAGCCCTGAAGGACGGGTGGTTATATACAGGTGATCTTGCCAGAATGGACGAAGACGGCTATTTCTATATCGTGGATCGAAAGAAAGATATGATCATTGTCGGTGGTTATAATGTGTATCCACGAGAGGTTGAAGAAGTGCTGTTTGCTCATCCCAATATTATAGAGGCAGCCGTAATAGGCGTTCCTGATCCTAACCTTGGAGAAGCGATACACGCATTCGTAGTCTCTAATCTGGACACTCTTACTGCTGAAGATCTTACTCGCTACTGCCAAGAACATCTTGCCAAATATAAAGTGCCTTCCGTCTTTGATTTCCTGGAGGAGCTGCCGAAGAATACAACAGGAAAAATATTGAGGAGATCTCTAAAAAACCACATTTCACAGACAATTTGAATGCCGGAGTAAAAGCAGACTGCTTTTACTCCTTTTTTATGCAGTCTGACAACTAACAAAATTTGTAAAATGCTCTTAAAGCTGTTTCTCCTCATATTGATTTGGGAAAAGAATAAGCAAAAGAACAGGAGGGCGGAAGGAAGGTGTCATCATGAATACATCAGGAAAAAAAGAGCGGCCGCAGACAAAGAATGCATCTTTTCATTCAGAAGGCAGATCAACCATACTTTATGAGGTGGATTCGTTCGTTGCTTATGTCACTCTTAACAGAGAAAGGAAACTGAATGCTATAAATAGTTCTATGCTGTCGAGACTGAGTGACGTCGTTCAAGATATTAAACACAATAAGCAGGTCAGGGTAGTTGTATTTTCGGGAGCCGGCGGCCGGTCTTTCAGTGCAGGAAAGGATCTGCAGGAAAGAAGAGAATCTTCACCAGATCAGGCTGTTGAATTTAACAGGAAAGCCAATAATGTGTTAAACGAAATAGAAAGTCTGCCCCAGCCTACCATAGCGGCTATTAACGGGTATGCCTTTGGGCTGGGACTCGAACTTGCCTTAGCCTGTGACTTTAGGATCGCGATTGATCACACCTTAATTGGCTTTACAGAGACAGGGTTTGGATTAATCCCTGGCTGCGGAGGAACCCAGAGGCTTCCAAGGCTGATAGGCGAATCGAAGGCGCTTGAACTGATTCTCACTGCAAAGCGAATATCCTCTGCCGAAGCATACAGCTATGGGATGCTGACAAGAGCAGCCACGCAAAGTAATTTTGACGATGTATGCCAGGATTTTGTTAAACTATTGCTGGACAATGCTCCTATAGCGGTTCAGCAGGCTAAATATGCCGTGAAGAAGGGGATTCAGGAAGAGCTTCATCATGCCCTTCAGATTGAGGAGCTGGCATTTGAATCAGTAGTTCATACAGAGGACAGCCAGGAAGCGCTGGATGCTTATATGGAGAAACGAAGACCCGTTTTCAGGGCAAAATAATAATCCTGCCGGCTTAAACAGCTGGTGGGATTTTTTTTTAGTCCAAACTGCTGAATTTTAACAAGAAAGGTTGAATAATAGATTTATATATAAGTATAATTTTAAGAAACCATCTATTAGTACAGAAATTTGGATTCGTATATTTAGAGGAGATGCATATATGGCTGATTTAGTTTTTGACAGAGGAACATCGTCCTTCCGAAGAGGCCTGCAGGAGGGGACCAGTATTGCAATCGGCTATTTTCCAATTGCGATCACCTTTGGATTAATTGCGAAAAGTACAGGCCTTACGCTAACCGAAACGGTACTGATGAGCCTTATTGTGTTTGCCGGGGCATCGCAATATATGGCACTGAATCTGCTGACACTGGGTACTGGGATCTACGAAATCATTTTAACTACCTTTATCGTTAATATCAGGCATTTTCTTATGTCCGCGTCTCTTAATGAAATAGCAGAGGACGACCATCTGTTAAAAAAAGCCGGCTATGCTTTCGGTATAACAGATGAAACCTTTTCGGTTGCTTCTATGAACAACAAGGAAGTAACTACAGGATATATGTATGGTGTGAATGGAATTTCATATGCAAGCTGGGTAGTGAGCTCGGGTCTTGGATTCATTTTTGGAGCGGCTTTGCCCCAGGTTCTGCAGGAGAGTATGTCTATTGCATTATATGCGATGTTCATCGGGCTGCTTGTTCCTTCTCTAAAGGGGAATGCCAAGGTCGTGATGCTATCCCTTACAGCGGCATGCCTGAATAGTGCATTTACCCTTTCACACGTGTTAAGCACAGGATGGTCCATTGTAGCGTCTACACTTTTAGCTGCCATCTCCATTGAAGCCGCATCAGTCCTAAAGAAGAGGGGAGGGGCTCAGGGTGAATAATTCTATTATCTGGATGATTATTGGAATGGGACTAGCTACCTATATTCCACGGCTGCTTCCGTTCGTTCTATTTAAGGGGAAAGAATTGCCTCCATTCTGGCAGGGAGTTTTGAAAAATATACCTTTTGCGACCCTGGGGGCACTTATTTTTCCGGCTGTCCTGTTCATACAGGATAATGTTCTTTACGGCCTGCTTGGGGCGGCATCTGCATTTCTATTATCTTACTTAGGGCTGAATGTTATCATTTCAGTTCTTGGCTCCATTGTAGTGCTGACTGTGTACTCATCTTTTGTTTAGGTTATTTTGATTATCTTGCTCGAGCAGAGGCGGGAAGCCATTCCTGACAAAAGCTGATCAAGGGAAACTACGCAGACGTAAATGTATGGAGGCTCCCGGGCTCGCTGCAAAAAGGCGGGTGCCTCTCACAGCAAGCAGCAGGCAATCCTTTCGTTTATGAACATAGCCGCTAAAGAATGAGGCGGCTTGTACTTTTTACCTAATCAATTCTGGCCATGATCTTTTCAATTACCAGCTCCTCTTTGAAATTCTCAGCTCCCATACCAAACTCCTCCACTACCACGTTATCTTCGTTAAGTAGATAGACCGTGCTTGTATGTGATGGCCTGCCGGTTCCCAGACCTCCATAGGTAAAATTAAATTCATCCGCAAGTTTCTTAGTTCCGCTGACATCTCCCCGCAGCAGTTTCCAGCCTTCAGCTTCGTTTATATCAAATGTTTTGGCATAAGCCTTCAATACTTCTTCTGTGTCCCTGGAGGGGTCTATGGTAACGGTCAGAAACTCGACTTTGCTGCCAAATACCTGTTCCCTAATAAGATGATCTTTCACCTTTTTCATTTTAAAAGTGGTGCCTGGACAGATATCCGGGCAGCGAGTATACATAAATTCCAGGAGCCGGACTTTCGGTTTCATATTACGAAAGGTAAATGGAGTGCCTGATGGCGTAACCATGACTACACTCTCTGGGAGATCCATTTTAGGCTGCTTATAATTGAAAAACGAATAAACGCCCAAGCCCACGCCTATACAAAAAAGACAGCAGAATAACACATACAGTTTTTTCATCTTGCACCTCATATTGATCTTAATAAGGAAAGCTATATAATGAAAATACATAAAATTTGCAAGGATTGGTAAATGATAGATACTAACTGTTCTTTTTGGTTCTAAAACAGTAAGCTGACGGCTACATTTATAAGAAACAAGACCTGAGAAGGGAGGATACTATGTCTAGAAAATGGGCTTCGAGAACGATAATTCTTTTCCTGATATTCATAACAGCCATGTATTGGTATTTGTTTTATGGAGCCGATACGACCATACCCAGGGCATTAAAAGGGACAAGCGCTGATCCTGCCGTATTCCTAAATGAAAGAGAACAGGAAATCAGCATGGAGTATTCAAAAATACGTAATTTCTTATTCTTTTTATCTACTCCCTATGAATGGGTTGTATATATCATGATGCTGCTGGCTGGGGTGCCCCGCTTTTTTGAACGATGGGCCAAAGCTTCCACCAACAAATCAATCCTGCAGAACGGCATCTTTTTATTTTGGATTTCTGCGTTGACCCTGCTGGTCACCCTGCCATTAAATTATATAGGATACCGGCTTTCAAGGTCTTACAATATCTCCACTCAGACCTTTCCATCCTGGATGAAGGATGAGCTAATTGGATTCTGGGTCAATTTTGGCCTCATGTGGATCGTCTTGACGGTCCTCTACTGGCTAATCCGGAAATATCATAAAAAGTGGTGGCTGTACGCCTGGATCTTATCTGTTCCGTTTACCTTATTTCTCATGTTTATTCAGCCTGTAGTCATAGATCCTTTATACAATGATTTTTATCCGCTGAAGGATAAGCAGCTTGAGACAAAAATATTGCAGCTGGCATCAAAAGCTGACATCCCTGCAGAGCATGTTTATGAGGTAAATATGTCGGAGAAAACTAACTCAATGAATGCATATGTGAACGGAATCGGATCGAATTCGCGTATCGTGCTTTGGGATACAACCTTAGAAAAGCTGAGTGATAATGAAATTCTGTTCATTATGGCTCATGAAATGGGCCATTACGTAGAAAAACATCTGTACTTTGGCATTGCGGGATATCTGGCTCTATCTTTTGCGGGCTTATGGCTGGCCTCAGGAATTATGGAATTCTTGATAAGAAGATGGGGCAGGACGTTTAAAATTTCTTCTGTTACAAATCTAGCTTCTTTTCCCTTGTTCCTGCTCATCATTTCTATCCTGCTGTTTTTATCGAGCCCGATTTCTAACTATGTTGCACGATATGAAGAAATGAGAGCCGATACTTATGCAATCAAAATGACAAAGGACAAGGAAGCTGGTATTCACTCTTTCCAGGAATTGACGCGATCCGGATTAAGCGAGGTTAATCCTCCGTTCTTAGTGAAAATATTCCGTTATACACATCCGACCATGCTGGAAAGGATCCAGATGCTTGAAAACTGGGAAGAGAAGAAGTAACGGCACCTAAGCCTAATTTTATGGGAAATATGCACTGGGGCTTAACGCAGCAATGAGGTTCTGACAAAATTTATCCATCATAGAGGCTCTCGTGGCTGCAGCTTTCAATTAAACGAATATCAATAAATAAAAGGGGATTTAAAGCACAGGAAGCTTTAAATCCCTTATTTTTCTATGAAAGATTTTTCTATGAAGGATTAAACTGCAGCTCGCTAAGTACCCAGCCTTTTCGTAAGCTTTGCCTTCTCACTGGAAAGCTGCTGGAACAATGCTTCATCTTTGGTGTCTAAGGCATGATCAATCCGCACATTTATTTTCTCTAAAGAATGGCTGAGAAGTACTTCATTTAGGAGCATGTCGATAAACAGGTTCTGCATGTAATTCATGTTGTGCTTCTGGCGGTCCATGACTGTTTTTTTCATCAAATCAGTGTAGGAATTTTTTTTACTCATCCAGATCACCCCAGGTCCTTTTTTTTATTATATGGGGTTTTAGGTAAATACTAAACAAAAAGTTTAAATTTTCAAAAAATAATTTTAGTCTATAGAACGGAATCATGCTATTATGATAGTACATATATACCATAAATTGGATATTTAGAAAGGAGAAGGCTATGGCCAGTCTAAAATCGACCTTAGTTGAGGAATACGAAATCAACCCGTATACATTAGTAGTCATGCCGCTTGCGTATGGGAGTAAAATATACTCGCAGATAATTGAAATAGACGGGGAAGTTACTTCACCGTTTAAACCAATGGATATTATTAAGAAAAGCTGTGAGTATTTTGGCAGCAGCTACGAAGGGAGAAAGGACGGCACCCGGCAGTTGATTGGGATTACTCATAAGCTTCCCATTACAATCGATCCAACAAGCAACATCTTTGTGTTTCCAACGAACTCTCCTGGCAGGGAGGACTGCATATGGATCTGCCACGAACATGTAGATTTTTACCAGAGAACGGACATGGGGGAGACGATTGTTACGTTCAGGAATAAGAAGCAGATATCGATTCCCATTTCTTTCTCCTCTTTTGAGAGCCAGATGTTTCGGACTGCCATGCTTCGCACGAAATTGATTCAAAGAATTGAAGAGACTCAAAGAAAATCCATGTATCTCTTTACAAACTCTGCAGGAGAAGCTTCGGACTTAAAAGCTAATTATTTTTTGATGAATAAGCGCCGCTAAATGTACCCAGCAGTCCGGGCTGGCCTAAAGCGCAAGCCGCGGCATTTCGTCAGGCGTCCCCATTGGCCTTAGAAAGATCACACAGATAGATCCATACCCTGCAGAAAACCTGCATGTTATACATATCTGAAGCGGAAGCATGGAGCTTTCATCTGACACGTTCATTACTAAAGCATGCTTCCCTAAGAAGTGTATTATTTAGACTGCGCATGATACCTTTTAAATAAATAATAGGTCATCAGCTCTTCAACCTTGTTGCGCAGGCGGGGGTTAAAATAATTGTGGTGCTCTTCATATCCTTTATACAAAAACATGTACATAGTAAAAGCTTCATCCCTCTTAATTTCACTGACCTTTATGTTTTCCTTCCGTAAATACATCCTCGTTTCCTTTAAGTCTTTCTGAACCATTCTCATTGTCTCTTCGACTAAATCTAAGTACGGGCGTTTCATTTTAAACGGGCTCTGTCCAAAAACATGTAAATCCCTATTTAAGATAGTCAGCACCATCGGCAGATATATTTCATTTTCAATGATGTCCCGATCCTGTTCAGGTATTCTTGTCATCGTTCCAAAGCCTCCAGTTACCGCTCAATTCGAACATTTGTTCTTATTATATCCTAAATAAAAAAATTTATGTTGGCAATAGATTATGATCATTTTAAAAAATATCCCTATTTCCAGCCGTGATTTTTGGAGCATCCACTTTAATGGTTTGCCAAAAATGGGTTATGATGAGAATAGTGGGGAAAGAACATAACGTACAGTTTTTTTAAAAACGAGGTTATGTTAAAGCTCATATGAATTTTGGCCCCTGTGTTGATTGGACGGATATGCAGGACTCCAGCGGGAGAAGGGAGTGTTGTCCAACTCCGGACTTACATCTTAGCCATAAGCCAAACTCCATCAAAATGGCTAAAATCGCTTTTCCTAGCTGCGGCTTACGCACGATGTAAAACATGTGCGAACGGGGCGAGGCCACAGAACGTGGCAGGTCCGAGGGTGGTTAAGGGCTGCTATGTTTCTGTCTTCGCTGACGCTCTTCAATCAGCAAATCAGTTGTCTGACTTTCGGATAAGTGTGATATTCATGGTTCTTTATGAAAGAAGAAGCGAGAAAGTCACCGTTCCCGGCTTCTATAAAGAGAGCCCGGGAAGCGCATAACGCAGGGGAGGTTCCTGGACCGCCCGCGGAAAGCGGGGTGCTTCTCGCTTAAATCAACAGGTAGTTAAAAGGGACAAGTAAAGAAAAGACACTATACAACCAATGAATCAGGCTAAGGAGTTTAGAATGGACGTTAATGATTTAAAAGAATGGATGACACTTGAAAATATATACGACTTAATTAACGAATACCGGTCTTTAGGACCGCTGCCAGGGATACTGCTTCCTATGCTTGAAGCATTTCTGCCCTTTCTGCCTCTGGTCGTATTTGTGCTAGCAAATGCGAATGCGTTTGGATTATGGCTGGGATTCCTTGTTTCCTGGATTGGATCCTGTGCAGGAGCACTGCTCGTTTTTTGGCTGGTCAGGAAATATGGACAAGGCAGGTTTCTGCAATTCATCCAAAGACACAGGCAGGTTAGGCGGCTTATGGATTGGGTCGACCGCCATGGATTCGGACCGCTCTTCATTATGCTGTGCTTCCCATTTACCCCGTCAGCGATGGTCAATGTTGTAGCAGGGCTTTCACATATCAGCCCTCTGCAATACGGACTGGCTGTATTGGCGGGGAAAATGGTCATGGTATTTTCAATAAGCTTTGTCGGCTATGACCTCGCATCGCTTATCCATAAACCGGTCCGAACAGTAATTGTCTTGACCGTCATTTTTTTACTATGGTTTGTCGGAAAAAGAATTGAAGCAAGATTAAACAATAGCGTAAAAAGGGATAATGGGTAGTATAAACCGAATCGATCCCAATGCTGGAGTGATGATCATGCCAGACAGCCGTTCATATATCGTATACCAGTGGGTCAAGACGATCTTCATTGGCTTTCTCATTTATTTATTCATAACATCCTTTCTATTCTCCAGTTATGTGGTGGACGGACATTCCATGCAGCCAGTTTTACGGGACAGAGACAGGCTGATAGTCAGTAAAATCAGCTACAGACTGCATGAGATAAAACGGTTTGATGTCGTGGTTTTTCACGGCGTGAACGAACAGGATTATGTAAAAAGAGTGATAGGACTGCCAGGGGATTCTATTTCATTCCGTAATGACGAACTATTTATAAACGGAAGGAGATATGCTGAACCTTATCTGGGAAAACATGAATATCCGTTAGTCGGTCAGAAATATACAGGTGATTTTACAATCGAAGAAGTAACCGGAAGGAAGAAAGTGCCGTCAAACCAGCTTTTTATGATGGGAGACAACCGGTTGAACAGTATGGACAGCCGTCACTTTGGTTTTGTCTCCAAGAACCAGGTTGTGGGTAAGGTAAGTGTCAGATTCTGGCCGCTTGGAGAGATCACTTCCCGTTTCTAGTACGAAGCACTGCTAAAGGCTTACAGATGCGAATGGAGTGATCCAAATACAACACCTGTCACGAGCCTTTTTTCCGAGCAGGAATCACGACAAGGTTTACGGCCTGCCAGCGTGCTGACCTTAAATCGTAAGATGCTTCTAAATAGGCAGTTAAAACTCCTTTTATCGCAATATCTAGAATACTTGGCAGGATCATCATGCTTAATATGATGATACCCGCAATAAAAAAATTTTAAAGAAGAATCTGAACAGCTTTCCATTAGGAAGGCTGTTTTTTTGAGAGCTAAGAAATTATCTTAATACATTATAATGAGTGGCTTCTTCCGATGTCCTGGACATGGTCAGGTCAAGCAGTCATAGGTTATTCGGTGAGGGATGACATTGGAACGTGGATCTTTAGGAAAAATATACGATGTAAGGGGGATGGCGATTAGGTAGAGAGATTCTGCAGGTAAAGCGCAGTGATATATATAAGAGTGGCAGCATATAAGGTGGATTTTTACGCAACAGCTATATTACGATATACAGAAAGTAGGTTTCGCATCATTCGGCAAAGGTGTGCGATACACATAACTGTTTTGAGATAAGCATAACTGCATTTGGAAGTCACTGAGTTAAGGAACGCATAGCTGTTTTAAGGAAGCAAAACTGTTTAGGTAAGGATAGCTCTGTTTTTAGGAAGCATAACTGCTTTAAGCTGAAGCTGTTATCTTTAGATAAGCAGAGCTGTAGTATGATAAGCAAAACTCCATTACGATAAGCATAACTCCGATAAGATAAGCATAACTACATAATGATAATCATAGGCCAGCCGGACATAAGCATAAATTACCGAAACATAAGCATAAACCATAAAAACATAAGCATAAACCTTTGGAACCTAAGCATAAACCTTCGAAACACAAGCATACACCGCAAAAACATTAAGCTTTACCTTCAACCAAACCTTCAAAACCCTTACAACAACAATAAATTACCCGAAATTATTGTCCCGTTGACGAAGCTAGGCAGTCTGACGGAGCTTTTCGATAAAAAACCCCAAAAAAGATAGGAATTTGAGACTCATTTACAACCAAAAGGAATCACCACTGTTCTCTGGCCGCCGGGAGGAAATCTTCCTTGAGGCTGTAATCTTATTTATGAAGCTTTCGGAGAATTCCTCCCTCTCCAGTTCAAGATAAGCTAATTGGATACTAGCAGCATCATGTTAACCTCATCCGATTAATATAGATTAAAGCATAGAACCCCGCTCCTCCGGTTACAGCCCGGCCAATAGCCCTGCTCAGTCTAGAAAGTAATAGGTTGTATCTGCAAATATTTAACAGCAAAAACAGAACGTTTGTTTGAGTTTAAAGTTATTTAATGCCTGAGGTTTATGTTAAAATATATTTATAGAATTGAAATACAGGAGGCAAAAAATGTCCCTTCGTTTTATGATAGGCAGATCCGGTACAGGAAAAACCAAGAGAATACTGGATGAGATTACGGGCAGGCTGCTTGAGAATCCAGCCGGCCGTCCAATCATCTATTTGGTGCCGGATCAGATGACCTTTCAATCAGAATATAAATTAATTACAACACCCGGACTGCATGGCATGATCCGGGCTCAAGTATACAGCTTCAGTAGACTTGCCTGGAGAGTGCTTCAGGAAACAGGCGGGATGACCCGGACCCATCTAAATAGTGTGGGAATTACCATGCTCATCCAAAAAATTCTGGAGGATAAGAAGGAAGAGCTCAAAATTTTCCGGCAATCCTCTGACAAACAGGGCTTTATCGGTCATGTGGAAGAAATAATCACAGAGTTTAAAAGGTATTGTATCACCCCGGAAAAGCTGAAGGAATACAGTGGCACAGAACGGCCGGCAAATGGAGCGATTGCGGATAAACTGCATGACCTTCAGCTGATCTATGAAACATTTGAGAATGAGTTGCTAGGAAAATATATCGATTCGGAAGATTACTTTAAACTGCTTGCTGAACATATTGACCGGTCCAGCTATCTTAGGAACGCAGAAATATACGTGGATGACTTCTACAGCTTAACACCGCAGGAATTGCTTGTGCTGGACGGACTGATGAAGGCCTGTCCCGATATAACGGTGTCACTGACGATGGACAAGCCTGCGGGCGGGCTGGATGAATCACATTTGTTCAGGCAGACGGAAAACACGTATCAAACTCTCTATGCAATGGCCTTAAAGAATCAAGTTTCTGTCGACGAACTGATTCAGGATCAGCCGCACAGATTTAAGAATCCTAGTCTAAGGCATCTTGAAGCAGCCTTTAATACGAGGCCTTCTGTGTCATATCCCGATTCTGCAGACATAACGATCTGTCAGGCGGTCTCCCGGCGTGCTGAGGTAGAGGGGACTGCCAGAAAAGTTATGGAGCTGGCCCGGGAAAAGAATTACAGATGGAGAGATATCGCTATCCTTGTCAGGAATTCTGCTTCCTATCAGGATATGATCCAGACCATTTTTAAAGATTACGATATTCCCATTTTTATTGATGCAAAACGTTCTATGCTTAACCATCCAGTCATTGAATTAATACGTTCTGTTTTAGAAGTCCTTGTTTCAAACTGGAGATATGAGCCTGTATTCAGGGCCATTAAGACGGAGATGTTGTTTCCTGTAGAGGCTCTTGCAGAGTCTTATCGCAAAAAAGCGGATATATTAGAAAATTACGTGCTTTCCAGAGGCATTAAAGGCAGAAGATGGACAGATAAGGAACGCTGGTCCTATCGAAGAATCAGGGGACTCGATCTTGAGGACCGGGGACAGACCGATGAGGAAAAGCGGACCGAAGATCTATTGAATGAACTAAAAGATATGGTTGCTGGCCCTATTGTGAAACTGTCCAGGAGATTAAAACGGGCGGTGGATGGCAGGGATTATTGTGAAGCTGTTTATTTATTTCTTGAGGAACTCCGTATTCCGGAAAAGCTAGAGAAATTAAAGCTGGCTGCGGAGGAAGATGGGGATCTAGCCGAAGCGAGGGAACATGAGCAGGCATGGAACGCTATCATTGAACTGCTGGATCAGTTTGTTGAGATGCTTGGCGATGATGTGGTTTCTTTAAAGAAATTTATCACGATTTTAGATGCTGGGATGGAAAATATGAAGTTTTCACTCGTTCCCCCGGCCATCGATCAGGTGCTTGTTACCAATGTGGATTTATCCAGGTTAAGTGATATAAAAACTGTCTTTGCGATTGGGTTGAACGAGGGGATACTCCCTTCCAAAATTACAGAGGAAGGTGTTTTTTCAGATAATGACCGCGAAAAACTACTTTCGGATGGCATTGAAATAGCCCCAAGCACAAAAATCCGTCTATTGGACGAGGAATTTACAGCATACAAGCTGTTTACAACTCCCTCGGAATCTTTATATCTTTCTTATCCACTGGCAGATGAGGAAGGAAAATCGCTTATGCCATCTTCCTATATTAAGAGGATAAAAGATTTGTTCCCGAGGGCTGAGGAAAAATACTGGGTGACGGATCCTTCTGAGGCTCCTCCGCAAGATCAGCTTGGATTTGCTGTGAATTACGATACGGCTTTATCTTACTTAGCCTCACAGCTTCAGTTAAAAAAACGGAATTATCCAATCCATCCAATGTGGTGGGATGTGTATAACGCGTTCATGGAAAGACCGGACTTAAAACGGGATGTGTCCCTTGTTTTATCCAGTCTTTTTTATAAAAACAAAACACGGAAACTATCAAGCGGGACAAGCAAAATGCTTTATGGGGAGACCATACAGGCAAGCGTTTCAAGAATGGAGATGTTTAACAGCTGTCCGTTTTCACATTTTGCCGCCCACGGGTTAAAGCTGGAAGAGAGGAAAATTTTCCGCCTGGATGCACCAGATATTGGTGAAATGTTCCATGCTGCATTAAAGCTTATCGCGGACGATCTACACGAAAAAAATATACCTTGGTCTTCATTAACGAAACAGCAGTGTATGGAACTGGCAGCACGCGCTGTAGAGCGCTTGGCGCCAAGGCTGCAAAATCAGATCCTGTTAAGCTCTAACCGGCATCATTATATTGCACGCAAGCTGCAGCAGGTTATCGGGCGTGCCTCGCTGGTCCTTAGCGAGCATGCGCGTGCAAGCGGATTTAATCCGGTGGGCCTTGAACTTGGCTTCGGCAAGAACGGTGAACTTCCTCCGCTTACATTCAGTCTGAAAAACGGAACCAGAATGGAGCTGGCTGGGCGGATTGACCGGGTAGACAAGGCGGAAGACCAAAACGGGATATATTTACGGGTTTTAGACTATAAATCGAGTTCCAGGGAACTGAATCTGAGTGAAGTGTATTACGGCCTTGCCCTTCAAATGCTGACTTACCTGGATATCATTGTGACTAACTCACGGTCGCTGGTGGGGAAGGAAGCAATGCCTGCCGGAGTCCTGTACTTCCATGTACACAATCCTGTTGTAAAAAGCAGCGGGATGCTTTCAAAGGAACAGATTGAAGAAGAAATCTTTAAAAACTTTAAGATGAAGGGATTGCTTTTAGGCGAAAGAGGCGTTCTGGAATTAATGGATTCAAACCTTGAAAATGGAAGCTCCCATATCATTCAGGCTGGTTTCAAGAAGGATGGCAATCTTAATTCTTCTTCCAAGGTAGCCAGCAGCCAGGAATTTGCGAGCTTAAACAGCTATGTCCGGAGTAAATATCAACAGGCCGGCGATGACATTGTAAGCGGGAATGTGGAAATTGCGCCTTACAAGCTTAAGGAACAGATTCCCTGCACATTTTGTTCGTATAAATCCGTCTGCCAGTTTGATGTATCGCTCGAAGATAATGAGTACAGAGTGTTAACCCCTAAAAAAGAGGAAGAAATACTCACGCTGATTAAAGGGGGGAATGAATAGTGGCAAAAATAGTAATCCCTGAAAAACCGTCAGATGTTACATGGACAGATTCACAATGGAAAGCAATTTGGGCTAAAGACCAGGATATTCTGGTTGCGGCCGCTGCAGGTTCGGGGAAAACAGCTGTATTGGTGAATCGGATTATTCAAAAGCTATTGTCGGATGAAGATCCGCTGAATATAGATGAACTGCTTGTTGTAACCTTTACCAATGCCTCCGCCGCTGAAATGAGGCACCGGATTGCTGAGGCGCTGGAAGCGGCAATTCAAGAAAATCACGACTCGCAGCATATAAGAAAACAGCTCAGCCTCATCAATAGGGCATCCATTTCCACCCTGCATTCCTTCTGTCTGGAAGTAATCCGGAAGTATTATTATTTAATCGATGTAGATCCCGGTTTCAGAATTGCGGATTCAACAGAAGCCGAGATTATGAAAGATGAAGCCATGGAAGAAGTGTTTGAGGAGCATTATTCTGAAAAGGACAATGAGCGCTTCTTTAAAGTGGTGGATGCATATTCGAATGACCGTAGTGATGCAGCCCTTCAGGATATCATCCGGTCTTTATATGAGTTTTCCATGTCCCATCCGGATCCCGGGAGATGGCTGTCTTCCCTGATTGAGCTCTATAATGTGGGGGAGCTGCAGTTTATTGATGATCTGCCTTTCATGAATCACTTGAAAATGGATATCACGCTGAAGCTTCAGGCAGCAAGGGACCTGCTTGATGAGGCAATGAAGCTCACAAAGCAGCCGGGCGGACCTGCCCCTCGCGCTGAGAATTTTCTTGAAGACATGGCCGTTGTAGAAAACCTGCAGAAATCGGAAAATTGGGCGGATTTATACCAGGCAATGCAGACAGTAAGTTTCGGCACACTTAAGCGATGCAGCGGGGCTGATTTTAATAAAGACCTGGTGGATGAAGCGAAGAAATACCGTGACCGGGCGAAAAAGGTCTTAGAAGATTTGAAAAAGGAACTTTTCTCGAGGAAGCCTGAGAGCTTTTTACGGGACATGAACGAATTAATG
This sequence comes from Peribacillus deserti, assembly GCF_002863585.1. GTDB lineage: Bacteria > Bacillota > Bacilli > Bacillales > DSM-1321 > Paraperibacillus > Paraperibacillus deserti_A. The sequence continues at coordinate 2,809 of NZ_PGUY01000083.1, read as the reverse complement.
GGCTATGCCGAAACGATGGTGGAGCTGGTTAAAGAGTTCGCTGTTAAATTTTCTGATGCTAAGAAGGAGAAAGGGCTCGTTGATTTTTCTGATCTCGAACACTTTTGCCTGGACATATTAATCGAAAGAGACGATCTTGGGAATATTGTTCCTTCAACCCCGGCTAAGGAGTATCGGGAAAAATTCAAGGAAGTTTTAGTGGATGAATATCAGGATACCAATATGGTGCAGGAAACCATCCTTAATCTGGTGACCTCTGATGGTGAATACACGGGTAACCTTTTTATGGTGGGCGATGTAAAGCAGTCAATATATCGCTTTCGTCTTGCTGAACCCAATCTTTTCTTGCAGAAGTACTCTCGCTTCACCCAGGATGGAATCGATTCCGGCCTGAAAATCGATCTTAACCAGAACTTCAGGAGCAGAAGGGAAGTTCTGGATGGCACTAACTTCTTATTCAAGCAGATCATGGGCATCATGGTCGGGGAGATTGAGTATGATGAAGCTGCAGAACTGAAAAAAGGTGCATCATACCCTGAAGAAGAGCTGTATCCGGTGAATCTCTATTTAATCGATAAAAGCAAAGAAGAACATTCACCAAATGCCGACGAGAAAAACACTGCAGAAGACAGAGAAGCTGAATTTGCCGGTGAAGAGCTCGATAAGGCCCAGGGTGAGGCGCGTCTGATGGCTAAACTTATCAAAGAAATGATTGATGAAAAACGGCCTGTTTATGATGCGAAAACTAAAACTCATAGAAATGTGACATATAAAGATATGGTGATTCTACTCAGGTCCATGCCATGGGCCGGGCAAATCATGGAAGAATTTAAAAAACAGGGAATTCCGATTCATGCGAACCTTTCCACCGGATACTTTGAAGCAACGGAAATTGCGATTATGATGTCTCTTCTCAAAATCATTGATAATCCGCTGCAGGATATTCCACTGGCTTCAGTATTAAGATCACCGATCGTGGGACTTGATGAGGAAGAATTGGCGGAAATCAGGCTGTATGCAAAAGGTGCCCCTTTCTATGAAGCTCTTACTGCATTTTGCCGTGATGGAGGCCAAGAGACTGAAGCAGGGATGTATGATAAAGCCGCCAGATTCCACACACAGTTAAGCAGGTGGAGGAGAATGGCCAGGCAGGGTTCACTATCTGAATTGATCTGGCAGTTGTTTTCCGATACCAAGTTTTATGATTTTGCAGGGGGGATGCCCGGCGGAAGGCAGCGCCAGGCGAATCTTCGTGCGCTTTATGACCGGGCAAGACAGTATGAGTCAAGCTCCTTTAGAGGACTGTTCCGCTTCCTTCGTTTTATTGAGAGGATGCAGGAAAGGGGCAGCGACCTGGGTGCTGCAAGGGCGCTTGGAGAGCAAGAAGATGTAGTAAGGATTATGACCATCCATTCCAGTAAGGGTCTTGAGTTTCCTGTCGTTTTTGTGGCTGGGCTCTCAAAGGAATTTAATTTGATGGACCTCAGGAAAAACTATCTACTTGATAAGGATTTAGGATTTGCTTCTAAATATGTGAACCCGGAGCTTCAGATTACCTATCCTTCCTTGCCGCAGATCGCCTTCAAAAAGAAAAAGCATCTGGAAACCATAGCAGAAGAAATGCGGGTGCTTTATGTTGCTTTAACGCGTGCGAAAGAAAAACTGTATCTCATCGGTACTTTGAAGGATGCTGGGAAAAGCCTTAAGGATTGGTCAGGGCATTTATCTCACAAGGAGTGGCTCCTTAAAGATTATGTAAGGGCTAATGCCAAAAGTTATTTAGACTGGGTAGGACCTGCAATGGTGCGGCATAATAACTTCCAGGAATTAGTACCGGAATACGGTAAGGCCCAGCAGAAAGAAATCGGGGAGCATCCGTCAAGCTGGAGCATTAAACTTATATCAGCAGAGGAACTGCAGGCACCAGAGGAAGCTGCCGATGAACAGGAGAATTGGCTTGAGGCGGTTAAGAATACACAGCCAGTTCCGGTGGGTACGGAATTTTCCTCCGAGGTCAAACGTCAGCTTGAATGGGATTATTCATACAAGCCTGCTTCTATATTCCGTTCGAAACAGTCCGTTTCTGAATTAAAGCGGCAGCTTGAAACCAGGGATGCAGAAACCTCCACGGATTTGATAGATAAGTATCAAAAGCCATATCTTACAAGACCAAGATTTATGCAGGAAAAATCAATCAGCCCGGCTGAAAGAGGAACGATCATGCATCTTGTCATGCAGCATATCAATCTTGGTGAAACCGTAACGATCGAGATGATTAACGAAAAAGTACATGAGCTCATCCAGAGGGAATTGTTGACTGAGGACCAGGCTTCCGCTGTCAATCCATCAATGATAACCGAATTTTTTTCCACGGATGCCGGGAAAAGGCTGCAAAGGGCTCAAATGGTCCTGCGCGAGGTTCCATTTAATCTATCGATACCCGCGAAAGAAGTATATAGGGAGTGGGAGGACGGGGATGAACAGATCCTTGTCCAGGGAGTCATAGATTGTATCTTTGAAGATGAACAGGGTACCGTTTTGTTAGATTATAAAACGGATACGATTGAAGGGAAATTCTATAACGGATTTGAAGGTGCGAAAGATATTCTCGCCGAAAGGTACCGCACCCAAATTGCCTTTTATACCCGGGCAGTTGAACAGATTTTACAAAAGTCAGTGCAGGAAAGATACCTCTTTTTCTTTGATGGTGCACATTTATTAAAAATATAGTCTCTTTTCTAAAAGATTGTTGTTTTTTAATAGTTCGGTGAACCTACCCTATTGTTAAACAGGTTGATTGGAACGTAAG
>NZ_PGUY01000082.1 GCF_002863585.1 Peribacillus deserti | reverse complement strand
GCAAACACCCACTTTGAGGAGTGGTGGTTTAAAACTTTCTTATATGATACGGCATATGCGGCATTTAAAAACCAGTCCTTGTGACTGGTTTTTTTAGTTATATGGATCTATTTAGTAATCTCTGGTTCCGCCAAATTGACCATTTTCGGGGGAAAAAGGTTGGTTCTTGTTTGATAGGGTATACATACAGAAGCAGGTGTCTTGAATTGCATAGGTATACTATATCTGTACTACAATAATCCTGGAGGCTAAATAGATGAAGATTTCGGCAGGCAATATTTTGGAAGCAGCTATAAAGTTCCCGCTGCTGAGGAAAATAAAGAGCACTTGGACAATTGGCACAGCTTTATTAGTACTATTTGGAACGATTCTTATGTCGGGCGGAACGCTTGCAGGCGCTTGCAGTGATACATATACAGTAAAAAAAGGCGATACCCTGCTCAAACTTTCTGCTAAATACCATGTAACCGTACAACAGCTAAAAGGCGCAAACGGGTTAAATTCGGACAAGATTTATATCGGCCAGCGAATTGATGTACCGGCATTACATGCACAAACACCCCGAAAGACAAAAAAGCCAGAGGCTGTGACCAGTCCTGCGGTGAAATCCATTAAAGGACAAATATATAATGTAAAAGCGGGAGATTCAGTGTGGGCGATTTCAAAAAGATTTAACGTGACCGTTAACGCTCTAATACAGGCAAACGGCAAAAAGAATACTGCTCTCCGGACAGGGGAGAAGCTCATCATACCTGGAGAGGCTCTTCTTTATAAAACGGCCAAAGTGACTGGCGCCGCGGACAATCATTCCATTGAATTTGTCTCAGGAAAAGAATACTTTGTCCTGCAGGTAGGATACGGAAAAGCGGAAGGCCTCGTAAAACAGATGAAAGGTAAAACGCTTAAAGTGTACTACAAAGGTTCGCAATTTATTTCATATAAATACTAACACTAAACAAACTTCCAGTTCCGTTAGCGGACCTGGTTTTTTTGTTTGGCGAACAGTGCTTTGGGGCAAGAAAGGGTATGAATGCTTAATATGATGCAGATTTCCTAGAGCATCTACAAACCGGATTAGCCCATATTCTGCCGTTCCAACCGCATAATAGCCAGCTAATCCGCTTTGTTTATCTCTGCCTGTGAAACCGCTGACAAAATATATTGAATAATCTTAATCTTTGTCATTATAATAAACTATAGCGTGTCTTTTTTCTTTTTGGCCATTATAGTATATCTTTGAAAATCTGGTGAAGTCAGAAGGGAGTGTATCTGCCAAATAAGCTGTTATATTAGAAGGACATATAGTAATATGGACTAGGGGGGAATGTAAAAGATGATGAAATACTTACAAAGAATTGGCCGGTCCCTAATGCTGCCAGTAGCAGTTCTGCCTGCTGCAGCGATCCTTATGGGTATCGGTTATTGGATCGATCCGACCGGATGGGGAGCAGATAATCCGGTTGCGGCTTTCTTGATCAAAGCTGGATCTTCCATCATTGACAATATGTCAATTTTATTTGCTGTCGGAGTAGCTTTAGGCATGTCGAAGCAAAAAGATGGATCTGCTGCACTAAGCGGTCTAGTGGCTTACCTTGTTATTACCACTTTGCTTTCAACTAACTCCGTAGCGATGCTGCAAGGGCTGGATCCTGAAAAAGTAAACCCGGCATTTGCGAAAATAGGAAACCAATTTGTTGGGATCCTTTCAGGTCTAGTGGCTGCTACCATGTACAATCGTTTCAGCCATGTGAAATTGCCTGATGCACTTGCATTCTTCAGTGGAAAACGCCTTGTTCCGATTATGTCTGCGGTTTCCATGCTGGTTGTTTCCTTAATCATGTTTTTTGTATGGCCTGCTATCTTTACTGGCTTGGTCTCTTTTGGAGAAGGCATCAGTAAATTAAGCTATATAGGCGCTGGACTTTATGGATTCTTTAATCGATTATTGATTCCAACCGGACTGCACCATGCATTGAACTCAGTGTTCTGGTTTGATGTAGCTGGCATCAACGATATTGGGAACTTCTGGGCAGGAAAAGGTGAGAAGGGTATAACAGGCATGTATCAAGCAGGTTATTTCCCAATCATGATGTTTGGTCTTCCTGCTGCAGGGCTTGCCATGTATCATACTGCAAAAACAAAACAACGGAAACAAGTGGCCTCATTAATGCTTGCTGCCGGTTTTGCTGCCTTTTTTACCGGGGTAACTGAACCGCTTGAATTTGCATTTATGTTTGCTGCGCCTGCACTTTATTTCGTGCATGCTGTTCTTACAGGAATATCACTGGCTGTAGCTTCCTTTTTTCACTGGACAGCAGGATTTGGCTTCAGCGCCGGTTTTGTAGATTTTGTCCTAAGTTCAAGACTGCCGCTGGCAAATCAGCCATATATGCTAATCGTTCAAGGCCTTGTCTTTGCGGTGATCTATTATTTCTTATTCAGATTCCTGATTACTAAATTTAATTTAGCAACTCCTGGGCGTGGAGAAGAAGTAGAAGAAGCGGTCCAAGAGGAAGGAACAGATGTTCAAGAGAATAAATTTACTGTTATGGCAGCTAAGATTTATGAAGGACTTGGCGGAGACGCAAATGTGACTTCTGTGGATAATTGTGTTACCCGATTAAGAGTAGAAGTTAAAGATATGAAAGCAGTTGACCAAAGCAAGATCAAAGCAACAGGAGTTCCAGGAATTAATGTTGTAGGAGATACCAGCATTCAGGTAATTGTAGGAACATCCGTACAATTTGTTGCAGATGAAATTGAAAAGATCCGCGGCAAATAATACTTAAAGCAAAAAAAAAACCAGCTCTTTCAAGGGAGCTGGTTTTTTTGGTATAGAGATCGCTATAAAGTAAAGGCTGTTTTCGCAAACTTTGTTGTTATTGAAAAAGGGGTTGATTTCCACTACAGGATGCTCACTTTCCGCGGGGCGGGCGGTGAGCCTCCTCGGCTTCGCCTGTGGGGTCTCACCTGATCGAAAAGCGGAGGACGGTGCTTTTCAAGAAA
>NZ_PGUY01000081.1 GCF_002863585.1 Peribacillus deserti | reverse complement strand
AGCGGGACAGGTGAGACCCCACAGGCGAAGCCGAGGAGGCTCAGCGCCCGCCCCGCGGAAAGCGATCATCCTGTAGTGGAAATCAACCCCTTGTTCAAAAACAACAAAGTTTGCGAAAACAGCCAAATAAAAAGAATAAAAATAGAGCCTGGCGTTAATTGCCGGCTCTTTTGCTGCCTAATCTAGTCCCACTTAACTGGTTCCCATGAGCCCTGCCGCTTCCTTATAAATATGATTTGTCCGATGTGGTGAGCTGTATGCAGGTTCATGGAAGAAACGGTTTTCCACCAAGGTCTTTCAGGAGAAGGCGGGGTTAATAACATTTCCTCGTCGCACTCATGAATTGCTTCTTTCCACTCATTAAATACAGAATTCAACCGGGCGACAGCCGCCTCCCATTGTTCTTCGTTAAGCAGAGCAGGATTTTTTTCTTTAAAGAATGTAGAGTCATTGCTGAATGACTCTTTGCTGACAGGAAGTCCCATGAACTGATGCAAAAATCGTTCATTCCAAAAGATAAGATGATTTACAATGTCCCATATCGAATTTTCACCACCCCCATCACGCCAGCTGGCCTGAATTGCATTCAACCCTTTTAAGGAGTTATTCATCCCGGAAAACATTTCAATCTTTGATTGGCAGACTTCCAATTCATTCAGGAGAATCTCTTTGAGTTCAGCCATCTTGTCACCTCTTTTATGATTAATATAAAAAATTACCCCGCTTATGGATAAATAAAACAAAAAAACGGATTATTAAATGACTAATAATCCGTTACTTTTATTCATTATGCTTTCGCCGCTTGGATTTGCATTGAAATATTAATTGAATCTCCAACAAGAACTCCGCCAGTTTCTAATGCTGCATTCCATGTAAGGCCAAAATCACTGCGTTTGATTTTCCCTTCAACACTGAATCCAGCTTTTTCATTGCCCCAAGGATCTTTTCCCTGTCCTTCAAATGTTACAGTGAATGCTTCCGGTCGGGTGACTCCGTGAAGAGTAAGGTCACCAGCAACGGAATATTCATTGTCACCTGTTTTTGTAATTTCATTTGATTTAAACGTTATGGATGGGTAAGCTTCAGTATCAAAGAAATCTGCTGAACGAAGATGAACATCACGGTCATCATTACGCGTATCAATGCTCGCAGTATCAATTGTAAATTCGATATCTGCAGTAGTAAGATCCGCAGGATCTGCTTCAATTACTGCGTCGAACTTATTGAATGAACCGTTAACTTTTGCAAACATCATATGTTTTACTGAAAAATCTACGCTGCTGTGGGTTGGATCTAAAGCCCATTTAGTTTTTGCCATGATAAATATCCCCCAATTAGTATGATTTCATTTATTTTTAATTAAAGATAAATGAATATGAGATAATTATAGATTGAGAGGGGATGTATTGTCAAATGAATATTAAAACTATTTTGGAATTTTAATCACCTGCATGCTGCTCGGGTAAACAAAAGCCCCCATTCTCTTGGAATGGGGGCACTTTTACTTATAGATCTTCAATAGCCTTGCTGAGGTTGCTGTAAATTCGCACACCTCTTAAAAAGATACCATGCTCAACAAAGGATAAGCTTAGTTCTTTTCTTAATCCAGTAACCATAACATCGACACCCAGGAGATTTAGACAATCTATCAGTTTGGATAAGGTATCTATGACTACCGTATTTACCGAATAAATTCCTGAAACATCCAAAATTAAGTTTTCGTAGCGCTTACTTGTGCATGCATGCAGGGTTTCCTGTAAAAGGACTTCTGACCTTAAGTCCGTAATTTCCCCAACTAGAGGCAAAATAGCTGTAATTGGAGAAATAGGTACCAATGGAACAGAAATTTTTACATACATGTTTTCCTTTTCCTTAAGCTGCTGCTCTGTATGCTTAGTGAATGCATTGCTGAACCCATAGATCGTTAATGTTAAAATAGCATCCACTTCGGCTAATAGATCACTCAGATCCATATACGATAATCTTTGTTTTTCCCCTTGTTCCAGGATGAACGAACAGATTACTTTCTTATATAAATTACTAGACTTTATCGTTCCTCCAAGCTCGCCGCCATTTTTTATGGACAGCCACCCAACCTTTTCTCCCCAGGCAGGCGCTTCAATCTGAACTTTTTCGTCAATGAGTCCTTTAGCAACAATATGTATTAATTGTATATATAGCGGAATGGTTCCTGCTTTGATTTCCTCCTCTGTAAAACGGGCTTTATATAACGAAAACAATTCACGAAACATATGTTCTGCTAATTCTTCCGAATGATTCAGAATTAAGTCGCTGAAGGTTTGTTTCATTTCGGGTAATCTCATGTAAGTCTCTCCTAAAAATAATAATATATTACAAGATTCGCACATTATTCTGTAAGTGTAAATACGCTTAATTTGTTTTAAACACAACTAAAAACCTTGACATAACAGCAAAAACACTCCCTTTTTTGGTTTTAAGAGCCTGCTTTTATTCGCCATTAGAACTAAAATACTGCTGATATATACCCGTATTTGGTGAATCTACACTAGTTTTCAAAGCTTTTGTCACATAGCAGGAAAAAGGGATTCGTGTTGAAGAATATAGAGACATAACCAAAAAAAATAATGTTATTTGATAAATCATAATTGGGAAAGGACGAGATTTCAAATGAGTAAAAATCAGGTTTTAAAAGCATATTCTATTAAAGATGTCTCAAAGAAAATTAGTGTTCCTACAGGCACAATCAGGCAATGGGAGAAGGATTTGAACGGCCTTCTCGTAATTCCGCGATCAAGGCAGGGTGCACGGTTTTATACAGAAACCGAGATTTCCATCCTGGCTAAAATCAAAGAAATGAGAGAGAAAAATCTTAGCAAGGATATGATACGGATGCTTTTGGAGAAGCACTTTAATGAAGGTTCCGAAGCACCTTCTGAATCATTCGGAGTCCCTGCCACAGTAGAGCAGCCTCTTGTTAAGCAAGAACAAGCCCCGGCACCACAGCCAGCCCTTGATATGGAAGAATTCAAGGCTGCGCTTGATTCGTATAAGCAAAATCTGGTGCAGGAAATTAAATTAGAAATCAAAAAGAATCAGATGGAAATGCTGGAAGAAGTGAAGAATGGGATTCATGAAGGAACACTGCGCACGGTTCAGGGCCTTTCTAAGTCCATACAAAGATCCAACGAAAAAAGAAAATCCGATATGAATGCTATTACGGAAAGTATTAACGAGGCGTCAAAGCTAAATAATGAAACTGTTGCAAGCTTATCTGATTCTTTTGTGAAAAGTTCAAAAGGAACCTTCGAACAGCTTTCGAAGCAGATCTCCGAATCCTCCAGAACCGCTGCAAAAGATTATAAAAGCATGATTTATACGGCTTCGAGCACCCTGGATAAAGCCCAAAAAGACATGCTGAAAATGACCAAAACCATACAGGAAGACCAGGAAAATATCGTGGAAACCATCAACCAAAATTTCGAACAGCTCGGAAAGAGCATTATGCAGCGGGAGGATGTATTTCAAGATATGGTTACAAGTTACCGGGAAGTAGCAGCCGCCAAGAAAACCAAAAAGTGGTGGAAAGTTTTTTAACGCATATAGTTACAAAAACAAGCTGGAATAAACTTCCAGCTTGTTTACATTTTGAATTCAGAGGTGTTTTCTAATAAGCTTTTAATAGTAAATAGTTCAGTCCATGTTATTCTTCATCCATAAAGCCGTTCCGGATGTTCTTCCCATAAAAGATCTCATCCATTTCTCTATTCAACCTGCGGGTAATGGCTTGTTGATCATCTTTAGATAGCTTTTCCTTTGTATAGCCAAACAAATAATTGTCCAGATCAAAATCCTTGAGTTTACATTTCGTATGAAAAATATTTTCTTGATATACATTCACATCGATCATATCATACAAGCTTTGGACGTTAGAAGGGATGTAATTCTGTATGGAATCAATTTCATGATCTATGAAAAGCTTATGGCCTCTTATATCCCTTGTAAATCCTCTCACCCGATAATCGATCGTCATAATATCGGTATCAAAGGAATGGATCAAATAGTTTAATGCCTTCAGCGGTGAAATTTCCCCGCAGGTCGAAACATCAATATCCGCCCTAAAAGTACTGATCCCTTCATCTGGATGAAATTCAGGGTACGTATGTACAGTTATATGACTTTTATCAAGCTGGAGTACAACATTATCTGGAAGTGGACCCGGGGATTCTTCATACGATTCATTAGGCACTTCAACAACCGGACCTTCTGAAACCAGCACCGTCACACTGGCGCCTTGAGGAACATAATCCTGTTTAGCAATATTCAACACATGTGCCCCAATAATATCGGCCACTGTGGTTAAAATCTTTGTAAGCCGGTCTGCATTATACTGCTCATCGATATATTCCAAATACGCTTCGCGCTCTTCTCTCGTTTTCGTATAGCAAATATCGTACATATTAAAGCTGAGAGACTTAGTCAGATTGTTAAAGCCATGCAATTCTATTCGCTGCTGTGGTGTTAGTGACATCTGTCATTTCCCCTTGTTTACATAATTTTTCAATTCTATGTCATCAAGCTTAAATTCCCAAAATACATTTCCATGGTAATATTTACTGTTCAACCGGGAAATATACTTCCTTTTCCATATAGGGTACTAATACCCTAAATTTCGATAAAAAAACAGGAAAGGCGGAAAGTGTTGTATTGGAGTTAAAGTGGATTTAATTTGACGGGGAGTCCAAGTGACGATTATGTAGCGAACGATTTGATTTATGCAGATTGTATAAGAGGGTTTGGTTTGCATGGAGGTTGGAACAGCTGATTATTACATGAGGATGAGACACCAATTATTAGGTTGATTCCATGTTGTTATTTTTCTTGCATGGTTCCGACTTGCTCGGAACCCCTTAGCTGTTGAGCCGTATAATGTTTTCTATTATCGCTATTGGAATACATAATTCCAACTTGCTCGGGTTCATTATTGTTGCGTTACTCTGAATTCGCTCACCTTTTCTTTATATGACTAGCATACGATCCCTTTTAGATTCGATGGTTTTGACTTGCTCGGAACCCACTTAACTGTTGAGTGGTTAAATGCTCTTAACGATTATCGCTCTTTGAATACATAGTTCCACTTGCCCGGGCTCTTTATTGCTGCGTAAATCTGAATTCGCCCACATATTCTTTATATGACTAGCATACGATCCCTTTTAGATTCGATGGTTCTGACTTGCTCGGAACCCCTTTTAATTTGCTCACAAATTTTTCAAGCTTATGACAGCCCTATACTCGCATGGTTCTGACTTGACCGGAACCTCCTCTTTCTCACAAGTTTTTAATTTACGCTCACACAAATCAGTTTTTACAATGTATACAGTATACCTAAACAAACAGTTATCAAAGTATCCTTAAGAAGGCTGCATCCAACTGTTAAAATAATTCACTTCGCACGATGACTGAAGTCCATATGTCAGGCAAACTGTATAACATTTTAATCCGAGCATTTGTACGACCAAGATTACAGGAATGAAATTTTCAAATTTCATTTAGAGGGTCCATTTTTACTGGTAAACCGCTTTTTTTTGGGGCTAAACCATACTTTTGGTTCCCTTTTACTTATTCCTTTTTGCCCCCGGCTCATGGAAACCGGCTTTTTACATAAGGTTTTTGCTAAATGTAAAAGATGTAGCGTGATGCAGAAAGGTTTATGCTTAACTTTATGGGAAATATGCTTATGTTCGGAAGGTTTATGCTTATGTTTTTAGGTTTTATGCTTATGTTTATAACATTAATGCTTATCTCTTTTTATCCAATGCGTATGTATGGTGCATTATGCTTATCCAGCTGCCTTTATGCTTATCCGGCTGCTTTTATGCTTTTCTATCGGGGATTATGCTGATCGCTGAGAAATATAATACTCCAGCTAAATATTCTCGTCAGCCAGAAAAGGTTTCACAGCTGCTATTATCCTTTTCTTCCAGAGAAATATACGGACGCTGAACGAAATTCTAATTAGCATACACTTAGCTTAAATTAACAACACAATTAAAAAAGGCCAGCCCAAACTTTATCATCAGCCTGTCAAATGCTGCCTATCAAGCTGCCTTTATCCTTTTCTTTCAGAAAAATTTTCTGAAACTGAGGATATTCTACTTAGCGATGCTTCTTTTAAATAAACAACACAGTTAACGAAAGGCCAGCCGTATTTTCTCATCAGCCTGTCAAATGCTGCTATCAAACTGCCTTTATCCTTTTCTTTCAGAAAAATTTTCTGAACTGAGGATATTCTACTTAGCGATGCTTCTTTTAAATAAACAACACAGTTAACGAAAGGCCAGCCGTATTTTCTCATCAGCCTGTCAAATGCTGCTATCAAGCCGCTATCAACCTGCCTTCATACTTTTCTTCCATAGGAATGTGCTGCCGCTAAGCAAATCTAATCAGGAGACGCTTCGCGTAAATCCAGCACAAAAAAAAAATGCCAGCAAGATTGTTCATCAGCCAGTAAATGAAAATAACTAGCTGCCTTCATACTTTTCTTCCATAGAAATGTGCTGCCGCTGAGCAGAATTCTAAACAGCAGACACTTCGCTTAAATCACCACTATTAAAAAGCACCGGCGGGCTTTTCTCGACAGCCAGTACATACAGCTACCCAGCTAACCCTTAGGCATTTCTTACGAGAAACATGCTGATCCCCGAGCTTGGAAGCGCTACACTACAACCAGTACATAATAAAAGCCGCCGAGACTTTCTCTCGGCAGCCAAAGGCAGCTAACCAGCTGCCTCTTACGTATGGTTAAGCCCACCACATAGTGGATGGCTGTTCTTTTATTAAGACTGTCTGCAGATTTTGGACAGCCCGTGTAAAACCTTCTTCGATGGACATTAGCGGGTCTTCGTGTTCGATGCTTACTACATAGTCATAGCCGAAGGTGCGTAGAGCGCTCATCATATCGGACCATTCCTGGACACTGTGGCCGCAGCCAACTGAACGGAAGGACCATGCTCTTGTCTGGACGTTTCCATATGGCTGCATATCTGTCAGGCCGTACATGTTGACGTTGTCTTGGTCGATATATGTATCCTTGGCATGGAAGTGATGGATGGCATTTTCTTTGCCAAGAATTTTGATGGCAGCCACGGGGTCAATTCCCTGCCACCATAGATGGCTAGGATCAAGGTTTGCACCAATTGCCGGGCTTGTCAGCTCACGCAGCTTCAATAGGGTGTAGGGTGTATGTACAAGGAAGCCTCCATGCAGCTCCAGCCCAATTTTTATATTTTTCTTTTCTGCGTATGCTCCCCATTCTTTCCAATAAGGGACTAATTTTTCTTCCCACTGCCACGTAAGAACATCACCAAATTCGTTTGGCCAGGGAGCGACCGGCCAGTTTGGATATTTAGCGCCTTCATGGTCACCGGCAGTGCCAGAAAAACAATTGACAACGGGTACTTCCAATAATTCCGCCAGCTGTATGGTTTTTACGAAAATTTCATGTGAGTTTTTGGCAAACTCCTTGTCTGGAGAAAGCGGATTGCCGTGGCAGCTGAAAGCACTGATGCTTAGTCCTCTGTCAACCACCGCCTGTTTGTAAGCTCTCCGTTTTTCTTCACTCTCCAGAAGCTCATCCAGTGGACAATGGCTGTTCCCCGGATAATTTCCTGTTCCGATTTCAACAGAATCAAGTCCTGCCGCTTTTACATAATCAAGCATTTCTTCAAAGGTCTTTTCTGAAAATAAAACCGTAAATACACCTAATTTCATGGTAAAAGTCCACCCTCTCTGTTTTCAGTATAAACAGCCACTGCTTTTCCAGAGTCGCTGCTCTCGTAAATGGCCTCTATAATCTGGGTAACCTGCAGGGCTTCCTCGGGCTTAACAATCTGTTCAGCACGTCCCAGACATGCATCGATAAAATTTTGGGCCTGCGGGATGCTTGGATCATCTTCGCCGGGCAGCCAGGCAGCCTCACTGTTGAACAGCATTCCATGTTTCGAATAATTCAAGCTGAACGGAAATACATCCAATCCGCCCTTATCACCCGAAATGCTGACCTCTTCGATCACATCTTCTTTTATATTATTGGACCAGGAGGTCTCGAGTAATAGAGATGTTCCATTTTCAAATTTAATATATCCTGTTACGTGATCATCTACATTAAATGCAATATGATCAAATGCCCCCCATTGATTGACCTGCCCCGGGACTCTGCTTAGAGCATTATATGAAGTTCCAGTCACTTCCGTCGGAGCCGGGTTTCCAATCAGCCAAAGGGAGAGGTCCAGAAGGTGGCAGCCATAGTCGATCAAACTGCCTCCGCCCTGCAGGTCCTTATTTGTGAATACGCCCCAGCCTGGCACCTTTCTTCTTCTTAATGCTTTGACACGGACAACGAGGGGGTTACCAATATCCCCGGCGTCTACTGCCTTCTTTGCTGCAATAGATTCTTTCATGAATCGGTAATGAAATGCGATGGAAAGGACTTTTCCTGTTACTTTTGACGCCTCGATCATGGATTCGGCTTCCATTGAAGTCAATGCCATCGGTTTTTCACATAGAACATGTACTCCAGCATGCAGCGCGGCAATGGCAATTTCAGCATGATATTTATTAGGTGTACAAATGACTACAGCCTCAACTTCTCCAAACAGCTCCTGATACGAATTCATGATTTTCGGAATGTTAAACCGCCCTGCCGCTGCAGCTGCGGCATCCATATTCAGGTCGTATACCGCCTCTACTGTTACTTCTTCATTTTTTAACAGCGTTGGTATATGTCTTGCCTGGGCAATTCCTCCAGCGCCGATAATTCCTATTCGAAGTTTTGTCATAGCAGCCTCCTGCCTTTAAATCAGTTGTTTTTCTTTTAAACTGACAATCTGTTTTGTTTCAGTAGATTCAAGTGCAGCAAGGATAATGCCTAGTGATCTTTTCCCCTCGACTCCATCTACAGGTACAGGATGATTATTAGCAATACTATCTACGAAGTGCTTGATCACCTGTGAGCTGCTTTGCCCGCCTTCTTCGTTAGACTGTATTCTGCCAAGCTCATATTTTACCGTTTCTCCATTTGTATATTGAACTACCAGGGAATACTCAGGATTATCTTCTAAGCGGAAGACGGCCTTTTCACCATATATAATAGTAGAATTATCTTCTTTTCCGTATGACCAGCTGGCAGCAAGTGTGCCAATGATCCCGCTTTCTGATTTAAGGATGCAGACTGCATTGTCGTCCACTGTGCTGTTTGGTTTTGAGCTGCTTTCCACAAAGGCTGCTGCTTCCACAATTTCTTCTCCCAAAAGGTATCTGATAAGATCCGCTTTGTGTACGCCCAGATCACCCATTGCACCGATAAACGCTTCTTCTTTCTTAAAGAACCAGCTTTCCCTGCCATCTATACTCCAGCCTTCAGGTCCCGGATGCCCAAAAGCCGTTCTAAAGCTATATATCCTTCCTGCTGCACCGGATTCAATCAATTGCCGCGCTTTCACATGGGACGGAACAAATCGCTGATTGTGCCCGATCATCAATTTTTTCCCGCTTTGCTTCGCTGCTTCTATCATGGCGTCAGCTTCTTCTTTTGAAGTGGCCATTGGTTTTTCACACAGAACATGCTTTCCGGCATTTAATGCGGCTATAGAAACCGGAGCGTGAAGGTAATTCGGTGTACATACGGATATGGCATCAAGGCTCGGGTCCGCTAAAAGCTCTTCGTAATTTGTATAGGCTCTGGCTCCGTATTTCACAGCCATTTCATCAGCACGTTCTTCCACTATGTCACAGACTGCAGCAATCTCCGCGTTTTTATGCGCAGCATATTCAGGTAAATGACGGTGTCTGGCTATACTTCCGCAGCCAATTACCCCAATTTTTAAAATTGTCATATAAATAGCCTCCTTTAAGTAGCCGAAATTACTTCAAGCGGTTTTGCATTTCCATAAACAGGTCTCTTCCGGTCAACCGGTGCAGCCCACTTTACCGCATTTTGTATGACCTTCTGTACATCTTTGTTATGATATGTAGGATATGTTTCATGTCCCGGACGGAAGTAAAAGATTTTTCCGTTGCCGCGTTTAAACGTACAGCCGCTGCGGAATACTTCTCCGCCTTCGAACCAGCTCACAAAAACCAGTTCATCAGGAGTTGGGATATCAAAGTGTTCACCGTACATTTCTTCTCTTTCCAGCTCAATGTACTCGCCTAGTCCTTCTGCAATTGGATGGCTCAGGTCTACTACCCAGATTCGTTCCTTCTCATCGGCTTCGCGCCACTTTAAATCACATGAGGTCCCCATAAGCTTTTTAAAGACCTTAGAGAAATGTCCTGAATGGAGAACAATTAATCCCATTCCGTCCAACACTCTCTGTGTGACTCTTTGAACGATTTCATCCTCTACCTGATCATGTGCAATATGTCCCCACCATAGAAGAACATCTGTGTTCTCCAATACTTCGCGGGTTAGTCCATGTTCAGCTTCATCGAGGGTTGCTGTCTTGATGTTATAATCTTCTTTTTGCACAAAGGAGGCAATCGCTCCATGAATACCTTCTGGATATAATTCTCTAACTCTCTCATCTTTCTTTTCATGCTGATTTTCATTCCAGATCGTAACGTTCAACATAGGCTTTTATCTCCTTTTCTATTCTTTTACGGACCCAGAGGTTAATCCGGAAACAATCCGTCTTTGGAAAACCAGCACCATGATAACAAGCGGTACAGTAACGACTACTGTGGCTGCTGCTATCTCGCCCCATGGAATGGTAAACTGACCCTGGAACATCGCGATCCCGATCGGCACTGTCTTGTACTTTTCTTCCGTATTAATAGTAAGCGCAAACAGAAACTCATTCCACGCTGCAATAAATACAAGTATGGCTGTAGTAAACATTCCAGGCACAGCAAGCGGCATAATGACCTTCCAATATGTCTGCATTAAGGTAGCGCCATCAATTTTCGCTGCTTCCTCCAAATCGGATGGAATCTTCCTGAAAAATGTAACTAGAAGCCAGATGGAAAGCGGCAGTGTAAAGGTAGTATATGGAATAATCAACCCAAGATATGAGTTTGTTAGTCCTAGATTTTTCAAGAAAATATAAATGGGTGATATGGTTGCAATCTGCGGAAACATGGTTACTGATAGTACAAGACCTAATATAAAGGTTTTTCCTCTGAAGTCCAGTCTTGCAATCGCATAAGCTGCAAATGACGCAACAGTGACAGTATAAACTGTTGTAATGGTAGCCACAACTGCACTATTCCATAGATACCTTAGAAAAGGATAATCTACGAAAACTGAAACATAGCTTTTAAAAGTAGGATGATTCGTATAAGGTGTAAATGCCTTATCTCCGAACAGCTCCGTTAATGGCTTAATTGAGCTGATTAGCATCCACAGAAAAGGAAACATAACGAATAATACAAAGACTACTAGAAAAACATAAAAAAGGGGGCCGGCTTTTTTCTTCATTTTCTCACTCCTTAAGACAATTTAGTCATAAGCACCAGGTAGCAATCTGCGAAATTAGCAGAAACGCCCAATATACCTAATTGCCCCTTCCATCATTTAAAAGATCTTTCCCTAAAAACTTAATGTACAGCATGGAAATAATAGCTACACAGATAAACACGATTACTGCTAACGCAGATCCTTCCCCAAAGTTGGTTTGTGAGAACATGACCTTATAAGCAAGAATGGAGATTGTTTCGGTACTGTTCGCCGGACCTCCGCCTGTAAGTACATAAATTAAATCAAAAACCCTGAAAGCATCAAGTGTACGGAATAACAACGCTACTAGAATGCTTGATTTTAGCAGAGGAAGAGTAATTGTTGTGAACTGCTTCCATCTTCCTGCTCCATCAATAGCAGATGCTTCATATAGGGAAGAAGGTATCGTCTGCAGGCCTGCAAGGATCAACAGGGCCATATAAGGCGTTGTTTTCCAGACATCTGTAAAAATGACGGCAAACATAGCGCCCGTGTCAGTAACCAAGAGGTTACTCATCTTATTTATAAGTCCCACATCTTCGAAGATTTTAGCAATGATACCATTTTGTCCGTCATATAAGAATTTCCACATCAATGCCGAAACGGCAGTTGGGATTGCCCACGGAATCAGGATGCTTGCACGGATCAATCCTCTTCCAAAGAATGCTTTATTGATTAACAAAGCGATAGCAAGTCCAAGAATCAACTCTGCAGCAACAGATATAATGGTAAAAGTCATCGTATTGCCTAGCGCCTTCCACATTCTCGTATCGCCAAAATTATCTTTATAATGTTTAAGTCCGATAAAATTAGGCTTTATAATTGAATCTTTCAGGCCTGATGCAAGACCGATAATTTTATCTTCTTGAGAAAGCTTTGTTTCTTTAGCTGCTTTCTTAAGTGATGTCAATATAGAATCTGTTGTTTTTAGGTAATCCTCTGCAATATCCCGGTCAACTTCAACCATTCGGATGTCTGTTCCCGGCTGTTCAAAATTCATCAGCTTATCGTTCACAGCATCATATTGGGATTTAACCTCTCCATCCTTTTGGAGCTTATCATCAATCGCTTTCAGCTCGGATTTTGCAGCTTCCAATTGTTCCGCAGCATTTCCTTCTCTGATCTCATTATCAAGAGCAGTGACTAGAAAAGGATAGTTGTTAAGATATCTTTCTAGATCCACATTGTAGCTTAAATGAACCTCAGACTTAGTTGGGTTATTTAAGCGTAAATCAAAAAGACTGAAATAAAAGGACTGCAAGACCGGCCAAACCGCAACTAGGAAAATAAGGATCATGGCTGGAGCAATAAGGAGATATCCTGCTTTGCCTTCACTAAAAGCTTTCTTTTGTTTAGGTTCTTTTCTTAATGTTGTGAGCTGAGGATTTTTCTTGCCTAACTCGAGATCATTTTGTCCGTTAATCCCACCGTTTTTCATTTTTACACCCGCCTTTAATGTAAAAAAATGGATTAGCCTTCAATTGTAGAAGGCTAACCAATTCCAGCCATACCTTATGATTTTAATTTCTCTTTCATTTCTTTTTCCATATTTTGGACAGCTTGTTCAACGGTTTCTTGGCCAGCTATCGCCTTGGAAACGTGAATTTGGATAATTTCTGAAATTTCCGGATAGTTTGGAGCTACTGGACGAGAAACAGCTGCAGAAAGGCCATCCTGGAATCCTTTATCAGCAAATGTCGGATTAGCTTTTAAGATTTCTTGATCTTCATAAAGCTTTAGGATAGTAGGTGCATGGCCGCCATAGATCGCGTCAATTTTTTGTCCTTCTGCACCAGCCATAAATTTAAGGAATTCCCAAGCTTCCTTAGGATGCTTAGAATTTTTATTGATACCAGCCATCCAGCCTCCAAGAGCTGCAGCAGACCCTTTGTCACCTGCAGGAAGCGGAGCTACGCCTACCTTGCCGGCAATTTTAGATTTTTCTTTGTCATTTGCACTAGCATATTCATATGGCCAGTTACGAACAAAAGCAGCCTGACCTTCGATATAAGCTTGGTCTGTTTCAGTTTCAGCAAATGTTGTTACATTGCCTGGAACCACATCAGATTTAGCAATTTCAACTAATTTCTTCAATCCTTTAATGGTTTCCGGGCTATTGACTGCTACCTCGTTCTTGTCATTGATGAACTGTCCGCCGTAAGCTGATACAAATTCAACAGCATTACAAACTAACCCTTCATACTGTTTAGCCTGCATAATGTAACCGAATTTTGTTCCGCCTTGACCTTTTTTAGCTTTTGCCTGTGCAAGTAGGTCATCCCATGTCTTAGGAACTTCATCTTCTTTTACAAGATCTTTTCGATAGAAAAGAAGTCCGGCATCAACGAATTTAGGAAGTGCCCATTGTTTTCCATTAAATTGGGCTGCACCTAAGGCACCCTGGTTGTATTCATTAAGATCTATTCCATCCTGCTGGATAAAACGATCAAGCGGCAATACATAGTCAGCCTGAGCAAACTCTGCCGGCCAGATTACGTCCATATCGATTACATCGATTTCAGCTGATTTCGCATTGAATGCAGTTACATAGGCATCATGCTGCTGGCCTGTATCTGCCGGCATTTCCCTGAATTTAATATCGATATTTTTATGGGACTTTTCAAAAGCCTCCACCATTTTTTCGGTGCCCTTTGTAACATCCTTACCACGAGCATAGATAAGAGTTACCTTTTCACCCTTACCGCCTTCGGTTTTCTTATCTTTCGTATTCTCACTGCTGCTACTGCTGCTTGAGTCACTGCAGGCAGCCAGGGCAAGCGATAATGTAGCGAAAACGGCAAGTAATTTAGTCTTTTTAGATTTCTTCATTTTGGAACCCCCTAATTAAATGAAAATCGATTTGTAGAATCTCTTACAATTAATTCAAAAGGTAATAGGATCTCTTGGTATGATAATTCTCGTTTATGTAATATTACCTCAATCATCGTCTCCATTGCCCTCGTCCCCATCTGCTTGATCGGCTGGGCAATCGTTGTTAAACCCGGCTCAATAATACTGGCAATGGGCTGATCGTCAAAACCGACGATGGCTAAATCTCCTGGAACATGAATGTTTTGCTTTTTAGCTTCCATGATCATTCCAGTGGCAACCTGATCACTGCCTGTAAACACTGCATCCGGCCTTTCGGACAGTTTTGTTAAATAGTTCAGAGCCCCCCTGCCATCTTCAATATCATAGACATTTCGGATAATCCAGGATTTGTTCATAGGCAGACTGTGTTCCTTAAGTGCCTGCCGGAAACCATCCTCCCTTTCCAGAGCAACACTGCTTTTTTTTTCGCCATATGAATAGGCTATTTTTCTGCATCCTTGTTCGATAAGATGACGGGTAGCTCGATAGGCGGCTTCCGTATTATTCATGCGAACAGCCGGCACATTAACCACCTGACTGTATTCATTGCAAAGGACAATCGGGCCGTATTGTGTGAATTCGGTTATAATTTCCCAGTCATTTTCACTTGAAGTAAGAATTAGTCCGTCTACCTGCTTGGTCTTTAGCAAGCTTAAAAAATTCAATTCTTTTTCTCTGTCATACCGTGTCTGGCAGACTAGCAATTGCAGGTTATTCTCTGTAGCTACAGTATCCATCGCCTCTAAGAGATAAGCAAAAAAAGGATTTGTCAGTACCGGGACTAAAATGGCGATGGTATCCGTTTTTTGGTTGCGCAGCCGCTGGGCCGTTGAATTAGGGACGTAGTTTAAACGTTCCATTGCATCACGCACGAGCCGCTTTTTTTCTTCGGTAACATTTGGATGGTTATTTAAGACCCTTGATACCGTTGCACGAGACAGCCCAGCCATTTTGGCTACATCTGCAATCGTCGTCAATTGATATCCCCCTTTTCCCTCCCTTTTTTATAGTATGTAAACGATTTCAAAAATCACTTACAAGTCTAATGTACTTCACATTGAAATCGATTTCAATACATTTTTGAAAATTCATACGAATTTGACTATACAAGTGTTTTTCATCGTTTTATTTCGAGTTATTTTGACAAAAAGGGTTAGGAATTTAATGCTCCAGTTCTAAAATGGGGCTCGGGCAATTTTATGGGGTTGTCCAAACTGTTGAGGCCAAAAGTATTTCGGTTAGAACATTCGATTTTTCAAGCATCTTCTATTTCAGAGAAAAAAACAGACAGCAATGTGCCGCCTGTTTTGATTCATTAGAATTGATATATATTTTCGCAGGTTTCACCTGTCGGCTGGTAAAAGCAATGCAGTTTATAACGTCCGACAAGCGGCTGGTTATACCATGTTGGAGGACAATTCCCCGGCGGCCTGAAATACCAGAGAGAATATTTGGAGGGCCATATCCGCTCACCAGCAAGTGACCTGCGTGCAAGACGTCTTTCTTTTTCACGGGCTCTTTGATAAAAATATCCTTTTTGTACTGCCTCAAATGCATGTTCTTGATAAACCATCTGCGGGACCGTGCGAAGTCCTTTAAAATCGGAGCAGTTTGCCCGAATCCGGTTAATTCCTACATTTCCAACCATCAGCATTCCTTGCTGACCTTCCCCTTCTGCTTCAGCTCTCAGCAATCTTGCCAAGAGATTAAGATCTGCAGTTGTGTGCTGAACTACTGGCATAGCTTCACCTCATTGTGCGTTTACCTATATCATATTGAGTATCCAATGCAGATGACACAAACTTTTACTAAAGCGGACCCTTCTTCATATTTTCCACTTGTTTTTATAAATGTCCTTAAGTATGCCAATAGTCATAACCAACAAACATAGCAAACCCAGCATGGAGCTAAAAAATAAAATACCAGGACCGTCCCTAAAAACCATCGATATAAATAAAACAAGCACTGATAATAAAACGAGAAATACTTCTAAAATCATAGCAATTATAAAGAAAATGGTATATGGCACGACAATTGATCTATGATTTACATGCTTTAACGTTAAGCCTTCCCATCCTAATTGTGTTAATTTACTTACGTTGTGCAGCGTAACCACTCCGATACTTTAGTCTTATTAGCTTATAGTACTAACAGTATGTTCAAGACTTTTTATTCTTACCGAAAGAAGAGGAAATTTTTATCATACGGACTAAAATTAACCATAATAAAGGACTGCCCTTGAAATCTAGCAGCCCTGTTTACGCATTATTTCTTTTTATGAAGTTGATCTTTATAGATATTTTTATCATTGATTTTAGGTTCTATCCCTTTTATAAAATTCATTATATTAGTGCGGTGCAAGAACAGCATAAACGGAATAAAGAGCGCAAAAAGATAGGTGTACTCTATTTTTTCCTGAAAGAAGGAGAATAGAAATAGAACAGGAGCAATCGCTAGAGATCCTGCGGCTACATATTTGGTCCACCCAATAACAATAAAAAAGATTCCAAATGTAATCAAACAAAGAATAGGATCTGCGACAAGCAGGACTCCGGCTGTCGTTGCTACAGCTTTTCCACCCCTGAAGCCAGCAAAAATCGGAAAGCAGTGGCCGAATACTGCCGCTGCACCGGCATATAAAGGATCCAGTGGAACCTCAAGCCAAATAGGTAGTAAACAAGCTAGCACCCCTTTAAAGATATCCCCTGCGAGAACGACTGCACCTGCTTTTTTACCTAAAAGGCGAATGCTATTAGTGGCACCTAGATTTCCGCTCCCATAATCCCGGATATCCGCTCCATAATAAATTCTGCCAACCACTAAAGCAAATGGAATGGAACCAAGCAGATATCCAACAAATAATAGAACGCTCTCCATACGCAATCCTCCAAGGTTTATTAAAAAACATTCACTTTATGAGTCTTTACTCTAGGAGGCATCAAGTTAAATGGACTTAGACATAATCGTACAAACCTTCGATTATGTATATGCTAAGGAAGGTATATTTAGCTATTAAATATCTATATGAAGGTCCTCTTATTATTTCGCATTTGCCTGCAGGATCTCCATTTCCCCCCCTTTCCTAACAGGAATTCTCACGACTTCTCTCTCGCTCAATCATCGTTTTGACCATTAAGATTGATCGTAAATTACGTTAGAAAAATTAGAAAGTATTTATTTTTTCGTTTATTCAAATATTTTTCTCCACAATTCTTACCATTTAGATATAATGGTAATTTGGTAGGAGTTTTTAACAAAGGGGTTTTATTAATGAACATAATGTCATTTCACCGGACGATTAAGATCCGCCTTGCGGAGTCGTTTCTGGGTTCAATGATCGGAAGCATGATTTTCCCGTTTATGGCAATCTATTTGTCCCATTATTTTGGCACAAAAAACGCTGGACTTTTACTCCTCATAAACGTTTTTGTCGGGATTATCATTAATTTTTATGGAGGCTATTTCTCTGACCAGTTTGGCCGGAAAAAGATTATCGTTTTTGCCGAAAGCTTGCGCTTCCTTGCCTTTTTTACGATGATGTTATCGAATTCACCTTGGTTTCATGCGCCGCTTCTGACGTTTTTCATGATGACAGTAAACAGCATCTGCTGGGGACTTGCCGGGCCCGCTGGCCAGGCGATGCTGATGGATGTAAGCAGGCCGGAAGAACGGAAGGCAATGTATTCCATTCTGTATTGGGCTAATAATCTATCCATTGCTCTTGGAGGCGTATTGGGAGGATTCTTGTTTAAGAACTATCTTTTTGAGCTGCTCATCGCCCTTACATGCACATCCCTTTTAACCTGGATGCTTATTACCTTCTTTATTGATGAAAGCTTTTCGCCTGTTAAAAGCGCAGACGTTTCACTGAAAGGGCAGGCTATTAAAATGTTTTCTACATACCGTGAAGTGTTCAATGACCGTGTTTTTATTCTTTATGTTTTGGCGGGACTCTTGGTGTTATCGATGGAATTTCAGCTTACCAGCTACATAAGTATCCGGCTGGCGGATGAACTGGGCGAGCAGAATATTTTCGGGATCAAGTTTGGGGGAGTTGAAATGACTGGTTTCCTTCGGACGGAAAATACAATTCTTGTGGTGTTCCTTGCGTTATTTGCGGCTAATCTGGCTGGAAAATGGGAAGATCGCAAAGTTCTTCTTTACAGCTGTTTAATTTTTGTAACGGGATATTCAGTTATTTCGTATTCAAATAATATCTGGCTTCTCTTTACAGGCATGCTGATGGCGACTATTGCAGAAGTAGTAAGAGTGCCTGTTCAGCAAAACTATATGGCTTCTCTGCCGCCTGAACACGCGAGGAGCTCTTATATGGCGGTAGCGGGGCTGACATTCAATGTAGCGATGCTGATTTGTTCGTTAACGGTGACACTTAGTGCTTTCTTATCGAGTTTCGCGATTTCCATTTTTATTACAGGTATAGGGGTCATCGGCATTCTCATCTTTATTTTGATCCTTCCGGAACTTGATGGGCGTACCAAAGCTGCTGCATTGGAGACAGCGAAAGAAGCTTAATGAATGGCCAGGCTGGGTCGTATTTTTGCCCAGCCTTTTTAGGTTTCCAGGACCGCTGCTTTTCCCGAATGATCCACTGTGATGATCTGGTCCGCAAGGCCTGCAAATAACCCATTTTCCACTACCCCGGGAATTCGGTTAAGTTTCATTTGAAGATCATTCGGTTCTATGATTTCGCTGAAGCTGCAATCCAGGATGAAGTTGCCATTATCAGTAATGAAAGGCTTATTATCCTTCATCCGCAGGCGGGTGGTGCAGCCTAAACCCTTAACATGAATCTCGGTCAGTTCCCTTGCAAACGGAATGATTTCGACAGGAAGATTGACATGGGTTAAGTCTGTTACAAATTTACCAGGGTCAGCTACAACGATGAAACGGTCCGCTGCGAGGGCGATCATTTTTTCTCGCAATAAAGCCCCGCCTCCCCCTTTAATAAGGGTAAAATGTGAATCAATCGCATCTGCACCATCAATAGCCACGTCGATTTTCCCCGCTTCCCCGCTATTAACCAGTGGAATACCTAAATGTCTTGCAATCCGTTCAGTCTCAATTGATGTAGGGACTCCTTTGATATTCAGCCCCTGCTTGACTCTTTCAGCCAGCCTCACTAATGTAAAATAGACGGTTGAGCCAGTCCCAAGTCCCAAAACCATTCCTTCTTCCACGAAATCAACCGCCTTTTCCCCTGCCAATCGTTTACTTTCCAATGTGCCTCTCCCCTTTATTCATTACTCTTCCGGTCTTGGTCCTGCTTCCAGTCCGCTGTTTTCAATGGTTTTTATGGGGCGTACCGTTATATCCCCAATCACCCGGAGCTGGCAGGATAACCTCAAATGATCATCAATTGAAGGCTCAATCACCTTCAATTCTTTTTCATTAAGATCGCTAAATTCACCATCAAGAACCTCTACCCTGCATGTTGTGCACTTTGCCTTCCCGCCGCAGCGGTGAAGAATATGGACGCCATTGTCCTCTAATGCCAATACAAGTTTTTTCCCTTCTTCTACCTCAAAATCCCCGTATCCATACACTGTAACTCTTGGCATCTTCATACCCCTTTTAAAAATTAATGTGGATATTATATCCTTCCCTTTTCAGAGGGTTTATAAAATAGGAGATGTTCAATTTATTATATAAGCCACACTCAAGATTCAAAATCAGTAGAAAGCTCACCCCAAACGGTTACTCAGCTTTACACAAAAGAAGCTCCTCTGAAACATCCGCCGGAGAAGTCCTCATCTTTGTTTGAGGCCAGTTACATGTGCTGATATAGGATGGTTCATGTTCTTTCATTCATTGCAATATTGAAGGTTGATACATGTCCGTACCTAATGGAGCATACCGGCTTTAATTATAAAAGGCTGTTTTCGCAAACTTTGTTGTTATTGAACAAGGAGGTAGATTTCCACTACAGGATGCTCGCTTTCCGCGGGGCGGGCGCTGAGCCTCCTCGGCTTCGCCTGTGGG
>NZ_PGUY01000080.1 GCF_002863585.1 Peribacillus deserti | reverse complement strand
TCTCTTACTAAGTTTGAAAACCTTTATTTTTACAACAAAATAATTAGCTATCCTGCCCGTTAGTGGAATAAGAAAAGAGGCTGCTGTAACAGCCTCTCTATTTAACTAATGCACCCGTTACTTGAATAAGGATTTTACTTTTCCAGTTAAATCTTCTAAGAAAATTCTTAATAAAAATGGATATCTTTCTGGTATATACAATATAAGTTTGTATTCATCCTTTGAGCTTTTTTCTTTTTTTCTTATTCTTGAGTTTTCTTTTTAACTTTGGCTTTATCCAAAAAAGAAAGCGGTCATAAACTTTTTTTTACAAGATGACTATCCAAATAAAAGCGAATAGTTCCCACCGCACTCTACAAACGAGAAATGCAAGGCTAATGTAAGCCACCCAAGTTAATACAAATTCTATGGGTGCATCATTCATTACAACCCTCCTTTGTTTTTGTTCCAATATCCCCTACCCGTTATACAAAACAAAAAAAGTTTTAATCCTTATTCGATCTAAGCCCCGAATAACTTGAAGAATGCAAATAATACAATGAAAAGTTTCCTTTAGTTTAAACAAGTACCTGAATTTTTCTACGCATATTACACGAACAGTTTCTAAATAAAGTGTATGAAACCATTAATATCGATTAAACTATAAACTCCTTGAAATTATTAGTTTGAAAGGACTGATTCTTTGGACAATCAAATAGTAATAAAAACTCTAAACAAGCTACTACAAGGACAATATATGGGAGTACATTCTTATGAAGAATTTGTTAATAATCTTGATGACTCCTCCCCACTTCGTAATCGATTCATTACCATCCAAAAGGACTTAAAACACCACGCAGACTTGCTTTCAGAACGAATCCAAGAGCTTGATGGAAAGCCAGCTACTAGTGAAGGGATTATCGGTAAGATGGAACTATTTATTAGCCAAATATTTGATCAACCACATGATGAAAAAGATATTCTAAAACATGCAATTAAAGGAGAAAATCTCTACGGAATTAAAATGACTGAAAAATTAGTACAGGATAAGCTTGATGAGAAAAGCTTAAACCTTGTTCACAATATTCTAGATAAGCAAAGAGAGCATGTCGATTACTTAAAATCTGAATTAAACTAATAAATATGCATAATTGGTAAATGAATAAAACGCTTATTTAAGACTAGGATTAGTTGATTCCTAGCTTTTTTATTTTACAGTTCCCTTCTAATGTGCCTTGAAAAATGTCATTATTCTTATTGAACTAACCTCCCCCGTTTGTGAATTAAAGTATTACTGAACCTTTCTTAAAAACTTTTTCCTCAAAGAAAATGCACCCTATAAGGAATAAGGATGCATTCTTACTTAGAAACTAATTTGACTAACTTTATCAGATTTTTGCCTTTGTACAATCCCCATCCACATAAAAAGGCTTGGCAATACGGATAGCCATAACGCATATTTAGTATTTGCAATTACCATCATTGCTGGGTGAAGGGCAGCATTATAAAGTATATATATTATCCAGTCCCATCCGTCATTGGTAAAAATAATGAGATACAAACCTATAATGAATCCAATTAGTGATACTAATGATACAGAGAGTAATGTTTTTAGTTTTGACTCTTGAAACCTTAATAATTTTCTACCGAGAATGTAATAAACGATTAACCCTATAATTGATATACACAAAAGATAACTATTTATAATTACATCATTTTTCTGATACCTATTAAAGACAAAATTATAGAAATAATTACCCGAGAACCAAATAATAACTCCAGTTAAGATATGAATGAAGAATGCTATTAAGGTATTTCTCAACATAGCCGGGATTCACCCCTTTCATAATCTCATGGTATATATTATTCTTCAGTAAAAGCAATTACTCCTTTTAAAAAAATCTTAGAGCCAAATTCCCCTGATCGCATGCTCCACTAACTTGGTCGTTTAGCACAATAACAAAAGGCTGCCGTAGCAACCAAAAAAGTTCTTCAACTAACGCCCCCGTTAGCCATCCATGAATCGCACAGATCAGCGATTCACCACAGAGAATGAAAATAGGCTGTACAGACTATACTGTTTAATGCTGGAGAAGAAGGTCTTTGAACTACGGTGCCTTAGAGCCCATCCGTTAGTCTGACTCCAACGACCACGGTGTACCACCGACTGTCGCACCCTTGATGGGTAGCACTCATGGGAGATTAATCCTAATTCTGGTTGTTGCTCCAGCTGCACTTATTTTTACTCCAACTAGAAGGGCCTGAATTCAAGCCATGTACCAACAATTTTATATCTTACTTTTATGAGGCCCAGCCTCTTTTTAAAAACTGGTTTTTCTGGGTCTATTTTTGTATGCCTTTTTTCAGTATTTTTTTTCATGGGAGTTTAAGTGAAAAGTTTCACATACTCTGATTGAAAAGAATTAAATTAAATTAAAAAAGCATTTTCTTAGTCGCAGAGTTGGACCACTAACCTTAGCATTCGCCTTAGCTAGAGTTACTAAGAAGCAATCATTTAAGTATGCAGAAGAACGTATTATGATCGGTTAGTTTTAACTAATTTTTATTTATAAAAATAGATACTCTTTTGCCAATGAAAGCCTTCAATGGAAAAAATGTAATTTTATAGTCCTAATCAAGGGTGGAAATTTCTTCCATTTCGTGATTTTCTAAAAGTTCTTCCATCAATCAAAGCAGCTATGGATTACATTCCAACTAAAATGTAATCCATAGCTCCTTACTTTAATCTTACCCTAACTTAAGTTTAAATTCTTTACTGGCAATGAAATACGCGATGATCATGATGCCTACACACCAGGAAAGTGCGATCCAGATATCCTTGCCAACAGATCCTTCATTCAACAGGGCACGAATTGCATTTACAATTGAAGTCACGGGCTGGTTTTCAGCAAATGCACGGACAATTTTAGGCATGGTTTCCGTGGGAACAAAAGCTGAACTAATAAATGGTAGGAAAATCAATGGGTACGAGTAGGCTGTTGCCCCTTCCATAGACCCCGCTTTCAATCCGGGAATAACAGCTAGCCATGTCAGCGCCAGCGTAAATAGCCCAAGTATCCCAGCCACCGCAAGCCAATCCAAGGTATCAGCGCTCGAGCGAAAGCCCATCAAAAGCGCAACAACAATAACCACCACGACAGTAAGTGCATTGGAAACAAGCGAGGTCAAAACGTGAGCCCACAATATCGACGAGCGCTTGATGGGCATGGTAATAAAACGCGCCATCAGCCCACTCTTTACATCATTAAATAATCGTAAGGAAGTATACGCGACACCGGATGCAATAGTGATTAGCAAAATACCCGGCAATAAATAGTTGACGTAGTTGGCCGTGCCTGTCTGTATAGCTCCACCAAATACATAGGCGAACAACAGCATTATCATAATCGGTGTAATTGCCACCGTTATAATCGTATCAGGGCTTCGCATAATGTTACGCATTAATCGTCCAAGTAATACCCCTGTTTTATTTTTCATTTACATCTCCTCCTTTTTGCGTATGATTGCGAGGAAAATTTCCTCCAATGTCGGTTGCTTCTCAATGTATTCCACTTTTGCTGGTGGGAACATCTCCTTGAGTTCAATAAGAGTACCGGTCGTGATGATTTTTCCATCATTTAAGATAGCGATTCGGTCTGCCAGTTGTTCTGCTTCCTCCAAATACTGAGTTGTAAGCAAGATTGTCGTCCCCCCGTTGGCAAGCTCCTTGACGGTATTCCAGACCTCAATTCGCGCTTCGGGATCAAGCCCGGTGCTTGGTTCGTCGAGAAAAATGACTTCAGGTGTTCCGATCAGGCTCATGGCGATGTCAAGGCGTCTCTTCATCCCTCCGGAATACTTATCTGCCCGGCGGTTGGCAGCATCGGTCAGACTGAATCTTGCAAGCAAATTGTCGACGACTTGAGCAGGATTGGAAACGCCACGTAACTTAGCAATCATCATCAAGTTTTCCCTTCCTGTGAGCATGCCGTCTAAAGCTGCGAACTGTCCTGTTAGGCTGATACTTTGGCGAACATGATCTGGTTGACCCTGGATGTCAAAGCCACAAATACCTACTTCACCACCATCAGGTTTCATCAGTGTTGAGAGGATGTTGACTATCGTTGTCTTTCCTGCTCCATTTGAGCCCAGTAGTGCAAAAATTTCACCACGTTCCACCTCAAAATCTACTCCCTTTAAGATTTCCTTATCTTTAAATGATTTTTTCAATCCTTTTACAGAAATCGCTGTATTGCTCATACTCTCTTCCTCCTTATTAAACGTGTTAGATTGCCTATACCCCTCTACTAAGTTTGACTGATAATCTGTATTACTTACTACCGAGCTAAAAATATAACTGAATAGTGACTATGGAACATTCTAATTAATACCGCTATTCAGTCGGAGTGAACTATTAAATTTTATTTTTTCATAATTACTTCATGATACTCTGATACTTTTTCAAGATACATGAGACGTAGGCATTAGGAATTTGCCAATTGTTTTAATGGCGATGAACGCCAAGTCATCCTGGTGATTCCTGGTGCATATCGCCCACCTGTGTACCGGCATCGAACAACTCATTAGTGTCGATGCTATGTGAAAAGTAGGTTTTCGTCGTTAGCCACGACCTATGGTATCGTTCAACTTCTTGCGATACTTGTCTTTCCAAGATTGCTCATCCTTCACTAGGTCGTCGCAGAAAGCAGCCACGTCCTCTCCCGTCAGATCAGTTACCTTCTTGCCTTCCGCTGCTCCTTCCTCAAAGAGATCGAGAATACCGACAAAGATACGGCTGCTGTCCTTCCAGTCGGTTGGAGCACCACCAGCAGTCCACATATATTTTTGCATAGCTTTATATGCGTTGTGGTACTCACTTGGAAGTGCCTTCGCACGTGCCTCCATCTCCTTCCATTCACGCTTGTCATCCAGACTTCCAATAATTTTTTCAAAAATATTCATTTACTTCTCTCCTTTAGATTTGAGTAGATTAATTTTATTAGAGATGAATTCCCATTTATTCCAAAAAATTTCAAGTTGCTCTTGACCTGCTGCGTTGACTGTGTAAAATTTTCTCGGTGGTCCCATAGTGGATGGCTTTTTCTCGATGTCGACTAGATTATTTTTCTCAAGTCGCATAGTAATCGTATAAACTGTGCCTTCCACTACATCAGTGAAGCCAAGTTCTCGAAGCTTTTGCGTAATTTCATAGCCGTATGTTTCGCCACGGCTTATGATTTCAAGCACACAACCCTCAAGGACCCCTTTTAGCATTTCCGTAATATTTTCCAAATCTGCCCCCCCATTATTTCATAAAATATTTTATTCTGTTTTGGTAATTTGTGTTACTTATATTCAGTATTACTTACTACAGGTATATAGTAACGCAGAATAGCGTCGATTGTCAACATAAAACTTTTCGTTAAAAAAAGCCCATTAATACAGGCTTAGTTGTCGTTTATATCAAATTTAATAGAACACAATTCTGTATAATTTTACCAAAAAGAAGATCCATGCCTTATTGAACTAACCTCCCTCTATATAGAAAGGAAAATCTCACGATTTCTCTTGTTTCCTCCAAATTTTGTAGTAGTTTGATTTAAAATGCATTTAATTAATGTATGAGAAGTAATTTGAGCAATCTTTTCATTTTGGTTATAATTCATTTAAATAGCCTCCTGGTAGTTATGTTTATGTCCTTTTTGCCGCCAAGCTGTGGACACTCATATCATACCAAGGGGTTTTTCTATGTTCAAATCCCATATTACTTCATTACAGGAATGCTGCCCCTTTAGTTACAACAACAGAAAAAAGCTGCCGAAGCAGCCATAACACCGTTCTTTAACTAACGCAACCGTTTGTTTAAGTTTTAGGATCGGTGTTTATTTTTTGTTGAAATTTATTAGAGGGGCAATCAATCTTCTGTAAATTTGTTTCATGTACTAATTCAACATTAAATTGGCTTCCTGATTCACTGATTTCACAATAGCCCGAAGAATACTTATGTATAACCGTATAAACCTTTCCATTGTATCGTACTTCTTCTGCTTTCAAAGTAACCCGCCTCATTTTTCTTTTAATCACAGTACATTATAAAATAAAACCAAGTAAGTTCATAGGATTAATTTATAATTACACGAAAAAACGAGCCACCAGTCTTGTTCAACTAACGCACCCGTTAGTTTAGGTACAATACTTTACAATCTTACTAACTTTTCGCCTTTATTGATATGAAAAAGCTGCTACAATGGCAGCTGATAGTCACAGGGGCAGACATTTGATTTTATTTGTCGGCTTTATTTCTTATAGATTCAAATTTTTAATGTTATCTTAGAAAATCCAAAATGGGCAAAATAAGCATCAATATAAAAAACAGAAATATTACATAGCCTATATATCTGATTACTTTGGGCTTCTTTTTCATATTGAAGCTGTCTTTAGTATACTCTCCTCCAGTCATTATTTTATTGTACAGTTCTAAATGTTCATTGTTATTATGTTGTTCTGGATATTGATCGCTACCTTTTGTTTGGCTTTTTTTTGTTTCCTAAAAAAGGTATTTATGGAGTTGTACTGTATAATATTAAAAAAAGGGATTAGAGGTAATGTACTGAACCAGCCCTTTGCTTTTTTTATTTTAGTATTAATTCTGTCAGCTGCTTGACCAAAAAGAACTTACATTGTTTCAAAAACTAACCATACACAGGTGGAGGTTATATTATGAAACATCACTGAATAAGAAATTTACAAATTATCACCAGGTTTTGCCTTATTATGTTATTGCTCAATCAATAT
>NZ_PGUY01000079.1 GCF_002863585.1 Peribacillus deserti | reverse complement strand
CCCTGTGAGAGTAGGACGCTGCCAGGCAGACCGAAGATCAGCTGTGATAGCTGGTCTTTTTTTGTGTCTTTTAAACCAGGTTAAAAATAGATAGATGATATTTAGTAAAGGCATACCATACCTTGAATGGCGATGGCAGCCCGTGGGCTCTTCTCCCTGTGAGAGTAGGGACGCTGCCAGGCAGACCGAAGATCAGGAGTCTTTTTTTGTCTTCTAAACCGAGGGTGAAAAATAGAATGGTTAATAAAGATAAAACGAACCCGGTTGAGGAACAAAGAGACCACCGACTACCATCCCCTGAATACTGAGGGAGAATGTGGTTGATGGACTTCTTTTATTAATAGTCCTATATTGAGCCTTATTGCTCGAGTTCCAGTGTCAGATTGAAATCCATTTATTCACATCCAAACGTGCATTTTAACTCATTTTTAGAAAGTAACAGATAAAATTAGGTCATTACTGCAGCATATTGGAGAAAAAGGAAGGCCAATATGGTGACATTTAAGCGGAATTAAAGCTATAAACGTATAAGCCGAGTAGATGTGGAAAGTTTTACTTGTGTATAGATGCTTTATGATTAGGTTTTAACGATTTATGCTTATGTTTTTTAGATTTACGCTTATGTTTAATCGTTTTATGCTTATCTGGGCAATGAGTATGCTTATTTTTTAGCTCATATGCTGATCCGAATGGCTATATGCTGATCAAGTTCGATATATGCTGATCCGAATTGCTTTATGCTTATCGTCAAAGGCTTATGCAGTTCTTGCACAAAAAACCTAATTCCTGCTATGATTCAGCGCGAGGCTATATGACATTGTTTCATCCTTATAATGGATCCCAAACCAAATGCTATTCTTGCTAAACTCTCCTTTAATCTCCTCAAGAAAGCGTTCTTCCTTGCCCCGAACCAGTCATTTTCTAGAAAAGTTTAACCGAGACATACACAGATACAGAAATAGAATCATACAATAAACAAAATGGGCCAATATCCCGGTTTAAAACTATTCGAAAAATTGTATACAAAATGACATTTTCGGAGAATATAGGGATATGGAGGTGGAGATGGTGGAATCGGCAGCGGCAAGAAAGAATGTAGGGGAAATTTGTGTGGTTTGTGAACAGCCACGGTTTAAAGGAATACACCTGTATACATCTTTTATTTGTACGGAGTGTGAAAGAGATATTACGGCAACAGATACGAAGGATCCTAAATATACGTTTATCATTAAGCAGTTAAAAAAAGTTACAACACCAGAAATTTATTCATAAGAAACTTATATCATAACCCTGCCATTATACAAGCTGGCGGGTTTTTTTTATGAAATGCAGCAGATACAGCACATGAAAAACCATAGCGGCTTCAAACTTTGTTAAAATAGGGTTACATATGAAAAAGGATGATTTTATTGTGATGAACCAATATTCGTTTCCTTTGTTCCAGGCATTGCTTGAACATCATAGGAAGGACCCTGTTTCGTTTCATGTTCCAGGGCATAAGTATGGAAGGGTGTTTCCGGAAGAGGGAATGGATTTTTATCAATCTATTTTGCGTATAGATGCGACTGAATTATCAGGGCTGGATGACTTACATGCTCCTGAGGGACCGATTGAAGAGGCACAGAAACTGCTAAGCCTTTTATATGGATCCCGGGAAAGTTATTTCCTGGTGAATGGAACGACTTCAGGAAATATGGCTATGATATTAGCTGCCTGCTGTGATGGAGATCTTGTGCTAGTTCAAAGAAATTGCCATAAATCAATTCTTCATGCATTAAGAATTGCTAATGCCAGGCCTATATTTATTTCTCCAGAATTCAATGATATCTTTAATGTGGCGGCAGGGATTACGGCAGAAAACATTGAAGAGGTGCTCAAAATCCATCCGAATCCAAAGGCACTCATCTTGACGTATCCAAACTATTATGGTGAAGGGAAGGATATAGATAGAATCATTGAGCTCTGCCACCGTCATGGCATAGCTGTATTAGTGGATCAGGCACATGGTGCACATTTTGTTCTAGGCGAACCTTTTCCGAAATGTGCGGTTGCTGCCGGGGCGGATGTTGTAGTCCAGTCCGCTCATAAAACTCTTCCAGCCATGACCATGGGTTCATACTTACATTTTAAAAGTGATATCATTGATAAAAGCAGGCTTCGTTTTTATCTGCAAATGTTCCAATCCAGCAGCCCTTCCTATCCGATCATGGCGTCTCTGGATCTGGCAAGGCATTACGCGGCGTCCTATTCTTCAGAAGAGCTGGAGAGACTAGTGAGCGTCCTTAACAGCTTAAAAAGTGACATAAACAATATTGACGGAGTCAGGGTTTTAGAGCACGATCATATAGATCCCTTAAAGATAACGATACGGTCAACGCGAGGAGTACCAGGTTACATTCTTCAAGAAGGATTGGAGAAACAGCGGATATTTGCAGAACTTGCAGATCCTTATAATGTCTTATTCGTTGCACCTTTAAGCAGCGATACTTTGACCAGGCAGTATGAAAAAGTTTTAAAAGGAATAAGAAAAGGAATAAAGGATATAAGGAAGGAACACAAAATTTCCTCTATTCATACATCGTGGATTTCTGAAACAGCCGGACTGGAAATTTCTTTTAAGCAAATGGAAGTTCTTGAAAGAAAAGAGTTGCTGATTGAAGAAAGTGCCGGAATGATTGCAGCAGAATCCATTATTCCCTATCCTCCAGGTATTCCTCTTTTTCTGCAGGGAGAACGTATTACCGAAGAGCGGATCTCAATACTTAAATCGTATCAGGCATTAGGTGCAAGATTTCATGGCGGAGAATGCCTCTCAGAAAATAAAATTAAGGTTTTTAAGGAAACGTAAGTATAGACAACTGGTGTAAGAATATGGAGGGTTTTAGTTTAATGAATCATGGAATGTTTATAACGTTTGAGGGACCTGAGGGTGCCGGAAAGACAACAGTTCTCGCTATGCTACAGGAATATCTTGAGGAACAGGGATTTCAGGTACTGCTGACAAGGGAACCAGGCGGGATTCCTATAGCTGAACAAATACGGGAAGTTATTTTGAGTACATCCAATACAGAAATGGATCCGAGGACCGAAGCTCTGCTGTATGCCGCAGCAAGAAGGCAGCATCTTGTTGAAAAAGTAATACCGGCACTAGAGAAAGGAAGCATGGTTCTATGTGACCGCTTTATTGACAGCTCGCTCGCTTACCAAGGATATGCTAGAGGGCTTGGGATTGATGAAGTGAGTACGATAAATGAATTTGCCATTGAGGGATTATGGCCAGATGCTACTTTTTACTTTGACATTGAGCCTGAAGAGGGATTAAGAAGGATAAGCAGCAATAGCGGAAGAGAAGTTAACCGTCTGGATAGCGAGAATGCAGCGTTTCATGACAAGGTGAAAGAGGGCTATATGCAGCTTATAGACCGCTACCAGGGAAGATTTCATATTATTCATGCTGAGAAAGAGCTGCCTCTGGTTTTTGAGGAAGTAAAAGCAAAGCTTCTGGATATTATTAATCGATGAGTGCGCATTTAAAATCAACAGCTAAAATATTGCTATAATTAAAATAAAAGGAGGTTATTATTATGAAATTAATCATTGCGGTGATTCAGGATAAAGACAGTAACCGTTTATCAAATGCATTGGTCGATCATAATTTTAGAGCGACGAAGCTTGCTACTACTGGGGGCTTTCTTAAATCAGGGAATACGACCTTCATGATTGGAACTGATGATATCCGTGTGGATAAAGCATTAGAGATTATAAAAGAAAACTGCCAGTCACGCGAGCAGTTAGTAGCACCTGTTTCTCCAATGGGCGGTAATGCAGATTCCTATGTTCCATATCCGGTTGAAGTAGAAGTAGGAGGAGCGACAGTATTCGTCCTGCCAGTAGAACATTTCCGTCAATTCTAAGTAAAAACCTATATCGAATACCATGATGATGCATCATCATGGTATCGATTTGGAGGGATCATTATGAAAATAAACCAGGAGCTTCATGTTAAGCTGGACAAGGTAAGGACAGATCAAAGACCAGCCTTGAATGGAACCAAAAAGTTCGGTGATATCATTCAAAAACAGGATCAGAAAATGCAATTTGGTGCTTTAAATAAGCTGCTGTCAGAGATTGAAGGTGCAGGTGACCGGCTTGGGCGTTCCAGGAATTTCAGGGATCTGGCAAAATTCAAAACGCTTGTTAAGCGGTTTGTAAGAGAGGCAGTTGATTTCGGGATGGAATTAAATTCATCTCAGAGCTGGAATTCCTACGGGCAGAGCCGATCGCTGAAAACCGTGGAAACGGTTGACCAGAAGCTTGTAGAGCTTACAGAAGAAGTAATGAACAAAGAAAGAACATCCATTGATATCTTAGGAAAAATAGGAGAAATTAAAGGACTTCTTATTAATATCTACACGTAAGCGAGTGATGATTGTGATTAGCGAATGGAGTAAGCTGGAGGAAATACAGCCTGATGTCTATAGAATGCTTAAAAACAGCCGGCTAAAAAACCGTGTCGCGCATGCCTACCTCTTTGAGGGCGGGAAGGGTACCGGTAAAAGAGACGCGGCTATTTTGTTTGCGAAAAGTTTATTCTGTGAACATATAGAAGAAAATATCGAACCATGTAACCGCTGTTTGAACTGCAAGAGAATCCAAAGCGGCAACCATCCGGATGTTCACGTGTTAGAACCCGATGGGCTTTCGATCAAAAAGGAGCAAATCCAAACCCTTCAGGAAGAATTCTCAAAAAAGGCGGTGGAATCAAACAAAAAGTTCTACACCATCTTCCATGCCGATAAAATGACGGTCCAGGCCGCAAACAGTCTGCTTAAGTTTCTGGAAGAGCCTAATCGGGAGTCGACAGCCATTTTAGTGACAGAGCAGGTGCAGCGAATATTACCTACAATCCTATCGAGATGCCAGGTTATCTCATTCAAGCCGTTATCCCCTGTACATTTTAAAGAAACATTATTGAAAAATGGCGTATCACCACACAATGCCTCAATTATTTCTTATCTCACCCAAAATTTGGAAGAAGCCTTAGAGATGAATTCTCAGGAATGGTTTGCACAAGCTCAAAAAATAATGGTAAAATTATATGAAACGCTTCGCAATAATCCATTAAAAGCGCTTTTATATCTTCAGGAAGAATGGTTTGCCCATTTTAAGGAGAAAGAACAGATTGATAGAGGATTAGACTTATTGTTCCTGATTTATAAAGATTTACTGCATGTTCAATTGGACAAGCGTGATCAGCTGGTTTTTAACCACTTAGAGAAGGTGCTGGAGCATGACGCACTGTTGATTTCTTCTCAACGCCTGGCTGAAAAAATGTCTGTTATCTTAGATGCCAAAAAAAGATTGTTGTCCAATACTAATACCCAGTTATTGATGGAACAGCTGGTGTTAAATTTGCAGGAGGGATCCTCATTTGTTTGATGTAGTAGGTGTCCGCTTTAAGAAAGCGGGTAAAATATATTATTTTGACCCTGGTGATTTGGATATTCCTAAGGATGAATTCGTTATCGTCGAAACCGTCCGCGGGGTTGAATTCGGCAAGGTCGTGACGGCCAGGAAGCAGGTAGGGGAAAAAGATGTAGTGCTTCCTCTAAAAAAAGTGCTTCGTATTGCTGAGCAGAAAGACAGAATGATTGTCGATGAAAATAAAGCAGCTGCACAGGAGGCATACAGAACCTGCTGTGATAAAGTAGAAGAACATCAACTGGATATGAAGCTCGTTGATGTCGAATATACATTTGACCGCAATAAAGTTATATTTTATTTTACAGCAGATGGAAGAGTCGATTTCCGAGAACTGGTTAAGGACCTGGCTTCTATCTTTAGAACAAGAATAGAACTGCGGCAGATTGGTGTCAGGGATGAGGCTAAGATGCTTGGCGGAATTGGTCCCTGCGGCAGGATGCTCTGCTGCTCTACCTTCTTGGGAGATTTTGAACCGGTATCCATTAAAATGGCTAAAGATCAGAATCTGAGTTTAAATCCGACAAAGATTTCCGGACTTTGCGGGCGGTTAATGTGCTGCTTGAAATATGAGAACGACGAGTACGAATCTGCGAAAGAGCAGCTTCCTGATTTAGGGGAAATGATTCAGACTCCAAATGGTACGGGCAAGGTAGTGGGGCTCAATATTCTAGAACGCGTACTTCAAATTGAATTAGTCGAACAAGAAAGAGTATTAGAATATACTTTAGATGAAATTCTAAAAGAAGGAGCCGTTTCTATACAAGCCACAGATTATTAAGGTGGTGAGAGCGTGGATAAAAAAGAAATTTTTGATTCTGTGAGTAATATGGAAGCACAGATTGGCCATTTATATAAGCAGCTTGGTGAATTAAAAATTCATTTGGCAGAGATTTTAGAGGAAAACCACTCGCTGAAGCTTGAGAATGAGCATTTGCGCAATCATTTAGACCATAACACAAAATCAAAGGAACCAACTGAAAAAAATCAAGCAAAGAAAAAATCTTCCGCGCGATCAAAAGATAATAAGGTACATGATGTTGGTGAAGGATACGATAACCTGGCCCGTCTTTATCAGGAAGGCTTTCATATCTGTAATCTGCATTTCGGAAGTCTGCGCAAGGAAGGCGATTGCCTTTTCTGCCTATCCTTTTTAAATAAGAAATAGTATCCGGTCTGGCTCACGCATTTAATGGGTCAGACCTTATTTTTTACTGTAATTTTGAACGAATGATTATTTAATAAGGCTGTTTTTGCAAACTTTGTTGTTGTTGAACAAGAGAGTTGATTGGAACGTGAGGATGTTCGCGGACCTTAGGGGCAGGCGCCCGAGCCTCCTCGGCTTCGCCTTTGGGGTCTCACCTGATTGAAAAGCGGAGGACGGTGCTTTTCAAGAAAAATTCCATCCAAAAGCTGAATGATGAACTTTATTAAAGTAGAGGCAAGACACTAAAAGAAAAGCAGACACCTGATAAAGAAGACTTGCTGATTGGCAAGCGATAGCGAAGACAGAAGCTTAGTCGCCCTTACCACGCTTGAACGGCCACGTCCTGTGGCCCCGCCTGGCTCGCACATCCTGTGCATCGTGCGTTAGCCAAGCATAAGACGATCTGGCTGTGGGGAGTGCTTTTCTTCCCATAGACGGATTGGCTTATCACTCGAGTGTCTCAGCTTGGAGCCGGATCGAGGAGTCTCGCACCTTACGTTCCAATCAACCTGTTTAACTAATAGGATCGGTTCACAGAACTATAAAAGAGCCTTTAATAAAGAATATGACAAGGTTCATACTAAAGCTACGTAACTAGAAAGACAAGCAGGAGGATAAACTGATGGTTATACTTAAAGGGGATGAGCGTCTCGATTATTTACTAGCAGAGGATTTGCGGATTATTCAGAGTCCTTCTGTGTTTTCCTTTTCCCTAGATGCAGTCCTTTTGGCTAAATTCGTCCGAGTCCCAGTACATAGGGGCAGCCTGGTTGATTTATGTTCGGGTAACGGTGTCATTCCGCTGCTTCTTAGCACAAGGACGAAAGGGCATATTACCGGAATAGAAATTCAGCAACGGCTGTATGATATGGCGGTTAGAAGTTTTGAATACAATGCATTAACGGATCAGCTCGCTATGATTCATGGAGATATCAGAGAAATACCAAAGGAAATTGGGTTCTCGAAATATGATGTTGTAACCTGTAATCCTCCATACTTCCCTACTCCTTCAGAAGAGGAAATCAATAAGAATGAACACCTGGCAATAGCGAGACATGAAATTATGTGTACGCTTGAGGATGCTGTAAGAGTCAGCAGCCAGCTTTTAAAGCAGGGCGGAAAGGCGGCTTTTGTGCACAGGCCGGGACGCTTATTAGATATTCTAAGCCTGATGCGTAAGTATAGGCTGGAACCCAAACGGCTTCAATTTGTATATCCAAAGGAAGGTAAGGAAGCTAATACTATTCTGGTAGAAGGAATAAAAGACGGAAACCCCGACTTAAAAATCCTGCCTCCATTGTTTGTTTATAATAAAAATAATGAATACACACAAGAGGTAAGCAGGATATTATATGGAGAAAAATAATAAGCATTATTTTTACGTGTTAGAATGTAAGGATGGCAGCTACTATGCAGGGTATACGAATAATTTAGAGAAAAGGGTCAGTACCCATAATGAAGGAAAAGGTGCCAAGTACACCCGGGGAAGAGGACCAGTAAGGCTGATTTACAGTCAGACATTTATGGAGAAAAGTGATGCTTTGAAAATGGAATATCAATTTAAGCAGCTTAATAGGACAGGCAAAGAAAGATTCATCCGGGAGGGAGGAAATAAGAACGATGTGGCAGCAAAAAAGCTTTGAAAAAGAAGGTGCGGAGGGTGCCCTTTACTTGGTGCCTACCCCAATCGGAAACCTTGAAGATATGAGTTTTAGAGCGATTCGTATCATGAAGGAAGCAGATTTTATCGCGGCAGAAGATACAAGGAACACAAAAAAATTATGTAATTACTTTGAGATTGATACCCCTATCATTAGTTATCATGAACATAATAAGGTGGCCAGCGGGAAACAGCTGTTAGATAAAATTAAAGCGGGACAGGTGATCGCCTTAGTAAGTGATGCAGGAATGCCTACTATATCTGACCCGGGATATGAAC
This sequence comes from Peribacillus deserti, assembly GCF_002863585.1. GTDB lineage: Bacteria > Bacillota > Bacilli > Bacillales > DSM-1321 > Paraperibacillus > Paraperibacillus deserti_A. The sequence continues at coordinate 9,653 of NZ_PGUY01000079.1, read as the reverse complement.
TCGTCCAGGAAGCCTTAGGAGAAAATATAACGGTTATTCCTCTTCCTGGTGCAAATGCAGCCCTGACTGCATTGATTGCCTCCGGAATTTCAACACAGCCATTTTACTTTTACGGGTTTTTAAGTCGATCATCCAAAGCAAGAAAAGCGGAATTAGAGGAGTTAAAAAAAATTACTTCCACATTTATCCTTTACGAGTCTCCGCACCGTTTGAAGGAGACGCTTCAAAATATCTTAGAAATTCTGGGAAACCGCAAAATTGTGTTATGCCGTGAATTAACGAAAAAATATGAAGAGTTTATCCGAGGTTCTTTAGAAGAAGCAGTTAAATGGGCAGTTTCCAGTGAGATTCGAGGAGAATTCTGCTTAATTATTGAAGGCGGCCAGATGAAAGAAGAAGAGCTGTCAAAATGGTGGGAGCCGCTTACGATATCTGAGCATGTAGATTTTTATATAAACAATAAAAATATGTCTTCCAAAGAAGCGATTAAGCAGACGTCGAAGGATAGAGATCTTCCAAAACGGGATGTTTACAATGTTTATCATATTGAAATATAAGTGAAAAAGGCTTCCCGTGGGAAGCCTTCGGCATATGGAGAAAATAATTCTAGCTTTACACTGGTTCCTTAGAAGAGAAGTCTAACATAGAAATTTTTAATTCTGTTAAACATTTAGTGTTTCTTATTTGTTTTAATTGTGTAGCCCACTGCCCATATGAACTTGTGAAGCCGTATGATTGCAAAACATCAGGGGAATTTGAGGTCCATTTTTATAAACAAGTATTTTTCATGGATAAGCCCTAATCTTGGTAACTTTTTTTGCAGCTTGCTTCCCCAGCTCTGGAAAAACAGGCTTTTGGAAGAGGGTGTTGTTAAATGTGAATGAAATAGAACCACGCAATAGGGTATATGCTTACCTTCTATAGAGATACGCTTATGTTTTCCATGTTTATGATTATCCCTCTTCTTACTATGCTTATCTTTAATGCTTATCCAGCGGCCTATATGCTTCTCTTTTGCGGAATATGCTGATCACCGGGCGGGAATCCTCTGTTTAATGACAGCCTTCGATTAATTTCTGGAGAGGACCAGGCGGGCTCGGTATACCGTGCAGGAAACCAGATTATCACGCGGGGCTGGAACGATTACTCGTATATCAGGAAAGGAAAAAGGCTGCCGAGACTCTCTCGACAGCCTGAAGGCTCCCATGGGAAGCCTTTTTATTATTTTACAGCTAGAAAACTATCCTGGATTTCTTTAAGCAATAGCTCTGCACCTTCACGGCTAAGAACAAGCTTTCCGTTAGCAAGAGATAAGTTAGTATCAGAAACTTCTCCTGTAACCTGGCAAGTCATATTTGGTTTATACTTTTTCAAGATGATTCTTTCATCATCTACGTAAATTTCAAGTGCATCTTTTTCTGCGATCCCTAATGTACGTCGTAACTCAATCGGGATCACTACACGTCCTAATTCATCAACTTTACGAACAATACCTGTAGATTTCATAATATAAAAACTCCTTCTCACCTAGAAATAATACTCGATTTTCTCTCTATTTATTTATCTATGTATTCGTCAATATTCGACAAATTCCCGCTACTTTTTCATAGTACCAGACATTCCCAAATACGTCAATTTATTTCCTGTTTAGATTCTCAGGGAATTAATGGTTATTAGAAAATGTTAATTTATCAAGGTTTATTTACCATTATATAAAATTTTTTACTAAAGGCAAATACTCTGTTTAACTCATTAGGAGACATTGTATTATGTGTGTGCAGGAAATAATCCCTATTCCAATCGACATTATTCGACAAAATTACCTATAAAACAGTGACCAATGTCGAAAATGTTAAGAGTACATAACCAAAAATTTTTGAGGTTTAAGGATAAAAGAACTAAACTGGAAATATTATTCCCACAATAATATTTTAAATGATTTCTTGGCAGTTTCCAATATGTTTCCAGAAAAAAAGCAGCGTTTTTTCCTGGTGAGTATTTCCATAAAATTTGCACCTTGCATGACTTTTAGGTATATTTTGTTGAGGGTAGAGGCCAAACTGAGTGCGAAGGCTTTACTTAAGTGCCAGCCATGGCACGAGTTACAAAAAAACTTCCTATTGTTATGTAATGATAGGAAAGAACAGTGAGCGGAGTCTGCCCAGAAGGGAAGGACTCTTTTTCATATTCATGCTGAACGATTTACTGTTAAAACCTTATAAAAACATGTCATAATAGAATTAAACATATCCTTATCGGAGGGAAGAGAAATGAGAGATAAGCTGAATACGTTTTATCTGACTACACCTATTTATTATCCCAGCGGGAATTTACATATAGGACATGCCTATACTACAGTTGCCGGGGATGCAATGGCTCGATATAAAAGAATGAGAGGCTTTGACGTTATGTATCTTACAGGTACTGATGAACATGGCCAAAAAATACAGCGTAAAGCCGAAGAAATTGGAGTTTCTCCACAAGCATATGTAGATGGGATTGTCTCTGGAATAAAAGAACTTTGGCAGAAGCTTGATATCTCGTATGATGATTTTATACGTACAACTGAGGATCGTCATAAAAAGGTCGTTGAAAAAATCTTTAAACAATTATTAGATCAAGGTGATATTTATTTAGATCATTATGTAGGATTATATTGTACTCCGTGTGAATCCTTCTTTACAGAGCGGCAGGTAGAAGGTGGTAATTGCCCTGACTGCGGCAGACCAGTAGAAAATGTAAAAGAAGAATCTTACTTCTTTAAAATGAGCAAATATGTAGACAGGCTGCTTGCATACTATGAAGAAAACCCGGAGTTCATCCAGCCCGAGTCGCGCAAAAATGAAATGATTAACAATTTCATTAAACCAGGGTTAGAAGATTTAGCTGTTTCCCGTACCACTTTTGACTGGGGCGTGAAGGTACCTGGTGATCCTAAGCACGTAATATATGTATGGATAGATGCTCTATCAAACTATATTACGGCACTAGGCTATGGAACTGAAGATGACTCTAAGTATTTAAATTACTGGCCGGCAGATGTCCACCTGGTGGGTAAAGAGATTGTCCGGTTCCATACCATTTATTGGCCTATTATGTTAATGGCTTTGGATCTGCCACTTCCGAAGAAGGTATTTGCACATGGATGGCTTCTGATGAAAGATGGTAAAATGTCTAAATCCAAAGGGAACGTAGTCGATCCGGTCACTCTCATTGATCGTTACGGTCTGGACGCCTTAAGATACTACCTTTTAAGAGAAGTTCCGTTTGGTTCAGATGGAGTATTCACACCCGAAGGATTTGTAGAAAGAATCAATTTTGATTTAGCAAATGATCTTGGTAACCTCCTAAATCGTACGGTTGCCATGATCCAGAAATATTTTAATGGTGTTATCCCAGTCTATAGCGGATCAAACGGCGAGTTTGATCAACAGCTACTTGAAATGAATAAAACGACAGTTGAACAATATGAAGAGGCTATGGAGAAGATGGAGTTTTCCGTTGCACTCTCCACTGTTTGGCAGCTAATCAGCCGTACTAACAAGTATATTGATGAAACTGCACCATGGGCACTGGCAAAAGATGAAAGCAAGCGAGGTCAACTTGGAGATGTAATGGTCCACCTTGCCGAATCATTAAGACGTTCTGCTGTACTACTGAAGCCTTTTTTAACAAAAACGCCTCAGAAAATTTTTGCACAGCTTAATGTATCCGATGAAGAGCTTCAGTCTTGGAGCAGTCTAGAGAACTTTGGAGTGATTCCTGAAGGAACTAATGTGGTCAAGGGTGACCCGATTTTCCCTAGGCTGGACTTAAATGAGGAAGTTGAATATATTAGAAACCAGATGCAGGGCGGCACTCCGCCAGCAGAGGCACCTGCTGAAGAATCGGCCGAGACGGCTCCGGAAACGGAAGAAATTACGATAGACGACTTTATGAAAGTCGAACTGCGGGTAGCAAGAGTCATTCATGCTGAACCTGTCAAAAAAGCAAATAAGCTGCTGAAGCTTCAGCTTGATTTAGGCTATGAAAAACGCCAGGTGGTTTCTGGAATTGCAAAATTCTATAAACCAGAAGATTTAGTGGGCCGTAAGGTAATCTGTGTTACAAATTTAAAACCTGTTACATTACGTGGAGAATTGTCAGAAGGTATGATATTGGCGGGAGAAAAAGATGGAATATTGTCACTTGCTACTGTAGGTGAAGAACTGGAAATCGGCGCTAAAGTTAAATAAAAAGTTATCTTTCTATAACTTAGAGGTGTTTCACGTGAAACACCTCTGTTTTTTTTGCTCTTTTACCGTTGGAATACTGCTGGATTTTAAATGATGAGTGATATTTTGATATCGGACATAAAATGAATACTGTTTTCGTAATATATAAATACACTTGTTAACCAGAGGCAAAAAAATTTGCAAAAAAGAGTAAAGTATGTAGAATAAAGGAAAAATCGAATAGGTCTAATGTAATGAAAATGTTACATAATTGTGAAACATGAAAAAGCAATTTTCTAATAAACTAGATGCTAGGGAAGGAAGAATAGCCAAATGTTATTTGATACGCATGCCCACCTGAACGATGAACAATTCAACGAAGATCTGACAGAAGTAATCGAACGGGCGAAAGCGGAAGGAGTTTCTCAAATAGTAGTAGTAGGCTTTGACCGCCCTACCATAAACCGGGCAATGGAGCTTTGTGAAACTTATGATTTTATTTATGCAGCAGTAGGTTGGCATCCTGTAGATGCAATCGATCTGACAGAAGAGGATCTTAAGTGGATCGAAGAACTTGCGGCCCATCCGCGGGTAGTGGCAATCGGTGAAATGGGTTTGGACTACCACTGGGATAAATCACCGAAAGATATACAGAAAGAAGTATTTAAAAAGCAGATCCGGTTAGCGAAAAGAGTGAAACTGCCTATTATTATTCACAATAGGGATGCAACAGCCGACATAGTAGAAATTTTAAAAGAAGAAAATGCAGCAGAAGTTGGGGGAATCATGCATTGTTTCAGCGGCAGTGCAGAGACAGCGAAAGAATGCGTTAATATGAATTTTTACATATCCCTTGGAGGACCAGTAACCTTCAAAAATGCAAAAAAACCTAAAGAAGTAGCTCAGGAAATCCCTTTGGAAAAGCTCTTGATCGAAACGGATTGTCCGTATCTTGCCCCTCATCCTAACCGCGGGAAGAGGAATGAACCGGCCTATGTGAAACTAGTAGCTGAGCAGATAGCTGAATTGAAAGGCATCAGCTTAGAAGAGGTAGCGGAGGCAACCACACGTAATGCCAGAAAATTATTCGGCATATTATGACATCAGAAATTGTCGGGTTATACGGGGACTTGTCCAAAAAAAACTTGTTTCTAAAAAGTTCTACAAGTCTCCATCCTATCATAGGATAACTATGTCGATAAGTCAGACTATCTTTTTTATAAGAGAGTAGGCATAATAAGAGCTACTCTAAGACAAAAATGAATAGTTTTGACAGTCGATTATAGTAATCTATATAATCACCGAAGAAGGAAAGGAGGAGTTTTTCATCGAGATAAGGAATATGAAAAACCTGTTTTCCAAATCTTTTAATCGTAAGAAATTGGCCATTTCCATCACAAGCCTTGTAGTTTTCGCAGCATCCTTGGGAATTTACCTTTATCACAGTACCAAGAAAACTGTAGCACTCACTCTAGATGGTCAAGAAAAGGTAGTCAAAACACACGCGGCTACTATTAATGATATATTAAAAGATTTGGAGATTACTGTTCATGCAGAGGATTATGTGTATCCAGAGCCTCATACAAAGGTAAAGGAGAACTTAAAAGTTGTACTCGAATCGGCAAAACAGGTTGAATTTATCCAAGATCAAGAAAAGAAGAAAATATGGACAACAGCAAAAACAGTAAGCAAGCTCCTGGAGCAGGAGAAAATGAACATAACCAATTACGACCAAGTTAGCCCTTCTAAGGATGCTCCTATCAAAAACGGAATGAGCCTTACAATTAAGAAAGCCTTCCCAGTAGACGTCCGTGTCTCGGGGAAGAGAAGCAAGGTTTGGTCAACTTCGACTACGGTCGCTGACTTTTTAGAGCAACAGAAGATTAAGCTCAATCAATTAGACCGGGTTGAACCAGGATTACATGAGCAAATTAAACCAGGAAATGTGGTAAAAGTTGTACGAGTAGAAAAGGTCACCGATGTAGTGGAAGAACCAGTAAATTATGCTGTGATTACCAAAAAAGATGCTAACTTGAAGCAAGGAACCCAAAAGATTATAGCAGAGGGACAAAAAGGCCTTATATCGAAGCAATTCTCTGTTACCCGTGAAAACGGAAAGGAAGTAGCTCGCAAGCTGGTCAACCAAAAGACGATCAAGCATAGGAAAAATAAAGTAATAGCTGTAGGTACGAAAATACTAGTGGCACAGGCATCAAGAGGCCAAGCGAGCCGCGGCGGGGCATCCTCAGGCAAGGAATTTTATGTGAACTCTACCGCATATACAGCAAATTGCAACGGATGTTCTGGTTTCACATCTACAGGTATTAATTTAAGAAGCAATCCAAACAGTAAAGTAATTGCTGTCGACCCAAGTGTCATACCTCTAGGTTCAAAAGTCTATGTGGAAGGATACGGGTACGCAATCGCAGCAGATAAAGGCGGAGCAATCAAAGGCCATAAAATAGACGTCTTCTTCCCATCCACGGCCGATGCATACAAATGGGGAGTCAGAAAGATAAAAATAAGAGTACTAAACTAATGCAATCCCGCAGAGGACTCCAATCCTCTGCTTTTTGCGTTATAATACGAAAGGTGCAGAACGGTGCTTTTCACACCTTTCTTAAACATGTTCAATGTAAAGCTATCTCTTATATAAAGCAGCATAAATAGAAAAGCAGACACCCGATAAAGAAGACTTGCTGATTGGCAAGCGGAGCGAAGACAGAAGCTTAGTCGCACTTATGCGCCAGCAAAGCATAAGGCGAGCAGGCTTTGTGAAGCGGTTTTCTTCACAAGGACTGATTGACTTATGACTCGAGGGTGTCAGTTCGGAACCAGACACCACCAAAAGCGGAGAACGGTGCTTTTCAACGCAGACATGTTTTGAAGCATCATGTTGAAGTAAAAAAGTTTGAGTGGTTTACATTATAGAAAAGCAGACTTCCGGGAGGCATAAGAAAAGCGGCAGCGAAAGGCCGATCTTGCCTTTTGATGGCGATTGGCTTATGACCGAGGAAGTCAGTTCGCAGCTAGATGCAACAAGAATCAGGTTTAAGTGGTTCAGAACAGCCGCCAAAAGTACAAACGGTACCCTTCAAAAGGATAAGGAGTCTTAGCTGGTGGAGTTTTTCGTAAATCATAGGAGGATTCCGAAAGACCTTACAAAGCGAATGGCTTTATTCGGAAGTGAGTTCAGAACACTATCGAAAGTTCAAAGGGTTTTAGCATTTGAAGCTCTTAGAATGTTTATAGAAAACCAATTTTTGAAAGGCACAGCATGACGCACAAGCCGATTCAGAACCACCCGCTGGAAAGAGATCTCTACAAAAATCATTGCTTTATTTGGAATGTAAGGCTAATTTAAAGTAATGTAACTCAATACGGAGTCGGATAAAGTAAGATGTGTTTCAAAAGCAGACAATGTCTTCGAAACTAAGGTGTTTAATCGCAGGCTTTTACATAAGTTTTGCCTTTATGAAAGAATTGCCTGAAAATCAGAGGGCAAGAGCAGGTTAAAAGGCTGCAGAACAAACGAATCAATCCAGCCAGAATATCAGAAGGCGGTCCTTTGCATGAAGGGAAGTGCCCAAGGCTTTAACTTGATGCACCGAAGGGTAAAATAAAACATAAACTGTCTATTTAATTGTCATTCTATAGATATAGACGAAGGACACTTGCGAAAGGTTTCGTATATTTGGAGGAAATATGAAAATTCAAGAAATTATTGTTGTTGAAGGTAAAGATGATACGGTAGCTATTAAACGAGCAGTGAGCGCAGACACAATCGAAACGAACGGTTCAGCGGTCAGCCAGTCGGTTATTGACCAGATTAAGCTAGCACAAGCTACCCGGGGGGTCATTGTTTTTACCGACCCAGATTTTCCTGGGGAAAAGATTCGTCATACCATAACTCAGCAGATACCCGATTGTAAGCATGCATTTCTTTCGAAGGAGAAAGCCCGCCCGAAGAATGGAAAGGGTATAGGAGTAGAACATGCCAGTCCTGAGTCGATTAGAGAGGCATTGAAGGAGGCACATCTGATGTCGGAGCAAGCTTCTTCTGACATCAGCCAGCAGGATTTGCTGGAAGCTGGATTAATTGGGGGGAGCGGATCTAAGGAACGCCGGGAAAGGTTAGGTCAGATCCTTAGTATAGGTTATACCAACGGAAAGCAGCTGTCTAAGAGGCTGCAAATGTTCCAGATATCAAGAGATGTATTTATAGATGCTATAATGCAGATCAAACAGGAGGAAGAAAATGAATAAAGACATTGCGACTCCCATAAGAACCAAAGCGATTCTTGACAAGCATGGATTTTCATTCAAGAAAAGTCTGGGTCAGAACTTTCTTATAGATACTAATATCCTTAATCGTATTGTGGACTTTGCTGAACTTACCGAGGAAAGCGGTGCGATTGAAATTGGGCCTGGTATTGGAGCTTTGACTGAGCAGCTGGCACGCAGAAGTAAAAAGGTGGTCGCTTTCGAAATAGATCAGCGCCTTCTTCCTATTTTAAATGATACCCTGCAGCCATATGACAATGTAAAGATCATTCATCAGGATGTTTTGAAGGCAGACTTGTCCGAGGTCCTGCAAAGTGAGTTTGGTACTTTTAAGGACCTGATGGTAGTGGCCAATCTTCCTTATTATGTAACAACGCCGATCATAATGAAATTTTTAGAAGAGCGGCTGCCGGTAAGAGGGATTGTGGTCATGCTTCAAAAGGAAGTAGCTGACCGTATTTCCGCTAAGCCCGGAACAAAAGAGTATGGTTCGCTCTCCATAGCCATTCAGTACTATACAAAGGCTGAGACGGTCATGATTGTACCAAAGACTGTGTTTGTTCCACAGCCAAATGTCGACTCTGCAGTTATCCGGTTAACCATGCGCACAGAACCAGCCGTCCAAGTGAAGAATGAGGACTTCTTCTTTACCATAACAAGGGCAAGCTTTGCTCAAAGGAGAAAAACGATATTAAATAACTTGGTTAATCAGCTGCCAGATGGAAAAGAAAAGAAGGATCACATCCTAGAAGCTCTTTCAGAGTCTGGCATTGATCCTGGGAGACGCGGAGAAACTTTGTCGATTCCGGAATTCGCAAAACTAAGTGATAGTCTTCTTGTCCATTTTCAATAATTCATGCAACTGAAACACCCGCAGACTCTGCGGGTGTTTTTGTTTTAGGTTAGTGAAACAAGCCGCCTATTTTCTGTGATTCGTCTGGCTGCGGACTGACACCTTAGTCATAAGCTAATTCGCTGCCGGTTTTCATAGGCTGTTTTCGAAAACTTTGTTGTTATTGAATAAGGGAGTTGATTTCCACTTCAGGATGCTCGCTTTCCGCGGGGCGGGCGCTGAGCCTCCTCGGCTCCGCCTGTGGGGTCTCACCTGTCCCGCTGCTCCCGCAGGAGTCTCGCACCTTACGTTCCAATCAACCT
>NZ_PGUY01000078.1 GCF_002863585.1 Peribacillus deserti | reverse complement strand
CGAAGCCGAGGAGGCTCAGCGCCCGCCCCGCGGAAAGCGAGCATCCTCACGTTCCAATCAACCTCTTGTTCAATAACAACAAAGTTTGCGAAAACAGCCTTTTTTTACATTTCATTGTTTAAACATGGGTCTTTTGAACATGTGTTCTGCGTGCAAAGTCGACAAATCTAAACTTATCAGGCCGATGTCTTGATTCTGTATATTGAAACAAGCTTGCATCATCTAAATATACATAATTTTTAATGACAACTACATTGTGGAATCCCTCTAAATCGAGAAGCTCCCGATCTTCCGCCAATGGTTCTTCAACGACAATTTCTTTTTTTGCAAAACTTATGGACAGGTTTAATTCATTTTCGAGATAGTGATAAACAGAGTCCTCACAGATCTCCTCCGTTAATTCAGGAACATACTTTTTATTAATAAAATCCTTATCAAGGATAATCTTCTTACCACCGATTACCCTCGTCCTCACTAATTTCCAAACCTCCTCTTTGCCGGTTATCTGCAGCTGCTGTTTAATGTAATTCTCAGGCTTAACAAGTGATAGTTCGTTGACTATAGTCCTTGGCCTGCTCCCAATTTTTTCTGCCAGCTCTTTGAAGCTTACCAATCCTGAAACCGGAAAATCAAATTTGCTCCGATCAATCACGATAGAGCCCTTCCCTCTCATTTTTTGGATATACCCCTTTTGTGATAAGAGGGTCAGGGCCTTCCTGATCGTTTCTCTTGAGGTGCAGAAGCGCTCCTTTAACTCATTCTCGGATGGCAATAAAGAATGAGCCTCAATGGCACCGCTTTCAATTTGTTCCACCAGTTCACCGTAGATGGTTAAATATTTGCTTTGCATCTAACTTACCTCCATCATGTTTCACAAATAGCAAATGATATAAAAAAGGAGGGAGAAAATCTCCCTCCTTTCAGTTCTGCTTATGCTGCTTTTTTATTGAAAGTAACTTGAGACATTTTTGTTTTAGCGAATACAATTGTCAGGATGAATGGGATTACAACCGCTACTGCCATTGCTATTGCGAAAGTACCCATGTGCTGAGGCTGGATAGACAGGATACCTGGCAGGCCTCCTACACCGATGGAATTAGCCATTACATGGCTTCCTACGGAAATAACAGCTGCTGCAAGCGAACCAAACATCGCAGCTAAGAACGGGAATCCGTACTTCAAGTTGATCCCGAACATGGCTGGTTCGGTTACACCGAGGTAACATGAGATCGCAGCCGGGATAGAAACCTGCTTTTCTTCTTCATTCTTTCTATTGATATAAATCATAGCGAGAACTGCAGAGCCTTGAGCGATATTTGATAAAGCGATCATTGGCCATAGATTTGTTCCGCCAAGCTCACTCATAAGCTGAAGATCAATTGCATTTGTCATATGGTGAAGACCAGTGATTACAAGCGGCGCATAAGCAAATCCAAAGATTGCAGCAAATAACCAGCCGAATGATGAAGTTAGACCAGAATAGACAACATCCGATACTGCTGAACCGATTTTCCAGCCGATAGGACCTAAAACAGTGTGTGCAATTAAAACAGTTGGAACTAAAGCAAAGAATGGAACAACAATCATAGAGATGGCATTTGGAACTATATCACGCAATTTGCGTTCTAAGAAAGCCAATACCAGACCGGCAAGAATAGCTGGGATAACCTGAGCCTGATACCCAATCATTTCAATCTGGGCGAAACCGAAGTCCCATACCGGAATGTCTTTTGCTCCTGCAACTCCATATGCATTAAGAAGCTGTGGAGATACCAGAGTTATACCTAAAACGATTCCAAGAATCTGGGAAGTTCCCATTTTCTTTGTAATAGCCCAAGTAATTCCTACAGGCAGGAAGTGGAAGATCGCTTCACCAATCAGCCAGAGGAACGAATGGACGCCCGCCCAAAATTGGGATACCTCAACAAGTGACTTTGTACCATCCTCAAGTAGTTTAATTTCTCCGATTACGTTTCGGAAACCTAGGATCAAACCACCAACTACAAGTGCTGGGATTAACGGCGTGAAAATATCTGCAAGGTGAGCAATCATACGCTGCAGGAAGTTCATGTTCTGCTTAGCGGCAACTTTTGCTTCCTCTTTAGAGGTGCCATCTATATCTGCATACTTAACAAATTCGTTATAGAAAGAAGAAACTTCATTTCCGATGATCACCTGGAATTGGCCCGCTTGTGTAAACGTTCCTTTTACAAGCTTCATCGATTCAATTCCCTCAACATTTGCTTTCTTTGGATCATTTAGTACAAATCGCATTCTTGTAGCACAGTGAGTAACTGCGGCAACGTTTTCTTTTCCTCCGATGCGCTCCAGTAACTCCTTCGCTGGATCTGTATATTTACTCATTTCTTTACCCCCTGGTAAATTAGACTCGTGTTGTCTAACTGTTCTATTTATATTTGTTTTGTTTTGTGACAAAGCTTTGCAGATCCAGGAATTGTTCACGCTTACAACTTAGCGCTTACATTTTAATGCTTTCAAACCAGCGTTCCTGTATATACAAGTTTTGTTTACGCTTTCATCTTACCCTGTATATACATGTTTGTCAATAAGATTTCTAAAATCTATTTTTACATACGCCATTATTAATAAAAAGACTCTGTTAAACTTGTTTGTTGATTTCCGCTGCAGGCGCTCGCTTTCCGCGGGCGGTCCGTGAGCCTCCTCGTCGCTTCCGCTACTGCGGGGTCTCCCTAGACACGCTTCTCCCGCAGGAGTCTCGCACCTTCCGCTCCAATCAACACAGTGCAAAAATCAACATTAACCTTTTAACATAGCCAAGAAAAAAAGCCCTTGTTCTTTATCTCGAACTAAGGCTCTTTTTAAATCGTCTATATAAAATCTGTCCCTAGAATGATTAGTAAAAAAAAACGAATATAACTAGAATTCTAGTCAAGGTTGGCAATTGTAAAGAAACAACCTGTCCAAGAAATACTATGAATCGGATGTCATTTCCCTCTACATAAACTCGTGGAAAATGTCATAATATTAACCACACTTTCCGTCTCATTACTAGTCTTTGATCGTCCGCAGATCAATGGCTATAATTCCCTTTGGTTCATCTGTTCTTTTATCCGTTTGGAAAAAATCCAGATATCTCATTTTCCGGACTCTTCCAATCGTTCTATGGTACATAGGACGAACTCGATTTGCAGGAAAGAATTCGCCCATATACTTTGCTTTTTGCGCCTTTCTTTTTTGCTTAAAGATAAAAAATAATGGTTCGATTTGTTTTAATTGTTTTAAATGGACTCCTTTTTCTTCCCAGCAAACCTCAAAATCGTTAGGGAATTCTTTAATTGAAACGAAGCTTCCATCGACGTAAACTTTCTCACATCCAGCTTTTTTTAATAATTTTATCCCTTTTTCCAAACCGGTTAATAAAAGTTTGCGGCGTTCATTGTAGCCATAATAGTCTGTAAATTGTCCCCAATTTAATTCATGTATTCCCGGAACCAAATTACCTTTCTCGTTAAATGTTAGTCTATTCATCAGATTCCCCCAATCAATTATGGAATCCTCCTCATTGTTCATTCCTCATCTCTATTATGTTATAAACTTTCCCTGCGAACAGTTCGTACTCTATTTAAAAATAGATATGGGTATTTTCATTGTTTTTATAGAAAGGCTGTTTGGGCAAACTTTGTTGTTATTGAACACGGGGGTTGATTCCACTACAGGATGCTCGCGGACCTTAGGGGCGGGCGCCTGAGCCTCCTCGGCTTCGCCTGTGGGGTCTCACCTGATAGAAAAGCGGAAGCACCTTATTCAGACCCGATAAAGAAGACTTGCTGATTGGCGAGCGTTAGCGAAGACAGAAGCTTAGTCGCACTTATGCGTTAGCCAAGCATAAGACAAGCGAGCCGTGGAAAGCGGTTTTCCTTTCCATGGACCGATTGGCTTATGACTCGAGGGTCTAGGCGCTGGAGCCGGACAATGCCCGCTGCTCCCGCAGGAGTCTCGCACCTTACGTTCCAATCAACCTGTTTAACAATAGGGTAGGTTCACAGGACTATTAAAAACAACAATCTTTTAGAAAAGAGCCTGTAGAAAAGCCGCTTATGGAAACCATCTTATTCCTGCCTCAAACTTCTTTTTAAGGAACACCACTGAGGTACCAACCTATACTTGTTCAATTGCAACGTTCATACCCAGTTAATCAAATTCATGTCACCAACCGATGGAATCTTCTATAACAATGAAACAAATGTCTCAAGCACTCTTTTTTGCATTTATATGCCAGTCAAAATTTTGCTGTTCAAAAAATAAAGCAGCCAGTTTATTTCGCTGGTGCCAATATTTTTTCTTTCATAGCGGAATGATTCGGGATTAATTTACCGCAATCTAACTTTCTTTGGAAAACCCTGCCAGATATTTCAAATAAAGCATAATATGAAGTTTTATATCTCTATATGTTCTATGATCACCAATATAAAGTGGCAGTCCGTCATTTGGATATCGGTGGTTCATTTCTAGGATCCAGACCCTGCCATCATGGTCAACTGCAATATCAATGGCAAAATAACCAAAATTCATCGCTGAATCATTGAAACTTTCTGAGGCCATTAAGACGGTGTTAATAATTTCCTTTTTTAGGTCTGAGGCTTTTTGAGAATCCGAATTTACTATTTTATTTAATAATAGGTCTCCATCCTCAACTGTTCCTCCACTGGAACGGTTGCTTACGATGCTATCCACCCGGCCGCTGCGTCCAACCCATCCAATATATTGCCATTTTCCCGAAGAGTCCTTAAGAGTGAATACCCTAAAGTCTACTGCCCGGTTTTCACTATAAACAATCTCTAAGGCTTTCTGAATTACGTAAGGTTTTTTCTTTATCGATAGATGTAAGTATTCAAGCAGTTCTCTCCTTTTGAGTTCCATTTCCACATTCCGTCGGTCCTTCTGATAACGAACCAGAAAGTGATTATTCATCTTTTTTATCTCTTTAATATTCCTTCCTTTAGATCCTCGTATAGGCTTCAGAAAAGCTTTGCCGTGCTTATCAATAAATCTAATAACATCTATGGGCTTTTTATAAAGTACTGTATGTGGCAGATGGGCCATCAACCCCTCGGTTCCAGCCAGTCTTTTATACACACTCCATTTGGAAAACGTGTGGGAATTAAATATTTTAGGCTGAATTTCTTCAATAGAAAGTAGTTTGTAGACTTTCTTTGTCAGCAAAACCTTTTTATATATTGCAGCTGGGAAAGCACCAACATATTCCTGCCATTCATTTTTATCCGGATTATATAAAAAACCGTTAATTTCACCGGGTTTCATTCCCTCAATCGAAAAAGCCATGACCGCTCCGCCGAAGGCCTGATAATCCCGTGTATAATTCAATAAGCTGGGTAACTTGCGCAACAGCCTCTTATTGGATGCACCTATAAGCAGCCCTACGTATGGCCCAATAATAAGGTTGTCTCCCTCCACCTTTAAATCGAATTTAATAAACTCTGGAACACCCAATTCTTTAAAGCAATTTAACGAAATCGCCATCTCATTCTTGTTTATGATGCTATTCGTTTGAAACCTGATCGTATGTCTTCTTGTACCAAAGCAAAGACTACCTTGACTTCCATTTTCTATGTTAGATGCTTTAGCGGAGTCAGCATGAACGGTAACAGTATCTACTGTTTCCGGATCCGTAATAATCGAGAAATGCATCGTCATTTTTTAATCCCCTTTATCTTTCTGCGCATTACTTTTAATTTATTCGGCAAACATTTCTTTGTGAATATCAGTAATAAAGTAATTCGTATAGCCACCCTTGAGCTCATCACCGTAAGCCGCGGATTAGGTACTAACAAATCTATAAAACAATATGTAAGAAACTAGAAGGATTGTTAGAAAATTAGAACACGAGCCAGGAAAGCGAAAATGCCAAACATCACCTGCACCGATTGGCGTATTCTTTCATAAAATATAATGAATATATTATGCATAGCGGGGTGCATGGATTGCAAAAAATTTTGATAACTGGAGCAGCCGGCTTTCTTGGCTCCCACTTGACAAAGGAGCTTATTAGGGAAGGCCACTATATTATTGGCATCGATAATCTATCCTCCGGGAGGGCTAGTAATATAAAAGATATTCCTCAAGAACGATTTATATTTATAGAGGCAGATGTCTGTTCCGGAGAAATTATTTCTTTACCAGAACTGAGCGGAGTAAAGGAAATTTACCATTTAGCCTCACCTGCTTCTCCAAAATTCTATCAAAACCTGCCATTAGAAACTTTAGAGGTTAATATCACCGGTACAAAAAACATGCTCGAATTGGCAAGGAAAACCGGTGCTAAAATGGTCTACACCAGCACCAGTGAAGCTTATGGAGATCCATTAATACATCCTCAGGAAGAAAGCTACCGTGGAAATGTAAATACTTGGGGCCCGAGAGCCTGCTATGATGAAGCCAAAAGAGCAGGAGAAGTTTTGTGCTACATTTACTACACCAAATACCAAGTTCCAGTCAAAGTCGCAAGGATCTTCAACACTTATTCAGCGGGCCTCGCCAATGATGATGGACGAGTAATATCCAACTTTGTAACGCAGGCATTAAAGGGGGATGATATCACTGTTTATGGAGATGGGAGCCAGACGAGATCTTTTTGTTATGTATCTGATACTGTGAAAGGCCTTATTTTGTTAATGGAAAAAGAGACTGCAAACGGTGAGATTATTAATATTGGCAATCCGGATGAATACCCAATCATACATGTTGCGAAATTGGTAAAGACCTTATCCAGATCAACAAGCAAGATAACCTTCCATCCCCTTCCAGAGGATGATCCGAAATTACGTAGACCTAATATTGCCAAAGCACAAAGAATTTTAGGATGGACACCTTCTATTACATTAGAAAAAGGCTTAAAGGCAACAATCGAGCAGTATGGGAAAAAGTTAAACGGTTAACAGCCGATTCCATAATGCTAGTTTAGATATTCTACTCTTTAAATTATTTATTCTAGAGTTTGCAAAACGATATTAATCAGCCTGTGAAAGGACATGAACTCGATTGAGGGATATCTGACATGCAGGGCACACTTGGATACTTCATGTGTTTTTTTCAAAACGGTATGGTATTACAATCATTATTAAGTTTTTATTATTGACTCAATATTGTTTAGGGGATGATCTTATTGAGTGATCGACTGCCGCCTGAAAATATATATAAGAATCTTAAACACTGGAATACCCATAATGGTTCTGCTAATGACACTCTTTATAAAATTCACCCCTCAATTTCTTATTCCAAAACATACAAAAAACCTATAAAACACCGTGGCTGCAGGTATCCCAACCGTGTAAAAGGCGGGTATTTAACCGTAATTCCAAATGGGAGGATCTGGGGCCGCAATGGTGCCATAATTACTCCGGATAATAAGCTGATATGGGAAGTATCAAGTGAATTTGTAAAAACACCGTGGGAGCATTCGATATTTAAGCAGGAAACACTGCCTCCAGTCACGGAATACTATGATTTGGCGGCAGACCTTACCCACCGATTAAGCCACAATTATTATCATTGGATGTTCGAAGTGATTCCTAGGTTTCACTTAATTGAAACATGCTTTACCCATATCGATAAATTTATCGTTACCTTGCCTGAAAAGATATTACCTTTTCAGGAGGAAACCCTTGCTGCTATTGGAATACCCTTACCCCATCTAGTAAAAACACACGATCAATTTCACATAAAAGCAGAAAAGCTAGTGGTACCTTCTCAGCCGTCTATGGCTACTAAGTGGGCAAGTAATTATTTAAGGGCTAAATTCTTGAGTGAAAATAATATCGATAATACAAATAAAAACCGAATATATATCAGGCGTACACATTATAGACGAGTTCTAAACGAAGAAGAACTGATTACAGTTCTAAAAGAATATGGCTTTATCCCCGTTGAACTGGAAACCATGAGCGTTTCCGACCAAGTCAACTTATTTTCGGGTGCTGAGTGCATAATTGCCCCACATGGTGCAGGATTAACCAATATAGTTTTTTGCGACCCAGGAACAAAAATTATTGAGATATTTCCCCCAGCTTATGTTAGAGCCTATTATTCCATTATTAGTTCGTTTGGAAATTTGGACTACCATTACATCATTGGTACCCCAGGCGGACGTGATGACATATGTGATGAGATATTATTGAACAATGACTGGAATGGGTACGAAAATGTTACCGTAAATATTAATACATTTGAAAAAGCCTTATTAAAGGCTGGGATTGATAAAGGATGATGCAGAAAACTAATACTGGTATAGTTTAATAGGCCGTAAATTTATTATTTTTTTTCCTGATGTTATATATATTAAAAACCTGTTCATTCAGGGTTAATCCAGTTCTTTGTAAATATTTCAGAAGCCTTTTCTTGTTACGATGATCAAGGATAATAATTGCATCGTTCTTCAATTCCAGCACATTTTGTGCCGCATACGGAACCTCATTTTCCCAGTTTTTGTATACCGCTTCAGTCACTGATAGGCCGCTAAGCGGGGCAATTATCTCTTTATATTTTTCACAGGCCCCTTGAGGTCCCATAACAATAACTCTTGGTTCCGAATGCTTTTCCGAATACAATTTCCTGAAAATTGCTCTTGAAGAGGATAGCTGCATCTCCTGTAACGTTGCAAATTTGTCCTTATGAGAGAGTGACCCTGGATGAATTGAATAATCCAACAGTATTTTGGGCACCTTTGCCATATCACCTTTTTCGATCAGTTTTAACCATAAATCATAATCATAAGCAATATTAAGACTTGTATCATAGCCCCCTACTTCTAAAAAAGCAGTTTTAGAGAACATGACTGAACTATGTGTAAAAGGACATATCCAATACATATTTTTTCTTATCTCCTCTCTCGACACGGCAGTGTTTCGCCTCCGGGAGGCCCTTCTATTTTCTTTGTTGGTGTTACCAAAAATGCATTTCACCAGACTTCCTATTCCAACTATATCAGGGTAGAGATGAATATAGTTTACCTGTTCTTCTATTCTCGCTGGATAACTGATGTCATCGGCATCCTGTATCGCAATCCAGTCTCCTTGCGTTTCGCTAATTCCAATGTTTAAGGCATTTGCTGCGCCTTGATTTTCATCTAAATTTATCACTCTCACTCTTGAATCATTTATTTGTTCTAAAATAGATAATGTTGAATCTGTAGAACCATCATTTATAACAATGATTTCTAACGTCATGTAGGTTTGTGCCAGTACACTGTCTAAGGCTTTCTTTACATTAGTTTCCCCATTATAAACAGCCATTATCACTGATACCAACATTGCTTCTCTCCATCTTTTTTTAATTTTTATCCAATCAATTAAACCCTGATTAACACACACAAATATATATTGTACTCATAACAATATATGCGGTTTAAAAAATACAATAACAAAATGTATTATGTCAGTTGTTCGTACACTATCTCCAGCCAATTTAAGAAATTGTAATTATAACCCTTCATACCTTATATACATAAAACAGGAAAATTACCCAGATATGTACTTTCAAAATTCAAATATTTAAGGGTGTGTTTTAATGATTTTAGTTACAGGCGGAGCTGGTTATATTGGAAGTCATGCAGCTAGATATCTTTTAGATAAAGGATTCAAGGTTTTAGTTTTGGACAATTTATCAACTGGTCATTTGAAATCGATCGATAAAAGGGCAACATTTATTTTTGGGGATATAGGAGATAACAAGCTGTTAGACTATATTTTTACTCATTTCAAAATATCAGGAGTTATGCACTTTGCTGCTAATTGTCTCGTGGGCGAATCAGTTGTAAAGCCAATAAAATATTATCAGAACAATGTAGGGAAAACATTAAATTTACTCGGTAGTATGCTAGATCATAAAGTTACTAAATTCATTTTTTCCTCTTCTTGTGCTACCTACGGAATACCCAAATGGACGCCAATTTCAGAGGATTTTGATACAAATCCTATCAATCCTTATGGTCAATCCAAATTAATGGTTGAAAAGATTTTAAGAGATTTATCCAATGTTAATCGTCTTGATTTTATTTCCCTTCGATATTTTAATGCAGCAGGTGCGGATTTTTCAGGTGAAATCGGAGAAGATCATAATCCTGAGTCGCATTTGATTCCCAATGTTTTATTACAGATGCTAGGAAAAAACAGTGATATTGAAGTATATGGAAATGACTATGAAACCCCTGATGGTACATGTATAAGAGATTACATTCACGTGACAGACTTAGCAGCTGCCCATATATTAGCTTTGGAATTCCTTCTGCAGCACGATAATATATCTGAAATATATAATTTAGGCACCGAGAAAGGTTATTCAGTAATGGAAATAATTCATAAGTGTAAAAAAGTCACAGGAAAGCAGCCGGCAATTAAATTTTTACCCAGAAGGGCTGGAGACCCCCCTGAGTTAATCGCTTCTTCCGTGAAGATCAAAAAAGACCTGGGCTGGAAGGCGAACCTCGGTATTGAAGAAATAATTCAAACAGCTTGGAATTGGTACCATAAAGGATACCAGCAATAATCTATTTAATCGTATAAAATCATATTTTTAATAAAACATTTGGGAGCACCCCAAATTTATGGTACTGAAGCAAAAAAAATCATTTAGGACCTTAGCATAACGATTGTCTAAGTCTTAAATGGTTTTTTAGTTCTCATATCTCTCTTTTGTGTAATGCTGTGTAACTGTTATACCACTCAGGGAAACGATGCCTAATTTTCCTTAAGTTCTTCCTATTTTTTCCTTTTTTCACTTTATTTTCATAAGGAATTTCGTTTATATACGTTCTTAACATGCCCTCAAAATTATTAGTTAAAGTTTTATGAAAATCACTAACTTCCTTATGCTGTCTTAATACGTCAGAAATTTTCTTAAATGAATATCCTGCTTTTAACACCAGTGAAAGTAACAAAATATCTATATTTGGATGTTTCGTGCTGAGTAATTTATAAGTCGTTTTTTGCGTTTGCGTAACTTTTGGATTTTGTGGCGCTAATTGCTGATATGCCTCGGCATCAACTGCAAATTTAAACGCACACTCATCCTTATATAAACGATAACCTAACTCCCAGTCCTCATGACGCTTGAAATTAGTATCAAAGCCTCCAAATGATTTGAGATAATCTCTATTTACTGATAAATTCCCTGTACAAAAAGTTAACCATGGCAGTTCAAAATTTTTAAGATTTTCTCCATATTCACTTATGATTTCTTCGAACATATTTACCCAAGATTTCAACCATCTTGGTATACAAACAAATTTAGAGAAATCCCCTTGATGAATATCTTCTTCATTAATAAGATTTGGGCCCTTTAGCATTCTTTCCTTTATAAACGGGTCATTATACATAGGCTGCAGATCGTTTTTTTGGAAAGGAAGCCAAGCGTCAGCAAAATCATATGTTAATATATAATGCCAGTGCCCCATACCCGAAACCACGATTTTATCATTGTTCATATGTTCTTTAACATGATTTGAAACATAGGTTTCTGGAACAATAAAATCACTATCACAGAAAATGATAATATCACCCTCAGCCACTTGAAGACCAAGGTTTCTTGCGATTCCAGCCCCTTTGTTATGAGAGTTTTCTAAATATTCCAAGTTTGGTATACCCATCTCATTTACTAACTGTCTAGTATTGTCCCTAGACCCATCGTTTATTAATATGATCTGTATTAAGGAATCCTGATAGGTTTGTCTTTTTAGAGAAAGAAGTGTATTTTTAAGAATTTCACCCCTGTTATATGAAGGTATAATAATACTCACATTTTTCTCGGTATTCATTAACTGAACTCCTTTATTCGTAAATATTCCATAACCTGAATAGATTATCAGATAAACCCATGCCTTTGTCTTCTAGTTCTTTTATACACTGATAAGAACCCGCTCCTTCTAATAAAATGACTGCATCAAAAAGTTTCTGTTTAAGGTTGACAGCTATATCTATACTAGACATTGTCGTATAGTCTATATAACTATGAACATTCAATCCATGGTTCCCAGCAATGACATTTTTATAATAATCCCGTCCCGCAGCCGGACCTGTTATAATAAAGCAAGGTTCTCTTTCCAACTTTTCTCGAAGGTAAAGAACAATATTCTTTGTTGCAATCGTAAGGGATTCGAAGCATGTTTTCGACTCATTCCGCCTGCTAAGTGAATTTGGATCTACGCGGTAGTAGTAAAGTATTTCAGGAATCTTATCAATTGGCCCCAAATTCAACAAATTTATCCAAAGATCAAAATCCATTCCAATTGAATACTCTTCCTTGTAGCCGCCTATCATATTGAAATGTTTTTTAGAAAATATAACAGAACCGTGGACTAAAGGCGGGGCTAAAAATCTGTGGGTCAATATATCTGTTCTGGACTGTACTTGATTGCTCCATTCAACTCCTTTAATTAATTGGGTATCTATCTGGTTAACGCCTTTTATCCCTCTTATAAAGCTTCCAACACCAATAACATCAGAGTTAGTTCTTAAATACTCCATCTGTTTTTGAAATCTTTGTTTATTACTAATATCGTCACTATCATGTATTGCTATCCAAGGGGCTCTTGCTAGTTCAATGCCGAAATTTAAAGCATATGCTTGACCTCTGTTTTCATCAAGGTGAACTGGTTTTATTCTTTCATCCTTGAAATTTTCTATAATTTCTTTTGTTCGGTCGGTTGATCCATCGTTAACAATAATTAGTTCAAAGTCCCGATATGTTTGCTTTAAAATACTTTTAATCGCCTCTGATAAATATTCACTTCCATTGTAGACTGGCATTACAACTGAAAGCTCCATAATAATTACTTCCTTCTTCTTGTATTTTTAATACTCCAATTTTTTTAAAGTGTAAGATCTGGTTCCATCCTGAGCGTTTCCAAATGCTCTATATATGATCAGACCTGTCTATATCATCATCTATGGCAGATGTTGATGTTCTATTTACTCTCCAATAATATAATCCATTGTTACTTTTTCCCTATTTTGCACGATATAGAGCCATCAACTAATGGGCAGCCATAATATGATATTTCTGTATTTCCTCCGGAGTTGTATATAAATTAGCACCGTGTTCTTCAGCATGCGTCCTTTTTAGTGTTACTTGGTCATTACTTGGAATACATCTTATTAACGAGCCGACTGCCACAAAGCCGCTATTTGATGATAAAAAATGAACTTGCTCTATAAATCTTGTTTGTGCGCTAATATCATCCGCATCCTGGATGGCGATTATAATTCCTGAGGCATGATCGATTCCAATAATTTAAGATACTATTGTGATACTCCTTTATAATAAAAGCCTAGGTTTTTAATAATCTCCTTATCTAAAATGTTTCTACCATCAAATATATATGGCTGCCTCATTAAGGTTTTTATCTTCATCCAGTTCAGCTGCTGATATACATCCCATTCTGTACAGATGATCAATGCATCTGCTTGATAGGCAGCTTCTTCGACAGTATTGAATTGTTTAAGCTCAGGCCTTTCCAGCTTCACAACAGGGTCATGCACATGAACAATAGCTTTATCCTTTAGTAAATTTTCAATCAATGCAAAACTAGGAGATTGACGTATATCATCGGTATTAGATTTAAAAGCCAGCCCAGCGATGACTATCGTCTTTCCATTCAAATTCCCAATAGAATTTCTGATTTGCTGGTAAAAAAAATCTGTTTGTGTCTTATTTACTTCTAGCGCCCTTTCAAGTATAGAAAGATTAACTTGTTTATCTTTAGAGGTTTTTATTAATGCATTTACATCTTTAGGGAAACAAGAACCTCCGAATCCAATACCTGCATTTAAAAAATTAAGGCCGATTCTATGATCCAAGCCTATTCCTCTTGAAATATCTTTTATTTTAATATCTAAAACATCACATAATCTGGCTAATTCATTTATATAGGATATTTTTAGGGCGAGAAAAGAGTTAGCAGCATATTTTATCATTTCAGAGGTATTAGGGGTGGTTTCTACAATTTCACAGATGAAATTTTTATACAAATTTTTCATAATGCCATTTGCCTTTTGACTTGAAGTGCCAATTACAATTCGATCCGGCTTTAAAGCATCTTTTAAAGCAGAACCCTCCCTAAGAAATTCAGGATTAGAGACAACATCGAACGTAAACTCTCCTTTTAGCTTAGCCTTTATCCATTGCTGGATCATTTCTGAAGTCCCTACTGGCACAGTACTTTTGGAAACAATCACCTTATAGCTGTCTAAATTTTCACCAATTGATTCTGCTGCATTTTTAACGTAACTTAAATCAGCATTCCCATCATGTAATTGCGGTGTGCCTACACAAATAAAAATTACATCATTTTCTTTTATGGCTTTTTCATATTCAGGCGTGAATGTAATATTTTCACCATGCAGATGCTTTCTTAACAAATCCTCCAGGCCAGGTTCATAGAAATGAAGTTTCCCAGCTCGCAGGGATTCTAACTTACTGTGATCTAAGTCTAAACCAGTAACTTTGTGGCCCATTTCACAAAACACAAGCCCAGTAGTTGTTCCAACATAGCCTGTTCCGATAATAAGTATGTTCATAAAAAATTAATCCTCCAATAAATTAACGGAATTGCCTTTACTGTATATTAGATTTATTAACTTAATGTAGTCAGATGTATTTGCAATATCAAACCGTTGTCCTTCAATTTCTAAACCATAACTATTTGACTGAGGTATCATTGCATTAATAGCATCTGTTAGTTGAATTTCTCCTTCAACACCCGGTTGTACTCCCGTTAGATAGTCAAATATCTTTGGATCAAAAACATACCTTCCAATAACCGCTAAGTTAGATGGGGCTTCGTTCTGTGGTTTTTCGACAATATGTTTTAATTGATATAATTTATCCTGTAAAAATTGGGGTTTTACAACTCCATATTTTTTGAGTTCCGATAAATTCATAGCTTTTAAACCAATAGCATTGCCTTTGCATTTTTTAAAGGTTTCAATTAATTGAAGCAATGGTGCCTGCTGATCCGAAAGGATAATTTCATCTGGTAGCATAACAGCAAAAGGTTCATTTCCAACAAAGTTCCTGCCTAAAAGTATAGCGTCCCCTAACCCATTTGCATTAGGCTGTCTAACATATTGAATATGAATATTTGGGATTAACAGTTCGGGTGATAAGGAGTCTTTGTTTTTAGCTTTTAAATGTGCCTCCAATTCAGGAGACCGATCGAAGTAATCTAATATCATATTTTTAGAACGTGAAACAATAATTAATATTTGCTCGATTCCCGAGGAAATTGCCTCTTCAACAAGATAATCTATTGCTGGACGACCGCATATCGGCAGCATTTCTTTTGGTAATACTTTTGTAATGGGCAAATTTCTAGTTCCGTAACCTGCGGCAGGAATTATAGCTTTTTTAACCACTGTTCATCCCCTCCTTTGCAACTATTACAATCTATGCAAGAAGTTCATAAATGGGATTAGCTATGTCTAAAAAGGGCGGAAATAATGTTAGAAATAAAACAACCATGGGCCCTTGAGCTTTGTTGAAAAGACTAAGCTCTGTCAAGCAGATAAAATTTTCTTTTACTAAAAAAAAGATACCTAGCATCAGCTAAGTATCATATAAAAACTAATTGTAAAACCCTGAAATTGCTTTAGCATATTCAATTGGAATCGTTTTTACCTTTCTAAGGAGAGTACGGTCTGAAAAGGATTTAAGTGTTTTGGCTAAATATCTCTTATTTATTTCCAGGATCCAAATCTTTAAATCTTGGTCAATGATCATGTCAAACGCCACATCCGCATAATGTCCCCCCCTGTTATCAAGGAAGCTGCATACATCTGTACAAATTTGTTTGATTTTCTCCTCCACTGCACCTGCTTCAGAGCTGTCAAGATTGAAGATGCGTATTAAGGCCTTTCTTCCTTCTTCAATATTATTTAAGTTCTGAGTATTTGTCGTTATTTTTCCTTTTTTGGAATGACGGGCAATATACCCTGTCATCTCCCAAGTCATTTCTTTATTTTTTTGAAAATAGACTCTAAAATCCACTTTATGACTATCAAATAACAGTTCGATGCCCTGCTGAGCAATATACCGTTTAGTAAATTTATTCGCTAGCCATTCTTCAAATCTTTTATTTGATAATGAAAGCGGTGATGAGTTTTGATGGCTTTGAATAACAAAAAAATTTTTATCCTTAGATATTTTTGATATTCCCTGCCCAAGTGAACCGCTGGCTGGTTTTAGATAGATGGTATTATGCTTCTCGATCATCTTAACTAAGTCAGCTTGACTCTTTGCTTCCACTGTATCAGGGAAATACCTTTTTAATTCTTGATTGTCTTTTACCCAGTTCCATAATTCAAGTTTATTAAAGTAATAGGAATTGAAGATTTTATCGCCAATCGTACTAAAAAGTTCATTATAGACCCCTTTTCTTAAGCCTGAACGGTTAAAAAAAGCATTTGGGTATGGAAATAATCCCTCCTTGAAGGTTCCTTTACCCCCGCCTTCCCCTGGAATGAAGTAATAACCCTCTATACGTTTTTCCTTGTCGTCAATGCCCTCTACGGAGCACAAAAAAACCAGCCCTCTAATATCCTGATAATTTTTTAGTCTTATGAGTTCATTTCTTAAAACCTTTTTTGTCAATCTTCTTTTCGTTTTTTTAATGCTGATTGCAATTACGGGTCCAATATAAAAATTACCATTCGTAAAGAATGCATCATATGGCAGCTCAGTAGGGATGCATACTTCCTCTCGTATATTCTCTGCAATTTCTATTGTATCTTCAGGAACATACTTGTCATAAATTACCTGAACGGTTCGTTTCCAGCTCCCAAAGTGTATCGTGATATAGTTTAGCAGCGGCATATTTAGTTTCTCGGCCAAGGATTCATTAATAAAAACTTTATCATATTTTCTGTTAATCCATTTAACCTTCATTAGAGTCCTCCTTTCTATCCTCCTACCTCATGATTCCAAACTGCCATACTCTTCCTTTTTTGAATGGCTGTTTTCGCAAACTTTGTTGCAATTGAACAAGAGGTCGATTGGAGCGCAAGGCATGCTCGCTTTCCGCGGGGCGGGCGGTGAGCCTCCTCGTCTTCGCCTGCGGGGTCTCACCTGTCCCGCTGCTCCCGCTCAGATAAGCGGAAATCGGTGCCTGCTACATATAACCTTTAATCAAACCTCAATGTTTATTATTTTTCAATTTAGACAGTGAACATTATTGCAGGCAGAGACCTGAAAAGCATAAGACGGGCCGGCTGTGGGAGCGATTTTCTTCCCATAGACGGATTGGCTTATGACTCGAGGGTCTCAGCTTGGAGCTGGATCAAGGAGTCTCGCACCTTACGCTCCAATCAACCTGACTGAACAATAGGGTGACTTATTAAAAAACAACAATCTTTTAGAAAAGAGCCTTTTGAATTTAATATTGAGGAAGATCGCCTGACAAGAAGAGTGAGGTTTACTAACGCATATTTCTTCATAATTTATGTGCTTCACGCTCAGTTTGTATAGGTAAAATCCACACGCAGAAAAGTTTTGGTTTGAAATGGGAAATGGGGCCACCATTTCCCCAATTTTTTCCCAAGGTCGAGATTCAGTATAAGGCTTCAGATATTTAACAATAAGGCTCTAACCCTAATAAAAAGTAGATACAAAGCCTTTTTTTAGAATTGATTATTTTTTTAGGACAACGCCTACACGAAATGAGCAGGGATTAATAATGTATAACGAAGGCCTTTCAATCGTTAATTTACAGTTGGAGTATAAGCAGAAAATCACAATAAAGGAGATAGATACATCTGTCAAAAACAATAGGAATTCTTGGAGGAATGGGACCTCTCGCAACGGCTGATTTGTTCATAAAAATTATAGCTAATACACCCGCAGCCTCTGATCAGGATCACCTTCCCATTATTATTAATAACAATCCAAAAATCCCATCGCGAATTCATGCATTACAAGCCGGAGGACAGAGTCCTTTATTACAGCTCATTAACAGTGCACAGATGCTTGAAAAAGCAGGAGCTGACTTTATTATCATGCCATGTAATACAGCTCATATATGGTATAAGGAAATCGAGGACTCGGTGGGTATTCCTGTATATCATATGATTCATAACGCAGTTGCTTATACTTTACAGGATCTTAATGGCGAACATGAAAAAGTACTCCTTCTGGCTACTCTACCCACTATTGAAACAGGTCTATATCAAAAGGCTTTTGAGGGGACATCCATTCATTTGCAGATTCCCACTATTGCCGAACAGCTCCTTGTCAACGAAGCAATAACCAGTGTAAAAGCCGGTTCTATCGAGAACAATCCATTTCTTCAGCCGTTAAATAATATGTTAGATAGATATGTATCTAACAGTGTTCTGCACGTATTGGGCGGCTGCACTGAACTGCCCCTTTTATTTCCTTATCTAACAGAGAAAATAGGTAAGCTGGATCCGACCCTGATGTTAGCTCAATTAGCTGTAGCTAAAGCTCAATAAAAGCTTTATTAAATGAATTTAGCCTAAAGGTGATGAATATGGATTATACAATCAGATTGGACAAACAATTAGACTCAAATTTACTTCTTTTAAACGAATCAACTTTTGAGGAAATTAACGTAAACACACACCAAATTGTTTTGCAATTTGGCAAGTTTTCAAAGGTTCTTTCAATAATAATCAACGACCGAATTCCGGATAAAGTAATTGCTATTTCCCCATACTTATCTGATCAGCTTTTCATTCCAGAACTTCCCTACGATTGTTATTTTGAAGGAAACAGGCTAAACATAGGACCTGTCATTGGGTTTATTCCTCAGAAAAAATTTTATAATAACCCAAAAGAGATGATGATGCGCTTTTCAAGATACAACGAAATTAAAGGACTTATTGTAATGTTTAGGCCAAAAAAAATAGACAGATTCCGTCACACTATTGAAGGGTACTACCTAGATCCGGAGAAAAAACAATTTATCAAAGGAATTTTCCCTTACCCGAATGCAGTATTCAACAGGGTTCGATTGTCAAAGCAGACTGCGGCGCTCTTTATAGATTCTTTGTTCAATTATCCCAACAATATAAATAAACTCAAATTCTGGTCTATAATGAATGAGCATTCAGAACTGAAAGCTTATATACCTAAAACATTGGAATTAACAGACACGAAAAGCCTGCTTAATATGCTTAATTCGTGTTCCTCTATTTATTTAAAACCTTATAACAAGTCTCAGGGAAGAGGGATCCTGCATTTAAAAAAGACTGGGGAAAGCTACCTATTAAAAGACGGTTCTTTTAATTCAATTTTTTTAAGAAATGATGAAGAGTTAAAAGAGATACTTTCAAAGAGAGTTAAGGGTACCTACTTACTACAACAAGAAGTTGGCAGTAAGATTTCTGGAAAGAAAATAGATTTCAGGGTTTATTTCCATAAAGATGAAGATCGTAAATGGTATCTATCTGGTATGGAATCAAAAATAGCTAAAGAAGGCAGCATCATTTCAAACTTCAAGAACAGAGATCACATGATGCAGGGAGAAAAGGCTTTAGAGGAGTTTTATCATTTAAACCCTGATAAGGTTGAAAAATTAAAAGAGCGAATATTCGATATCTCTGTTAAGGCAATTAAGGAAATAGAGAAATCTGGCTATCTATTAGGCGAGGCTGCTATGGATTTGATCATAGACAGTGAATTGAAAATATGGCTGCTGGAGGCTCAGCTTAATTTCGCAGCAGAAAAAAAGCTGGCAAGATCTGAGGATGAAAGACGTGTTCTTCCAACTATCCTTCCAGCTCCATTTATTTATGCGAAAGCATTGACTGGATTCGGGAAAAAAGGGAACAGCCATTAAACAGGATGGAGGGTAGCCAGCTTACCCTCTTTTGATACCATTGAATGAACATCCCGTATGGAATAGAAAGGCGGTTTTCTCAATGTTTAATCTAAAAATAAATAAAGAGCGCCAGCAAACTATTAAAATGAGTGCACAAACTCTCGTTCAATTAAATATCTCGACTGATCACATCATATTGCACTTCGGTCAATCCATAACAAAGTTAGAAATTGTCATTAACAATGTAATTGATAAAGGAACGCTGATTATCCCTCAAAAAATATCAAACAATATAAGCATACCCGAGGTTTCATATCATTTTTATTTTCAAGGAAATCACCTATATTTAGGACCTGTAATAGGTTTTCTGCCCGAACGGCTCTTCTACAATAATCCTAAAAAGCTAAAGATGCGGTTAGCAAAATATAATCATATCAAGGGACTTATTTTTATCTTCAGGAAAAAAAATATCAACAAAGCTAAAAAGACCATTCGCGGTTTGTTCTATGATCCTGTTTCACAAAGCTTTATTAAAGGCAGCTTTCCATACCCCTCTGCCATTTTCACACGTGTCCGCATTAAGAATAAAGAGTATAGCTATTTGAAAGAACAAATAGGTGACCGTATATTTAACTACCCTTACGATAATGTAGATAAATTCAAGTTCTGGCAGGTCTTATCCCAATTCCCCGAAATTAAAAAGCACTTGCCATATACAGAGGAATATACAAACACGGAACAATTAATCCAATTCTTATCAAAATATGAGTCACTGTATTTAAAACCCGTCGGTCTCTCCCAAGGAAGAGGCATTTATCACCTCAAGCACCAACATGGAGGATTTATTCTTACTCCAGGGTCCGGCACACAGCTTTATCTTCCCGCAAAGGAAGATCTCGCAAAGGTGCTTAAGGCAGAGATTAAGGAAAACTATATCATCCAAGAAGAAAAAAGAGCCGTACCAGGCATGGACAAAATCGACTTCCGCATTTACCTTCAGAAGGATCTTCATAAAAAATGGAACTTTTCTATAATGGAAGCCAGACTGGCTAAAAAGGGAAGCGTAATAACCAATTCTTCAGGGAGACAAAAAGTATTGGATGGCAAGATTGGCCTCTCTGAAATCTATGGATTTAATAAAGAAGAAACTAATCAAATAACTGACTATGTGTTCTCCCTTTGCAAAAAAGTCCTGAATATAATGGAAAACAACTCCTATCACTTGGGAGATGCAGCCTTCGACTTTATTATAGACAAAGATAGAAGAATATGGCTTCTGGAAGTGCAGCTAAATTATGGAGCTGATAAAAGGCTGGATATGGCCGATGAGGATAAAGTTTCTCTTCCCTTTATTCTTCCAACACCATTTGAATATGCAAAAGCCCTTGCAGGTTTTAATAGAAAGAATATGTTCGTTACTGAATTTTTTTGATTAGCTTCTTTCTTCTTGCAAACAAGGACTCTACCACAACCCCTCATTCAGTAACGGAAAATGACAAATTTATAGGGAATACCTTCAAAAGAATTCAAAAACTACAACAAAATATGGGGCCAATAGCTTTGACCTGGCAATTCATTCATTATTTACTTGCCTCAATAAACAGCCTTACTTACTTAATGGCTATATTAAAGGTTAATGTGGATTTTTGCATGTGTTGATTGGAGCGGAAGGTGCGAGACTCCTGCGGGAGAAGCGTGTCTTGGGAGACCCCGCAGAAGCGGAAGCGACGAGGAGGCTCCCGGAACGCCCGCGGAAAGCGAGCGCCTGCAGCGGAAATCAACATAACAAGTTTAACAGAGCCTGCTTAATATATGGTTCACCGTAACGCATTAAATGGGGTTTAATTTGAACCATCGACACTTAATTAGTACACATCATGATAATTAAGAATACTATAGGGATGTAAAAATTCTTTGAAGGGGTTAAAACTAATTAAGCTTCTGTTACCAGTTAATAATAGGCGGTGTAATGAAGATTTTCGGGTAAGATAGTTTTATTTATTGAGAATGTAGATAGTCAAACTCGTAAATTATTAAAGGAAATAAAATTAGATATTAAATTAATTCCTATTAAACGAGCAGTATCTGAACGCAAGTTTTTAATCGTTGATTATCGATTTTCTCTATATTATAAATATTTGCTTGCAGAAGGAACTCGTTATAATAATATCCTTTTAACGGATATCAGGGATGTGTTTTTTCAAACCAACCCTTTTCTGGAAAACTGGAGTAAGACCTCAATAGCAGTTACAAAAGAATCATGGTTAATACGTCAAGATAATAAATATAATGTAAAATGGATACTGAGAAAGTTTGGAAAGAAAGTATTATCAGCTATACAACACCAATCTATTCTTAATGGAGGGACCATTTTTGGACCAACACAGTTTATGATTGAGTTTTTAAAAGAAATGACACATGTGTTATTTGATAATAAATATGTACGTGTATCCGATCAAGCCAGTCTTAATTATCTAGTTCATACAGACATTATAAAACCGGTGGCATTTTCAGACAATATAAGCGGTCCGATTATGACATTAGCTTGGGAAAATCAAATTAAAACCAAACGGAAATGTTGCTTCTGTGTTGCATCAGTATGATCGGCATGATCATTTAATTAAATTGCTGCGAAGTAAAGTTAATATCTAATGTTAAACAACTCATTGGGGATTGACCATTAATTTGATTAGTATAGTGCCACCTTACCTTGTCAATGTTGGATCGGGGGTCAAATCTCTCTCAGATCATAAACACAGTTATCTCAAGGATGTACTGCTCAAGGCTCATAACATTGAACAGTTTAAGGGTCGCGGTAAACCTAATACAACTGCGAGAGACCACTTCACAAAAAAATTGTGAGGTGGTCTTTTATTATGTTAATCAAACTTCAAACCAGGAATTCCTAGATAACGTTTGGTTTACATTTTTGCAGGCAGCCAAAATATCAAAACCCCTTCCACTTCACAAGAACTAAATTGCTAGGAAAACACTCATAAATTCTTTTCAAAGTTGATTATAAGCAATTCAGATAAATTTATATGTTTTAAATAAATAGGAAAAGTTTTTTACCTATTTTAGGTTATTCCATTATTATAAAAGGAAAGAAAAATAGAGCCTACTATCGTAGATACGGTGGGCTCCATAAGTTATAATAATTCTTTAAATTAATATCCTTATTCTTTAACTAAATAATACTGTGATTCGGGGCCTTTACCAGAAACCCTAACACCTCATCTTAATTGCTTCATCTGCTAATGTTACTTGTCTTTCGTATCCCAATTCCCTTTTTATTCAGATACATTGCGGAGTACCGCACGATAAATAGGTACAGTTTTTTGATAACTAAGAAAAAGATATTACCTTACTACTCAACAGGGGAAATTTTATTAAAGTCTAAGATCTTAAGCATACAAAGGTATATTTAATTCATTCTATAACTGTTGGATCTTACAAAGCCTGCTATCTTGTATCTTCATACAATCTGCGGTGCCTGGAAAATAGCCTGTTCCTTTTTCCTTATTAAAATATAACTTCTTTTCGTAGTACTTTTTCGAGTAATTCCTGTAGTGCATCCTGATTATAAATATTAGTTTCCTTGTTTTTCTCCAAGATTTTTTCACACCAGCGTTGTGCCAATTCAGTGGTCTGCATCATATTATCAGCAAGACGTAAATGGATCCAAAATTCCTGTTCGGTCGGAGTAATATTTAGTCTTTCTAATTGTTCCAAAATAATTCTGTGACTGTTTAGGTGTTGTTTAATACTAAATTTATTACTGACTTGATTAGGATGCTGTCTATATTTTAAGAGGACCTCCGGCAAAGTAACCAATTTTGTCTTTTCAGAAAGAGCTACCCATAAATAATAGTCTTCAGCATGCTCATATTTTCTATATTTAATATTTTCCAGAACTTTTTTTCGAAACATAACGGTTGGGTGAGGGATGCAACATATGAAAAGCAGCTTACATTTTAAATAATCGGGGTCCGTTGGGTAATACCACTTAACTTCTTTATCAATCAGTTCTAAAGCAGTTCCACAAACACCAATATCCGGATGTTGTTCCATAAACTCCACTTGTTTCTCTAACCTTTCTGGCAAACTGATATCATCACAGTCCATTCTAGCAATATATTTGCCCCTGGAAAGAGATAGTCCTTTATTTAAAGTTTTGATAAGACCGATATTTTTCTTATTACGGACCAAACGAATACGAGGGTCTTTGTACTTTTTAATGATTTTTATACTTTTATCTTTAGAACCGTCGTCAATAATTAGGAACTCAAAATTCTTATAAGTTTGACTAAGTATGCTGTCAATTGCCTGTTTTAGATACTTTTCCCCATTGAATACGGGCATTAGAACAGTTACTTTTATTTCTCCCTTTTCCATTATAAAAGTGATTCCCCTTCAATATATAATGTTTCTAAAGTTTCTCCACTTATCGCAAGGACACAAAGAGATAAGTTAATAAAGAACCCCGCATTAAAGACGTTAGGTTCCTTTAAGGAAGAAATAACCCTCATTTACTTATGGTATGGTGCACCAAATAACATATCTAACAGGGTACATTCTCCTGTTTCATAAAAAGCCGAACTTATTTATGGTACGGTTCACCTTATCCATTCAAACAGTCAATATATCTTGTACAAGAAGTTACTACTATGAGGTAAGGTATATTATTTTCGAGTTCAGCTTTAGAAAGTTATTTAAAAACCGTAGTAATATTTATAAGATGATTAAAAACTCATATAGTTCTGCTAATTTTGGATAACGTTTCCTAACCTTTTTAACTGCTTTAGCACAATTATCCAAAATTTCAACACTAACTCCAGCCTCTTCAGTAAGACGAATGATATCTTTTTGCTCAGAAACTAAAAGGGCGGCGTGACTCAATAGAGAAGTTATTGTATCACTTATTAAGGTAAATTCGGACGGGAACTGTCTTCGCAACTCTTCATATTCAAATGCATATCTGTTTAATTTTATTAAATTTTTTTTAAATGCAGGTACCATGGAGAGAATAAGCAGCTTAGGTTCTATCTCTTTATATTTGGCCTGAAAAGTATACAGATTTTTGCGATGTTCCTGCCAATTAGAATATAAGGATATGGGATGTTCCTGATGATAGGCGATGGCTGTTTTATCATGAATAAACCTTGTCCCTTGTTTATGCAGCCTATAGCCTAAATCCCAGTCCTCAAGACCGAATCCTACAAAACTTTCATCAAATCCCCCTGCTTTTATGAATAGTTCCTTTGATACTGATACGTTACCTGAACAAAAGTTAATCCACGAAAACCTAAAACCTTCTAACTCGTTTCCAAACTGATTTAATATATCGTTGTAATATTCCACACCGTAGGACCGTTTTTCTAGAATCTCCATATTTGTCATTTCTTCTGATGTTAATAACGTGATAGGTGATGATGATCCATCTAAATAAAATTGATCAATCAGCGTGAGCACCTGGCGATTATCCCCATAAAGAGCATGCAATTGGGAAATCTGTTCTAGATTAAACCCGGGAAACAACATTGTATATAATCTCTTCAGTTCCAGGCATCCTGAAACGACAAGTCCATCTTGTTCATTTTGGGCTAGATAATGAGTTTCAATTAGTGTTGGGGCGGCTATCATTTCTGCGTCTAGAAACACAATAATCCTACCTGAAGCATGTTCTACTCCTAAATTTCTTGCTTTTGATCTTCCAAGTGGAGATTCATTTCTTATCCATTTAAGTGAATACGGAGTAGTTAGCTGAGATCTAATATTAGGTGTTTCATCCGACGATCCATCATCAACAAAAATCACTTCCATTTGTGAGCAAGGGAATGTTTGTTTTTGAAGGGATTGCAGAGCATACAAATTTAGAGGGTAACGATTATACGATGGCATCACTACACTAACTAAAATTTCGGGGTTTTCCTTCATAATCTCATCCATATACTATTTGACCACTCCCAATCAGATAACTAGTACACTTCCTACGGTACAGGTAGTAATGTATTGTAAACATTCATAATATATATAATATTTCCACCTTTTCCTTTTGTGACTAAATATCTGAAAAACGTACTTTCACCTATACAGCCTTTAATCACTCTTACCTAACAATTACACACTCCTTGATAATTTCACTATAATATTATCCGTTTTCTCATAATGTTCATACTATGTTACAAGGAGATGGCATTTCAAACAGAGAAAAAGCGGATAGATAATCGGTAACAAAATTTGTGTGTGCCGCATTCTGATTGATTATAGTGCTTTAATTCTTTAGTAACGAAGTATTACTTTTTGAAGTTTTTCATCTCTAAAATCAAATAAGAAGGTGAAACATTGAAAGAAAGACCCGTTATTGCTATTACTGGTAGTGCTGGAAAAACAACAACCAAGGAAATGGTGTCATCAATACTAAGTAGAAAATGGAACATTTATAAAAGTTCAGGCAACTCTAATACTACTTGGGCAACCCAGAAGCATAAGAAAAACATTACAGATAAACATCAAGCCGTTGTATTGGAGTATGGAATGAACAGTAAAGGAACAATTGCTGCCCATTGTGAGACTATTAAACCGACAATCGGCATTATTACCAATGTGGGTACTGCTCATATTGGTAATTTTGGAGGGGAAATTGAAGGGATTGCTCTTTGTAAATCCGAACTCATTAAAGGGATGAAACAAACTGGAATTTTGATATTAAATGCAGATGATCCCAATTCTAAATTACTAAGTACAAGTGGGTTTAAAGGACAAATAGCCAAAGTTGGTTACCAGAATGACGCGGACTACTTTGCCTACAATATCCAATATAATAAAAAAGGCATGACATTTGACATAAAAATTGATGGAGATTCACATTCACTTTTTATTCCTATTTTTGGTCATCATCATGTTATAAATGCTTTACTTGCTATAGCAGTTACCCATCAGCTTGGTATTACTCCATACGATATAAAAGAAGGATTAAAAACCTTTCTAACTATGAAACAAAGACTCAAATTTTTACGTCCAGGAAGAGGAATCAATGTAATTGATGATACTTATAGTGCAAACCCCGAAGCAGCCAAAGCAGCTATTGATGTTCTTCAGAATATTGGTCATCAAAAAAAGATTGTTATTTTAGGAAACATGCTTGAATTGGGGAATTATTCTATACAAGGTCATCAAGAGGTTGGAAGGTATATCGCTGAAAAAGAGATGGATCTTTTATTTACAGTCGGTAATATGTCAAAAGAGGTAGGGAATGGGGCATTGGCTGCCGGAATGCCTGCCGATTCTGTAAAGCATTTTTCATCAAAAAAAGAGCTGCATAAATACCTAAAAAGAATACTTGAACCGAAAACTACGATTTTAGTAAAAGGTTCCAATAAGAGTAGAATGAAAGATACTGTTCAGTTTCTTCAAAAATTATTAAAATCGAGTAAATGAAATAACTAGTAAACGGATATAAAAGAAATGGGGATCTTTATAGTATGAATTCTCCACTGGCTAAAAACGCTAAATCAGCTATATTAATGAATATAAATACAGGGGAAGTTTTATTTGAAAAAAATATGAATAAACGACTTCCTCCAGCGAGCTTGACTAAAATAATGACCCTTCTCATTATTTTTGAGCAGCTTGGGATGGGGTCAATAACTCTTAAAGACAAGGTAAAACAAAGTCCAAATGCAGAATCTATAAGAGGCTCAAGAGTTAAATTTTATCCAAAGGAAGAAATAAGCGTTGAAGATTTAATCAAATGCATCGTCATTGCTTCAGCAAACAACGCTGCTGTTTGTATGGCAGAATATATTGCGGGATCCCTTCAGGAATTTGTGACAATGATGGGTATAAAGGCAAGAGAATTGAGACTCAAGAACACAAATTTTTTAAATCCGCACGGATTGGATCAGGCAGGACATTATTCTTCCGCTTATGATATGGCTATTTTATCTAGGGAAATTATTAAAAGCGGGGAGATATTGAAGTATTCAAGCAAATATAAAGACTTTATTAAAAAGGATAGCAAGAAACCCTTACAATTAATAAATACAAATAAGCTGTTAAGAAGTCATTCGGAAATTGATGGTTTAAAAACGGGATTTACGCCTCTATCAAAAGCTTGTCTTTCGGCAACTGCCAAAAAAGACAATAATCGCGTACTTGCTATTGTTTTAGGAGAACCAAATAAAAGAACAAGAGATTTAGAGATTATGGAGATGTTGGATTACGCTTGGCTAAAGATTCTTGGTTGATATCTTCTTACCTACTAGTCTCTACCGTAACAATTAGGATTTAAAAGATATCCTCGGCTGTTAAAAGTTCCTCTACAAATTCAACCATTTTATAATATGCAAGTCACGACATAGTGAACCATTGCCCCAAGTCCCTTCCCAAATAATTGATTTCAATTAACTGTTAACTGCAACTCAAAGCCTAAATCCTTGCAAGAAGCAAAGTTAAAGGGTTTTGATTTTTGTGTGTTCCTCACCCAGGTTAAACTATAACCCGATTAATGGACACTAAATAAAAAGTGCCTTTAATCGGGTTTTTTATGTCGTCAGATAGAACACCATATTAATAGAATTTTTGTGGATGGAGGATGGACATGAGTTATAAGCAGCTATATTCAGAAAATCAGATTAAAGAGTTAGAGAAGAATCCTAATGCTTTACGTGCTTTTAGCTCAATCTATTTCTTATCTACCTTAATTCAAACTCAGGAGCAATAAAGGAATACCGAAAAAATCCCTTCTCAAATATTTATTGAGCAGGGATTTAATATTGAGGTGATAGGTAAGGACTAGCCAGCCGTTCATTCTCCAAACCAACCCAAACGTTAGCTCAGGCAACCAACTTCACCCTCCCTAAACAAAAAGTTCCCCCACTCTATCCGTGAGGGAATATAAGAAATATCAAACTAAACCCAAAACACATTTGCTACTACGCTATCTTCTCTCCTTGACACAATAGAGAAAGGAAAGACAAAAAGTCCCTGCTGCCTGCTTGGTGAAAAGTTCTACGGTTCAAGAGTCCCGGAATTAAAGCATGAAGTATGTCCATATCATGTACCAAAGGTGTTCGAAAGAGGTTTTACGCTTTTATATTATTAAAAGGCATTGAACTTAAGCTATGTTGAACAATAGAGCGAGCAACATTTCTAGGCTTTCCATAAGAAGGGTACAGATGCCCCCCAATGCCAGGTCTTGTATTAGCTTCAATAATAATATAATTTGAATTGTCAGGCTCTTTTGTATGATCTATGGCAAGTATATCTACACCTATTATGTCTAGTCCAGGGATTATTAGTGAAACCCGCTCCGCAATTTCTTTAAATAATGGATGTACTTCTTCGGTGATATCATAGGAATCAGCACCTGTAGAAAAGCCCGCTTTCCAATCAATAAGAACTATTTCATCCTTACCTGGTATGCTGTCTAAATGGAACCCTTGATTGCGGATATTTGAAAGCCGATGTTGATTTACTTTAATTGATCTACTCCTAAGGTGCGGATTTTTTTTCCTATCTTTGTTCTTCTTTTTAATCAAGGTTTCTACCGTGTCAATACCATTACCTATAACATGGGGAGGGATTCGTCTTGCTACAGCCACACATTTATTACCTACTACGAGGTATCTGGCTTCAATACCGCCAATAAATTGCTCTTCAACAAGTATTCCCTTATTAGAAACTGCTATAGCTTTATCCCAAGCAGTTTCAAAATCCTTATTATTACTTACTCCGACTGTTACACCAATACCCTTTTTTCCGTCAACAGGTTTTAATACACAGGTCCTCAAGCTTAGGGCAAACTCTTTAGCTTCCTTCTTTTGATGCTTCTTAAATAGTTCACCTTTTGCTATGCATAGCCCGGCTCCACTCATAGCTTTCCTTGCTGCATGTTTATTTTTTAATATTTGACGACCAATTAAGGAGGTATTTGAAGACTCTGTTTGCCGAAAACGCAATTCATTAATTCCAACATGAACTATTAGATCTTTGCCTGTAACTCTCGATTTGTAACCTAGTTTGGCAAACTCTCGTGAAATTAGTTTATTTGTTGAAAACCTTTTTACTTTATAAGTATTAGGTGTTATCCCAATTAATGGTTTAAATACTTCATAGCCTAGACTTATCACATCATAATTTTTGGATGAGGTTTCCCAGTGTTGTTCTCTATACAAAATAAAAACCTCTGCTATCTTTTTTAATAGAAAATACATTTTGATGTTGCGTATTAGATTTCTCTATCAATATTTGTTGAATTTCCTCTGCTTCACTTTCGTTCACGGGACGATTATTATATCCAGTTCTCCTGGGATCTGATTGGATAGGGTAAAATCGCTCTTTAATGTCCCACTTTCCGTTACGCTCCTCTATTTCCAGCCTTACAATAAAGCTATAGGGTGGAGCTTTGTATTTTTGGTAACGTCCGGGAGAATTGAATATAAAGTTACCTATTGAGTAGGCTATAATCCCTTCTCCCCTTTTCTCTAAAGGGTTAATCATATGGGTTCCATGAGCTAACACATAATTTGCACCAGCATCTATTAGTTCTCTGCAAAT
Source organism: Peribacillus deserti (assembly GCF_002863585.1). Classification (GTDB taxonomy): domain Bacteria; phylum Bacillota; class Bacilli; order Bacillales; family DSM-1321; genus Paraperibacillus; species Paraperibacillus deserti_A. The sequence continues at coordinate 8,634 of NZ_PGUY01000078.1, read as the reverse complement.
CTTTTTTATTTTTTGGGGTACCCGCTTGTAGTCATAACCTTGCCAGTGCGGACACACTACAATTATGGCTGTGGGATCCTCAGATCTCAAATTAGTAATCCGTTTTTTTATACTTTTTATTTTAAAGGGACACACACCCGGTTTCTCTTGTTCAGCAGAAAATGAATAGTCCTTCCAATATCTTTGAGAGGCCAGCAACCCTGCTAATATATATACTGATTTAGTTGTTTCCCCGCCCATTAATTGTATTCTTAATGGCTTAGATGCCTCAAGTATGTTAGCACCAACCCCAAAGCTATTGATACCTGCATCATTAAGCTGCTGAACCGTATTCAGCATGATTTCTGACCCAAAATCATTTGAATGGTTATTAGCAAGATTAACAGCCGTAACACCTAATCCATTTAGAACTTCAAGTGTTCTTTTTGGATTATCATAATTTGGGTATTGTTTGCTCTTATATACTTTTTTAGGATTTTCAGCTAAAACCGACTCAAAATTAAGAATAAGATGAGTACTATTTTCAACTAATGGTTTCACTCCTTCAAAGAATGAAGCGGGATCATTTGATAATCTCAGTAACGGCGACTTATCTTTTTCAAACTTTCTTAAATAGTAATCACCTAAACTGGTATCCCCTCCAAAAGTAATGGAGTATTTTTCATTCATCCTTACCCCTCCAATAAAACTTCAATTTATCACCTTTATTTATTAACTCATGCTTTGGAATTAAAGCTCATAATATAGTATTCCGAACATGACGTTCTAGTGCACCTAGTTAAAAAAGAATAAATAAATGGTAGTTTCAGTTTGCCTTGTGGAAGTAAAATGGACCTGACAGGTAAAAGGATAAGTAGAGAAGGGTCAATCGTTTTATCATTATCATTACTGGTCTGTAGCCATATTGACAAATTCTTGAATAATAGTGCCACCTTTTGTTATGGTCATAGTATTTTTGGTTCTATCCCAATATATATAGTTACCTTTATAGTAGATTAAATTGTAAAACGTTCATCTGTTATAGGAGATGACGATTCGAGTCCTCCTTCTGTAAATAAATAAAAGTTTAGGCACTAGACGAAACTAGCAATAATTCTCTTCCACATATATGGCGCACGCAGGCTTCTATCTTAATTCCGCAAGACGTGGATCCTGTAAAAACGGAGGCACACTAGCAGAAGGTAACCCCTGAATTTTATTCAGATCTTGTACCGAAAGATCTGAATGAAGTTGCAGACTTACCTAAAGCTATGGAACAGTCACGTTAGCAAAGTGTTAGCACGTCAAAAGAACGTGGCAAACAAAAAAATGCCTGGACCCCTTGGTAATCAAGAAATCCAGCCTTTTCATAAGGTTGTTTTCGCAAACTTTGTTGTTATTGTTATTGAACAAGGGGTTGATTGGAGCGTGAGGATGCTCGCTATCCGCGTGGCGGGCCCCCGAGCCTCCTCGGCTTCGCCTGTGGGGTCACCTGATCGATAAGCGGAGGACAGTGCTTTTGAAGAGAAGATCCATCCAAGAGCTGAATGATGATCTTTTTTAATTGGAGGCAAAACGCTAAAAGAAAAGCACACCTGATAAAGAAGACTTGCTAATTGGCAAGCGATAGCGAAGACAGAAGCTTAGTTATACTTTGTCTATATGTAGATTATTTGAAATAATGTGTTGATTTATAAGGGTTTTCTTTCCATTATATATAGTTACGTATAGTTAGTTATAGTTAGTTAATGTATGTTGTTAATGCTTTTCGTCAACGTGGAACAACCTCTTGTATTTAATAAGTTACATGCCTGTACTCTTACAGGTGGTAGACTTTTTCATCATAACGGTGACCCCTGTTCAATACAGAGATCACCTTCTTGAAACTGCCTAGTCTTTTTTAAAGATGTCCACTACAAGGGGTACACTTTACATGATTCTAATCAAAAATACAGGCTTTTTCTTTTATACGTATCGTTATGACGCCCCGATTTAAAAAAAATTAGATAATAGGGTAATTGAAACCATACCTCGGGTTGGTGTAATAAGGCGGTCTCCAACCTATTTCCGACATTGGCCAGGAATGATTGATATAATCCATCCTTACTTTTTGATCTGAATGGTTCATCAGCAATAGTTTTACTTCAGGACTAAACTCGAATCTCAAAGGGCTGCCTCCTTAACATTTTTTCTTACATTTTACCTTATTCGTACTAAATGGATATGGAGCAAGTACCACTTGCCTAAAACGGGTCATGAACCTACCCCTAAATCGATAGAAAGAGGGATTTACTTTATTGGGAAACAGGCACTTCGGTCGGTCGCCTAACATATGTTAAACATAAAGTTTATAACCTGGAGGTTTCCTATGAGTGAAGAAAATCAGTATCGTGATATGCCGGAAATGAACCAATCGCATATGTATCAACCGCAAATGTATCAGATGCAACCAGCTAATCAGTTGCCGCAGTACCAAATGCCTCAAATGCAACAAGCCAATCATATGCCACAATATGTTATGCCGCAAATGGGCCAGCATGCAGGTAATGTGATGGGGCAATATCAAGACGGAGATATGACGGGGCAATATCAAGATGGCAACGTGATGGGCCAGATGGATCAAATGAAACTGCAGCAGATCCAACAGGTGCAACAAGCATTTGACGCAAACAAAGTGGAGCATCCGTACCCTATGTACCCCAACTATGGGAAAATTACTCAATATAAGGAAATCCCATTAAATTTACCTGAACAACGTCAGCTTTTCCATCCTGGTGTGGAAGGATTAATGGTGCCCCGGCCGATCATAGAAAATCCAAATTATAAAGGAAGCGGAAAATTAAAGGGGAAGGTTGCGCTCATTACAGGCGGTGACAGCGGAATCGGGGCGGCTGTAGCGATTGCGTTTGCCAAAGAAGGCGCGGATGTAGCCATCGCTTATTTAAATGAACATGAGGATGCAAACCGGACCAAAATGAGGGTTGAGCAACTCGGCCAGCGTTGTTTATTAATGCCTGGCGACTTGCGGGATAAACGGCAGTGTGTCGCCATTGTAGAGCAAACCATAAGGACTTTTGGCCGCCTGGATGTACTCTGTAACCATGTAGGGATCCAGTTCCAGCAGAAGAGCTTGACTGACATTACGGACCAGCAATTCGATGACACCTTTAAGGTAAATATCTATTCTCATTTCTACACAACGAGAGCAGCGCTTCCATACATGAAACCGGGAAGCTCGATCATCGAAACTTCATCTGTAGTGACTTATGTTGGCGAAAAACAAATGATTGATTACACTGCTACAAAAGGCGCCAACGTCGGCTTCACCCGGGCACTGGCCAAAAACGTAGTGAATAAAGGAATCCGTGTCAATGCAGTAGCACCTGGACGGATCTGGACGCCGCTTATCGCTGCGAGCTTCTCATCAGACCAAGTGGCGGTATACGGAGCCTTTAATCCTATGGAGCGTGTGGCCCATCCATTTGAATTAGCTCCAACATATGTATATTTGGCATCCGATGATTCACGCTTTGTCACCGGCCAAGTGCTGCACGTGGATGGCGGAGAATCTACGCATTCATAAAAAAGGAAGCGAACATTTCCTCAATCTAGACATAATGCAACCGATTTCCAATTATTATGGGGGGAAGTCGGTTTTTTGTTGGTATGAACTTAAAAAAACCGCTCTGCTATAAACTGTACCTTTAGAGTAGACACTTTAAAAAGTCCACCTATAGGGTGTTTTTTGTATAATAAAGAAAAAATGAGATTTGGGAAACTTCGAATGAGTAAAAAATTTTTCGCGTTGTTTTATGGGCAAATATAATATGGCGAAACATCAAATAAAACAATCATTGATATATCAAGGTTCAGCCATTTTTATTAACTAAGATGAAGAGGAGGTAATATTTCTTTGGATGTAGGGGTTTCCGATGCTAGGAAGATTAAGACAACTGTCGGATGTGATACATCAGACCGTGTTACAACTATATTATATTTTGATTTTGAAGAAGTTAAGATAGAAATTCTTTAATAAAAGGCTTGATATGTACTGCAATTTGAAGAATTTAGTTATTAATGATGCTCTGTTCATACAGAAAAGGAAACTGGTATCAAAGATCGGCAATGGCTTTAAACCTCAAATGGATGATTATAGTAATGGTATAACCCACATAAGACAAACGATGTATTCGGATATCCTCTAAAATTATAAAAAATGCAAAAAGGGAAAAGAAGCTGTCTCTCTTTTCCCTTTTTATCAACAGTCCCATACCACAAGTTAAAAGAACTGGATCAAGCGTCCTATATGTCCATCTCCCACCATTTTTGTTCTTCTTGCTTCATCTGTTTCTCCGTTTGCTGAGGATAGGCAGTTCGGAATTTATGATGGTCAGCTGGTATGATTTCTACCATTTTTGCAATCATATCTTCTGGGTCAAACTGGTTCTTTAACCCTTCTTCCGCCTTTTTTATATCCTCTTTCCTCGTGAAGTTTTTCTCTTCATCGTACCATTTCCATAGCTCTTCTGCCGCGCGATCATTAAAGCCTGTCTTGAAGTCACCAGGGTTAATGGTGGCAACTTTTACTCCGAATCCTTGAAGTTCCAACTGCAGGGTATGGGCAATTGCTTCAATCGCATGCTTTGTAGCGGCATATGGACCGCCATATGGAGATGCCAAAATTCCAGAAATTGAACTCATAAAAACGATTTTTCCGCTTCCCTTTTCAACCATCTTCCGTGCAGCTATCTGTACTGTTTCCAAGGTTGCGAAAACATTTACCTCAAAAAGTGCTCGAAACCGGTCCATCGGCACCTCACCGAGCGGCCCTCGTTCATTAATGGCAGCATTTGCAACAAATACGTCAAAATCATACTTCTCAATCTGTTCCAGATCCAAAGGGTTCGTAATATCGACTTTAATCACTTCTATATCCAGTTCCAGGTCATTTGCTTCCCTCAGAAGGTCTGTTTTTTGAGAAGTCAGCTCTGTAGCCGCAATCACACGATGCCCTTTACTGGCAAGACCAATTGCTGCACCTCTTCCAAGCCCCGTGCCTGCACCAGAAATGAAAATTGTTTTGCCCATGTTAAATTCCTCCATTCGATATAGCATGCCAACTTATTGTTCCCAGGTAGCAGTAAGGGCAAACCCAACATGGAACAACTTTACCCGATTTCTGGCAGGATCAAGCTAATTCAACTGCCTGCAAGTGACATTATAAATGAGCAAGAATACAGAATTGTTGTAAAAAACCGTAGACGAATTAAAGCAGCATATATAATCCCGACTGGTTTTAGATCAGAGGCTATCAAGATCAAAGAATCACGAACAGCTTCTGAACCCTCAAACAGAGTTATCTAGATTTCCCCATGAAGATATCCTGATACCGGAATTACTACACCGACTCATTGATCGTATTGAAATAAAAACAGGTGGAACAGCGAGGATCTTTTATAGATTCTCGCTTCCATCTGCTCTCTTATTATTTATTATTAAAGAAGCAGTTTTCAACCAACCTCTTTCCCGCAAGGAAGAAAAGATTGCTTGAGGTGCATACCCTTTCAACTGCAAAGCCTTGTTTGGAAAGATCTGAAGGTCATCCTGCCTTTGTGTATCCCATTTCCCATAGCAATTTGCCTGCTTAAATTGAGACTTATCCTTATCAGCCAATATGAAACTCATTTCATTAGATGCCCATGATAACATCGATTCCAATGCTTGTTTTGGCCTGTCGATTTCCTCATTTTCTGGATATATGGGGATCATTGACTTGGCAGCTTTCCTTTAAAACGAATTACAGCGACTGAAAGAGGAAAACGAAATTTTAAAAAAGGCCATGCACATCTTCACCAAAAACCGAGCGTGATCTACTCATTTATCCAGGCTCACAGGGATGAACATACAGTATTGAAGATGTGCAGAGTGTTAAAGGTTTCAACTAGTGGTTATTACAAGTGGGCGAAGAACCAAGCGATGCCTCCCTCAAAAAAGGAAGAGCGTCGAAAAGAGCTTCAACAAAAGATTAAGAAATCTTATTACAAAAGCGGTAAAACATATGGTAGTCCAAGAGTGCATGCCGATTTAATTGACAGGGGTTATACAATCTCTCTGAAGACAGTAGCCCGTATGATGAAAGGAAATGGGGCTGATAGCCCTTCCTGAGGAAAAGTTTGTGGTTACGACAAATTCGGATCATGATATGCATGTGTATCCTAATTTATTGAACCGACAATTCGATGTTAAAGAACCAAATCAAGTATGGGTAAGCGATATTACTTACATTTGGACCCTTGAAGGGTGGGTTTATTTAGCTTCCGTTATGGATCTTTTCTCGAGGAAAATAGTAGGATGTAGTATGGATTCACATATGAAGAAAGAGCTTCCTCTGGATGCTTTGAAGATGGCGGTTATGTTAAGGCAGCCGGGCAAGGGATTGATTCACCATTCGGACCGAGGGTCCCAATACTGTTCAAAGGATTATACAGATCAAATGGAAATCAATCATATGCAAATCAGCATGAGTAAAAAAGGCGATCCATATGACAATGCCTGTATTGAATCGTTCCATGCCAGCTTAAAGAAAGAACTCGTATACAGAAGCCGTTATACAACAAGAGCGGAAGCTATAAAAGCCATCAACGATTATATTAGGAGCTTTTACAACGAAAGAAGAAGACACTCAACGTTAGGCTACCTGTAGGCTCTCCGTTATTATTTAATAACCGCCAGCAAATGTAGCTCCAATAATAATGAGTAGAATAAATAGAACAACGATTAAGGCAAAGCTTCTAGCAAAGCCACCGCCTCCGCTTTAGCCTTCGCATTCTGCTCCGCTACCGTAGCCGCAAAATCCCATAATCCAGACCCCCCTTGTCCATTAATGATATAGAGTATGCACTGAATTAAATGTTCGAAAGGGCAAATAACTATTGTGTATTTGGCAATTAAAAAATGCTGTTTATGGCAGTATGTTTCTTGAATGTGAAAAACCTGAAAATATGCAAGGAACGAATAAAAACTTGCATTTTTTCAGGTTTTAATAATTAGGATATTCAACAAAAGCCCCCTTTAGTTTAAGTGAAAGCATTCACAATATAAGCAATTCTATAATGTGCAAGTGGTTCTTTCACTCAGATTTAGAACAACAACACAGCCCCAAAATTCTTATAAATAATTTTTATTGCTTTTTCTTAATTTTAATTATTTGTCCTGCATATATTTTATCTGAACTAAGATTATTAAGTTCGATTAATTGTTCTAACGGGACGTTAAATCTAGTTGCAATTTTGGTAAGAGTGTCATCCGAAGAAATCATATAAGTTTCATACATTTCTTTTAGAAATTCTGAATAATGGATAATATCTCCGGTTTCCTTTAGTATCCCTCTTTTTTCTAATACTTCAAGTATTCGCCTAGCTCGATTTCGGTAGGAATGATTTTGGACAGCTTTTTTACCATTTTCACGTATTTGGTGTCTTTCAATATCATTATTTAAATAATATTGAATCTTAGATACTGTTTCCTTTTTGTTGGATGAAACAATTAAATCTTGATCTGGTGTAAATTTTTCACGAACTGCAGGTGTATCCGTTGTTAACAAAACGCCACCAGAACCAAGAATTTCGAAAGTGCGCATAGTAAGTTGCGAGCTTGAGTTTTGCAATCCAATAACGATTTTGGCAGAACTATAGACTTTATAGGCGTCCCTGTAGTCTAAATATCCATGAATCCATTTAGTTGGAATGTCTCTTCCAAAATAATTGGCCATTTTTTCCCAATGCCTACCCCAAAAGTCAACACGAATTCCTTCCTTAATAAGTGGCTTTATTAATGTCTTTAAGGCATCCGAACGGAACGCATTTGGATTTTTTTTAAGATATTTAGGATATGCATTCGCTACTACTGCTATGTCACAAAGATAGTTATTCAATGGTTGTACCGGGAAATGTACACTCTGATGGTACCCAAATTCTAAATGATCCGACTTGAAACCTAGCTCCTCATATTTTTGACATAATGAAGGTGTAACTGTAAAAACGAAATCTGGTTTTATTGCATTAATAAGAGGTATTGTAAAATTTTCTGTGTGTAAAGGGTCTTCAGTTGCCCAATAAACGAGCGGTATAGTTGTTTTCTTGATAGCCTTTCGGATCCACTCCCATTTTTCTTTAGAGTGTTCGTCTGTCCATCCGAGAGATATAATTAAATCTGGCTTAAACATATCTAGCATTTCTGAAATATTAACCTTACTTAATGGTCCAGAAACCATTACAGTATGCCCTTCTTCTTTAAAACCATTAGGTAAACCATAAATCCACATTGGGTGACTTTCTAGAAATAAAATCTTCAAACTTCACCATTCCTTATTAGTAACCTTTGTCTTATAAATATGTGAATGATCAAAAGCTTGTCACGGTATTAGTCTCTAAATTATTTATTTTAGAAAACCCGCCTATTAAGGAATACCCCCGCTCCAATACAGAACTAAATGGTTTTAACTTTCTTCACACATCTTCTTGCACTAAACTGCCCATTAATACAATAAGCACAGCTTAGCAATTATGTATAAAAATAAGCATCTATACATAAATTTACGTTTTGAGTAATGATTCAAAGTGATTAATTAACATACTGCCAAAACATACATCATTT
>NZ_PGUY01000077.1 GCF_002863585.1 Peribacillus deserti | reverse complement strand
TTCTATAAAATACTGAGAATACTGGAGAAAACGTGAGTTTTCACTTTGTTTATTGAGGGAGGTTAGTTGAAGAAGGAAATAGAAAATAAAAAGTAGAATCTATTTAAAGAAATGATGAGGGGGAGAATAATGAAAAAAGCACTACTGGTTATAGACGTTCAAAACGGGATGTTTCAAGAAGGTAACGTTGTGTATGACGGAGATAGACTGCTAAAAAATTTAAAAGAACTAATCGTTCAGGCACGCTCTTCGGAGACACCAATTTTCTATATACAGCATAATGGAGCTGCTGGACACCCTTTAGAGTACGGAACGAAAGGGTGGGAGATACATCCTGATATCACCCCAAACAATCAAGATGTCATTATACAAAAAGCTACTCCTGATTCATTTTTTAATACTTCTTTAGAAAATGAGTTGAAAAAACAAAGGATTGAACATTTAATAATTACGGGAATTCAATCAGAAGCGTGTGTGGATACAACTTGTAGAAGAGCTTTTAGTATGGAATATAAAATCACTTTAGTTTCAGATACACACAGCACTTGGGATTCAGAAGACATTTCTGCCCAACAAATAATAAACCATCATAACGGAGTATTACGTTGGTTTGCTGCTGTTTCCCCAAGTAAGGATATTACGTTTAATAGCTGATTGTGAAGTGATGTATTTTAACTAACGGGTGCAGTAGATGAAGAAGAAGCTTACAAGAAGAACTCATAAATGGGTTCTTTTCTTTTGATGAAATATCAACATTAACATTTAACAAAGCCTAAAAAAAATCATTGGACCTTTTACTTGCTTTTTTGTTACCATTGACACATCTTAGGCGAACTAAGTTTTGTCTAAATACATATACTAGCATCTTATTAAAAAAAATTTCAATTCATTACTTACTCTGTATATCCATAAGTGGGATGTTTATTTTGGGTGAACAGAAAGAACATAAAGCTTTGGAGGTAAAAATGAAAGAATTAAGAGATAGAAAAGTAGAATTATTCCGGCAAACTAACAAAGATCGTGCACGGTTGTTGATATCCTGTAAGGACCAGCCAGGTATCGTTGCGGCCGTTTCAAACTTTTTGTATGAGTACGGAGCTAATATCGTACAATCTGATCAATATTCGATAGATCCCGAAGGCGGGCTCTTCTTTATGCGAATAGAATTTATTTTGCCAGATCTTAAGAGACAAGAAGAAAAACTAGAAGAGGCCTTTGCTGCTATCGGAAACCAGTTCAGGATGGATTGGCGCTTTGCCTATGCCTATGATATTAAAAAAATGGCTATATTCGTTTCTCGTGAAGACCACTGTCTGATGGAGCTTTTGTGGCAATGGCAAGCAGGAGACTTGGTTGCTGATATTGCCGTAGTAATCAGCAACCACCCCGACCTCGGTCCAACAGTAGAACAGTTTGGCATCCCTTTTTATCATATAACAGTGACAAAAGATGCGAAAAATGAGGCGGAACAAAAACAATTAAAACTTCTAGAGGAATATGAAATAGATGTTTCCGTGTTGGCGCGCTATATGCAAATTCTTTCACCTACGTTCATCTCTAGTCAACCTGAACGAATTATCAATATCCATCATTCCTTTTTACCTGCTTTTGTAGGTGCGAAGCCCTATGAAAGAGCATACGAACGGGGAGTGAAAATTATTGGAGCAACATCACATTATGTGACAGATGATCTGGACGAAGGGCCTATTATTGAACAGGATGTGCTACGTGTCAACCATAACCACAATGCAGAGGATTTAAAAAGATTAGGACGATCTGTCGAACGCAGTGTTTTAGCGAGAGCGGTGGCTTGGCATTTAGAAGATCGAGTACTTATACACAAAAGTAAAACTGTTGTCTTCAATTAAAACACTGTAGATGAATATATACTTTCTCTCTATATTTCATTTGTATTTTTCTCTTTTTGTCATCTAATTTCATAAGAACCTCTCGTATTTCAATATATAGTTGATTCTTATATTCTATATAAAATTAAAATTCCTTTGTTGTTTTATGATAAAACACAATAACGAGTCATATAATCAAAATCTACCATATTAAGAATACCAGCATTGAAAAGTGGGTAATAATCCGTATAGCAACCAGAGAGGAGTCTTACCCATGAAAAAAATATTGCTGGTATGTATGCTTGTGTTTGCACTCGCCATTCCAGATATGACGGAAGCGAGAAGTTTCAGCGCCAGTAAATCAACTGACCCTAGTTTTACAACCAAGAGTACTTCCAATGTGATCCAAACAAGAAGCAGGTCGTCCCGCGGGAGCTATAATTCCGGTTATCGCTCTCCATCCAGAAGCAGCGGCAGCTATAATTCAGGATATAGGAGCCCATCCCGGAGTGTAACGAGAGGATCCACGTATAATCGAGCTACACTTCCAAGACGTTCCGGAACCGGCAGTTTCTTCTCCCATGCTGCAGCGTTTGGAGCGGGAGCATTCTTGACCCACATGCTTCATCCGTTTGGCGGTATGTATTATGGAGCCTCACATGGATTCTCATTTTTCGGGATTCTTCTGGACATTTTGTTAATAGTGGTTGTTTTCAAGCTATTTAGAAGATTATTCTCAAGAAATAGACGATATTATTAAGGAGCATAGGGGATGGAGATACTTTTTAACGAACAGGATTTGATTGACAGCCTTTGTGTATACACCTCTTTAAGGGAGAACATTCCGCCGGAACAGGTGCAGGCAGATCTGGGCTATGACCAGGAGTATGGGTTTTCAGCTTCCTCCTTAGCCTATGGCCGCACGCTGCGGTTCGATGAACAGGATATGATTGATGCAGTTGCCGATTACCTGCAGGAATACCATCAGTTTAGGCCGGACAGCCTGCATGTTAAATTCTCTTATTTAGAAGAGGATGGCATTGCAGCAGTAATCCAGGTAAATAATTCTTATTAACACAGGCAAGCCTTGTTTGGTTCAAGGCTTGTTTTTTTATGGCAGGAAAAAAGAACCGTATGAACTATTGATATGAACCAAGACTAAAAGAATAGAATCCTTGAAACGGGAGATATGTTTATGGGACCTGATCCTATTATTGATCCGATTCAGGCCTAATAAGCACACCTTTCCTTTTTTCTATAGTGTCCTGAGCATCGTATTTTCCTTCGAAGTTCTGCTAAAAGATCGCAGGGGCTTTATCCGCTTTAAAAACGGATGGGGCTACTGGGATTCCTTTTCTTTATATTGGGTATATCCACGTGTTTTTGACCACATCGGCGAATTTTTTGTCCCGGCTGCCTATCGTAAGCCAATACATTCCGAGAATAAAATATACTGGGGTATCTTTTTCATTTTAATTCTTTATGGGGCCGTCTTATTTTATTGGATTTATAGGTGGAATCATTAGCTGAGAGGGGAGGCTTTACATGTAAGAGTCCTTGACTGATTAGTTGACTCTTCATTTATGCGCAGAATTGTGCGATCTTGAGGGTGTGAAGGGGGAGGTGTAATTTAATCCATTCTAAAAATAGATTAAAGAAATTTTGGGAAAAAAGCTTAAAATAGCAGGAGTTCATCGATGGTTTTTACGAGTAATGATGAATCAGTACCGAAAAATTGGATATGTCCCACGTTATATAGTATATGAAGGACTTTTTTCTTTCTCTTTTTCTACTTTTCGTACTTCATCAGCTTTATGAAGGACTATTCACATTGTAATTTACCAAGTTTCGTCCCTCATCACCTTTATGTAGGACTTTTCCCTTTGTAATTTCCCACGTTTCGTCCTTCATCAGCTTTATGAAGGACTTTTCTCTTTGTAATTTTCCACGTTTCGTCCTTCATCACCTTTATGAAGGACTTTTCCCATTGTAATTTTCCGCGTTTCGTCCTTCATTACAAAATAATAGAATATTATCCACATAGTCCTGACGGAGAGCTCTTAAAACTTAAGTAAGGCTCCTTAAAATGTTTAAGATAAACTCTGACTTCCCGGAGGTATAAGCTGTCCGGTCTTTTGCGGTTGCTGCTAAATTTCTTTTAAAGGCAGTCATATTCAACGGCTGCCTCCGGATGTTTACGCAGATAGTCCCTGATGGTATATGCCTTGCAAGTTCTGGACTGCATAAAGGACAGACGTACAGATGATGTTCCATCCACTTTGTTCCTAAACCATCCCACGGCGTACATGAATCTCTTCTGCCAAAAGCTTCTCCGCCTTCAATACTCCATTCTGGCTGGTGAAAATATCCGATCTTTTCAAGTTTTTGGATGACACAAGGCAAGAGTTCGTCTTTACTGATCACAATATCGATGTCTACGACTGGTTTTTCGCTAAGCCCTTCGACAGCGGTACTTCCCACATTTCAATATCTTTGATTAAATCTCCAAGAGCATGATTGATCACTCGTTTTATTTCAAAAAATATGTCTGACCATTTTTCATTGTAATCACTTATCTCTATATGAAGTTTCATTGGACACCTCCTTTTCGATATAATCCATCGTAAATTTTAAATATTTGCCAAGAAAATGTTAATTGAGCAATTAGAATGTTTAAAATTGTGTTAAAATTTTAACAAAAGGGGGCGGAAAATGAAAAAGCTCGGTTTAATTTCTGTTGTAATAAGTATAATTTCTATTTATGGTTACGCAAACTGGTTTTTTAATGAGAATTCATTTTCTGGGGGAGTATGGATTTGTATGGCAATCATCCTCCCGATGATCGGATTAATTGCGGCCTTCCTGAGTAAGAGAGGTGTCTTAAAGGTGGCTGGCATTATTGGTAACTTTTTCGTCCTTTTATTTTCCGTGATCCTTCCAGCTTTAGCTATGCTGTTTTGGAATCAGCCGTGAACGGTCTGGGGAAGAGTAATCAATTTACGTAAGTAATCTGAAAAAGGAGTAACGTCCCTAAAGGCAAGAATGCGTATAAATAAGTTAATGGCATAGATTGAATAGTTCTATAGCTAACTAAATAGATCCTGAAAACTGTTTTCATCCTAAAGGAGGAAAAAATACTTTCCATATTTATTACAATAGACCAAGCCAGCCTCCACGTTTTGGAAGAACGTGCAAATTGAATAAGATATAGGATGCCCCAAATAATAAATGAAGCTCCTAATGGAATCTATCGGCAAATTCCTATTTATCCTCTCCTATGCCAAAGGCAAACAACACTAGCAAGTTAAAGGACAACAGCAAAATCAAGATAATGCTAGAATCCCAACTCGACAAGAAGATGAGTTAAAAAGACCACAATGAAATTTGCGGTCTACTGTGGGGATAAAAATGCAATTACGATTTCCTTGAATTTATCAGCTTCTTCGTAATGAGGCGTATGCCCACTGTGATCAAAAACATGTATCTTACCATCAATAGCATCCTTTTTAAAGATTTCAATGTGTTTTTCACAAGTGGCAGCATCATACTTTCCAATAGCCAATAACATAGGGTTTGTTACATGTTTAATTGTAGGAAGTAATGAATGAAAAATTTCACCCTCTTCGCGTAGGAGGTTATAGTGCACTTCTGATTTATCATAGAATTCATCCCATTCTTCTTCGGAGTAAAAAGAGTAGTAATCTGTGGGATTACTATGGTTGTGCCTATAAATTTCCATACGGTTTTCTCCTAATTCATCACTTAACTCCATATACTTCTCAGTTAGTTCCCGAATTGGCAAATTACTATCTGCAAGAGCTAACCCTCTATCATGCAATTCAGGTTGACCATGTTTTTTTAGTAATTTTGCTGTTCTTCTAATTAAACTTCTCGCTGTTAGTTCAAAGTCGAAAGTGGGACCTTCGAAAACAACCTTATTAATAGAATGAGGATATCTTGACACATATAACAGTGAAAGAAAACCTCCAAAAGAATGCCCAATAAGTGACCATTTCTTGATATTTAGATGATTTCTTAACGCTTCACAGTCTTCAATTAAGTCATCTAATCCAAATACTTCGTCATCTTTTATTGCTTCTGACCGACAAACTCCTCTTTGATCAATAGCAATCAATCGAAAACGACCTTCCAATCTTCTTGATTGGTGGTATGAAAAATCATAGCAGCTTTCACCGGGACCACCGTGAAGATAAAGTACAGCTGGACTATCATGCGAACCATAACATTCTACATAAAGTTTTTTACCTCTAATCTCAATTAATTTACCCTTCATATTAGTAGTCTCCCTTTTTGGGAAATTTGATATATAAATTATACGTCAATTCGCCTGCGGATGGTAAAATTAGGATGAAGGGAGTTGGCTGGATGAATATTGGGTTAGGTATTATCGTATTCATTTTATCTCTTCTATTAATGGTGAAGGTTACGGTAATAGTTCATGTACGGTTGGGTGTAAGGTACCTGACAAAAAGGATAAAATAGAAGCCATTGAAAACTGGGATAGTAAATCAGAATCTTTAGTGTTAATTAGTAAATAACTATTACAAATTGGCGGCTCCGGTAGCCTTTTTGTGTATCACAAGGGGGGGATGAACATGCGGAAATATAGCATTCTATTGGTTTGTGTATTCCTTCTGACCGCGTGCGGAAACAAGTTAAACCAACTGACAAGAGTGGATACCCAAGTAAGAGATGTAAAGGAAAACCCGGGTACAGAAACGATAATTACAGATGAGGGAGAACTTGATACTATACGAAGTTCATTTAAAAAAATTATCTGGAATAAAAACTCGGTACCGAGTATGTCGCGAAGGGAAGATGTGAAAGTTAGTTTATTTATTCGAACAGATACAGATGAACCCGAAAGAATAAATGATTACCTCATTTGGTTTAATGGCAATAAGGCAGAGTTAATCAGCAGTGTTCAAGAGGAAAGTTACGGAGTTTTGAGCGATGCTAAACATTTAAAGGCTGTATTGATAAAAAATTAAATAGAATGTGTAAGTTGAAAAGTGGAAAAGGGGTGCCACCATGAGTGGAAAAGGCGATATTGAAATTCTGGATCATGTTTCGAAGGCTTTCACTTTTAACCCGTCAACAGGCAGCTTTATTTTTTCGGTATCTCCCCTGGTGACAAAATAGCAAGAGCCGTTGAATTGTTGGGTCAGCCATGGAAAAGGTAAAATCAAAGGGAAAGGTCATCCATACATTCCCGTTAAGAGACATAAGAGACGATGATAGACCGTATGATTATATATTCGCCAAGTTTTCTACCAAGGAAAATATCATATTATCCATCACCTAACAATTTCGTTTAGTTGATACTAACCGTCATATTCAAGAGGGTTTAAAGACGTTTAATGGGTCCCTAGCAAGATCAAAGAGATTTGAGAATTATGACGCTTTTTTGTTTGATAATGGAGGCGGTTTAATCCTTCAATCTTCTTCTTTCCTTACGGGGGAATATGGCGGGATTCTCCAAACATATATCCTTCAAAAAGACTTTCATGAAATTAAACAAAAAGAATTAGAGTCAGATTTTGTTCCTTCCAACTTAGAAGAGTATTTAACAGCTCCATTTCCAAGTGAATTTCTTCAATCAGAATTTTATTATTAAAAATAAGAATATGAATATATCTTTTCTTTTATTATATACAGCAAAAAAATAGACCTCTGTTCCAGTAAACGGATGAAAAGTTACACAGTTTTATTGTGTAATCTTCTGGAACCCTTGGTGTGCCTGTGTCGAAGGAGGTTACACAGTGGTACAATTCCCAGAACTTCCGCTCTTAGTCCTGAACCTTACTAAAACTAGTAAAACAGCTTTATCCTAACTCCCCCAAGGGAAGCAGGTTGAAAAAACTGTGTAAATTATTGTGTAATATGATTTATGCAGGGGTGCGTTAGTTGAACAAGGCTGGGGCTGCTATGGCAGCTTTTTTGGTGCTCTACTAAAGGGCAGCTTAGCAAAATAAGGATAATAATAAGCCAGTATTGAAGTTTATGCAGAAAAAGAAGACTCTCTTTTTAATGTGACAGATATAAATTGAAAGGTGACATTTAAAGTGGGAAGCATTATTAAAGAACTTTTTAGTCAAGATATTGAGATGGTTTTAAATCTTCTTAGGGAGGATTGTGAGTTTAATGGTTTAATAATTAGCGATTTAGAGGCAGAAGATATAAAGCCCAGTTTCGTTAATGTCTATGGCGAGTTTGAACAACTTAAATTAAGAGCAATCCTGTTATGTTTTAAAGAGAAAATTGTCTATTATTCCAATGAGCATAGAGACGTACAAATATTCATAGAAATTATAAAGCAAAAGAATACAAATAAAATGAACGGCAAAAAAGACTTAATAGAGAAGTTTAAGCCTTTCTTGGAAATTGAGTTTGAGAGCAATTCATACATATCACGAATGACTTCTCCAAAAAATAAATTTAGAAAAAATAATGTAGAGATTAAAAAAATACAAAACCTTGATGACTGTTATCGACTACATAACTTATATAAACGGGTCAATGAGTATTCTTTTATGGTTTCTGATAAAGACAAATTTACAAAAAACCAAATGAAAATAATTATAAATGGAGACACCAAAACGTATTATGCTGAAATAAAGGGAGACATGGTATCCACAGCTTCCATTCAAGCAAAAGGACATAAAACTGCTATCTTAGCAGGTGTTGCTACGCCACCTCAATTTCGGGGTAATGGTTATGCCACTAAAGTAGTTTCGGAATTGTGTAATGATGTAATAAGTGAAGGGAAAATGGTTTATCTATTTTATAATAATCCTACTGCTGGTTTGATTTACAATAAAATTGGTTTTCAAGAGGTAGGAGAGTGGATGGTTCTGGGATTTAAATAACATTGCTTTATTTAAAAAAGTAAAATGTAATTACCCATTTTATATCAGCAGAAAGTTTGTGAAAAAATGTACTTAAACTATTGGGTGCGTTAGTTTAAAATCAATGGGTTCCTTCGGCACCCTTTTGGGTGTTTCAGAACTGGCAGGGTACTTGAGAAAAATAGAATGGCACTTGATTAAATATTCAAATATTTCAGAACAATAGTTGTTGAATATATCTATTAATACAATTATGATAGTGATAGAGATGTTGTGAGAGGGGAATTAAGAATCTACATGTGGCAAACCCTGTAATGAATAATTAAAAACAATAAATAGATGCTTTTCCCATAGTTTTTGCATGGGGGTAGTATGTCTATTTATTGGTTTAAATCATTCTCGGGGATGCGTGGTGTGGAGTTATATAAAAATCCATTAGCTAAGCAGATCCTTTGTGGATCTGCTTTTTGTTTTATAGAAAAAAACATCTCTATTACCCCATATCGCAGTACTCCCCAATAATTAGGGGGAAATATAATGACTCATTTTCAAAATAAAAATGCTCTAATTACAGGAGCAAGTCACCAAAGAGATATAGGTACCGCAATATGCCGTAAATTAGCTTCTCAGGGAATAAATATTTTCTTTACGCATTGGAATTCTGATACTGATTGGATAGAAAAATTCCAACAAGAGATTACAAACACAGGAGTCCTTTGTGAAAACCTAAAAATTGATCTATCAAGTGCAAATGCTGCATTCGATATACTTGATACAATGCAAACGAAACTGGGATCCCCTTCAATCTTGGTCAATAATGCAGCCCATTCAATAAGCAGTAATTATTTAGAGTTAGATGCAAGAATACTTGATCAACATTATTCAGTTAATATGAGGTCCACTTTCCTTCTTTGTTCAGAATTTGCTCGCCGTTTTACAAAGGTTGATTTAGATGCAGGAAGAATAATAAATATGACATCAGGGCAAGAATTAGGACCTATGCCTGGTAATCTGGCTTATGTTGCAACTAAGGGGGCTATTTCAGCTTTTACTAGGTCAATATCTCAAGAACTTACATCAATTGGAATTACGGTTAATGCTGTAAACCCTGGACCAACCGATTCAACTTGGATGAATGATGAAATTAGGCAGCACCTTTTGCCTAAATTCCCTTTGGGCCGTATTGGATTACCAGAAGATGTTGCACGTACTATTGCTTTTCTTGCTAGTGATGAAGCAAAATGTTAGGGGGATTTTAATGAAAAGTCAGTACGAAAACGAAGAGATGCTAACAGGAGGGAATGTTTCAAGCGTATTTCGTTCAGGAGATACTGTTCGGCGAGAATTAAAACCTGATAGTGTCAAAATTCATGAGTTATTGAAGCATTTGGAAAGTAAAGGTTTTGAATATGCACCGAAGTTTTTAGGTATTGATGAAAAAAATAGAGAGATATTATCATATATTGAAGGAGAAGCTGGTAATTATCCTTTAAAACAATACATGTGGTCGGATGGTGTCTTAACAGAAATAGCAAAAATGCTCCGTCTTTACCATGATTCAATAAGTGATTTTTCATTTGATGATAGCTGGCAATCGATAGATAACACCCCGCAACCGTTTGAGGTTATATGCCATAATGATTTTGCAATATACAACATCATTTTTAAAAATAAGAGACCAATAGGCATTATTGATTTTGATGTTGCTGCACCTGGTCCAAGACTTTGGGACATTGCATATACAATTTACACTTGTATCCCCTTGAGTAGATCCTCTGTGCTGAATGCTAACCAAGTAAAACAAAGAGTTAGATTGTTTTTTGAGTCTTATGGTGAGAAAATTAATGAGTATTGGTTAGAAATGGTCTTACTAAGATTAGAAGGATTATGTAAACTAATGATTAGAAAAGCCAGTGAAGGTGATGTTGCTTTTCAAAAGATGGTGGATGAAGGGCATCTTGAACATTATCAAAAAGAACTTCAATTCATTCGTGAACATGGAGAAGAGTGGATTTAAGGGTAAGGTTCCTATTGAACAAATAAATGCTTATCAATAAAAGGGAACGTCTCTTGACGATACCTTTTTTGTACCAGTAAACATAGGTAACAAAATATTTAGACCGTAGAAAAGATTGTGAAAGAATCTACTTAAACCTATCGGGTGCGTTAGTTTAATAAGGAAGGCTGCTTCGACAGCCTTTTCTTGTGTAAAATAGAGGATTTGTATATGAGTAAAGTGAATATCCTATAAAGAATCTTTTCTCAATTTACGTGGGGGGATACAATATGAAAATTGCTGATAAGATAATGAAATATTTTTTTATTGTTATCGTTACCCTATTCTTAATTTCTCTAGTTGCCGCCACATTCGGATATAACATTATTAACTAATTTACCAAACATCTAACGGGTGCGTTAATTTAACAA
>NZ_PGUY01000008.1 GCF_002863585.1 Peribacillus deserti | reverse complement strand
TTTTACGATGAGTAAAATTCCACTGGCTTTTTTACTTCAGAGGAGGATTTGTCCCAGCCTCTTTTTGTCTGAACAAATTCGTCAAAACACACTGCAGGTAGACCGGAATTGGAATACCCATAAAAAGGAACGCTCATTTTTCCCTTTGTTAGTTTCTAACCTGCCTAATGCGGGAATGAAATAACATGTGGTTGAAATCGAGAGGAGTTTCTCTAAATGCTAAACGTAGAAGCTGAGAAGAACGTTAAAGCCCAGGCAAAAAAAACCTCACATGAACTAAAACCCTGGATAAAGAAGTTCGCCCGGGCCGGCTTTATGGCTAAGGGCACTGTTTATTTCCTGGCTGGCGTTTTGTCCCTATTCGCAGCATGCGGCATGGGCGGCGATGCTAAGGGAACAAGCGGTGTCCTGGGGTCCGTTGTGAGCAGGCCGTATGGAGAAGTGATTGTATGGATTATTGCCATGGGCCTGGCAGGCTATGTAATGTGGCTGTTCTTTCAAGTCATAAATAAACAATCAAAACCTAAGCATGGACTGAAGGATATACTGAGGAGGATTGGGTATGCCATCTCTTGCGGAATTTATGCAGGACTGGCTGTTAAGGCGTTCTCACTTGCTGTCCATGCCGGCACGAAGGGTAATGCCAAACAAACTTGGACTGAAAAACTGCTGACAGTGGACGCGGGGCAATGGATTATTGGAATCATTGGAATAGGGATCATCGGCTTTGGCATAAGTGAAATATATTCCGGGTGGAGCAAGAGGTTTTTAAAACAATTCGACACTGCAGGAATGAACCCGAAAGAAATAGAGGTAACAAAGAAATCGGGAAGGGTCGGGCTTATATCAAAAGGAATCGTGTTCTGTTTCCTTGGATACTTTGTTGTGAAGATGGCTGTAACAGTCAACCCAAATAACCCCAAAGGGCTAGATGGAGCATTAGAAAAAATGCTGCACCAGCCATACGGACCATGGATTCTCGGGATTATATCCATTGGTCTGGCAATCTACGGCATCTATGAAATCATGAAAGGAAAGAATAAACATATCGTCATCTAAGAAATTAACCAATAAGTGAGGTTTCTTCGCCACTTATATATAAGGTGTTAGTGAATGGGTGTAAATAAGTTTTGCAAAAAACCAAATATTTTTAAGCATGTTTAAAAAGAAAGCGGCTGGGGAAAAGAGTACTACGAACCTAATTGAAAAGAGTAATCAATTTTCTTTCAGTAACAGGCCTTGACAAAGTGAAATATCCAGGTTATAATTATTACTTAGTTTCATTAATATTAGTTGAGGATATTAAATGAAAATATCGAGGGTAATTAAAAGCAGAATTTTATTAGACTTTAATTACAACATGATATTTCCGCTTAATGTTAACCCAAGTGCATGCTGCTGCACTTATTAAGCTGGGGTAATACCGGCATATAGAACATGCTGCTCTATATGGAGAACAGTTACAGCTAAAAACGTAGATTAAAACGGTGTTGCCGTATATTATAAAATTTTGCTGAAAGAGTCAAAACCTTGTTTTTCAACTGGCGCGACCTAGGAGTCGCAGGATGGAAGAGAGGTAGGGCTTTCATATTTAGGTTTTGAATGTTGATTACTCTCACCTAAATATATACTATCTAGCTTAATCTAATAATTAGGCTGGAAAAGTGATATCATTAAAACAAATATTTGTTCCATAAAGGTGCTGCCATTTATTTGGCTGCACCTTTTCCAATTTCACAGAATGTAAAGGGTTTTTTATGATACATATGGAATAGGTATTATATGGTTCAATCTGCAGAACGCATGTGGATTTAAGAATTAAACTATAACTTATGTGCTATGCCAAAGGTTGATTTGATTTTCGCACAGGTTGATCCCAATGGAATCGACAGCCTGGTTAAAAGAGATTACATAAAAAAATTCAGGAGTGGATAAACGATGCTGGACATTGAAACGGATCTTAACCAGCCGTCAGCTCATACAGCGCTTACTCCATCTTACAGAATCGACACAAGAAACTATAGCGAAAAAGAATACAATAAATTTGTAAAAGTGAATACCGTCAAGGACTGGTCTTCCATGAAGTGGAAGGATATAGGGAGACCCTTTCAGGTGACTTCCTACGCTAAAGAAAAAAAAGAGTGGGAAGTGGAAAACAGACGTGAACTCCCCGCCCATACTTCCTGGGAAATGTTTAATAAGTCGTTTCATGAGTGGTTTGTTAAAGATGTCCCAGGTGAAATGGATAAAACCAAGAAAGCCTTCTTCACAAGCCTCAAACAATTTAAGCCGGCCGACACAAAGGCTGCCGTCGGAGATCTTATCAAAATTCATCTTTGGAATTATGTACATAGAATCCAGGATGGAATATGGGATCCCCGGGGAAAGAGGGCCTTATTTGAAGGCCTCGATGTAAAAGCGCCCAGAATATTGTTCCTCGGTGCTGCAGAAGGATATGAAGCCATGCAGCTGGCTGCTCTATATCCAGGAAGCGAAATAGTGATGGTTGATTATGATTCTTTCTGTAAAGATACCCGGTATGGAGAATTTCTGGAATCCTATCCTTTTTTGGGTGAAAATCCATTGACTGGCAGTAAAAAAATTTATTATAAGACAGACTTTCCAACAGAGTACGTCGTATCTGATATAAGGAAGCTAGGGTATACCAATGAATTTGATATCGTCCTGAGCGTAGGGCTGCTTGAGCATTTTCCAGATGAATTGAAAGCAGAGGTTGTAGAATGGCACAGGAAATTCGTAAAACCGGGCGGGTATATGATCATGACAACCCCGAGGGCCCAGCTTCGGTCGAAATTATATTATGAAATTATGGCAGATGTGATGAATCACACCTATCGAGAGTTAATGACATTAGAACAGATGGGTTTATACCTCTACGAAAACGGACTGGATATTCTGAGGTCTGGGTACATCAAGGTCCATAATGGGATCGTGGCTAAGGCACGCTGATCTGATCATGAGCCGGCAGGTTAATGGCCGGCTTTTTTACTGTGGATTTGGCGCAAGGTAATGATATAGTAGGGGTAAAAGATTGAATATAGGGTGATAGGATGCAGAAAGAAGTTCGTTTGTCTGTGAGGCCATTAGTTGAATATGTGTTTAGCAGCGGCAGTATTGAAACCGGATTCAGGTCCTCCACAGCCTTGGCGGAAGGTACAAGAATCCATCAAAAAATACAGCAGACCTACAAGGAGACGGACAGAAAAGAAGTGTTTTTACGTACCGAGCTCTCACTTGAACATGTAACCTTTAAGCTAGAGGGGCGCTGTGACGGACTAATATCGGAAAATGATGAAATCATCATTGACGAAATCAAGTCAACTAAAAGACAGCTTCATGAAATTACAGAAGATACCTTTCCGGTTCACTGGGCACAGGCTAAAGTGTATGCCTATATGTATGCGAAAGAACATGGAACAGCCCATATGACTGTACAGCTTACATATGTACATGTACATACAGAAGAAAAGGCTGTTTTTAGAAAAAAATTCAGTTGGCTTGAGCTCGAGTCATTTATTTTTTTTGTACTGCAAGAATATGTACCTTACGCGAACTTAAGGCTCCAGCATCTGTATGAAAGAAATATCAGTATAAAAAACTTGATTTTTCCATACCCTGCCTATCGAAAAGGCCAAAGACAGTTAGCGGGAGCGGTATATAAAACGATATCAGAAAAGAAAAGTTTATTTGCCAATGCTCCCACCGGCATTGGAAAAACGATATCTGCCACTTTCCCCTCCATAAAGGCATTGGCGGAAGAGAAAGGAAAGAGGCTGATTTATCTAACCGCTAAGACCATCACTAGACAAGCAGCTGAAGAAGCTTTTTATCTCATGGGAGAGAAGGGCCTTATCATTCATTCCGTTACCATAACAGCAAAAGAGAAAGTGTGTTTTAAAGAAGGCTTTCATTGCAGCAAAGACAGCTGTGAGTTTTCGGATGGGTATTATGACCGGATAAATGGGGCAATTCTCGATATGTTAGCTAACGAAACGATCATGGACCGCAAAGTAATCGAGCGATATGCTGTGAAACATAAAGTGTGCCCTTTTGAATTTTCCTTAGATGCTGCTTATACAGCAGATGTTATCATTTGCGATTACAATTACATTTTTGATCCCAAAGTTTCATTACGCAGACTTACTGAAGAACAGAAGAAGGAAACGGTGCTGCTTATAGATGAAGCCCATAATCTGGTGGAACGGGCAAGGAATATGTTTTCGGCAGAGATCATAAAATCTGAATTTCTTCAGTTGAAAAGAGAATATAAAAATAAGAGCAAAGTCATTTTTGAGGCGGCTAAAAAACTAAATGATTATTTCATAGCTGTTAAAAAACAGATTCCTCCTTCGGGATTCATGGCAGTTAAAGAGATTCCTGAGGAATTGCTGGGTTTGGCAGACCAATTTGCCGGTTTTGCAGAAGCTGAACTGATTTCGGGGGGGACAGAGAATTCTGACCTGCTTATTGAAGCATTTTTTCGGGCGGGCGATTTTTTAAGGATAGCAAAGCTATTTGATGAACGATTTGTATTTTTTTGCGAAAAAGATAGAAATGAGATAAAGGTATCGCTGTTATGCCTGGATCCGTCGATGCTGCTGCAAAAAACAGGAAAAGGCTATAGATCAAAAATCTATTTCTCAGCGACACTGCAGCCGCTTATGTTTTACCAGGATATGCTGGGTGCTGACCAAGAAGATTATCATATTTCGGTCCCGACACCATTTGCTGCAGAACAGACAGAGATATTGGTTTACCCGTTATCCACCCGTTATCATGATAGACAAGGCAGCTTAGTACCTATTGCAAATTTCATTTATGAGCAGCTAAGCGGCATGCCGGGGAATTATTTAATCTTTTTTCCTTCTTATAAATATATGAACGATGTGTTGACCGTATTTGCAGAAAAGGAATTCCCGGGGAAGATTACCATACAAAACTCCAATATGACTGAGGAAGAAAGAGAATCTTTTTTAGCTTCATTTTCTAAGGATTCTAAGGAACCCCATACTGGATTTGCTGTAATGGGAGGTATCTTTTCTGAAGGAATAGATTTAAAAGGAGACAGGCTGAATGGCGTCATAGTCGTAGGAGTGGGCCTGCCGCAGGTAAACCCGGAAAGAAATCTGATGAAAGAATTTTTTTCAAGCCAGGGGAAGAATGGATTTGATTATGCCTATGTCTATCCTGGAGTGAATAAGATACTTCAGGCAGGAGGCAGGCTGATCCGGTCTGAAACCGACACCGGCACGATTGTTTTGATTGATGACCGTTATCTTACGCCGAAATATAAATCCATGCTGCCCGAAGAGTGGCGCGAGTATAAAATTGTAAAAGCCGAACATGAGCATGGCTTGGATCGGGATTAGGCCCATAGGCTGCATGACACCTTATTAAACGGACTCGTAAAAAATAGGATTATGTGAGGCCGTGAAGGGGTACATATACGTATCACCAAGGGAGGCGATACGTATGAGCGAAAACAAAACTACCGCTGAAAAAGTAGCCGGTAAAAACTACAATCCTGAGAAAACTGAAAATATGGACGAGACGACAAAAGGTCTTGCTGAAACTCATGAACAGGTTAATGATTATTATGTGGGTAAAACGGTGGACAGCGAATCAGAAAACGGATCAAAGTGATGAGCGTTGTACTTCCGCGTTCTCAGGCTGCCGGGGATGTCTCGGCGGCTTATTTTTTTCCCTGTTTTAAGTAATCCTGATCTTTTTTAAGAGCTGATATTAAATAATTTCGATATAAAGAGCAGCTGTCAAGCTCCTTTCATAAAGACAATGAAGGACAAAATCAGTGAATTTGTTGACGAAAGCGTCCTTCATCCGGGCGATGAAGGACAAAATTCGTACCCGGCGGCCTTAAAACGTCCTTCATAAAGGCGATGAAGGACAAAATCAGTGAATGAGTTCAAGAAAACGTCCTTCATCCGGGCGATGAAGGACAAAACTTGTACCCGGCGGCCTTAAAACGTCCTTCATAAAGACAATGAAGGACAAAATCAGTCAATGAGTTCAAGAAAATGTCCTTCATCCAGGTGATGAAGGACAAAATTTGTTTCCAGCAGCATAAAACGTCCTTCATAAAGGCGATGAAGGACAAAATCAGTGAATGAGTTCAAGAAAACGTCCTTCATCCGGGCGATGAAGGACAAAACTCGTACCCGGCGGCCTTAAAACGTCCTTCATAAAGGCGATGAAGGACAAAATCAGTGAATGAGTTCAAGGAAATGTCCTTCATCCAGGTGATGAAGGACAAAATTTGTTTCCAGCAGCATAAATTTCCTATGGTTGTATGTTAATGGCGCATATGACATAAGCATATTGGTCAAAAGAAAAGCATAAAAGCTGCAGGATAATCATAAAGCCAAAAACATCCGCATTGGATTTTAAAGGATAAGCTTAAACCCTAAAAAGATAAGCATAAAACTCATGAACACAAGCATAAACCGCCAAATGATAAGCATAAAATTCCACAGAGTTAAGCATAAGGATTTTAAACGAAACTAAAATCGATTCATACATAAAATATCGTATTAAATTACCTATTATTGGCCTAGATGTAAGATGGAAAATATAGATAGGTACATAAATCCGTTGATTTTTCCAAAAAATAGTGAATAACAGATGAAATACAACTAAAGGGCCAAAGCAGATCGTTTAAATAATGCTGGCTATCTAATTTTGTAAAGGCTCTTTTCTAAAAGATTGTTGTGTTTTATAGTTCGGTGAACCTATCCTATTGTTAAACAGGTTGATTGGAACGTAAGGTGCGAGACTCCTTGATCCAGCTCAAGGCTTTAGACCCTCGAGTCATAAGCCAATCCGTCTATGGGGAGAAAAGCACTCCCCACAGCCGGCTCGTCTTATGCTTGGCTGACGCATAAGTGCGACTAAGCTTCTGTCTTCACTGTCGTTCGCCAATCAGCAAGTCTTCTTTATCGGGTCTCTGCCTGCCAATTTGTTTAGAATTTTATATCAATTTGGATTATCACTGAGCGTTTAATATTTATACAGGCACCGCTTTCCGCTTTTCTGTGCGGGAGCAGCGGGTATGTCCAGCTCCGGACTGACACCGCGGGTCTAGCCAATCGCCATTAAAAGGCAAAATCGGCCTTTCACTGCCGCTCGTCTTATGCCGGGCTATCGCACGAAGCACAGGATGTGCGAGCCAGGCGGGGCCACAGGACGTGGCGGTTGGAGCGTGGTAAGGGCGACTAAGCTTCTGTCTTCGCTATCGCTTGCCAATCAGCAAGTCTTCTTTATCAGGTGTCTGCTTTTCTTTTAGCGTCTTGCCTCTAATAAAAAAGATCATCATTCAGCTTTTGGATGGATCTTTTCTTGAAAAGCACCGTCCTCCGCTTTTCGATCAGGTGAGACCCCACAGGCGAAGCCGAGGAGGCTCGGGCGCCCGCCCCTAAGGTCCGCGAGCATCCTCACGTTCCAATCAACCCCCATGTTCAATAACAACAAAGTTTGCGAAAATAGCCTTTGTAAAAGACTATGAAGTGAAATATAGCAGAATCGTGATAGGATAACCAAATCTCATTGTACTAATAAAAAACCCTAATGTCACAAGCTAAGACCCTGTGCTACCACGCTCTATTTTCGTCTTCTAATAATTCGAGCAGCAGGTGCAGACTCTCAGCCTGTCTGCCGGATAAGTATGGTAAATCCATGACAGGGTGCCATGAATAGCAGAAAACCAAACCACGATCCTGACCACTGCCTGTTATCACGTGATCCCAGCTTGTTTTTGTATCATCGGCTGCTTTCAGCACAAAAACATGGCGATCGTGGTCTTCATTATTCTCAGGATTTGTAAAAACATAATGATCGAGTTTTTGCAGGAGTTTGACATCATTGAGTCCGGATTCCTCTTCTATTTCCCTAAAAAGGGCAGCTTCCAGCACTTCATTTTCTTCCACCGTCCCAGCAGGTACCTGCAGCCCGGCATCAGGAAAATCGCGATGACAATGTATCAAGAGTTCAAAGTTTTCATTTTTTTTACGGATTATGTAGGCTAATACTTTCGTTTTCATTCACTCAGGCTCCTTCAAGATAAGATCAAATTCCATTTTAATGTAGCCGGGGTTTTACGGGAAGAGAAATTTAGCTCCGGCAGACCCGCGCATGTAACTGGAAACTAAGGTAAGGCGAGATTCCGTAGCGAGGGTAAAAAAGCTTTTGTTGATATCAGGCATGGGTTAAAGGACAATAGAGGTAAAAAACCGGTACGGAGAGGAACTATGAAAAAATATCATTGTTGTGCGTCATGCATTCATTTTAAATCTGTTAAGGAAGCTGGAGGAATGCGCTACCTTTGCTCCAGGCTGGGTTTTGAAACAAATCCAAAGTATCAGTTTGATTGCTGGAAGCCCAAAGAAAAGGTGATAGCCTTAATGAATAAAGATAAAGCGATTTAGCTTCACATGTTAAAAATAAGGGTTTCTTAGGAGATTAGTGGGGAATAATAACAAAGTCAGCGGCAACACTAACATGGAAATGAAGATTGGAGGTATTCTATGAAATCTGTAAAAGATTATATGTCTTCTACTGTTGATTACTGTACAACTCTTGATAATGTTTTTGAGGTTGCAGTCAAAATGAAGAATCAGGATGTCGGAATTATTCCCATATTAGAGGAAGACCGCCTTGTGGGAGTGATTACTGACCGCGACATTGTTGTAAGAGGCGTAGCAGAAAAGCATCCGGGGTCTACTAAGGTTACGGATATTATGAGTACGGACTTGTACACGGCTGATCCTGATATGAGCATTGAGGACGCTGCTAGATTAATGGCTGAAAAACAGGTCAAACGGCTCCCTGTTATTCAAGGAGGAAAGCTAGCGGGGATCATTTCTCTCAAAGATATTGCTGTCGATAATGAGACACAATCACAGGCAGGTTATGCATTATCAGAAATATCGGAGGGACCCGGAAACAATTTACATTAGTGTGAAAATAAGTTAGCCCGAGGAGGGTTAGCTTTTTTTATTTGTATATTGTTTAAATTTTTTTTTCTGATTGGGTTTGTGATTTAATGGAAGTAAGAGATTTACTTAAGTGAGGTGCTTATTCTGAGAAAATCATTATCCATTATCATTACAGCCATTTCAGCGGTCCTGCTCCTTGTATGGCTGGGTGGGTTTGTCTATGCTGTCCAAAATAATCTTAATGTGAAGGCTGGAGACATAAAGGATACCAGCCGCAATAGTAAAAAGAGTTCAGTTGTCAATAATGAAAAGGACCTTAAAGTGGTAGCCATTGGCGACTCGTTAACGAGAGGAATGGGGGATGAGACGGGCAAAGGGTATATCGGCTATCTGACAGATGAGATGAAAGCCAAATCTGACAAGCCGGTTATCGTACAAAACCTTGGAATTAGCGGACAGGAATCCGATCAGCTGCTCGCTCAAGTTAAAACCTATTCTGTCACAAGACAGCTGAAGGAAGCAGACTATATTTTAATCACAATTGGAGGTAACGATTTGTTTCAGGGCGGCCAGACCCTGGCAGATTTCCAGCCTGCAGCCATCAAATCCATTCAGAAAAAATATCTGAGAAACCTGGATGCTATTTTATCGCGAGTCAGGTCATCGAATAAAGAGGCTGTCATTTTTCTTGTCGGGTTGTATAACCCTTTTATTGAACTTGATAATGGTAAAGAAACGTCTCAGGTTGTTAGAGAGTGGAATTTTAATAGTGCAGAAACTGCGGCAAAGAAGCCAAAAACCGTTTTTGTTCCTACTTTTGATTTGTTTGAACTAAAAGTGAATGATTATCTTTATTCAGATCATTTTCATCCAAATGCTAAGGGATACCGTTTGATTGCAGAACGAGTGGCAGCATTGCTTACATGGTAAGGGGGAAGAAAGGGCTTTGATCACACTCTCGGTGAAAGACTTAAAGAAAAGAATAGGAAAGAAGGAAATTATCAAGGGGATAGATATTGAACTCTATGAAGGCGAAGTCTTTGGATTTCTTGGTCCCAACGGAGCCGGAAAAACAACTACAATCCGGATGCTGACAGGATTAATCAGGCCCACTTCCGGAAGTATCAGCATTTGCGGATATGACCTTCAGACTGATTTTACAAAAGCCATGATGCACTTAGGATGCATTGTGGAAAACCCGGAGCTGTATCCCTTTTTATCGGGATATGACAATTTAGTACACTTTGCAAGGATGATTCCTGGGTTCCGAAATGAAAGATTAAGAGAAGTCATCGATCTTGTCGGACTGAGTGAAAGAATCCATGACAAAGTCAAGACGTATTCTCTCGGAATGAGGCAGAGACTTGGAATAGCACAGGCACTGCTTGGAAAACCAAAAGTGTTAATCCTTGATGAACCGACAAATGGCCTGGATCCAGCTGGAATCCGGGAGATGAGGCAGTTTATCAGGGAATTAGCTAAAAATGAAGGGTTGAGTGTTCTCGTATCCAGTCATTTATTAAGTGAGATTCAATTGCTATGTGACAGGGTCGCCATTATATCAAAAGGAGCTGTAATCCAGACTGATACTGTACAGGCACTGCTTTCATCACAGGAAAGGATGATATGGAGGGTGGAACCCTTCCAGCAGGCAAAAGAGATCCTTGGAACTTTTACAGAGGTGCAAGAGGCGGAAGACAGCCTCATAACTGAATTTGACAGCGATAAAGCAGGCCTGTGGAGCCGTGAGCTGGTAAATTCAGGAGTCCGGATTATTGAAATGAACCGCCGGCTTCCTGCTCTTGAAGATTTATTCTTAGAACTTACGGGCGGTGATCGAATTGAATAATCTTATTCAAAATGAAATGCTCAAGCTACTCGCAAGAAAAAGGCTGATTGTGGTCGGAGGAATCTTAGCCATCCTAGTGGTTCTGTTTACATATGCTCAATATCAAACGGTGCAGACACAGTTGAAGAAACTTGGCACAACTGATTGGAGAACCACTCTTCAGCAGCAGATTATCGATACCCAGAACAGGCTGGCCAACAGCCGGATTCCGGATGATTTTAAAAAGGAGCTGGAGGTGCGGGTTAAACAGCAGCAATATTATTTAGATAATGATATTAATCCAGCCGAACCGGGGGCTCCGAGCTTTACCAAAGAATTTATGGAGAACTCGATAGATCTGCTTCTGCCGCTTATGATCATGGTAATAGCCAGTGATTTAGTTTCGTCGGAGTTCAGCATGGGATCCATAAAACTGCTCCTCACCCGCCCTGTAAAGCGATGGAAAATCCTTTTAAGCAAGTATATCACTCTGCTTCTGGCCATATCCTTAATCATTGCGATGATGGGGTTGGTTTCTTATTTGATCTCTGGAGTGGTGTTTGGATATAAGGGCTGGACGGCCCCGGCTTTTTCAGGTTTCAGGATCACAGAAGCGGGATTCGATTCTTCTGGGGCAAGCATTATTCCTCAGTGGCAATTTATATTAATGGATTTTGGGGTTGTCTGGTTTGCAGCTGTTGTTGTAGGTACTCTTTCTTTTATGGTTTCCGTACTGATTCGAAGCACTGCTGCTGGAATGGGGATTATTCTGGCCTTATTGATTGCCGGTGCAATCCTGAGCAATATGGTTTCGTCATGGACATCGGCCAAGTATTTTTTCATGTTAAACATGAGGCTTACTGATTATTTAAATGGCAGCCCGCCGCCTATCGAAGGAATGACTCTATCCTTTTCACTCCTGGTCCTCACTGTCTGGTGGCTGCTTGCCCTGGTTATATCTTTCACTGTATTTACAAAAAAGGATATTTATTAAACTATATAAATAAACAAAAGGGGAGTACTGAGATATGTTTAATTTTGAAGGAATCGATCATTTTCAGTTGGCCGCTCCGGCTGGCTGTGAACAAGAAGCAAGACGTTTTTTTAACGGAATACTAGGGATGGAAGAACTGCCAAAACCGGAAACGCTAAGCCCTGCAGGCTGCTGGTTCCGGTGTGGAAACCAGGAAATCCATATTGGGATTGAGGAACCTTTTAATCCGGCTAAGAAAGCCCATCCCGCTCTGATTGTAACGAACTTAGATGATCTTGAACAGCACTTGGTTGAAAGCGGCATTCAAATAATAGCAGATAAGCCCATTGAGGGCAGAAGAAGATTTTTTGTAAATGACCCTTTTGGAAACAGGATAGAATTTCTGGAATATAAGGAAGCATGACCTTTAATGAATCATAAAAATTATGAAACTTTTTAACTTCTATTACGTAAAAAGTGTGAAGACATAATAAAAAAGAACGTAATCATGATTTCATTTTGAATAGCAAAGGGAGCTGGATAATATGGCTGTTTCTTTAAGCAAGGGCCAGAAGGTGGATCTGACTAAAGGACAACCTGGACTTAATAACCTTCTTGTAGGTCTTGGGTGGGATCCTTCTCAAAGCGGGATGGACCTGGACGCTTCTGTTTTTCTTTTAGCAGAGAATGGCAAGGTCACAGGTGAGCAGGATTTTGTCTTTTATAATAATCCTCAGGGCGGACAAGGGTCTGTTATATATAGCGGGGATAATAGAAGCGGCCAGGGAGTGCAGGATGATGAGCAGATACGTATAGACCTAAGACGTGTCCCTCAGCATGTACACCGGATTGCTTTTACGATCACCATTCATGAAGGAGAAAGCAGACGGCAGAACTTCGGCCAGGTACAAAACGCCTATGTAAGGGCTTTGGATGAACCTTCCGGGCAAGTATTGGTGCAGTATAATTTAGGACGGGATTTTTCGGTAGAAACGGCTGTTGTAGTGGCAGAACTATACCGTTATAAGGGAGAATGGAAATTTTCTGCTACTGGAAGCGGATTCAGCGGAGGTCTTGCTGCTCTTTGCCATAATTTCGGGATTGAAGTAGAGAGCCCGCAGCCCTCTCCGTCTGCTGTAACAGGGAATGCGTTTGGATCAAATCCTGCACCGTCCTATCAGCAGGAACAGCCTCAAAGAAGCTTCACTCCTCAACAGTCCTACAATAATACCATGCCTGCCGGACGGCCTATGGGTGGTTCTGTACATAATCCAATGCAAGGTACTGGACCTTCACATTCCTCTGGTTCAGGATTTACCTGCTCTAGATGCGGATCACAGAATATAATGACCGGCAAAAAAGGATTTGGGCTTGGCAAGGCGGCTATAGGAGGACTGGTACTTGGACCAATAGGTCTCTTGGGCGGTTTTATCGGAGGAAATAAATTAAAGCTGACTTGCGTGAATTGCAATCATTCCTGGGAACCGGGCCAATCGGAAATTTCACGTATCACGGATACTCTAAAAAACCAGGCAAAGAATGTTATTCAGCAGTATAAAACGGCAGAATCACTTGATGGTATTGTAGCCGGCCTTGCTCTGGTAGCTATGGCTGATGGAAGGCTTGAGCATGCTGAAAAGCAAAAAGTACAAGAATTTATTACCCAAAGCCCTGAGTTAAGTTCATTCGGTCCGGGCAAGGCCTTATCAAAATTTGATTATTTTGTCGGCAATATGACCCGTGACCATTATCGCGGAAAAGAAGAAGCATTAGGGAAGCTGCATAAGCTTAGGAGCAAGCCCGATCTTGCTAAATTGGTTGTAAGATATTGTGTGGCTGTCGGTTATGCCGATGGGGACTTCTCTTATGAAGAACAGCAGATGGTATCGGACATCTGCAGAATGTTAAATCTTAATCCTTCTGAATTTCTGTATTAAGAAAGATCAGAATGTCCGTCTTATTGATCGTTACGAAAACAATCAACATCTGAAAAAAGTGGTGTACTTTCCCCTTGCCTGCCTATATAATGAGTTTTAGGAAAAATTTTGAAAGGAAGTGAATGGTATGATTAAAGTGTTGTCTACCCAATCCGCGTATTCACTTCCAATATTTATCTGAAAGAAGCAAATGCATTTAGCATTTGCTTCTTTTTTTAGGCTATGTTAAAGGTCATTGTTAATTTTTGCACGATGTTGATTGGAACGGATATGCGAGACTCCTGCGGGAAAAGCAGGTATTGTCCAGCTCCGGACTGACACCTTCGGTCATAAGCCAATCGCCATCAAAAGGCAAAAGCAGCCTTTTGATGGCGCTCATCTTATGCCTGTCAGGTGTCTGACTTTCTCTTAGATGTGGCTTTTAACCAGACTCTTCACCTCAGTTCTTATAAAAGAACTACCTTGAAAGTCACCGTCCTGCGCCTTTCTATCAAGGGAGACCCCACAGGCGTCAACGCCGAGGAGGCTCCCGGTCCGCCCCGCGGAAAACGAGTGCCTGCTAGCTGCAACCAACAGCCATGTTAAACAGAGCTTTTTTTAAGGGGGAGTTTTAAAGATGGCGAAGTATAAAAGAATTCTAGTTAAATTGAGTGGTGGAGCATTAGCTGATCAAAATGGCAACAGCTTTGATCCGGCTAAGCTTGATCATATAGGGAAGGAGATCGTATCGGCAGTTGATCTCGGAGTCGAAGTATCTCTTGTTGTAGGGGGCGGGAACATCTTTAGGGGGAAGCTTGCCGGCCAATGGGGAATAGACCGGGTGGAAGCTGACAATATTGGTACACTGGGCACCATCATTAATAGTTTAATGCTGAGGGGGGTCTTAAAAAGTAAGACAGATAAAGAGGTTCGGGTAATGACTTCCATTCCTGCTTCAACAGTTGCTGAACCGTATATCCGGCTGCGGGCCGTACACCATTTAAATAAAGGGTATATCGTAATATTTGCAGGAGGGAATGGCCAGCCTTTTGTAACGACGGATTACCCGAGTGTCCAAAGGGCTATTGAAATGGAAAGTGACGCTATATTAGTAGCTAAGCAGGGTGTGGATGGTGTATTTACGAGTGATCCCTTTAATAATCCCGATGCGAAGAAGTATAAGACATTGAATTATAATGACGTTGTGAAAAATAACATAGAAGTCATGGATCAGTCATCTCTGCTGCTGGCAAGAGACTTTCATTTACCTGTGCATATTTTTAACTTTGACCAAAAGGAATCAATTAAAAAATTATGTGAGGGTGAAAGTGTTGGTACATTAATAAACGGGGAGAGGACACAGCTTACATAAGGAAGTTTAAGCAGGTACAGCGATTACTTCTGTAATCGCTGTACCTGCTTAATTTAAATATTTAAGGAACCAGTCCTTGATTTGTTCAGTATGATTGATGCGGGCTAAAGGCTTTCCACTTCGTGTGATTTCATGATTTTCGCCGGGATAGGAGACTAAGACCGCCTCTTTCTTTTGTCTTTTTAAAGCAACAAAAAACTGCTCTGCCTGTTCAATGGGACACCGGAAATCTCTTTCGCCGTGAAGCAGAAGCAGCGGGGTCTCTATTTTCGAAACATACTTAAGAGGAGAAAAATTCCACAGCAGTTCAGGGTCATCGATTACATTTCCTTTTAGCTCCCACTCGGTAAAATAATAGCCAATATCGCTTACTCCGTAAAAACTGAGCCAGTTACTGATGCAGCGCTGTGTGACAGCAGCTTTAAAACGGTTCGTTCGGCCGATGATCCAATTGGTCATAAAGCCCCCATAACTGCCGCCTGTCACTCCAAGCCTTTCTTGGTCTACAAATGGGCAGGCTGATAAAGCATAATCGACGGCAGACATAAGGTCTGTATAATCGCTTCCTCCATAATCGCCGCGCACCGCATCAACAAATTCCTGGCCATACCCATGACTGCCTCGCGGGTTTGTATAAAGGACGGTAAAACCTTGTGCAGACAGAGTCTGAAATTCATGGTAATAGGTGTTCGCATACATGGCATGGGGCCCTCCATGTATTTCTAGTATGAGCGGATATTTCTGCTCCGGTTCGTAATTCAGCGGCTTTATAATCCAGCCGTGAAGGTTTTTTCCATCTTCAGCTTCCCAGGAAATCGGTTCAGCAGGTGTCAGAGTAATATGATTGAGATATGACTGGTTAACATGAGTTAATTGCTCCAGAGTTCCATCGCTAAGATTCAAGGAATATAAATCTCCTGGATTCGTTGGATGGCTGATTGCCAAAACTGCCTGGTGGGTATCGGGATGGATTGTAAGGCCATAAATATGTTCAGACTCCAGCCGTGAAGGGTACATCGCTCCTTCAACGGTTCCGTAATAAACCCCTGTACTTCCATGATCACTGATAACAAAATAAAACCCTATGGAATCAGATGTCCACTGTAGCCTCGTATTTGAGGTTCCTACATGAAAATCTCCAATAGCCACATCGCCTATATAAGCGTCCCATCCGGACGTGAGGCAACCGAGTGAGCCTGCTTCGGTATCATAGAGCCAAATTCTTGGAAGAGAGGCCCCTTTATATTCTTTTTCATGACCTATCAATGAGATATATCTACCGTCGGGCGACCACTTGGCATCGGAAAAATAGCCTGTGCCGCCTGTCACCCTTGTTTTTTCTTTCGTCTCGAGATGAAGTATAAAAACATCAGAGATAATAGAATAGTCACGGTCTTCATCTTCGCTTGCTGAATAAACAATAGCGGTTCCGTCAGGTGACCAGTCAGAGGGGAGATAATCCCACTCTCCTTCGGTAAGCTTGTTGAGCTCTTTTGTTTCTATGTCTAAGATAAATAGCTGCTGATAGGTGTCCTTTAGATAGCCGGACGAATCTGATTTATAGCGGACCTTATTATAGACCGCATGTCTATCCGTTTTTTCTTCTTCGCTTTTGTTTTGTTCGGCGGCTAAATAAGGCTCACCTGATGAAACACCGCTGGAGAAAAGAAGTTTTGAAGAACAGGGAGACCAAATAATCTGGCTGGCCCCATTAGTGAGAGATGTAAGACATTCTGCTTCCCCTCCATTTTTATCCATAACATATATTTGGGTTTTGCCTGATCTGGTCGAAAGGAATGCTAATTTACTGCCGTCCGGTGACCAGCGAGGGGAGAAATTTTTGTGCGTGCCAAAAGTCCACTGATTCGAAGTATGAACAGTTAAATCAAGCATAAAAATATTAGATATGTATGAATGGTCTTTGTCGGCGATCGTTTGTACAAAAGCGGCTCTACCGCCATCAGGTGATAGTTGTGGATCTGTTACTGAATACAATTGATAAAGATCTCCTGCTGAAATGCCTTTCATAAATTCCGCATCCTTTCCTCCTTAATTTTCTATTACAGCATATCATTAAAATAGTTATAATACTTTGTTAATCCCATTTTCGCATGTAAAAATGACCAGTATTACGGCCTCCCGTAAACAAGGTATAAATGATGCAAGCCACACTTATGCCTGTCAGAAAAACAAAAGGCTGGGTCTTTTTAACTGCGCTTTCTTAGGATAAGAAGATGGAATTGGCAAAAAAGTTAAAACTTTTCGACTAATTTAATAGTGAAAATATTTAAAAATATGCTAAAATATAGGCTGTTGCTTGAAAAGGGGGCCTAGAGATATGAAGTTATTAAAGGAAACACTCATGCATTTTAAACCATACTGGAGAGGACTGCTGATTGCATTTGCCTGTTCATTAGTCGGAGGTGTATTCACCATTTTCCCGCCCGTTCTGACAGGGAGAATAGTAGATGGACTTGTATCAGACACTTCTGGCCGGATTATTGGCTGGATGATTGCCGGAGTGATGTTATCCTTCCTAATTAAAGTTGTTTTTGAATCTCTGCAGGAATTATTACAGGTGAGAATAGGACTTGATGTAATTACAGATATGCAGCTGAGGGCATTTAGACGTTTGCATAAGACGCCGATGTCTTTTTTTACGACCGCCCCCAGGGGTGATATGCTTTATAGACTGACACATGATGTAGAATCTGTTCAGAATTTAAATAATACGGTCATTCCTAGATTTGTACAGCAATTAATTAGTGCGATTGCTGCCTTTTCTGCTGTCATTTCCTTATATTGGCCGGCGGCGGTTGTCATGGTGGGGGTATTTGCCATCTATCTTTATCCTTCCTTTAAAATTGGTACGAAGGTCCGGAAAATGGGGGCAATCCAAAGGGATATGAGTGCTGATATGTACAGCCATCTTCAGGAAAGCATTGAATCCATCCGGCTTGTCCGAACTTTCCAGACCCAAGATACGGAGATCCGGACCCAGGAAGACAAACTCTCAAAATGGAAGAACTTTTCTATCCGTCTTGCTTTGATTGGAAAAGTAAACTGGCGGCTCGGGAATCTTTTTAATATTGCTACCCCCGGTGTGGTTATGCTCATCGGAGGCTTATCCGTCTGGCAGGATAAAATTTCAATCGGAACCCTTGTGGCGGCTCTTAGTTTTATTCCGATCATGTTCATGCCGGTCCGTTCACTTGCAGAAAACGCTTTGATTATTCAACAGGCTATTCCTGCGCTTCAACGGATTTATGAGTATTTTGATCTGCCGCAGGAGCATAAAGATAATCTGCCAGACATTGGTCAGGTTAAAGGCAGTATTGCGATGAAGGATATCTGGTTTAAGTATCCTGGGAAAGAGGATTATGTCTTAAAGGGAGTCAATCTTCACATGGAATCCGGCACCCATATAGGTATAGTAGGAACCAGCGGAGGAGGGAAAAGCACCCTCGTCCAAGTACTTCTTGGTCTTTTTGATCCGGATAAAGGCCGTGTATATATTGACGATAAACATTTGAATGAATATAACCGGAATTCCTTTAGGAAGCAGGTGGGAGTCGTCTCTCAGGAAACTTTCCTCCTGAACAGCACCCTTCGAAAGAATCTCCTGTACGGACGGCCCGATGCAGTTCAAGGTGAACTTGATGACGCATGCAAGGCAGCAGGATTGACTGAACTTATCTCATCGCTCACCGATGGCTATGAAACTATTGTAGGGGAAAGAGGTCTTAAACTGTCAGGCGGGCAAAGACAGAGGGTGGCCCTTGCCCGTGCAATACTAAGACATCCTCCTATCTTGATCTTTGATGAAGCAACTTCCTCACTCGATGGAGAAACAGAAGAAAAGGTTCAGGCTTCATTAGAAGAATTAATACCAGGAAGAACCACCATTACGATTGCGCACAGGCTGGTTACTGTCAGGAATGCAGATAAAATCATTCTGCTTGATAAAGGGATCGCTGCTGAGGAAGGTACACATGAAGAATTGCTTGCGTTAAGAGGGCAGTATTATCAATTATATATGGCCCAGTACAGTGAGCTTGAAAAGGAGAGTGCAGTATGAGCCAAATAGCAGCCGGTCCAAAAAAGTCCGGGGATGGAAAAAGAGTCCTTCGGTTCTTAAAGCCTCACAAAAAATGGGTATTTGCAGACGCCACGGTTATTGCTATAAGCCAGGTTTTCTCCGCATTGATCCCAACCCTTGCGTTAAGCTGGCTTGTTGACTCCATTATTCCGAATGAATCGAACAGCTTATTATGGGGATTGATGTGGCTTTTGGTATTCGCAGGGATTATCGATCTGACTCTGATGGTCATTGATGAATATTTCTGCCATCATGTAGCAAAGTCCGTAACCAACTGGCAGAAGCTGCGGTTATTCACCCATCTTCAAATCCTGCCTTTCTCGTTCTTTCATAACAGCCAGACAGGAGAACTGCTTGCCAGGGTTTCAGATGATCCTGATACCCTTCATAATTTCCTGGCGTGGGAAGGTTCCACGTTTATGGCAGCTGTTCAGGGAGTCATCCTGTACAGCTTAGTATTACTATGGATTCATCCTTATTTAATGATTGCAAGTGTAGTGCTCGGTGTGCTCTTTTACTACACTTCAAATGCTGTCGGTTCAAAGATGAGAAGTGCCTCTGCCAATGCCAGAAGGGAGGCTTCAAGGTATCTCGAACGACTGCGGGAATCTGTAACGGGCATTCACTTGTCACGCGTTTTGGGAGTGTCCGAAGCAGAAATTGATAGTGTAGCAGAAATCAGGAAGTCATTTGTAATTGAAGCAAGACAAGAATTAATTGCCAGAATGAAATCGGTTGTAGTAATTGGGAGCTTTAATGGCTTTGTTTTAGCAGCCGTTTATGCCATTAGTGTTTTTCTCATCTGGGACAAAGAGCTCACAAGCGGCCAGATGCTTACTGCCGGCGGACTCGTGACAATTGCTGCCAACGAAATACAAAGGCTGCTAAGAAACTGGCTCTCTGTTCGGAGAACCGGCCCAGCACTTGACCGTTCTGAACATTTACTTTCAGAAAAAGTTTCAGGCGCTGAAACCTCAGAAGGCAGAACCATTCAAGATCTTGCTGGTACTTTAGAATTCAAGAACATACAATTCACTTATCCTGGAAAAAATCAGCCAGTGTTAAAGAACATCTCATTTAGAGTGTCTCCGGGGGAAGCGGTTGCTCTGGTCGGCCCAAGTGGTTCCGGGAAATCAACCATTGTCGATTTAATCCTGCGCCTATACGAACCGGATCAAGGGAAGATACTTCTGGACGGTATGGAGATAACAGAATTGAATGCCGGCTGGCTCCGTTCCCAATTTGCGATTGTGTCTCAGGACATTCAGCTGAGAAATGGGACTCTGGCAGAAAATCTAAGAATCGCCAATAAAGAGGCAACAGATCAAGAGTTAATTGACGCTCTCTATGACAGCGGTTTACAGGAATTTTACCGATCCCTTCCGCTTGGATTGGATACAGGAGTCGGAGAGAGGGGGAGCCTTCTGTCAGGAGGGCAGAAACAAAGGTTGTCCCTTGCAAGGGCCTTAGTTAAAAATTCACCTTTCCTATTATTGGATGAGGCAAGTTCCGCGTTAGACCCAATAACTGAAACACAAATCAATAAAGCTATTGCAGAGAGAAGGCAGAAACAGACGGTCATCATCATCTCCCATCGTCTTTCTACTGTATTATCCGCTAACCGGATCATTGTTATGGAAAAT
Organism: Peribacillus deserti; assembly: GCF_002863585.1. Taxonomy (GTDB): domain Bacteria; phylum Bacillota; class Bacilli; order Bacillales; family DSM-1321; genus Paraperibacillus; species Paraperibacillus deserti_A. Next base: position 44,660 of record NZ_PGUY01000008.1, on the reverse strand, counting down.
GGTCTTGTAGTGAATGAAGGAAGCCACGAGTTCCTGCTTGATTCTGAGGATGGAGTATATTCTCGGTTATTCAAGCGCGAAGCAGAGATCGGCGAACATATTTATTCACATACCATGTAAATGATCATTGCTGCCATGATATTTTTACCTATGAACGAAAAAGGACCCGATGTGGTCCTTTTCAATTTTTGCTGGATATTTTTCGCCCCATACATACCTTGACTATCCGTTATTATTGTCTTTGGCCATCAAACAAATAGTCACGGATTCCAATAAGATTTGGCTAACTTACCAGAAATCTGAGTGGTTTTTCCGCAGTAAAAAAAACTCCCCGAATCGCCCCGCAATACAAAGGGTGCGAACAATCTGTTTAACAATATGGGAAGTCCGAAGTCCATCGAACTATGGTAAAACTCTACAGAACCAGTCGCGTTATTTTCCTCATTTATTTCTGCGGAAAATTGAAAATATGCCCTTTCCTTTTTGCTTCTTCGATGGTTGGAATACAGCTGGTTTATGCTTGTTTACATAAATGTCCTTTATATCAATCGCATTTTTAGAAGCAAGGACAAGCCCGATGTCCGTATCCGTTTCAAGGTTTGAAACGACTTTATAGGGAATATGGTGCTGATTGGCGAGTTTAACATATTTACTTAAGTGGGAATATGAGATTTCCCCATTCAATAAAAGGGAAGACTGAGGATACTTCTTAATCGCAGCTTCAATATCTGTATATACTTGATTTTCCGCGACCTGGCCGACCAGAAGGGCAACAATCACTCTCTCTCTATAGGTGCCCAGGAATTTTCGCTTTTCCTCAGGTTTAAGCTCCTTTTGTCCGTATATCCCCTGTTGTAAATAATCATCTACATTTTCCTTAGACAATTATAATTCCTCCTCGGTTCTCACTTTTTCAATCTATATAGTATATGTATACCGTATTTATAGGAGAAAGCAGTTTATAAATGGGCAGGCAGCGGCTGATCATCAACAGCCAGCCGCAGAGCCAGCTTTATTTATTTAGAATGTGTTTTTTGTTTTTTCCTGGATGAACCCATCTCAATGGATCCAGTCTCTTGATTGGTGGTTCCCTGACCTTTTACTTTTGATGAACTAAGACCGGCTGTAGAAGCGTCTTGCTTAATTTTGTTCATATGATATATCCACCTCCATACCCTTACTGTCTCCAGAGCAATCGGACTTTATAATTAGCAGGAATAGTTTAAGGTATATTGGGACAATTTACATACGTAAGGAGGTGTTATCATGGCAAGAATTGGAGTAGAAGAATCTTTAACGAATGTATCTGAAGCATTGCGCAGCCGCGGCCATGAAGTAGTGGAATTAAAGCAGGAATCTGATGCACAAGGCTGCGATGCCTGTGTAATTACCGGGCTTGATTCCAATGTTATGGGAATGTCAGATGCTGCAATCCAGGGGTCAGTTATTGAGGCAAATGGCCTCACTGCGGATGAAGTGTGCAGCCATGTTGAGAATAGACTTAGCTGATCATGTCTGTAGGTAGATCGCCTGTAAGATGGACTGGATATGAGTAAAAATGGGGAAGGCTAAAGAACAACATTCTTTAGTCTTTTTTTCTAAATAAATCATCGAATTAAAGGAAAAGAGGTGAAAGACATGGCCAAAAATCAGGGTGGGAACAATAGGATGCAGGACGGAAGATACCAGACTGGAGATAAACGAAAAATTGATACATTATCTGACGCAATGGGTCCAGCTTCATCGAAAAGAACATTCCGTAACGAGAAATAACAAAGAAACAGGGAATGGGCGCCCATCCCCTGTTTTCCCCAAAAAACTTCTCAGGCAAATTTCCTGACAATGTAGATATGTCCCGTTATGTCTCGATAGAAATGCTTGTCCGCACCCCCTATTTTCTATGTACTCATTATAGGCTGTCAAACTTAAATCATGAAGAATACAATATACGGAAAGCGCTCTCAATTTCCGTATAAGGAGGTTACTTCATGAGATTTTTATACAATCTTTCCTGGGTTCTATTAGTCATAGGCGGTCTTAACTGGCTGTTTGAAGCAATTGGTTTTAATCTAGTTACAGAAATATTCAGTACAATGCCTTCATTTGTAGATACGATTTATTGGCTGGTAGGCTTATCGGCTCTCTATCATATATATTTGAGGTTTACCGGGAAGTAGAAAAGCGGAGAACGGTGGCTTCTTTTAGCGAAGAATGTTTGGCTTACTAAGATAGAGCCTTTATAGAATGAAGGCAGCCATCCGACTAGCATAATCGCAGCATAACAGAGAGTGCCAGGATTATCATCATAATCCTGGCACTTTTTCTAATAGCTGTAATATCCCCCGCTTAGAACATGAACAACGGAACTTCCATTCGCCCCTTTAAATTCAGCTCCGAAAGGGCCTTCCCCTTGATGTTTAATAATTTCCTTGATCATGCCTTCCCCTTTAGGTTCAAAGAAAGTAAAGCTTGCATCGCTTATTTTTACTTCTGTACAAATGGCATTCAATTCCTGGCTGTTCGTATATGCCTTTATTTTCTTAGTGTTGAACCATTTATTCCAGTTTGGCAGCACGGATCCTATATCTTTCACTGCATAAAAGACACTACTGATCTGCCGGGCGCCATTCGTGTGGTCTTTAATAATCCCTTCATTCCTCATCCGGTCAATTCTCAAATGTGCTGGCTGATTCCACTCAATAAAAAATGGCAGTTCAAATGTAGAGTGTGGAGAGGACACAAACATCATTTTCCAAGAAAGCGTGCTTCCTTCTTCAGTTTTTCTGCTGCCCAAAAAAGGGCCGGTTACTTGCAGCCCAAGCTTACTTAGGGTTACAGCGTCGCCTTCAATATTATCGGTTCTTAGGGCAGTCTGATAAACTCCCTCGTCAGCTTTCTTAGTCAACTGCATAATTAGAGGGTTCTCGCTGATAGCCGCCTTTTCTGCCTGGTCGATCGATATAAACTCTATATAGCTGCTGCCAAAATAAGATAAACTGTTACTTGTTCCCCAATCTTCATGTTTTCCTCCTTCAAAGACATGAAATCCTTGTCGGATAAAGGAGCTCTCTGCTGATTTCCTATTATGTACGGCATGAACTATATGATCCAGGCTGATCATCTGCATTCTCCCTTCATCTTTTTTGTAGGATTTATTTAATTTTACATGTAATGGGCGCAAAAGAAAAAAGAAAGAACTTGTGACACAAACCGGCTGCGATCATTAACGCTGTGCCTCTAAAGCTTATTGAAACATTGTATTATCCGGATTGATTCTTGATGTCTTTATAAGAAACATTATGAAAAAGTTTGAAGACCGTCAAATGGGGAAAATAGAAAGAAGAGACAGATATATATAAGCTAAAAGTAGGAAGGGGAAGATAGCATGAGAAAGCAAAATGTATTGGTACCGGCTCTTGCCGCTGGGGTGGCAGCCTATTTCCTGATGGATAAAGAAAAACGGGTTAAATTTAAACTAAAAGCTCAGGATATGAACAGTAAAATTCGTGGAATGCTTTCAAAGTCACAAAATCATAGTCTGCCGGTTGAAAAGGCTGGACTTCCTGACCCTCATGATATTGAAGATAATAAAATGGTGGATGAAGGCTCGCAATATGGAGTGCATTATTACAATAAAACGATACAACAGTAAAACTTTTAACCTGGCATTTGCCAGGTTATTATTTTTTTTAGATAATGTGAATACCTATCATTATCATTTTGCTGGAGGACTTGAATGAAAAAAAATAGCGGTTGCCATCATTCATGGAATGGGAAATCAATTAGAGGAGTACGCAGAAGAAATAGCCAAGCAGCTTCAATATGACTTTTACCAAAAAACAAGACATATCACGAATGAGTCACAGCAGCTGGTTATTAAACCTATCTTTTGGGCCGATGTGTTTAAAAAACGGGAGGAGGAATTATTCGAAAGCTCAGTAAAGGCATATGACTTACATTTCCAGGAGCTTAGGAGATTCATCATATCCTATCTTGGGGATGCCATCGCCTATCAGCCTGTGGAATCAAACACCCATAATTATTACCGAGTCCACGAAAAGGTCAGGGAATCATTACAATGGCTGGCAGCAAAAGCAGGAGAGGATTCCGTTCTATGTGTGATTTCCCACAGTCTTGGTACGGTGATCGCAAGCAATTACTTCTACGATCTCCAATATAACCTCACTTCAAATCCAAGCCTGCAAACTCCATTAGAAAGAGGGGAAACACTGTCGTTATTTTATTCAATGGGCACGTCTCTGCCACTTTGGAGCCTTCGATATTCGGATTTTAATAGACCGGTGATAATTCCTCCGCCACAGCAAAAAAAGTGGTACCCGGATCTATCAGGTGAATGGATTAATTTTTATGATAGAGACGATATTTTGTCTTTCCCGTTAAAGGGACTTAATGAAAGCTATCAAAAAGCAGTAACGGAAGACATACAAATCAATTCAGGGAATATGCTGACAAGCTGGAATCCACTGTCACACGGAGGCTATTTTACAGAAAAGACTATAGTGGACAGAATCATAAATGGACTTTTCTGTACTTGGAAGCACATAAACCAACTATAACTGCCTAAGGCCCGCAAATGCGGGCTATTTTACTGCCCTCACATTAATGCTGTCAATTAGAAGGAGCTGATCATAAGCTGCTCAGGTTGTTATCATTTTTGCTCTTAAAGCAGCTGAACTTGCTCACATGATACATACAGGTTTCTCCACACAAGCTTTGTTTTTAGAAATATTCCTGCTTGTGCATCTATAGAATATAAGGAAGCAGGGCTAGAATGGAGGGAGAACGTGTGAGCAACTTAAAAGAAGCTGTGTTTGAACATACCTTTTGGCTGCAAGTTCTGGGTGACCATAGCAGGTTTATTTTAGAATCATTGGCACCAAAGGAGAAAGAGGACATTGTAAAGGCTGAATTTTTTAAGAAGAGATATGACGACTTGCTGAATGCTGCCAAAAACCTGGAACCTGAAGAGGTGGTTCCTTTTACGAAGATGGCTAAAGAGCTGTCCCTGAATTTTCGCGAGTTCAAGCTCTCTATAATCCGCCGCCATGTTTTAGGGAGAATTACGATACATTTGACTCCGACTTTTATCAACCATATGGTTAATGAATTAGAAGAGTACCTTTTAATAATTAGGTTCTTAGAAAGAGACGAGAAGCCGCCTGTTTTTCACGAACTTCATCATCATCTGCTTTGGCTGCTGGATGCCTCGGGCCATGCCGGGGGTATCCATGATACTTTAGATTCGACAGAAAAAGATCTAAAGTATAAGACCGCTCTATTTGAAAAGACATTCGAACAATTTTATCTTAAGGCTATCGAGCTGACAGGCTATCTAAGGGCGAATATTACCAGCTTTCCTGCTCTAGAAAAAATGAATAAAGATGTAAAGCTAGAAATTGAGATTTTTAAAATGTTTCTAGAGGAAGTAGAAGAACTGAGGCTTTCTGATTATGTACTGGGTACATTTTCAGTATTAATGGCTGACCATATGGCACGGGAAGAATGTTATTATTTGTCCAAACTCGCAGAGTCCGCAAAATTAGAGGAGCCTGAGTGCAACCCTGGTAAGCCTCGGGCCAGAAACTAGTCAAGTTTTAGAAGTGTAATGCTATCATTTCGAAAGGCCTCTGCTATTTTTCAGCGATGAGTGAGTACCGATTGCTCTATATCCATAAGAATAGCCCATAAACAAGGCTCCCTAAAAATGATTAGGACGACTAAAGAACAACAATCTCGCGAGGCTAATCACGAGAGTAAAATAGGGAATCAAATACTTAGGAACCTTTCATACCATTTTGCATACTTGAGTTATGACCATGACAATAGGAACGGCTATCACACCATCCCAAAAATTAGTTTGTATGAGCGGGAAATCAAACATAAACAGTGTGCACTCCTTTTTCATAGTTTCTTCTGTTGGCGGCACGTTATCCGGTTTTAGAAACATTTTCAAAAAAGGAGTGTATTTTTTTAAGGTCTTGTTTAATACTGAACAAAAAGGGAGGGAAGAACATATATGGAACGATGGAATGGGCAAGCCGCACCAACTAACAATCTGGATGATGCAGTCCTTCAGAATTCAAAATTTGTCCCCAAAAACGATGACTTTAAAGAAGTTGTTTCAAAAGAACTGACTCATAAAAAAATACAGCATCAAGTAATTAAAACCAATACATAATGTACGTTTGTTTAAACTTGTGAAAGGGAATTTATGGTAATATACAAACTCTTGTATCCGAGATAAAAAAAATTTGGTACGATCTTACTTAGCTTGCAAAAAGTGTAGTAAAATGGACTAGTGTAAGCGAGGGGGAACACGTATGAGAATTCCTATATTAAAGCTTAATAATCTTTTGCTTGTTTCAATTCAAATTGAATTGGATGATCAAAGCGCGTTACAATTACAGGAAGATCTTCTCGAAAAAATTCATCAGACAACCGCTGGCGGAGTAGTGATTGATCTGACTTCTTTAGATATGATTGATTCATTTATTGCTAAGGTCCTTGGTGACATAGTAAGTATGTCCGGTTTAATGGGAAGCCAGGTAGTATTGACCGGAATTCAGCCATCCGTCGCTATTACCTTGATTGAGCTTGGTATTGATTTAAACGAGGCAAATACTGCCATCGACTTAGAAAAGGGTATTCAGATCTTAAATCAAAGTGGTGTACAATGACCTCACATATGAATATTCCTATCATATGCGAGTGGGATATTGTGGCTGCCCGCCAGGCGGGCAGGGATGCTGCGAGAAAACTTTCATTCAGCATAGTCGATCAAGCGAGAATTACTACAGCAATATCTGAATTAGCAAGAAACATATATTTATATGCTCTTCCAGGGAATATTATTCTAGAACATATAGAAGAACAAAACAAAACCGGTTTGAGAATCACTGCCGTTGATAAAGGACCGGGGATTAAGGACATTAAGCTTGCCTTAGAAGACGGATATACCACCTCAGGCGGACTGGGAGCAGGAGTTCCAGGGGTGAAAAGGCTGATGGATGATTTTACGATCGATTCCGTCGTTGGGGAAGGCACTAAAATTACAGCTATCAAGTGGCTAAAGTAATATCTCGTTGTAAGAGCATGGACCCATGCTCTTTTTTTTCTATGTTATAGACATGTTTTATCCTCTCTGATAAGGGTATTTAGTAATATACAATTTAAAAGGAGGAGAATGAATATGAGTGGAACTTCGGATAAATTAAAAGGCGCAGTGAGCAAGGTAAAAGGTGAATTCAAGGACCAGGTCGGCAATGCGACCAACGACCGAGATATGCAGGCAGAAGGAAAAGCACATAAAGCTAAGGGTACCCTGCAGGATACTGTCGGGGATCTGAAAAACACATTTACAGATAAATAAATTTAGGATTACACTGGCCCTGAAGATCATTTCTTCAGGGTCTTTTATTTAGGCTCTTTTCTAAAAGATTATTGTTTTTTATTAGATCTGTGAACCTACGTTAAACAGGTCGATTGGAACGTAAGGTGCTAGACTCCTGGATCCAGCTACAGGGCTTTAGATTCTCGAGTCATGCCAATCTGTCTATGGGGAGAAAAGCACTCCCCACAGCCGGCGAGCATCCTCACGTTCCAATCAACTCACTTGTTCAATAACAATAAAGTTTGCGAAAACAGCCTTTATTTATAATAATAGCTTGATTTAACTCGAAGGCTGATACCTCTGGAATACAAACATACATAGCATTTTAATGAGTAGATAGTCTTTCACACAGCTGAAATTGCTCTTTTTTTATTACATAACAATTAAATCGCCTCATCTAACATACATTCAATATTCCAAACTGCATTCCGTAAATAAGTATATCCCTTTAATTACGTATATGGATATCTAAAAACTTTTACTATAAAAGTAATTTATGAAAATTATGGGAGTAGGGCTTGAGAGGTACAAACCTCTTGTTTTAGCCTTAATATGACTGAAAAACATAGTCACTTTAGCTCATTTTACAGAAAAATACATAAAAGGTGCATCCGGAACAAGGAGAAATCATAACTTTAATAGAATAATAAAAAGTAATTTTATCCCTGCTCAGTCCAGCTTTGCTTTACTCCTGTGTTCTTTCGTGTAAGACCGTCCAAGTGGAAAAATGTGGAGGTGGAGTTATGCAGACAGGAACTAAAATATTTATTAGTTCAGCCTATGAAAATGAACTAAAGCCATTAAGAAGGAAGTTAGCGGAGTCTCTGGCAAATGCTGGTCATTTTCCTTTGCTATTTGAGGAGAATTTTGGTGTATGGGGTCAGGACAAAATTGAAACGTGCATAAATAAAGTTAAAGAATGTGATATTTTCCTCCTGTTTCTTTCAGAAAAGAGCGGAAGCTTTACAGAGAAGGATCCCCGGGTTACAGCCACATATGTCGAATTCCACTATGCGAAAAAAGAAAAAAAATTAATACTTCCTTTTGTAAATGATTGGATTAAAAACTTATATTTTAGTGATTTAAAGCAGTTAATAGCGGAGGAACTTTATAAATTCCGGTCACAATTCTACAGATTTCCCGGTCATATTTATGATATTGTAGAACCACTTATAAAAGAAATACAGCTGACCCGGGAATACCTGTATAAGAGAATAAAAGACGTAGATCCCTTTGTGTGGGCGTTTTTATATGATGTCGATCAAAACTGTCCATTTTTGTATGACATCGTTCTCGCGAATGCTGATGATTTGTGCAGGACTGTCAATATTTACTTAAGTAATTACCTTCATAAGGGCATAGAATATTTAAAGAATGAAGATGAAACAAAGGAAAGCCTGAACCTTGCCCCTAAACTGAAAAAGTACAAAGATTATTCTTTTCAGCTTATCCGGTCTTTTAAAGGAGGAATTCCCCAGCTCGATATTATTTTAAAAGAATTGTCACAAGTTCTGAAAGGTGCGAATATTTATAATCGAAAAGGGTATTATGTAAGGGAGGAAATTGCTTCCTTTAGTGATTGTACTGCCATTTCTTTATATAAAAGAAAAGGGAACAAGCTGGTGTACATGGCCCACTATGGAAATATAACACCAAAGCAGGAGTTTTTCCTGAACGATGAGGATGCGTATGTTTCAAAAACATATATCCTGGACGGAGAAGTAGAATATTTATTTTTTAATGAAGAGAAACACCAGCTTTATCTTACGAAAAGAATTGGAGAAATGGTCATGTGCGCTCATTTCCCATTCCGAGAATTTTGGTCTTCAAATGAAGTGGCTGCTCTTCAAGAAGAGATTTTTTCTGCTATACTGAAGGAGAGAATTTATTTAGATTTTGCAGCCGATTTAATTGGAGGGTTGGATATTGAAAAAGAATAAATCCGTCTTAGTGGCTTCTACACCGAAAAAATTATCGAGGGCAGCTTCAGATCAAAAGCTGGATAGTTTGGTGAAAAATAGCCAGAGATTGTTAGGTGCCTTAAACAAGCCTGCTCACCGCAGCTGACTAGGACTCCGTTACAAAACAGAGTACAGCTGCCTTGCGGGTTTTTTTGTTGTCTAAACCTATTACATATAAAGAGATTTCTAGATTCATAATCTATAAAAGGAGAAAGAGTATGGGGACCATACGTTTGCCGCTTCCAGTGGGGCTCAAAATAGAAAGTATTTTATCAAAGGGGATTTCTAAGCAATCGCTTTCACGATCTTTAATGCAAAATAACATGACGCATATTACCAGCCTGGGAGCTGACGAAAATGATGCCGCATACTTGTTTCAATATGCTTCTGAACACAAAAGTGATTGCATTACTGCGGTGGAACAGGGCTACGAATTTAAATTTTTGACCATTAGAGGGTTAAAGAATTTTTTGCAATTACGATATGGACTCATAGATGGAGTGGACTTAATCTTTAAAGAAGACTCACTGGAAAGTGTCAAATTGAGAAAAGCATGGCTCCGCGACATCGAAACGGCTATTACCAAACACTGGAGTTTCACTATTGTTGATGAGTATGGAAGCAGTGTAATGGGAAGGTTCACGCTGGCACAGAGGGAGCTGCAGGTCGGAACGAATAAGGAATAAGCGCATGTTCCTGCTGTCATGAGGATATTCTTACCCCGCCTAACTTGAGGACGTTTTTTTTATTTGTAGGAATGAACTCAGGGCTAATAATTTTTGTCTTTGCCTTCTTTCTGCTATAACTGAATAGGATATTCTTTTTCAATTTTCAAAAACAGGCGATCGTTTAGGCTGCAGGTGGTTTATATATAGAAAGGATTATGAATCTCTGGGTGCATTACTGGGAACAATTTGTAAGAATACCTTGGACAAATCTTTTAATTAGATTAAGTTAAAACATGTTCTCAAGTTTTGAAAAAAGGCCTAAGTGAAAGAAACTGAATTTGACTCTGAAAAGGATTAGCAGAAAATGGCTTGGGTAAGTACAGAGAGAACCAGTATTTATTGAAAGAACAGGCGGTGTCTGAATTTGGATAATAGTTTTGCTTTACATACCGATTTATATCAAATCAATATGGCAGAGACCTATTGGGCAGATGGGATTCATAATAAAAGAGCAGTATTTGATTTATACTTCCGTAAACTGCCATTTGGGAATGGCTTTGGTGTTTTTGCCGGACTGGAAAAGATCGTTGAGTTCTTAAAGGAATTTAGATTCTCAGAAAGCGATCTTGAATACTTACGAAGTTTAGGTTATGAAGAGAATTTTCTGGATTATCTTAAAAGCATCCGTTTTACAGGGAATCTGCGGTCTATGGCAGAAGGAGAATTAGTCTTTGGAAACGAACCAATGCTCCGCATTGAGGCTCCGCTGGCTGAAGCCCAATTAATCGAAACAGCATTGTTAAATATTGTGAACTACCAAACATTAATAGCCACAAAAGCGGCGAGAATCAAGCATGTTGCAGGCGATGAAGTTTTATTAGAATTCGGCACAAGAAGAGCACATGAATTTGATGCTGCATTATGGGGAACCCGCGCTGCATTTATCGGCGGATTTAATGGTACAAGCAATGTAAAGGCAGGAAAGCTGTTTGGAATCCCTGTTTCGGGTACTCATGCACATGCGATGGTCCAGGCATACCAGGACGATTATACCGCTTTTTATAAATATGCCCAGCGCCATAAAGATTGTGTGTTCTTGGTTGATACCTATGATACCCTGAGATCTGGTGTACCCAATGCAATTAAAGTAGCAAAAGAATTAGGGGATAAAATCAACTTTAAGGCGATCAGACTAGATAGCGGAGACATGGCGTATTTATCAAAAGAAGCACGGAAGATGCTGGATGACGCTGGTTTCAAGAATACAAAAATTGTTGCTTCAAGTGATCTTGATGAATATACAATCATTAACCTTAAAGCCCAGGGGGCAAAAATCGATATCTGGGGTATCGGCACAAAGCTCATCACCTCGTTTGAACAAGCTGCCCTTGGTGCTGTATACAAGCTCGTTTCCATTGAGAACGAAGGCAGGATGACCGACACAATCAAGATTTCTTCTAATCCCGAAAAAGTAACCACTCCGGGAATTAAGGATGTATACAGAATTATCAACCGGAAAACTAGAAAATCAGAAGGCGATTATATTACATTATCCACTGAAAAACCAGAACAAGAAGAGCGGATTAAAATGTTCCATCCGGTCCATACGTATATCTCTAAGTATGTAGAAGATTTTGAAGCCAAACAGCTCCATCACGATATCTTTGTGGATGGAGAATACGTGTACGAGCTGCCGGATATCCAAGAAATCCAATCTTTCTCTCAAAAAAATTTAGGATATCTGTGGGAAGAATACCTCAGGACTATGAATCCGCAGGAATATCCGGTCGATTTAAGCCAAAAATGCTGGGATAACAAAATGGCCAGCATAGAAAAAGTACGAAATAAAGTAGAGGCTATGAAATAAGAAAAGCGGAGAATGGTGACTTTCAAGGAACTCTTTCTAAAAAGAACCGTGATGAAGAAACCCGTTCTAAAACGAAAATGGTTAGAAAGTCAGACACCTGAAAGGGATAAGAAGAGCGGCCGTGAAAGGCCGCTTTTGCCTTTTGATGGCGAACGGCCTATGACCGAAGTGTCAGTCCGCAGCTGGACAGATAGACAGAAAAGCGGAAAGCGGTGCCTTCATACGCACCTTTTGGAGTTCCTGCCTCCCAGAGAGTGTTTTTCGTGAAAAATTAGCTTATTTATCAGGATAAATAGCCAAATTATATTATTTTTTTATTCCGGCTATTAAAAAGGGCAGTGGAATATTGAGTTTTAAACGGGTTGTAAGGGTTTTGGTCGATTTTTCGTTCCCTTGAAAGGTCTTATGCTTATGTTTCCTGATTTTATGCTTATGTTTATGGCTTGTATGCTTAAGTTTTCCTTCTTTATGCTTTGTATTTAAGTTTTATGCTGATCCTGGTGACTTGTATGCTTATCCGTTGGATTTTATGCTTATTTGGAGAGGTTTATGCTTATCTGGAAGGGCTTATGCTTATTCCAGCAAGAGAAAACGAACATAAGATCGGCGGCGGCACATTATTGAAAGCTTGGCCCACTGTTCAGCGGAGGTCCAAGCTTTTTTATAGGTATATCCTAATTGTATTCTTGGTACTTTTTCTTACGATTAGTCAATACTTTTTATATGATTACTCGGTATTCTATTTACTATTGATGAGTCAAAGAGGCGATTCTTTATTAATTTGAACGCCAAATAGGCCTAGTTAAAAATGCTTTTTTTTACTAGACCAATTCTTTATGGTATTATGTAAAAAACTATGATTTGGTGGCCAACCTGTAGTCATAGTTCATATTGTGTGTAATAAGATAGAAGATGTTCTTCAAAAGCTTATTCACACAGGCGATGGACGCAACTTTATGACATTTGTTATAAGGTTGCGTTTTTAATTTGTCGTAGTACTCCACAAAATGATTGTTGCCAAAACGTTATTTCCTCGTTTATTGATCTTATCCTTGAAGAAAGTTTTTCCGGATTGATAACGGCGGATATCAATGCCAGTATAGGCGTTTAACTGCTTATTATTTTTGAAACGGCTAATGTCACCAATTTCAGCTAACATACTTACGGCTGTATTGGGGCCTATCCCCGGGATACTAAGAAGTATCTTATACTCTTTGCGATCTTCAACCAGCCTAACCATATCTTCGATACACTGATTCTTCAAGAGAAGGAGTTCCTGGTAACGCCTGGCATATGAGCGCAACTGTTCGCACAAGACATCCTTTAAAGAAACGGCAGGGTAGGACTGATCAGCTGCTTCCATTAGTTGCATCGCTTTCTTCTCAGCCATTGTAGTTGATATTTTTTTATTAGTATTTGCACGGATTCTATTCTTGATTACCGTTCTTGAGAGTCCCTGGACAAGATCCGGATGCGGAAACAATTGGACAACATTTAGAAATAGACCTGATTTGCTTGTAAATAACTTTTCTAATTCCGGAAAGGTCAACTGGATTACTTTATGCATCCGGCCACGGGTTACGGTAAGTTCATCGTCAAGTTCACTATAAAATCGGGAAAGCGACTTCAGCTGCTGGAATAGATCATCCGTACCGACCTTCTCTATTCTTTCCGCTGAAAAGTGGGTGAGAGCCAGCTGATGGGCATCACTTTTATCTGTTTTATGAATCCGCAAGGAGTCACATTGGAGCTTTGCTTCCAGTGGATTCAATACACAGTATACGAAGGTGTTTTCAGCCATGAAACGCTCCAGTTGCCTCGAATAAACCCCTGTTGATTCAAACACAATATGTGGCTGTTCATTATAAGCTTGTATCAGCTCATTTATCATGCCCTTTAATCTTTCAAAATCTGGTCTGGTGTGTTTTATTTCGCCTTCAAAAACACATTTTTTTAGTGCATTATAAATGACCATATAACTCTTTCCCATACTTACATCAAATGCAATTACATGTTTCATACTGATCCCCCTAAACGTATTGGACGCTTCACCATACTCTTATCGATTCCAATTTCTTATACACGATCTCAAGGATCCAACATACTCAAACCTGATTCAAATAAGATAAGTGAAGTAGGTCAGTTTTGTTGACGGATTCTCAGACCCAAAAAGTACCCCGACCTCTTCTCCACTTCTACTATATAAAAAATAGTAGTGCTAACCAATGCCTTGGTCTGCACTACTAATCTTAGTATGTTTTGTTCTGTTAATCATTTTGAATTTATTGGCTTATGTTTTTAGGTTTTTAGGGTGATCCTGGTGATTTGTATGCTTATCCGTTGGAGTTTGTGTTTTTTTGGAGGTATGCTCATGTGAAAGGGCTTATGCTTTCAGCGAGAGAAATGAATTTAAGATCCGCAGCAGTACAGTAAAATCAGCTTGGGCTCCAGTTCTCAGGTTCATGCTGTCTAAAATAGCCTTTGCTTATCCAAGCGAGAGCAACGAACATAAGTTCAGCGGCAGCATATTATAAAGAAAGCTTGGACCCCCGTTCAGCGGAGGTCCAAGCTTTTTTATAGTGTTGTTAGTGAGCGTTTTTATCATTTTTATCAGGATCCCGCTGAGGGCTGACATCCTGGTTGTGCTCTTCCTTCTTTTTTTGTTCGGCTGAATCATTCTGGTTGTTATTGTTTGTGGTCATGCTAAACCCCTCCTTAAGTATGTCTATATTTATGTACCCTTTAGTACTTAGATAAAACGTTCTTTCAAAAGTGGAAAACGCTAAATAATGAAATTGGGGCTATTGATATGAAAAAAAAACCTAAATTCCATACCTGACCTAGGAAAATTGTCCATTCCTTTTTAGTGGAAATGAATACATTAGTCTTAGATAGAGCGAAGGGAGGCAGCAAAATGTCAATTTGGTTTAACAATGGAAGAAACGGCTGGGGCAGCAGGAATAACAACCGAGGATATGGCAGTGGAAATGGGTATGGTGGAAACAGCGGCGGCTCCGATTCTAACAGCCGGTCTGATGCAGATTCGGATGTTGAATTTGAATTAGATAACGATTTAAGTAACCGCTCCGATGTTGAAACAGACGTCCGTAACGATGTTGATGTTCGAAACGATAATGATAATGACAACGATAATGAAAATGACCTTGTAAATAACAACAAAAGTAATTCAGATGCTGATTCAAAAGTTGTGAACAGCGGTAACGCTCGAGTTGATTTCTGCATAGATATCAATGTGGATTCCGATTCTAATTCAAGGGTAAGGTCTAGAGCAGATTCTGATGCAGAATCAGATCAAGACCAGGATCAAAATCAGGATCAAGAGCAGGACTAATCTTACTTCAGGCGGGAGAGGGCTACCTTATCCCGCCTAAACCACTATATAATGGGAGAGAAGGTTATGGAAAACTATAACCAGAGAGGATTCTTCTTTCCGTTCAGAAGACCAGCGAACTACGGAAGATTTTCTCACGGTACTCATGGCGAGGGCTGGGGCAAGAATCGTTTTGGCGAAATTCAACATCACCATCCAGACGACAATGTACCAGATGACCACAGGCCAGACGATCATGGAAACAGTGCCAATGTAAGCCAAAACCGGATAAACTTCGAAATTAATACCAGCCAGGATCAGAAAAGCAGTTCAGAGAACAGATTGGATCAGGTAACAGATAGCAGGAACCGACAAGACAGTGACAACGATAACAGCCAGCAGGCAGAGTTCATCCAGGACATTCACACCAATGCCCAATCACAAGTCAGCCATAGTGGAAATTCCGATGTGGATGTAAACTTAAACGTCCAGGTTGATACAACTGCAATAGCGTATGCCCTACTATGTTCAATGTTAGCGACAAAACAAATGACAGAGAAGGAATTCGATATAGCAGTTAAGAAATTGGAAGGGCTGACAGACGGTAAAAAAGATAAAAAGAAGAGGGCAGACGGTGAGAAGAAAAAGACTGAAGGGGAAAAGAAAAATACAAAAGAACGTAAGAAATCCAGCAGAAATAGAGTGATTCCTTCATCAGTGAAAATGTATGATCCTAACAAAAGAGGATGACTTAAGCCTGGGTGGGCTTGCAAGCCATCCTCTTAGCCTTGCTTTCAATCATAAAAGAACGGAAAGGCATCCTCTTCGTATTCCGTATAGCAATCTAGGCACAGTTTCACTTGATCCTCCCGCGAGACCGCCTCCTCCTCGAATAATACCAATCCGCATGATAAACAAAAGTACATAAAAGCTCCTCCTAGTATATTTTCTAGCATTATGCCCTAAAACTAGAAAAATATGAGCATGGCAGCTATTTTTTTGTAGTATTATTCAGACTACTCTAGTTGTGCCATATCTCAGTTTTAGAGGCCAGCTCTAAATTCTCTTGTATGGTTTAGCAAGGGTTTTTCAGGGAATCAAAAGTAACAGATATTTTTATTAATGGTAAACTTAGAGGTATACTATCGATATAGCAGTAAGCAGATCATGTTAGGAGAGGATTTTTGTGGACTTGCAAGCACGTGTTATTAAGGAGTTAAAAGTAAAACCGACCATTGACCCCCAGGAAGAAATAAGGAGAAGTATTGATTTTATGAAAGAATACTTATCAAAATATTCTTTCCTTAAATCTATGGTTCTTGGTATCTCAGGCGGGCAGGATTCTACACTTGCCGGTAAACTGGCCCAGATGGCAGTGGATGAATTAAATGAAGAAATTGGTGAGGATAAATATTCGTTCATTGCCGTTCGTCTTCCTTATGGAGAGCAGATGGATGAATCTGATGCACAGGATGCGATTAATTTCATGAAGCCTGCAAAGGTCTACACAGTTAATATTAAAGGTGCTGTAGACGCCAGTGTTTCTGCCTTAAAACAAGCGGGAATTGAACTGACCGACTTCCAGAAAGGCAATGAAAAGGCGAGGGAGCGGATGAAGGCACAATATAGTATAGCGGCTGCAGAAAGTGGAATTGTTTTGGGGACCGATCATGCTGCAGAAGCGATCACAGGTTTTTATACCAAACATGGTGATGGCGCGTGTGACTTAATGCCGCTATACCGCCTAAATAAGAGGCAGGGTCGCGAAATGCTGAAGGTCCTCGGCTGTCCAGAGCATCTCTATAAAAAGAAGCCGACCGCAGATCTTGAAGAAAATAAACCCCAGCTGCCTGATGAAACGGCACTGGGTGTCAGCTATGAGGCAATTGACGATTATCTAGAAGGAAAAGAAGTGACTCAGACTGAGAAAGAAAAGATTGAAAGTCACTTCCTGCGTTCCGAGCATAAGCGTCATGATGCAATCAGCGTATATGATGATTGGTGGAAATAATTCATAATAAGATAAAAAGCGGATCCATATGAAGGGATCCGCTTTTTATATATTGTCTATCTTTACGGTATTTATATTTAAATAAAGGATGCAGCATGAAGGAAAAGTAAGGGAGAAGAAAAAGGTGAACAATCATGGACGTCAAGAGGTTTTCAGGGCTTGTCCATTGGTCTTTTTCTGCCTGTCCCTCTTCAATATATTCTTGATATATCACCAGTTCATATAGCGGTTACAGCTGTGGATAATAGAACAGACTCGGAAACCGTTTAATATCTTTTTTGATGGAATAATTTTGAATCACTTTAAAGTACAGGGTGTTTGTCTCTTCTCTAGATTGATGGATCTATTCGGAGAATCAGAACTTTCTCAGCGCCCTTCAGTAATCACCCAACATACTAACTGTATGAGAACATAAAGTCGGCATATCATTAAGCCTCCCCTTCAATCTGAAGAAGGGTTTGTTTTTATTATTTTCATACATAAGCGCCTAGTTAATTGAGAGACTAAGAAGATGGAATGGAACCCAAAAAAGTTCAAAGGGGAAGTAAAAGTTGACGGAACTAAACGAGATTAAAAAAACACTTGCTGCCATCAAAGGTATAGAAGCACAGCTTTCTATCTTTGCACTCAGTTCTAGGGAAGAGGAGGCACAGATTGCATTGCATGAGGCAATGGTACAGGCTGGACAGATTAAACATGATATCCAAAAAAGAATATACGCCTTAGAACGGAACAAAACAAGCTGAAGGAGGGTTTCCGGTGACCGTTTTTGACGTAATGTACCGGTCGTTAATTTTTATTGTCGTACTATTTGTCGTAACTAAAATTCTTGGAAAAAAGCATATTTCCCAGCTCTCCTTTTTTGAATACATCACGGGAATCACCCTGGGGGACATTGCGGGAGAAGTAATCCTGGGGGAAGATATGCACATCATGCATGGCGTCGCAGGCATTCTCGTTTTTAGTGCGATATCCTATATTTCGGATATTCTAACCTTAAAAAGCAGAAAATTTCGGGCGGTCATAGAAGGCAGAGATACAGTTTTTATTCAAGATGGCAAAATCAGAGAAAAGGGCTTAAAAAAAGAAAAATACACTATTGAAGATTTAGCTGCCTTACTGCGGGATAAAGGCGTATTTGAAATAAAGGATGTGGAATATGCTATCCTAGAGCCGAAAGGGAAGTTAAGCGTCCTTCTAAAAAAAGAAAATCAGCCCCTTACAGCGAAAGATCTTAATCTTTTCCTTCCGAATGAGAAAGAACCGCAAACCATCATCATGGATGGACAGGTTATATATGAAGCGCTTGCGAAAACCGGAAAAAACATTCAGTGGGTCAAAACCGAGCTGAAAAAACTCGGAACCACCATCGATCAAGTATTCTTTGCCCAAGTCAATACGTACGGTGACCTATCTGCCGATTTATATGACGATCAAACAAAACCGTCTCATCCTAATGAGCGCCAGCTGCTTCTTGCTCTTATAAAACGCACACAGGCAGAACTGGAAATGCTCTCCTATCAAACACAGGAAGCAGAAAACAAACAAATCTTTACCCAGAACGCAGACAAAATGAAAGTTATTCAACAAAATATTGAGCCGTATTTGCGTGCGTGAGAAACCCTCGGATAATAGATTCGGGGGTTTTTGATCAGGAGTTTTTTTGGCTTAGACTGAAGGAACAAAAGAAAAGGGAGACTCTATATTTCACCCTCATGGCAGAGTAAAACCCTTTAGAGCTGAATTCTTGAGGACTCGTTTTTAGGGGCCAAGTGAATTACTTTCAACTTCATAAGAGTCACGGATTAAAAACCAGCTATATTCCAGTCCGTGGATTTTAATGCATCCAAACCCGTCCGTAAAACAAAAATGATCGTATCGGACTATATTAAATATTTGGAATATTTGTAATATTTAGTATACAGACTAATTCTCACTAATTTTTCCGGAGGTGAAGCTGTATACCTGACACTATTATTGCCTCAATTTTAAGGATTTGAACATGACACTAATCACTGGAAAAGCACTTTTTATAAAGGTTAGGAAAATAGCATCAATAGACCTAACATATACGTAAAGGTTTTTAATACATTTCATTGTATGTGATTTTTGTCTAACCAATGGAGGGGTTTGGATGAAGAAGAGGGTTATGTTGAGTTCAGTTTTATCTATGGGGCTTTTGGTTACCGGTTTGGGACAGGGGGAAGCTTTTGCAGCAAAAAATGTATTAAGCGTCGAGAAGTATAATGAGTCGAAGAATTCACTAGAATTTAAATCTGGTCAATTAACAGAGCCATCCAGTAAGAGAGCAAACGAAGTGGTATTTTCCTATTTAAATAAAAATAAAGATCAATATAAATATGGAAAGAATGCTGCAGAAGAGTCTTTTGTAGTGATTAAAGAGAAGAAGGATCGTCTGGGAACTGCACTTCGGCTACAGCAGACATTTAAAGGTGTTCCGGTTTGGGGGGCTATGCAGACTGCGACCGTTGCGGACGATGGTGTTCTTACCGTTTTCTCTGGAGAGGTAGTTACTGATTTAGAAACGAAACTGAAAGGAAAATCCGCAAAAGGAATCAAAGCCGGCGATGCTATTCAGGCCGCCCAGCAGGATTTAGGACTCAGGCCAGTATACGAGAAACAGCCTGACGCGAAGCTTGTGGTCTATTCTAACGGGGATAAAACGGAATATGCTTATCAAGTTAATCTGAACTTCTTAGATCCAGAACCAGGCAATTATTATTACTTTATTTCGGCAGAAAACGGGCAGATTCTAAATAAGTTTAATAAAATCCACCAGGCCGCTGCAAAACCAGTAACCGGTACAAACTCTGTTGGAAGCGGAACAGGAGTTTTAGGTAATAGCGGTGTTTTCCTAAATACTACATATTCCGGCGGCACTTATTATCTCCAGGATAACACCCGGGGCGGGGGAATATATACGTACGATTCAAAAAATGCGCAGAGAACACCAGGTTCTTTATGGGGTGATCTTGATAACCAATTCAATGCAAAGTATGACGGAGCCGCTGTAGATGCCCATTCCTATGCAGGAGTAACTTATGATTTCTATAAAAATACTTATAACAGAAACTCTTATGATAATAAGGGAGGGGCATTAAAGTCATCTGTACACTATGGAAGAAATTATAATAATGCATTCTGGAATGGGATTCAGATGGTCTATGGAGATGGCGATGGTACGACTTTTATCCCGTTGTCCGGCGGACTTGATGTGGTTGCACATGAATTGACCCATGCGGTCACAGATACTGAATCTGATCTGATTTATCAAAACGAATCAGGTGCCCTTAATGAAGCCGTTTCTGATATTTTTGGAACGGTTGTAGAGTTTGGGACACAGTCTTCCAAAGCGGATTATGATATAGGGGAAGATATCTATACGCCATCTAAAGGTGGTGATGCACTTCGTTCTATGTCCGACCCAGCTAAATATGGAGATCCAGATCATTATTCAAAACGTTATACAGGCACTTCCGATAACGGCGGGGTACACACCAACAGCGGAATCATTAACAAGGCAGCTTACCTGATTGCTGCTGGCGGGACCCATTACGGGGTATCCGTACAGGGAGTCGGCGTCGAGAAACTCGGTAGAATTTTCTACCGGGCAAATACCACTTATTTTACTGCTTCTGAAACCTTCTCTAAAGCACGGGCTGATTTAGTTCAGGCGGCTGCAGACTTATACGGTTCTGCAAGCGGGGAAGTTAATACGGTTAATAAAGCATTTGATGCTGTAGGCGTTAAATAAATAAATATAGGTAAAGTGAAAACCTGCTGCTTATCTTAAGCGGCAGGTTTTTTGCCTGTTATTCGTAACTATCGTCTTCGAAATACTTCCTGAACTCCTTTGTTTCTGTAAGTTCCCTGTTTTGATAATATGGGTTATCCTCTGTAGAATTGTCAGGGTCGAGATTGGTTTTGATGACCAGCATCGGGCCTGAAGTCCTTCTCTCGGCAATAATGCGGTCATTTAGCTGGTCAAAGTCAGGAAGATCTGGGCTTCCAGGGTTTTTCGGTTCCATTCGGATACACCTCCATTCCATATAGTGCTACCGATGGAGTAATTTATGTATGGGTTGGTGCTACTGTAGCTTTTTATTGATACCAAACAATTTACGAATATATAATGTCTTTGAGGAAGGGCAATCATGGTTACTTTCGAACTTATTTCAAGGAAAAATATACACTTTTTAGCTGAGATTATTCTTTCTAATAGCAGCTATAAGAAACTGGAGAACGGCAAGGCCAACAGGTCAGAAAAATCCACTCCCAAGTGCCAAACCTCTGCCCGCAATCCATAAATTTGGTCCTCAATCTTTTTCCAAATCCCTCCCCCTTAGTTCATAGTATTGACAATCTTCTAGCAACCGCCGCCTGACATCAGCATCTCTTAAAATACATGGCCGGTATCACCCAAGGTTACAAACCTTCAAGCATAGGGTACTTGGTAATACACCCATTAATGTAAAGTGAGGGAAATTGTACATGAGCAACTTGCTGAATGTTACGTCTGAAGATAGAGAGATAGAGAGAGCTGCATTAGCGGATTGTTCAATGAAGCGGCATCCATTAAACATAACTTCGGAGATTGGAACGCTGAAAACGGTTCTGCTTCAGCGTCCAGGAGGGGAAATTGAATATTTGATTCCGGATTATCTGGAAAAATTGTTATTCGACGATATTCCCTATTTACCGGCTATTCAAAAGGAACATGATTTCTTTGCAGATGCCCTTAAGCAAAGAGGCGTTGAAGTCGTTTATTTAGATGAACTAGCTGCTGCAGCAGTCAAAGATCAACAGATTCGATTGGAATTCATAGAGGATATTGTAAAAGAGAGCTGTGCTGGTAACGGGACAGCACATTTTCAGATGAGGGATTATTTGGAGGATTTGTCTCCGGAAAGGCTTATCCGGCAGGTAATGAATGGAATGTTAAAGACGGCCGTAGAAGGTAAAATCCAAAGATCTTTATATGATAGGCTGGATGAAACATATCCGTTTTGTCTTGATCCTATGCCTAATTTATACTTTACCAGAGATCCGGCAGCCGTAATTGGCAACGGTATTTCCATCAATAAAATGAATCGGGCAGCGAGACAGAGAGAGTCTTTATTTATGCACTATATTATGAAATACCACCCTCGATTTAGTTCCTCCCATGTTCCTGTTTGGTACAACAGAGACAGAGTGCATTCTCTTGAAGGCGGCGATATGCTTGTCCTGAGTAAAGAAGTAGTAGCGATTGGGATCAGCGACCGGACTTCACGTAAAGCCATCGAAGAAATAGCGCAGAGCTTATTTTCCAGGAATAGGGCGGTACAAAAGGTCGTTGCAATTGAAATCCCAAAAACTAGGGCATTCATGCATCTGGATACGGTTTTCACCATGGTCGACAAAGATAAATTTACCATACACCCTGCTATTCTAGGTCCAGAGGGGAAAATGGATATTTACATGATCGAACCGGAAAATGATAGCGGATTAAAGGTTACACGGCGGGATAATTTGTTAGACGTTCTAAAGGAAGTGCTGCAGGTAAAGGATCTTGTTCTCATTCCCTGCGGCGGTGGAGACCCGATTGCTGCAGCAAGGGAACAGTGGAATGATGGGTCAAATACCCTCGCCATAGCTCCGGGAGTTGTGGTTACGTATGACCGGAATTATATGTCAAATGAAACTCTCCGATCCTATGGATTAGAAGTAATAGAAGTTTTAAGCTCTGAGCTTGCCCGCGGGCGTGGCGGCCCACGCTGTATGAGCATGCCCCTATACAGGGAAGACTTATGAAAAAAGCAGGACCCATATCGAATATGGGTCTTTTTGGTGCTGGTAAAAGCTTTGACATTTCAGCAAAGTTGTAACTATAATGGTTACAACTGATGGGTTAGCGAGCGAGGTACCAAGTTGACGATAAGCAGCCGTTTTTTGTGTATCTGTTCCTATCCTATCTCTAATTTTTCTGGAAAATAACTGGTTTAGTGCGTCCGAATGGATAGCTGGGAGTATAAGAATGTTAGGCATGCTGAAAAAAGCAGGGCTGGTTACTGTAAGGACCGGAGCTGGAGGAGCCGCACTCCCGAAAATCTTAATGAAAAAATATATCACTTCTAATATTTATCGGGCTATTGAGGTAGTTAAGGAAAAACTCTTTCAGGTTCACGAAAAAACGAACCAAGATTACCCGGTTGGAGACTATGTCCAGAAGGTATTAAGTATTTTTAACAATAGCGTGAATTAGGGTCTGTCTATCTTGAGCAGCTCGTCGGATAGTTGAAACAAGTTAGAGTAGTGAAAAAATGTATCACAAATGTAACTTTGCTCATTACATTGAAGGGGGATTGCAGTGGTGAAAATTATGGATCCTAAAACACATATAGGCCTTGTACATTTAATAGTTTCAAATTTAGAGGAGTCATGCGATTTTTATTTGAATAAAATAGGATTTAAGGAGCTGGTACGGGATGGAAGTACAGTGTCTTTAACTGCAAATGGAAAAACACCTTTAGTCATCCTCGAAGAAAGGGAGGATGCAAAGGTGAAACCCGAAAGGACCACAGGGCTCTATCACTTTGCGATTCTTGTGCCAAACCGTGCAAGCCTGGGGCAGTCTTTACTCCACCTGCTTCAAGTGGGATATCCCTTGCAGGGTGCTTCTGACCACGGCTTTAGTGAAGCAGTTTATCTGGCTGATCCAGATGGAAACGGGATTGAAATATATGCAGATCGTCCACGGGAGCAATGGGAAAAGACACAAAACGGTGAATATAAGGCCATTACGATGGCTATGGATGCTGAAGGAGTGCTGGCAGAGGCATCAAATGGAGGATGGGCGGGACTTCCGGATGAAACAGTAATCGGCCATATCCATTTACATGTTGATAATCTTATAGCAGCCGAGAACTTTTATATCGATGGAATCGGCTTCGAGAAAACCATTAAAATGGCTGAATCTGCGCTATTTGTTTCAGCGGGAGGGTATCACCACCACCTGGGCTTGAACGTCTGGGCTGGTATTGGCGCGCCCCACCCGCCCCTGGATTCTCTTGGACTAAAACACTATACGATAGAAGTTGCCGGAAACTCAGATCTTGATGAAATGGCAGCTAGACTTCATTCAATTGGTGCCGAATATGTCATGGAAGATGGTTTTATCAGAACGGCTGACCCGTCGGGTAATGTAGTATTAATTCTAGCAGGGTAATTTCTTTTCACCAGCATCCATGGCTGGTGCTATTTTATTTTAAACATGATCTCCCCCCCTATTAGGATGAAAGGATGATAGGAGATAAGAGTTATAGTATGATTAAGGGACCGTCACAAATAGGAGGATACACCATGAAATTTAGTAAGATAGCCATTGTTATGCTCTTTTGCTTGCTGTTGATTCTGGCAGGGTGCCAGAATAAGACAAGCACTCAGCCCTATTTTAAAAAGGAAAGCTCGAGTGCGATCAAGGAAATTAGAGGACTGGGTTATATAGGGGATAAAGGAATTCTCTATGCAGCTTCCGTAAATGGAATACATAAATATCAAGATTCAGCATGGTATGCAGCAACGAGGAATAAAAACGATTATCTATCTTTTCAAGCAGTTTCCGATGGGTTTTATGCCAGCGGAAATTCAAGCGCTGAGAGCAAGAAAGCGTTAGGTATTGTAAAAGGTAAAGATGAGGGAAGAAGCTTAAAGACAATACCTTCCACTGAAGACCAGTCTTTCCCACAGCTTGGAGCCGGATATAATAATCAGGTTTTATATATGTTGAGCCAAAAGGAAGGCGGTATACTTTATACAAAGGATAAAGGAAAGACCTGGATCAAAAGTAAGCTTAAAGGACTTACATCCAGGCAGCTTGGCGGAATGGCTGTACACCCTGAACAGGGCAGCAGCTTTGCTTTGTATGCAAAGGAAGGGATATTTTTATCCAGCGATTATGGTGACAGCTTCACTTTGTTTCCGACAGCAGGTCCTGTAACTGCAATGATATTCGGAATGGATACGATCATTTACTCTGAATTAGTGGAGGACAAGCAGGCTCTGCATGTTCTAGATTTAAAAACAAAGAGCAAAACGGACCTATCGGCTCTTCCTGCCGTTTCTGCAAACAACCCGATCCTTTACCTATCAATCCATCCAAAGAATAACAAAGAAATAGCAGCAGCTACTTATAAAAATGAAATCTTTGTTTCAAAAAACAGCGGCAAAACCTGGGATAAAATCACTAGTACCAAGAAAAAAAGAAATAAGCTCGAATGACAGTTCTAATTGGGACTGTTCAGAATGTGGAGAAAATACATGGTTTTAGTTACGAGAAGTCCGTTTTTTAAAAAGGAAAGCGGATTTATTTTTTTTCCACTGGCGTTTGAATATATGATGCCGCACGACTGCGAAAAAGCACGGGGAATTTATGGTTCATTTTTATCTAATAACAAGTATTTTTTGTGGATGGATGCAGAATTTGGTACCTTTTTTTCAAACTGACTCCCAGCTCTGGAAAAACAGGATTTTTGGAAGAAGTTTTTATTAAATGTAAAGGATTTAGAAACACAAAATAGGGTTTATGCTTACCTTTTAAGGAGATATGCTTATAAGTTAAAGGCTTATGCTTATGTTTCTTAGTTTTATGCTTAGGTTTACCATGTTTATGATTATCTGCCTTCTTCCTATGCTTATGTATGGAGCTTTATGCTTATCCACCAGCCCTTATGCTTTTCTCTTACTGATTATGCTGTTGGATGATTGACGTACGGAATTCCTCCGGATAATGGCTGGCTTGGATTGATTTTGGGCACGGCCATCCCAAGGGCTGGGCTGTACCGTACAGGAAACATGATCACGCCAGGCTGGGGCGATTCGCGTATATCAGTACAGTAAAAAGAGATTTTAAAATTCGGGCTGAACACAAGACATGGATTCTATAACCAAAAAGTAGCCTAAAGATCTTCAAATTTGGTACTATAATAGTAAGACTTTTCAGAAATTTACTAGTTTTTCCCTCACCTTAGATCTACCCAGCGATTTTTCCGCATCATAGAGGCATAGTTCTCAAAGTACCCCATACATATGAATCATATAACGAATTACATCCTGCCTATATTGTCTTCACTCGCACATTTTTAAAAAGTTAGTAGTCGGAGGAGGATTCTATGAATATTCAAGATTGTGTCGCTGTTGTTACAGGCGGAGCTTCCGGGTTAGGAGAAGCGGCTGTAAAACATTTAGCGGCTCAAGGAGGAAAGGCTGTCATCCTTGATCGCTCAAAGGAACGCGGCGAAAAGCTGGCTGAGGAATTAGGAGAACGTGTATTGTACCTGGAGACCGACGTTACTTGTGAAGAACAGGTAACATCGTCCTTAAACACAGCAATCACTGCGTTTGGCAGTATAAATACAGTTGTCAATTGTGCAGGCATTGTCATCGGAAGAAAGGTACTAGGTAAAAAAGGGATACATGATTTAGAATCCTTTTCAAAAGTGATTCAGGTTAATTTAATAGGAAGCTTTAATGTGCTGAGACTGGCTGCTGCATGTATGGCAGAAAACGAGCCAAACGATGAACAGGAAAGAGGTGTCATTATTAATACCGCATCAGTGGCAGCCTTCGAAGGCCAGGTGGGACAAGCCGCTTACAGTGCTTCAAAAGGCGGTATAGTAGGCATGACTCTTCCGCTTGCCAGGGAATTTGCGTCTGCCGGTATTAGAGTGATGGCTATAGCTCCAGGCTTATTTTATACCCCAATGTTTGAAACACTGCCTGAGGAAGCTAGAGAATCGTTAGGAAAGACGGTTCCTTTTCCATCACGGCTCGGCCGGCCTTCTGAGTTTGCAAAAATGGTAGAATCTATCATAGAAAACACGATGTTGAACGGAGAGGTTATAAGATTGGACGGAGCAATCCGTATGCAGCCATATTAAAGAATCAAAACTTAAAAGAAGGAGACTACTCTCTATGCATCCGTACATTCATGATGAACATCAAATGTTCAGGCGTTCATTCCGGAAATTTTTAGAAAAAGAAGCCCTTCCTTTTTACAGGACCTGGGAGGAAAACAGGATGATCCCAAGGGACTTCTGGTTAAAGCTTGGCAGCGAGGGCTTTCTTTGTCCAGATGTTGAAGAAAGATACGGGGGGAGCGGGACGGACTGGGGTTATTCAGTGGTGATCAATGAAGAACTGGAACGGGTGGGTTCGGGACTCGTAGGAATCAGTTTACATAACGATATTGTAGTTCCGTATATAACTGCCTATGGGACCGAGGAGCAGAAGCAAAGGTGGCTGCCAGGATGCCTTTCCGGAGATATCATCACAGCGATTGCGATGACTGAGCCCGGAGCTGGATCTGACCTTGCCGGGATAGCTGCGACCGCAAAAAGAGATGGAGATTATTATGTTCTGAATGGACAAAAAACGTTTATTACGAATGGAATCCATGCTGATCTGGTAATCGTAGCCTGTAAGACAGATACTCATGCCGTTCCACGTCATAAAGGAATCAGCCTGATCGCAGTCGAAAGAAATCAGGAGGGCTTTACAAGGGGGAGGAAGCTAAACAAGATAGGACTACATTCGCAGGATACGGCAGAATTAATTTTCGAAGAATGCAGGGTTCCTGTGAACCATTTAATTGGCCAAGAGGGAATGGGTTTTTCTTATATGATGGAGAAATTACAGCAGGAGAGGCTGGTTGTCGCCATTGCGGCACAAACGGCATCTGAAGAAATGCTGCGGATGACCATTGATTATGTAAAATCCCGGGAAGCTTTTGGCAAGAAAATCAGTTCCTTTCAGCATAATCAGTTTAAAATTGCTGAGATGGCCACTGAAATTGAAATCGGCCGTACCTTTTTAGATTCTTTAATTGCCGATCATCTGAAGGGAGAAAATATTGTAACAAAGGTTTCTATGGCTAAATGGAAATTAACAGAAATGGCGAAGCAGACGGCCTCCGTATGTATGCAGCTCCACGGCGGATATGGCTACATGGAAGAATATGAGATTGCCAGAAGGTATCGTGACATACCGGCAGCATGTATTTATGCAGGAACCAATGAAATCATGAAGCTCATTATTGCTAAAAATCTAGGTTTATAGATATAGGGGGAATAACTATGAGGGAAGCCGTAATTGTAGAAGGAGTCAGGACACCTGTTGGCAGAAAAAAAGGGTCCCTTAAGGATATACGTCCGGATGAATTGTTAGCGCTTACTCTGAAGGAGTTGATTCACCGTACACAGATTGATCCATCATTGGTTGAAGATGTGATCATGGGCTGCGTTTCCCAGGTAGGAGAACAGGCGGGTGACATAGCCCGGGTCGCCTCCCTGATGGCAGGCCTGCCGATTGAAGTTCCTGGAACCACTATTGACAGGCAGTGCGGGTCCAGCCAGCAGGCGGTCCATTTTGCGGCACAGGCCATTCTTTCAGGTGATATGGATATAGTGATTGCCGGTGGGGTAGAAAGTATGTCACGTATTCCGATTGGTTCCAATTACCAGGGAGCCAGGCCCTCATCCGCGTATACGGAAAAATATGAAGTGATTCATCAGGGGCTTTCCGCTGAAAGGATTGCCGACCACTATGACTTTTCAAGGGAAGAACTGGATATCTTTGCCCTTCACAGCCACCAGAAGGCGCTGCACGCTCAGGAACAGGGATATTTTGAGAAAGAGACATTCCCGATTGAAATAAAGCTCGAGGATGGAACCGGCGAAATCATCCGGGAGGACTCCGGGCCAAGGAAGGATAGCTCTTTACAGGCATTAGCCAGCTTAAGACCAGCTTTCATGGAAGAGGGTGTGGTTACGGCTGGAAATTCCTCTCAAATAAGTGATGGTGCAGCCTGCTTATTGATCATGTCCCGAGAAAAAGCGGAGGAACTGGGACTTAAACCGAGATTTAAAATTCATACCCGGGTTGTAGTTGGTTCAGATCCCACTATGATGCTGACCGGGCCGATACCGGCTACCAAAAAAGCACTTGAAAAGTCCGGCCTTTCTCTTTCAGATATCGATGTTTTTGAAGTCAATGAAGCTTTTGCATCCGTTCCTATGGCCTGGCTCGAGGAAACAGGTGCTGATCCCCGCAGACTTAATCCCAATGGCGGGGCAATAGCGCTTGGACATCCACTGGGTGCGAGCGGTGCCAGACTTATGGTTTCCATGATCCATGAATTGGAGCGGATAAACGGTAAGTACGGCCTTCAGACGATGTGCGAGGGGCATGGGATGGCAAATGCCACCATCATTGAAAGAATAGTGGGAGAATAAGAGGAGCTTGTCTGGCGTTTTAGGTATACCAGTTTTACCATAAAACATTTTGGGAGGTTATGAGTATGGGAGTTACGATCGGACATATTTTTGACTTAACCGTAAAGAAATACCCTCACCGGGAAGCGCTGTATGATGTGCGAAAAAATAAACGGCTGACCTATAAAGAATGGCAGGATGAAGTAGATGCATTAGCCAATGCATTCCTTGCTGCCGGGGTAAAAAAGGGCGATCTAATTTCTACCTATCTATTTAACACAGGGGAGCTGGCAACTGCTTATTTTGCCTGCGCTAAGATCGGTGCCGTGTTTAACCCGATTAACTTTCGCCTCACCTCAGAAGAAACAGCCTTTATTTTAGAGGATGCCCAGCCTAAAATCGTGTTATTTGAAGAGGCAACACAACCAGTCATTGCTTCTATTGAAAATAGGTTCCCCCATATTTCATTCTGGTTCATAGACGAACGGACACCAGCATTCGCACAGAATTACTACGACAAAAAGGCTTTAGCGCCAAGCGCTCCTGTTTCCATTGAAGTGAATGAAACGGACCTATACGCAATTATGTATACCAGTGGTACGACAGGGAGACCAAAGGGTGTGATGCATTCTCATCGGGATATGGCTGAACAAAGTTTATTATGTATTACAGCTACTGGCATAACTTCCAAGGATCGGGGATTAATAACGGCACCTATGTTTCACTGCGCTGAGCTGCATTGTGCCTTTCTGCCGAGGGTGCATGCAGGAGCAAGCAGTGTCGTGCTGCATCAATTTAATCCCAGGAAAGTCCTTCAATTGATTGAATCGGAAAAAATATCAATCTTATTTGCAGCTCCTACCATGTGGAATATGATGCTTCAAGAAAACTTAAGTGAATATGATGTTTCATCCCTCAGGCTGGGGCTGTATGGTGCGGCCCCTATGGCACCCGCTCTTGTAAGAACCTGCCGGGAAAAGCTCGGTGCCGATCTTGTGCAGGCATACGGGATGACAGAAATGGGGCCAGCCATCACGTTTCTGTCGAACGACGACCAAATACGAAAAGCAGGTTCTGCAGGCCAGGCTGCCTTAAATCATGACATACGGATTGTGAAGCCGAATGAAGAAGGGCCTTCTGAGCCGGATGACATTCTGCCTCCATATGAACCAGGGGAAATTATTGTTCAAGGCCCGTGTATGATGAAGGGATACTACAAAAGGGAAGAAGCTGCACAAAAGGCTTTGTATAAGGGCTGGTATCATTCTGGAGATATCGGTTACCTGGATGAAGATGGCTTCCTCTATGTAAAGGATAGAGTCGATGACATGATCATCAGCGGAGGCGAGAATATTTATCCCCGTGAAGTTGAAGACACTTTATATGAGCATGAAGGTGTATTGGATGCAGCCGTTATTGGAGAACCGCATGACCGCTGGGGTGAATCGGTAACAGCGATTGTTGTGAAGAAGAATGACGCCCTTACAGAGGAAGAATTAGATGAATTCTGTAAAAGCAGCAGCAGGCTGGCAAATTTTAAAAGGCCGAGAAGGTATGTGTTTGTAGATGTCCTGCCGCGTAATGCCAGCGGAAAGGTTCTCAAATTCCAGCTGCGGAAAGAACTTGAAACCATCTATTCTGACAGGTACTAACATTGCTGCAGCCCTTCCGAAGAAGGGCTGCTCTATTATCTTAGACCATGATGGAGGTTTTTCCGCTGTAAGAATTCAAGGTTCTTGTAGAATAGGTCTCCAGCCTCCCAGTCTTGAAAGGGACCAGGAATTTCAACACACTGCAGGTCTTTACCCTTTTCAGCTGAAAATACTGCTAATTCAAATGCGGATGCTATGTAATGCCTGATATTTTCAATAGCTGAGGAGGTACCAACTGGACCATGTCCTGGGACCACATGGTGAACTTCTAAATTCCTAAGTTTCTGAAGAATGGCCAGCCAAACATCGGGGCTGCCGTCGGAAAGTAATGGATGATTTTGAACCTGTACTAAATCTCCTGCAAAGAGGATTTTTTCGTCAGGCAGATAGAGAAAGGCATCACATACCGTATGACCGCCGCCATACGTTTGCAGAATAGCGGTCTTTGATTCACCGGAAAAAATCATTCTCTGTTCAAATGTTATGTTTGGCGGGGTAAACTCAAGTTTAGGAAGTGAGCTTTCAATCTCTTTTAAAAAATCCAGCTGAATACGCAATTTTTTAGCCTTAGCTGAATCTTGCTCTGTTTTACATTCCTTTTCCAGCTTTTCAATGTGAGCCAGCAGCTGTGGAATTTTTGCCTTTTGATCAGAAATTCTCTCAGGATGAGTTTCAATCATTTTAGTTCTCGTAGCCAGTGAAGCTATGATGGGTGCTCCACGAAAGCATTGATTCCCTCTGATATGATCTCCGTGCCAATGGCTATTAATGACAAACGAGACGGGCTTGTTTGTAAGTTTTTCGGCAGTTTCGGCTAAATCAAGGGCAGCATGATGGGAATTAAACGTATCAAAGATCAGCGTCTTATCTCCTAAATCAATAATACCGGCATTCGAAACTGCTCCACCGCCGCCTTTCGCTATTGCTGCAAAAATTCCTTCCCCCAGTTTATCAATAGTAAAATGACTGGATTCTACCAATTCTCTATTAATCATAAATTCACCCGCTTTGTATAATGTGTGTTTCACTTCCATACGGAAAGGGAAAATGAAGAATACAAATATATATAAGGAGGCGACAGCATGAAATCCATTCAAGTTGAAATAAAGTATGATGAAAGTTCCTTTCAAGAAGGTAAAGTAGATGTTTTCACACAATTGAAGGAACATTTAAAAGACACCGGATTTCAAGTAGCTGCAATAACTGAAACAGGGACTGGGGAGACTTCAGGCAATCTAAACAGCCGGCCATATGACAAAGGATCTCTTCCAAATCAGCCCAAAAATGCTGATCCGGATGTACTTACCGCAGGCGCTGGTGGAATGGTTTCCCCCGATTCAGATAATTATCCTATAGATAAAGAAGGCACTCGATAATAGAGTGTCTTTTTCACTTCTATATCTTTTTCAATATAAGTATACTAATTTCCTCCAAACATTTTGGAAGAATGAGAATTTGTTCGCAGGGTAAAGTGGTAATAAAGTTAGATATTCAAGCTGGACGATTGCTTAATCTATTATTGGTATACCAATGATTCACCCGAATAAGTTTTCAGGAAATCCATGATTAGACGAATAATGTGGAACTTTTTTCTCATACTACTTCCAAAGGAGGAATATTTTATGAAAAAAGTGAAGCACATTTTAATCATGGCTGTTCTCGTTCTTTTAGGGACAGGTGGTCTTACAACTGTAAATGCAGAAACAGAAATAGTGAATACAGATGAGGTGAAGCTGACTCAGCAGCAGAAGGAAGAACTGTCGGTCATCCACAAAAATATTTTGACTGAAAAGAAACGCTTAATCTCAAAGTACATCGAATTTGGAGTGCTGACTGAGGAAAAAGGGCAACGAATCATCAATCGTATGGACGAACATTACAGCATGCTTGAAAAAGAAGGATTTATGCCAAGGCATATGTCCGAAAAGAACAATTGGAAGCATCATCATCCGGATCAGCAAAATTGACTATAACGTCAATAAGGGAAGGCACGGCAGAAAGCCGTGCCTTTCTTTACTTTTTATAAAAAATTCTAGAAACCAGTAAACCGATTGAGCCCAATCCCATAAATAAAATAGCACGAACAAGCATTGAGACACTTGGAATATCGAAGAAGAGGAGCTTCAATAAAGTCAGAAGTAAAAGGCCGATCCCCGTATACCTGGCTATCTTCAAGCCTTTTAAGAAACCGTAGGCAATTACCGCCAGAGCATATAAACACCATACAGCGGAAAGGATCAGGTGCTGTGAATTAATGGTTAGATCTTGTGTTAGCAGAATCGTTTCCATGGTTAAAAAGTAAAGCCCTAGTAGTGTCAAAACTAGCGCAGCCGCAACAGAAAGAACCTGTTTATCATCTTGTTTTAATGGCTGGTCTCTAACAACGGCACTCCAGAGAAACAAAAAGGCGGAGAAAAACGCAATCCATGACATCGTTTCTATTGATAAGACTTCAGGGATGTCTGCAGTTAAAGTCATGAATGTACCAATGAAAAATATGATATATCCTGTAATTTGATGAAGCCTTGTTCGAAGCTTCTGCCCCAGATATACGGCCAATGTTCCCTCCATCAATAGAACTAACGGTATAAATGGTTCAGCAAAGACGTGGTAAATCAAGAAAAATAATGCTAGTATCGAAAGAATGGAAGAGACAGTCCATTGATACTGGAGCTTTTTATAATATGCATATATGGACACGCCTATATAAACAGCCATAGCTAGTACAAGGAAAACTGTGATTCCTTGTTCACTGAATCCAAAACGAACCCAGGCATAAGTGACAGCGAAGCTGGCAAAGACAGTTCCAGCCTGCTGCTTCATAAATTCATTGTGCGATAAAAAGGCCGCAGCTAAAAAGGCATGCTGTATCATAATGGCACACGTCAGAATCGCATGCTCTGCACCAGCAAATAGGGCGATCATACTGTAAAAGGCTAGTACTAAATTAAGTAAAATGGCAGACGTAAAGTATAGTTTCACATATTTGAATGAGATCGACAAATACAGGAAGGTGAGATAAAGGAGAGTTTCATAAGCTGTGAATAACACTATATTTCCTGATCTGCTCCCAATAAGGAAAGGAACTAGAAATCCTCCAATAACATTGAGAATAGCAAGTGCTTCTGATCGAAACTTTTGGGTGAAGTAAATGCCCAGCATAATCCAAATTACATGTAACAAGAATGCGGTATTTGAGGATACCATTCCATACAGGTTGGTCATAGCAAAAGTAGTAAGCATCAATAAGGATATTGACCCTCCGAGCAAGACCTGTCCGAGTCTATCCCTCTGGTGCTTCAATTGGTTTAGGCCAAGCCAGATTAATAAGAAGGAAATTAAGAATCCTGCAATACATTTAACAGCAGGGTTGATGAATCCGTAATCAGAAGCTGCTTTAAATCCCCATACCAAACCAATTAACAAAACAAATATAAAAATTCTCGGAAGCCAGACTTGAGTAAGCAACTTTTCATAATCTACCGGTTCGTTCGAAACCGATGCTGAAGGTTTTACCTGTTGCCTTGGCTGTTTTGCAGCAGCTTTGGTCTTATCATGCCAAAGCTTATCGGCTGCTGGTTTTATAATGGGTGTGGCCTTAGTGATAGGCTGTTCCCCTTTTCCAGATAGGATGTATACTTGATGCTCCAGCCTCTCAATCTTACGTTCTAATTCTTCAATCCTGCCTTCTAAAGTCATACATACCCTCCTTCTACCTGAGAATCGTATCTTTATCATAACAAAAACAGGGATCGGTACATATGGAATTTAAGTGAAATTACTATAATTATCCAATAAAAAAATAAGAAATCAGCAGGTGAAAAATAATAATAGGTATGCGAAACCGCGCCTGCCCAGGCAGTTTAACAGTCCGTTCAGGACTTTTTTTAATTTGGGTACCCTAATTTAGAATTAAGTATACACAGAAGGGTAAAAAAAGAGTGGCAAAACTAGTCATCATCTAATAAAATACATATATGAACACATATTCATATAAGAGGTGAGAAAATGGCGCATTCACACAGTCACGGCCATAGTCATGGTGGTCACCACCATCATGAACCTGCAAATTATGGGTTTGCATTTGCTTTCGGAATTGGATTAAACACCATCTTTATTGTCATTGAAGTAATATACGGAATTCTCGGAGATTCTCTTGCGCTGCTGGCTGACGCCGGCCATAATCTTAGTGATGTTTTAGGTTTGATCTTTGCCTGGATTGCTGTATGGCTAGGTACAAAAGCACCGACTAACAAGAGAACATATGGATTAAAAAGAAGTTCTATAATGGCAGCACTGTTTAATGCTATTTTCTTATTTGTCGCTATAGGGGCCATTGCCTGGGAAGCAATTCAACGCTTTTCATCTCCTGCCCCTGTCGCCGGTAAAACTGTCATAATTGTTGCACTTATAGGTATTGTGATCAATGGTCTGACGGCATTCTTGTTTATGGCAGGAAGAAAGAATGATTTAAACATTAGAGGGGCATTTATGCATATGGCTGCTGATGCTTTAGTATCTCTTGGAGTAGTCATTGCTGGGTTTATCATTATGTGGACAGGATGGCAGTGGCTAGACCCAATCGTTAGTCTTGGTATAGCTGTAGTAATTCTCTTAGGAACCTGGGGATTGCTCCTTGAATCAGTGAATTTATCATTAGATGCTGTTCCTGAAGGGATAGACCTGAATAAAATAAAAACCTATCTTGAAAGACTCCCTTCCGTTATCGAGGTTCACGACCTGCATGTATGGGCTATGAGCACAACTGAAGTTGCCTTAACAGTTCACCTTGTACGAACAGAAATTGATGACAACGACGAGATCATACAACGTGCTACAAAAGAGTTGCATGATCGGTTTGCAATCGAGCACGCGACCATTCAAATTGAAAAAGGAACGTTTGCCTGTTCTCTTGCTCCAGCAGACAGGATATAAAGTTCAAAGGATAAAGGACGGCTTCAAGGAATGATCGTCCTTTTTAGTAAATATGGTTCAACTTTTTTCCATCTTTGGAAAGAGTCATCGTAGGACAATTCATTTGGAAATGTGAAAGATTGATTTCATTCTGTCTTTTAACGAAAAGAGAATGAATTATTTCCGCTTAGTTATGTTTACCCTCTGTTATTTTTCCTTCCATGCTTCCCTCTACAATCCCAGGAGGTGGTTGCTTCTTATCAATAACCGGCTCCTTCACGGTTCAGAAACCTTTTTTGCACAGCCTGCTGCTGTTAAGACTAGAACCGAAGTAACGCACGCGAGCAAGTTATGTTTCATCTTATCCCGAGGTTTAGCAGGTCAATTATGAAAAGCAAAAGAGTGAACAATAAGCCCTTTGTAAATGTCTTTCGTCAGCATGCTGGAGGATGGTTATTTTCTATATTTCTTCTGCTTTTTTCTATTATGTATGCTGGCAATGCTCAATGGTCTGCTCCAGCACATCCATTACATGTTCATCATCATGTGAATAAAAGATAGTCGTACCTTCCCTTCTAGTTTTAACAAGACGAAGGTTCTTTAGGAAACGGAGTTGGTGCGAAACGGTACTTTGTAACAGATTCAGCTTTTCTGCGATATCATTAACTGAATGCTCACCTTTGGAAAGCATATGTAAAATTCGAAGGCGGGTGGGATCCGATAGGGCTTTGAAGGTTTGGGATACTAAGAATAATGTTTCCTTATCCAGATCGTGCATTAATTCTTCTTTTTCGTTGTCCTGCATCATTTCAACCTCCAATATTTTAATTTTATTATAAGGGAGCAAGATTTCGCACACAAATACTAGAAAACAATTAAAATTCAAACTTTTATTTGACCGTTCTCGCAGCCGCACATATACTAATAGTCAAATAAACATTTGAATAAAATCGAGGTGGAAATGGTGAAGACAAAGGATGTTTGTGAAATTAATTGTGTCCATGAAGCAACAGTTTCTAAAGTTAAGTCGCTGCTAACGGAGCAGCCAATAAAGGACGTTGCTTCAATCTTTAAAGCGTTAGCGGATGAAACACGGATAAAAATAGCATATGCTCTTACTCTTGAGGAGGAACTGTGTGTGTGTGATGTAGCAAACATTGTTGGAGCCACTACTGCAACAACATCTCATCATCTTCGACTTCTTCATAACCTCGGTTTGGCCAAATATGAAAAACGGGGCAAATTGGTCTATTATTCACTGGATGATGACCACGTGACGCAGCTGATCAAGCTTGCCTTTACACATCATACGGAGGTGAAAAACCGTGGCTGAAGCAAAAAAACAAGTATATCGGGTATCTAATATTTCTTGAGCAGGCTGTGCAAATAAGTTCGAAAAGAACTTGCAGCACCTGGATGGTGTTATAGATGCGAAAGTAAATTTTGGTGCTCTAAAAGTAACTGTATATGGAGACACAAAAATTAATGATATTGAAAAAGCGGGTGCATTTGAAAATATCAAAGTAGTCCCGGAAAAAGAAGAGATTGAAGAGGAAAAAATACCGTTTCTTAAGAAACATTCACTTGTGATGGTCTCACTTGCATTTGTGTTAATGGGGTACCTGTCTCACTATATGTATGGCGAAGGCAGTGTTCAAGCTAAATTGACTTTTGGAGCAGCCATGCTGATAGGAGGGTATTCTCTATTTAAAGCCGGGTTAAAGAATCTTATTCAACTTGACTTCGACATGAAAACGTTAATGACGATTGCTATCATTGGAGCCGTAATTATCGGAGAGTGGAGTGAAGGTGCTGTTGTAGTGAATCTCTTTGCCATCAGTGAGGTATTAGAGTCTTACTCCATGGAAAAAGCCCGGCAGTCTATCCGCTCTTTAATGGATATTGCTCCTAAGGAAGCCCTGGTACGAAGAAACGGGAAGGAAATAATGGTTAAGGTTGATCACATAACTATAGGCGATATTATGATTGTCAAACCAGGGCAGAAAATTGCCATGGATGGGATTGTTTTAACCGGACTTTCTGCTGTGAATCAGGCTGCAATTACAGGTGAATCTGTTCCCGCAGAGAAAACAGTTAACGATGAAGTGTTTGCTGGCACCCTCAATCAGGAAGGTTTATTAGAAGTAAAAGTGACAAAACGAGTGGAAGATACTACGATTGCTAAAATCATTCACCTCGTGGAAGAAGCTCAGGGTGAAAGGGCTCCTTCTCAAGCCTTCATTGAAAAATTTGCTAAGTATTATACACCAGTTATTATGTTTGTTGCGTTGCTGGTTGCTGTCCTCCCTCCTTTATTGTTGGATGGTTCATGGAACACTTGGGTTTATCAGGGATTATCCGTACTGGTTGTTGGATGTCCATGTGCCCTGGTCATTTCCACACCCGTTTCTATAGTGACAGCTATTGGTAATGCGGCGAAAAGAGGAGTATTGATAAAAGGCGGAATATACCTTGAAGAAATGGGATCCTTAAAGGCCATCGCCTTTGATAAAACTGGTACTTTGACTAAGGGTGTCCCAGTCGTGACTCATTTTGAAGTTACTACCCCTCAATCTGATGAGAGACATTTATTATCTGAGATTGCTGCAATGGAATACCGTTCGCAACATCCACTTGCTTCTGCAATTATGAATAAAGCTGAGCAAGAAGGTGTTCCTTATCGGAATATAGAAGTTGATGAATTTACATCTATAACAGGAAGGGGCTTAAAAGGATTAATTGATGGTGAATTACTCTTAATTGGCAGTCCTAAATTCTTTAGTGCCGACTTGGCCGTTGCTCTCCCACATTCCATTGAAGAAAGAATTCAGGAATTACAGATACTGGGGAATACTGTTATGGTATGTGGTTCCTTAACTCAAATCAAAGTACTGATTGCGGTTGCTGACGAGGTTAGAGAAAGTAGTCAGAGAGTGGTATCCGAGCTTCATGAACTTGGGGTGAAGAAGACCATCATGCTTACAGGGGACAATAGCGGTACAGCAAAGGCTATTGGTAAGAAGGTTGGAGTATCTGATATTCAGGCTGAATTAATGCCCCAGGATAAGCTTGACGCCATAAAATCTTTACGAAATGATTATGGGCGGGTCGCAATGGTGGGAGATGGAGTGAATGATGCTCCAGCCTTGGCTGCATCGACAGTGGGAATTGCCATGGGCGGAGCCGGTACAGACACTGCTCTTGAGACAGCGGACGTTGCTCTTATGGGGGATGATCTGAGTAAACTTCCTTTCACCATCAGATTAAGTCGAAAAGCACTGGCGATAATCAAGCAGAATATTACTTTTTCAATCGGGATTAAACTGTTGGCTCTTCTATTAGTTATCCCAGGATGGCTGACTTTGTGGATTGCAATCTTTGCAGATATGGGAGCGACCCTTATAGTTACCTTAAACAGTCTTCGATTATTACGGCTAAGAGATAAATAGGACATATAAAAGGGGCTTTCTTTTGAAAGCCTCTTAGCATTTAAAGATACATAACAGATTGTTGAGTACCGGATTCCCTGGGATTTTAATAAAATGTTCACATTGAACCAAAATATAAGGGATAAATGAGTGATATTATGAACGGGATAATAAATGAGAGGAGATACATAATGAAAAAAATGATTTTCCTGATACTTTCGATTTTTCTTATAGTGCCAACCTATACCTCTGCACATACGGGGCTTGTCTCTTCTAATCCTCAATCAGGTGAAGTGGTGAAAGAGGATTTAACGGAAGTACAACTGGTTTTTGAGACGGCTATAGAGGATCTAAGTACTATAAAACTATATAAGAATAATACCGAGATTCCTTTCACTAAAGTCCGGGCATCTGAATTTCAATTAATCGGCAGTCTTTCTGCTCCTTTAGAGAACGGAACTTATAAAATGAATTGGCGAATCGTGGGAGAAGATGGTCATCCAATTGAAGGGAATATACCTTTTACTGTTGAACAAGAAGAAAAAATGGATAATGACCATGAGGCAGCTCCCAGCGAGGTTAAAGAACCTAAAAAAGAGGAAAAGCCCACAAAAGGTGAATCTGCAGATACGACGACATCAAAAGACAACACTGGGACAGATGGCCGGACTATATTAGTGGTGATCCTCGGGGTTATTTTGATAGCAGGGCTGGTAATCCTCTTCAGGAAGAAGAAATAAACCATGAATATTCTTGTTCCAACTTCTGAAATCCTTAATTATCTTTTTTTCTCCATATTAGCTGGTCACATTATTCTGTTGTTTGTACCAGAATCCATGAAGCCGTCTACACGAGTTCCTAAACCATTGCTGCTTCTCTCAACGCTGGGAATATTTGTTTGTTCTCTAGTCCCCGTTATAGGAGCAGCAGCATACTTCTCGGAGGGTCCAGACTTACTCCCGATGCTCCTCTCTGTTATCACTACCTTTACAATAGGAAAGGTGTGGCTTTTATCGGGGTTTGTTGCCACTTTCTTTTGGATGACCTTATATGTCGAAGGAAATAAATATCTTCAAGCCTTCTGGCTCCTTCTCTTAGTTGGTGCGGTAGGTTCAGCAAGTCACGTTGCCTCTCTTAGTTTTAAGGAAGGTTTTGTGTTTCACTCCATGCATTTTCTTACTGTCATACTATGGGTAGGGATTCTATTGCATGTTGGATGGTTTGCCAAGGATATAAATAATTGGTCAGAGTTCTTGAAGTGGTTTAATCTTTTTGCATTAACTTGCTTTCTGCTGGCTGCGGCTAGTGGTTTTGTCCTTATGACATATATTATAGAACCGGGGCAATATCTCAATTCCTGGGGAATTCCTTACGGACAAGTCCTATTATTGAAGCACATTAGTGCTGCGGCTGTAGTAGTATTTGCCTTCTTGAATGGCGTTCTTTCAAGAAAGATAATTAAGGACCCAACCTTTAATCCGCTACCTTGGGTAAGGATGGAGGGTCTACTACTTCTAATTGTTTTCTCCCTTACTGGAGTGTTGAGTACCCTTTCGCCCCCTCATGAAACAACTTTGACATCAGCTGTATCACCTTGGTTGAAATGGATAACTGGAGATGTACTATCAATTCCTTTAGATATTCAACTGGATTTGTCATTAAGCGGGGTGCTTTTAACTGTAATGAGTATTGTATTTATTGCACTTATTCTGGTTAGTTTTCTAAAACAGGATAAGCCAATTCTTGCCTTGCTTTTTGGTCTGGGATTTATTGGTTCGCTGTATCTGGGGCTGATGATGAATCTGCAACTGTAGTCATAAAGAGGACTAGCCTGGCAGCAGTCCGCTTTATCTGTTGCACATCCTTAAAACTGTTAAAGACAGGTTTCCTGATAAAGGTGTTTTTTCCGAGAAGGATAACGCGTCTATTTGTTGAAGTTACTGTATGAAGGATTCGTTTAATTTCCATTAAATAATAAGGAAAACCAAGGGAGGAAACTATTATGACTAAGAGAAATCAGGAGTTGTCATTAGAACATCGTGAAGAATTACTCAGAACTTTAAAGGCACGTTTTGAGAAGAACATGCACCGGCATAAAGGTCTCGAATGGGCTAAAGTCCAAGCTAATATCGAAGCGGAACCTGAAAAACTGTGCTCGCTCAGCGAAATGGAGGGAACTGGCGGTGAACCGGATGTTGTCGGGTATGATAAAACGACGGGCGAATACATGTTTTTTGATTGTTCACCGGAAAGTCCTAAAGGCCGGAGAAGTGTTTGTTACGACC
The DNA here is from genome assembly GCF_002863585.1 of Peribacillus deserti. Lineage (GTDB taxonomy): Bacteria > Bacillota > Bacilli > Bacillales > DSM-1321 > Paraperibacillus > Paraperibacillus deserti_A. Next base: position 2,863 of record NZ_PGUY01000008.1, on the reverse strand, counting down.
GTAAAGCACTGGAATCAAGAAAAAAACACAAACCAGAAAATAGCGCTATTGATATGGCAGCTGCCATGGGAATTGAACTTTTATCGGAAGAACAATACCGAGAGCTGCAGAAACTTGAAAATTTCGATATGAAAACATCCAGCTGGGTGCAGACGCCTGTGAAGATTAGAAAACTTGGCGGGGCCATCTTTTGTGATTATCGCTATGACACTGTATTTGTGTACCACAATGGAGCGGACTCCTATTATGCTGCAAGAGGTTTCCGCGGCTCGCTAAGGGTCTAAATTTTGAACAAGGATTTATTACCTGGCTTGGCTTTCATTTTCATTCTTTAACTCGACCCTGAAACTAAGAGGGACATTACATTAGTTGTTCTTAATTACTAATTATTGATGAAAAAAGATGAGGATTTTTCCCTCACAAAACTTAAAAGTACATGGTGGATAACTCAGATATCGAGCAATTAACTGGACACCCTATTAGATTTCTCAAAAGAAATAATTGCTTACTTAGAACTATAAGGAGTCACACTCGTTAGTTGAGAGTATTTAATTTGCATTAGCACCTTTTTTCTTTGTTTCACTATTGGAAAATAGTTTAGTTGAAGGGGGTTTAGGTTAGCATCTGATGGTGAAATCATTACAGGAAAGTACAAACGTGAAAATCTCCCAGCCGAAGCGATTGTAGGTTTGCCTGTTTCTTCTGGGGTGATAGAGGGAAGAGAACGTGTTATCTTAAACATGGAAGATGCTGATTTGGAAGTAGGAGATATATGAGTCACCTCCTTTACTGACCCTAGCTGGACACCATTGTTTGTATCCATAAAAGGATTAGTCATTGAAGTTGGTGGACTAATGGCACATGGGGCAGTTATCGCACGTGAATATGGATTGCCCGCAGTTGTCGGAGTAGAAAAGGCTACCAAACTGATCAAAGATAGACAACGAATTCGCGTGCATGGAACAGAAGGGTTTATCGAATTAGTGTAACGATCGATACGTGTAATTTTAATTTAAAGCATCGCTCCAGTGGTTATCAAAACATAAGACAACGCCAATACAAATAAATCTCCGTTCATAAATTAAGCGACGCAAAACAACTCTTTGCGTTGCTTTTTACATAGGAGACTTGGATAACAGTTTGTTAGTTCTTTTGGTGATGTGTTCGATTGTCTGTTTTGGGCATTTGAAATTAATTTGTCCGACTTGCCAAATGTGGAAGTCGGCTTTTCTATATCATTTTGGGATTAAACTATAAATACAGATTGAGGGACCAGCCATAACTTTATTTAAATCCAGCACTTAGCAGTAAGAATGAGCTGTTTTTATAATAAAATATTAATCACCTAAAAACCAAGTTGACAGGTAGGAAAAGTGCGTTTAAACTAACTATAACAAGAAAACGTATACAAATTAATCCTAACAGAGAAATTAGGTTGGATTAGCCTGTATGTTAGGAATGCTAGTGTATACCTGTAGGAAGTTCTCTAATAAAGGGGGATAAATATGAAGAAATTAATTATTCTAGCCTTTGTCGGTTTTTTTGCCCAACTAATTGATGGTGCTTTAGGAATGGCGTATGGCGTCACATCATCATCTCTATTATTGGCATTTGGCATTGCACCAGCTGTAGCCTCTGCCTCCGTCCATCTTTCTGAAGTTGTAACTACCGCTGCATCGGGGGTATCCCATATCAAATTTGGAAATGTTGATAAAAGAATGGTGTACCGTCTTGTTATTCCGGGCTCAATCGGTGCTTTCACAGGGGCTTGTTTTTTAAGTAATCTACCAGGTGATATCGTTAAACCCTATGTTTCAATTTTTCTTTTACTTCTTGGTTTCTATGTTATTTTCCGTTTTCTATTTAAATTTCAGATGAATGAGGAAAAGGAAACCAGACCACTATCAATTAAACAATCTATACCCTTAGGATTAATAGCCGGTTTTGCGGATGCAACAGGCGGTGGAGGCTGGGGACCCATTGCTACGCCCGTTCTTTTATCAAAAAAAGGAATGACAGCACGCAAAGTTGTTGGAACCGTTGATACAAGTGAATTTGCTATTGCTGTTTCTGCAACAGTTGGGTTTATTATTTCATTAGGCTGGGAAGCTGTAAATTGGCTTTGGGTTGGAGCCCTTATGCTAGGGGGAATTTTTGCTGCCCCACTTGCAGCATGGCTCGTCCGAAAGGTTCCTGCTCAACTAATGGGTGTTTTAGTGGGTGGATTTATTATTATAGTTAATGCTCGAACTATTTTACATACATGGATCTCAAATGAAGATCACTATTTCCTTATTTATGGTTTTATTGTGCTAGGATGGGGAGCAGCTATTATACTTGGTGTTCAAAGGATGAAAAACAACAAAACGATTAAAAAAGGAAGTGTAAAATTAATTAGCTAAGACAATTATCCCCTCATCTAAATAAAAAGAAAGGTGCTTGGAACCTTTTTTGATTGGAAAATAGAGTGGAAAATCAACTCCCATGAAAATTAATTCTTAGATAAAGTCAAAAAGGCAATAATAAAGTAGACAGCTCATTCTGTTTTTAAAAGGCTCTTTTCTAAAAGATTGTTGTTTTTTTAATAAGTTTTTTACGGCACCCTATTGTTCGTCAGGTCGATTGGAGCGTAAGGTGCGAGACTCCTGCGGGAGCAGCGGGTATTGTCCAGCTCCGGACTGACACCGCGGGTCTAGCCAATCGCCATTAAAAGGCAAAATCGGCCTTTTACTGCCGCTAGTCTTATGCCGGTCAGGTGTCTGCTTTTCTTTTAGCGTTTTGCCTCTAATTAAAAAAATCATCATTCAGCTTTTGGATGGATCTTTTCTTGAAAAGCACCGTCCTCCGCTTTTCGATCAGGTGA
>NZ_PGUY01000076.1 GCF_002863585.1 Peribacillus deserti | reverse complement strand
CCGATTGGCTTATGACCGAAGGTGTCAGTTCGCAGCTAGACAACAAGAAAAGCGGAGAACGGTGCTTTTCTAAACTAGAAATCTTAAGAAGGCTGGCCCCATTATGGGCCAGCCTTTTAATCTTATATTTCTATTCCATCTTCTCTTTGTGTTTCTGTACTATGATACCCGCTTTCGTATGCATCCGTAATCTGGTCAGTTACTTGTCTGATTCCATCTTCCTCAAAAATAAAAGAAGACATCTGTTTGGTTTCCCGATTCATATCCTCACCCTCCTTTCAGGTTATTCTTCACAAAATCTCCGAGTCATTTTCAAGGAAATTATTGTATAATAAAAGCTGAACCAGACTAGGCACAATTGCAATGCTTTCTATCATTCCTAAAAAGGAGGATACTGCTATGGCACTTACTTACAAAAAGATTTTAGCGGCTGTGGACGGTTCAAAGGAAGCAGAGTGGTCATTTAAGAAAGCTATTGATATTGCAAAAAGAAATCAAGCCCAGTTAATACTTGCACATGTTATTGACAATCGGTCTTTTCCAACTGTAGAAGTGTATGATACCACCATCTCCGAACAAGCAGAAAGCTATGTAAATACATTCATGGATAAATACAAGCAGGAAGCTGAGGATGCCGGAGTCCCTTTTGTCACACTTGCGGTCGACTATGGATCTCCCAAGGTTAAAATACCGAGGGAAATGGCTGCAGACTTCGGGGTCGATCTTATTATCTGCGGAGCGACCGGGTTAAATATGGTGGAACGCTTCTTTATTGGCAGTGTCTCTGAACATATTACCCGCTATGCCCCCTGCGACGTATTAGTGGTCAGGACCCAATTCGGAGAATAAAATCAAAAGACCCGCTTCCACGAAAAAGGAAGCGGGCTTATTTTTACAAGATTTGCAGTTCTTTGTTTACTGATACTATTTGTTTTGCTTTTTCTATAGCCAGACGTACTTGGTCAAAGCCGGTTCCACCTGCACTATTTCTGCGCTTTACCGCCTCAACAGGACTAAGGACCGTGTAAATATCCTTTTCAAATTGCTCCGAGGCGGCCTTGAATTCTTCAAGTGATAGATCCTTCAGGAAACAACCCTTTTCGATACAATCAAGGACAAGCTTTCCAACAATCTCGTGAGCTTCTCTAAATGGCACACCTTTTGAAGCAAGATAATCAGCCAGTTCTGTTGCATTCGAAAAGTCCTGTTCGGTGGCTTCTTTCATTGTCTCTTCGTTCACATTCATTGTTGAAATCATGCCGGCAAAAATCTTCAGGGAACCAGTGACGGTTTTAACCGTATCGAACATGCCTTCCTTATCTTCCTGCATGTCTTTATTGTACGCCAGAGGAAGACCTTTCATCACAGTTAGAATCGCCATTAAATTCCCATAAACACGTCCTGTTTTACCTCGGATCAGCTCTGCCATATCCGGATTTTTCTTCTGCGGCATAATGCTGCTTCCTGTAGAAAAAGCATCGTCAAGTTCAATGAATTGGAATTCCTGGCTTGACCACAGAATGATTTCTTCGCTCAAGCGTGAAAGATGCATCATGAGAGCAGAACTATTACTCAAGAATTCTATGATAAAATCCCGGTCACTCACGGCATCTAAACTGTTTTCATAGATTGCATCAAAGCCTAGAAGTGCGGCGGTGTACTCACGGTCAATCGGAAAAGTGGTTCCGGCCAAGGCACCCGCCCCAAGCGGTGATACGCTGATCCGCTTCAAGCTTTCTGTGAATCTTTGTTTATCTCTTTGAAGCATCCAAAAATAGGCCATTAAATGATGCCCGAACGAAATCGGCTGCGCCCGCTGTAGATGGGTATATCCTGGAATAATGGTTTCAACATGTTTCTCTGCCTGCTTAACAAGCGCTTCCTGAAATTCCGATATTAGGCGGATGATACTCTTAGTATGCTTCAATAGATAAAGGTGCATATCGGTTGCGATCTGATCATTGCGGCTCCGTCCTGTATGGACTTTCCCACCTGCAGATCCGACTTCATCAATCAGCATGCTCTCCAAGTTTAAATGAATATCTTCCATCTTTACTGAGTAAGTCAGTTCACTGTTCTTCGCTTTACTTTGCAGTTTTTCTAATCCCGCCTGTATCTTTATTCCTTCTTCAGCCGGTATAATCCCGCATTTCACAAGCATCTGGACATGTGCCAGACTTCCCTGAATATCTTCTAAAACCAGCTCCTGGTCGAATTCGATGGATGCACCGAATTCATCAACCCACTCCTCGGCTGATTTAGTAAATCTTCCGGTCCAAAGTTTCTTCACACGGTCACCTTCTTCTGGTTCACCATGCTGTTCACCTTTGTCGGAAGTCCCCATAGTGAAATGAATCCTACCGCTGCAGCATGGTCAAACTCGTCTTCTGATGTATAAGTAGCAAGCTTCTCATTATAAAGTGAAAACTCGGATTTACGTCCTTCGACAATCGCATGGCCTTTAAATAATTTTACACGGACCGTACCGGTAACCGTTTTTTGAGTCTGCTGTAAAAAGGCCATTAGTGCATCCTTTAGAGGCGAGAACCATAATCCTTCATATATCAGCTCTGTTAATTTTTTCTCAATCACTGGTTTAAAGTGGGCTACTTCTTTTACTAGAGTAATATCTTCCAGTTCCTTGTGGGCTTTGATAAGTGTGAGCGCTGCCGGGCATTCGTACACTTCACGAGATTTTATTCCTACTAATCTATTTTCCACATGGTCAATTCGGCCCACACCATGTTTGCCAGCCAGTTTGTTTAATTCAAGAATAAGATTTGCAACTGTATGGGATACACCATTCAGTTTTACTGGAACACCATTTACAAAATCGATTTCAACATAATCCGGTGCAGCAGGTGCATCTTCAAGACTCGAAGTCAGTTCATATGCTTCTTCAGGTGGTGCTGCCCATGGATCTTCCAGGACTCCGCACTCATTGCTTCTGCCCCATAGATTCTGGTCAATCGAAAAAGGACTGTCCAGGTTAACTGGAATAGGGATATTGTTTTGAATCGCATAATTAATTTCTTCTTCACGAGACCAGCGCCATTCACGGACAGGGGCTACAACCTTTAAGTTAGGATTGAGTGCCTGGATGGAAACTTCAAAACGCACTTGGTCATTCCCTTTACCCGTGCATCCATGGGCAACAGCCACTGCGTTTTCTGCTTCTGCAACTTCAACCAGCTTTTTGGCGATAAGCGGGCGTGATAGGGCAGATACGAGCGGATACTTACCTTCATACAGTGTATGAGCCTGCATTGCTGCCAGCGCATATTCGTTCGCAAATTCCTCTTTAGCATCAATCACATACGACTTAACCGCCCCGACCTGGAGGGCTTTATTTTTTACAAATTCAAGATCCTTGCCTTCACCTACATCCAGACAGCATGCAATCACATCAAATCCTTGCTCTTGAAGCCATTTTATCGCAACAGAAGTGTCCAATCCCCCTGAATAAGCCAATACAATTTTATCTTTAGACATCTATAATATCCTCCCCAAATGAATAAACATTCATCAATGTTAATTTTTATACATTTCAATAGTTACACTTTATCAGCTTTGTTTTCGTTTTGCAATGGATATACACATATTTTTATATGATTTTTTATAGGCTGTTGTGAAGGAAAAGAACAAGGGGTGTAGTATTTTTATAACAAAGGGGGCTTATTTATGCGGAACAACTTTATGTATGATTCCAGGCTCGGCATCTCAATACCTGATCCGCCATACGGGGAGGACACATATACCGGAGAAGAATGGGAGGATTTTGTTCTTCAATGGGAAGGCATAAAAGGTACCATACCCGATCGAATCAAAGAAATTGAAACAATCATTCATACAAAGCAAAATCAGCTTTCACAAGAATCAAACTTTGAACTCTCCTGCCATATTAATTCAGAGATTGCTGATTTTGCCTCAATTATTAATGATTTATGGCTTTGGTATAGAAAGGACATAAAAGCCATCAAACTGCATCTCTAATCTTGCGCTGGTATAATAACACAAAAGAGGCAGTCCATTATGCGTACGTAGTTCCGCTTCAGTGGAGAAACATACGAAATAGCATACTAATTAGCAGACCAAATCGCATATGATTCGGTCTCTTCTTTTCCCTTATATATCAACAATTATTGGATATTTCCATTTGAAATAGCATACAAAATTGCAACCCAAATAACATAATGAGAACAGCTATAGTCAACGTGCTAATGTTCATGTTAATTTGCATTCTATATGCTAAGGTGATTATCATAAACCAAGTAGGTAAATTGTAATTTTATGTTAAAATAATAATAAAGATAGTGAAATAGTTTTTTTAAACAGCCCTCTAGTTTACTAAGGGGCAATAGTTTTTTTTTTCATGATTAGCTAAAATAACGGATTATAGAACAAAATTTATCTAATAGATTGTTAGCAATGAAGGGAAGAAAAAAGAATGACTCTCTTAATAATGGCAATTAGATTTGTTTGTGAAATACTAGCTCTCATCATATTTGGCTTCTGGGGTTTCCGTTATGGAAACATTATTGGAGCTATTGGAGTTCCCGTCGTGGTGGCGGTAATTTGGGCACTATGGGGTTCGCCAGCAGCACCTTACCAAATTGAAGGATTTTATAAGCTATTCTTGGAGTTAGCTATATTTTCGCTAGCGGGCTATGTATTGTTTAGCTTGGGTCATAACTACTTAGCATTTGTGTTTTGCATGGTAGCTCTAGGAGCATCTGCAATTATTCGTTATATGAATATATAGTGTTCGGGTGTTGGGATTTGTACTTTAAGAGGAATTGACTTATTTAACAAACGGGGTTTTGGTTGAACTAGACAATATGAAAACATAACGCTTGGATATTAAGATCCAAGCGTTATTGATTGCTATTTGAACTGTTATTTATGGTGCTAAATATTCTGCGTTATATATGTTAGTTCACCTGTTTTTTGACATTTTCTCTACGGTTTCGGAACTACTTGCATTATGCGGACTGCCTCTTTTATTTATTCAACTCTCTTATGATGTGCCCAAGCTCCGGGAGGATCAGCTTATTCATAGCAAGACGTACAGCTCCCGTACTTCCCGGAGTAGAGAATATCACTTTACCCTGCGCAACTCCTGCAGCAGCTCTAGATAGAATAGCAGACGAACCAATGTCCTCCTGATAGCTGAGCATCCGGAATATTTCTCCAAATCCCGCTATTTCTTTTTCAAACAATTCCTGTACCGTTTCTATAGTAACATCTCTTTTCGCTATTCCAGTTCCCCCATTAATGAGGATGGCCTCTACAGCATCCATTTTTAATCCACGTTCTATGGCTTCACGAATTTGATGCGTCTCATCTGTAACAATTTCATACTTCACTATCCGATGACCCGCTGCCTCTAATAAATCAATCATGGTTTGACCGCTTTTATCCGTTTCTTTGGTCCTGGTATCACTGACTGTTATTATTTTGCAAGAAATGCTTTGCGGTGCTTCTTTTTTATGTAAGGTATGGCTCATTAGGTGCGTTCCTTCTTTTCTAATAAATGCCGGTATTGATAAAAGCGGTGAGAAAACTCGGAAACATTTTTAGTTAAAGTATAATTGGCTGTTCCCCCTATGGCGATGCTTACCAGCGGAAGCCCCTTAATTAACTTTTTGCGGAACATGGAAATGGCTATTGCCTTTAGAATCTGCCGGAATGGCTGCTCAAGCCACGCTGTATTCGTTAATTCATCCTGGCCATGATAGAAAAAGGTATCACTTGCTTCCATTTCTGTGAGCATTTCCTCCCAGGCATGCTTTTGCATCCTCTTCGGCATCATCCCGGCATGAAAAGCCTTAAGCGTCATCATAAGCTCAAAAGGAGTGTGTACTTCATTCCCATAAGTCATGGCAATAAGCTGAACCAGCCTTAAATTGATAAGTGTGATTGCCGGCAGGTCACTTCCCAGCATTACAGCATCCCCTGTACCACTCAAGCCTCCCTGAGTAACGGAGTATAATCGGTGGCGGGCAATCTGGGAATCTGCGATGTAAATCAGCTGATCAATGCTCAGGCTTTTCACATTTTCAAGCGAGCTTATCTCCGGGTTAAATATTCTTGCCGTTGCCAGAATGCTGTCCCTGGCTTCCTTTTGCAGCTGCGACCCCTGCACAAAGGCATTCATATGAAAGAGCCAATTATCCACCTTAGAAAAAATCTGTTCCCTTATTGATTCGGGAAGCAAAGAAAATCCCTGCTCTAGCCCTTTATCATAGAGGGACTCAAAATGGCCGGGCTTATATTGATACAGTTTTTCCTCCCAGTCTGCAATTTCATCCCATACTGCAATTTCACGTTCAGTCAATGCCATTGGAACTCCCCCTACACCAGAAGAATTAGTTATATTCAGTATAGCACAGGATGAATAAAACCTAGTAAGCATAACAAATACTTTGCTTAACCCGTAGATAGTTTGTGTAAATAGAAAAAGCTCCCTCTATAGGGAGCCAGATTCATTATAGACCAGCTAAACGAGTTACATCACGGGCAATCATGACTTCCTCGTTTGTAGGGATTACCATTACTTTTACTGGAGAATGCGGGTAGCTGATGAATGCCTCTTCACCATGCGTTTTGTTAAGAGCCGGATCAAAGTATACACCCATGAATTCTAGGCCTTTCATAACTCTAGCACGGACTGCTTCACTGTTTTCGCCGATTCCAGCTGTAAAGATAATAGCATCCACGCCGTACATACGTGCAGCATAGGAGCCGATGTACTTATGAATTCGATTTGCAAATACCTCAAGGGCTAATTCTGCACGTTCGTTTCCTTCTTTGGCAGCTTCCGTAATGTCGCGAAGATCGCTTGAGAAGCCAGAAACTGCAAGCATACCGCTCTTTTTGTTTAATACATCAAGCACTTCTTCTGCACTCTGGTCTGTTTTTTCCATGATATAAGGAATTAAAGCAGGGTCAATATTACCAGAACGGGTACCCATAGTTACACCTGCAAGCGGTGTGAAGCCCATGGAAGTATCGATGGATTTTCCTCCCTGAATGGCTGCAATACTTGCTCCATTTCCTAAGTGACAAGACAGAAGGCGCAGTTGTTCAAGCGGACGCCCAAGCATTTCTGCAGCACGCTCTGAAACATATTTATGTGAAGTACCATGGAAGCCATATTTACGAATTCCGTATTTTTCATAATACTCATACGGCAGACTGTATAAGAAAGAACTTTCAGGCATAGTCTGATGGAAGGCTGTGTCAAATACAGCAATTGCCGGAATGTTTGGCAGGATCTGCTGGAATGCTTTAATCCCTGTAAGGTTCGCAGGGTTATGTAAAGGAGCAAGATCTGAAAGTTCCAGGATTTTATCCAATACTTCATCGTTAATCAGCACAGAATCATTAAATGCTTCTCCCCCGTGGACAACACGATGGCCGACTCCCGTAATTTCATCGTAAGATTTAATAATTTCATGTTTGATTAACTTGTCTAACAGTATTTTAACTGCTACTTCATGGTTTGGAATGTCTGTTGTTTCTGTTATTTTTTCTCCATTAACGCTAATTGTGAAAATGGCATCATTCAAGCCAATCCGTTCAACAAGCCCTTTTGTAACAACGTCTTCACTAGGCATTTCAAAAAGCTGAAATTTTAAGGAAGAGCTCCCGGCGTTGATCGCCATAATTTTAGACATGTAAAACGCTCCTTCAAATATAAATATATAGTCTCTATTCAATAGAATGGGTAAAGACACTTGGATTAATCCGAGATTTTTTTACAGAAAAGTTCTACTTTCCCTTACCATACCCCATTTAAGCACTGTACTAGCATCTTTTCAAGGATGTCAGCGTTTACATTAAAAAAGTAAATATATTCTGAGTATTTAGAAGGCGGAACGACCAAGAAACCAGCAAAAAACCCTATCGAAAGTGGATAGGGTTTACTTGTTTTTAGGATTTTAGCTAAGTGATTTATTTAGATTTTTGTTCCGCAAACCACGAATTAATATTCTTCATAATAGATTGCATAGCATCTACGTTAGAAAACTTCGGAAGATCCACAAGCAGCGCATTCTTTGGAGCCGTAACTCCTTCAGCCTTCTTTTGCAGAACGAATATGCTTTTTGCAGCTGCCTTATTTTTAAACATGGATTGTGGAAGCTGGATTAACCCTTGAATGTAAGCTTCCTTAGTTATAAACGCATTAAGCTTAGGTGCTTCCTCTGATTCAAACAGTGAATTCGGGATAACCAGGAATAAAAACCCTCCCTGTTTCACATGGTTCACGCTCTTTTCTATCAGAAGATGATGGGCATAGGAATGGCCCTCATCCGCTTTCAATTCATACTCAGCAGCGCGGACATCATTTGGATAATACCCTACCGGCAAGTCACATACAACAGCATCGACCGGATCAATCAACAGCGGCTCGAGACTATCCTGATTATAAAGCTGAACCGCCTGCTCCTGAAGATTTGCACCAACATAAGCCAGCCTGATCAGCAAATCATCAATATCTACTCCGAAAGATGCGATATTCCGGTGAGCCTGATTATTCAAAATAGTAAACAAGAGGTTTCCAGTCCCTACCACAGGATCCAGTAGCGTATAATGCTTTTTGCCCTCCATAAACTTATCCATGATATAACTCACAAACATCCCAACGGCATCCGGTGTCATCTGATGATTGGGCTGCACATTCTCCTGCATCCCCTTCAAAATGGCCAGCTGAAACCCCTTCCTGACATCCTCATGCGAATAAGACTTAAGCTGTAAAGAACCATACTGCTTCAGCAGCCGCTTCTTCGTCATCTCACTAAGCTCATCCTGCAGCACATCACCATGAAATATATTCTCGCCGGTTTCTGCAAGAGCCTCCAGATACGAAGCTGGCAGCTCCTCCTGCAGAATCACAGCTGTTTCATTAAAAAGATTAAATAACTTCTCGACCTTCGATATACTATTCAAGAGATTTTTCCTCCCGGATTATGGTTCATTACAATATTTTAGCTTGTTAGGGGTAAGGATACAAGTTTGAGGTGGGTTTTGGGGTAGTTGTAGTTCTATCTAAGGGATCGCAGGCCTTTAGAGATGGGGTGCCGGAAACATTTCTAGCATCTGTCGGAAATCAAATCATTACGTTTCGTGGCCCCTTTTTAGTCACTACCTATCCGAATCGTTAGCAGGATGGCGGGGGCAGGGTGTAGGTGGTTCCTTTTTTGGAGCCGGTGGAATTCAGTTTAAGATTCTTTAAAAGCTGATATGCGATAAATCTTGTTTCGACATGTAAAAATGAACGTAATTGTGAATTACTAATTGCATTCCCAAAAAGTAAGCAATAATCATTTAAAGCTTGTATATGAGCATCACTACAATTTTCGCCACAATTTGAACAGTACCACTTCGCCGTGACCTTTTTCATAGGTAAAAATGAACAAATAGGACAGTGCACACCGGTAAGAATGTCGGCAATTTTAATTGAATATAGACTCATCACATCGGTCTGTAAAGGCTCATGACTTTTTATCAAAATTTTACTAAGCTTTTGTATTACTTTCTGTTCTAATATCTCTTCGAGTAAATTGCGTTGTAGGAAAGTGAGTTTATCCTCCAGATTAGCTGCATGAGTTATTCTACTTACTAATTCAGGATGATTGTTACTAACTTTAAAAATGGTAGAGGGATTACTTATGACAATTAAATACTCAATTGGCAGTTCTGAAATATTCATACCTGCTATAAAGGACCTTAATTTAGCACGAAGATTTCTAGCCTGGGTAATGGGGTCTTGAAAGCCTTCTTCTTGCTGGTTTCTCGTTCTAATCATCTGCTGGGTAGTCTTTTCAAAATAAAGAGTTCCTGATATATTTTTTATCTCAAGAATGATTATACACCGGGAAGTAATCAGGAGAGTATCAATTTGAAAGTGGTATTTTCCGTGAGGAAGCCTGAGGTCGTGTAATATATAATACTTGGATGGAGGTAGTTGTTCCAAATGATAGTTTAAGGACTCTTCTCCCTTATATCCCGCAGTCCATTTCGCTAAATCTTTCTTAATATCCGCGTGTTTTAGATGATGATGCGGGAGCCTTCTTAATAATGCCTCAAGTTTGGGAATAATCAATGGTATTTGCCTATGCTTTTTTATCAAAAATTTATCAACTCCTTCCTATTCGTCTAAGTATTCTATTTTCATTAGTTGAGTCCTGCTGTTTAAGCTAATATTTTTACGAGTTATCAACTTAAGAGGGCTTTTCGGAATTTAAGAGCGAAAATTCAATTTTAAGAGTGAGATTCTAAAAATAAGAGTGAAAAACGAAATTTAAGAGTGGAATATAAATTTTATGAGTATCGTTTAAATCGAGAGCCTGAAAATTACAATTTGGACATTATCGGCAGTAAAAAAGCCCGGGTCCCCCAAAAGGGAACCCAGGCCTTAAAAAAAATCTTATTGAACTGCTTTCACTGCTTCAATAGCTGCTTCATAATCAGGGTGATTTGTTGCTTCGCTTACATATTCCACATATGTCACTTCATCGCTGCTGTTGATAACGAAAACAGCGCGCGCAAGAAGTCGAAGTTCCTGAATGGCTACTCCGTATGCTTCTCCGAAGGACAGGTCACGGTGATCGGAAAGAGTTTGCACGTTTTCGATGCCGTTTGCTCCGCACCAGCGTTTTTGGGCGAATGGAAGATCCACGCTGACTGTTAGAATGTTTACATTTCCAAGCTTTGAAGCTTCTTCGTTAAAACGGCGTGTCTGTGCATCACAAACACCTGTATCTAGAGAAGGAACTACACTGATCAGACGAACAGATCCTTTAGTATCCTCTAACGTTACTTCTGACAAGTCATTCGCTAACACTGTGAAGTTTGGAGCCTTATCCCCAACTTTCACTTCATTTCCAAGCAGAGTTACCGGGTTTCCTTTAAACGTAATGGCCGCCATTTTTGATTCCTCCTTTTTCCTTATAAACACTATGTATTGTACAGTGTAATCATATTCTTTCCGAAAAAAATTTGCAATTAATTAAATTAGCAGCAGAGGAATTTGCAATTCCGTCCCAATTAGATGCCAGTAAAAAAGTTAACTTCACAAGCGAAGTTAACTCTGCTCATTTTAGATATCAAAATCAATTTTTGAAGAGTCATCCTTTTTGTCTGAGGAGCCGTCTTTTTCATCTCCTGATTGACCCTTGGATTCACCCTGCCCCTGGCCCTTATCCTGCTTCTGGCCCTGTTCTTCACCTTGGCCTTTTTCCTGCTGCTTCTGATCTTGATCCTGCTTCTGGCCTTGTTCTTCACCTTGGCCTTTTTCCTGCTGCTTCTTATCTTGATCCTTCTCCTGCCCGGTTCCTTTTGAAAACAGCTTTTGGATTTTTTCAAAGGCTGCCGGTGCAGCATCAAGCAATTTTTCATAAAGATGTGCATTTTGATCAAGATGCAGCATTTGTACCCCTTTAGAGTTTACAACCAGAAAGGCAATTGGAGTGATGGATACTCCTCCGCCGCTTCCCCCGCCAAAAGGGAACTGAGACGAGTTTTGATCCTTGCCGCCCGAGGAGCTGCCCTGTATATTAAATTCACTGCCTCCTGCCGCAAACCCGAATCCTACTCTCGAAACTGTAATAATTACACTTCCGTCTGGTGTTTCAATCGGATCTCCAATGATCGTATTCACATCAATCATTTGTTTGAGGCTGTCCATGGCAGAATTCATTAAGCCGTTAAGCGGATGTTCTGACATTCTCGTGTACCCTCCTATTTATATAGACTGATTCTTTACATTTTCCGGACTTCTCTCCGGGGTTGGAGCTGATTTACGCCTGACACGCAGCCAATGGGTAAAAAGCAATAATCCTGTTAATATAGCATTTCCGATTCGAAACTCAATTATGCAATTCATTCTAGTCCTGGCATAGGCGCCCTGATACACTGCATCCACTCCGTATGAAGGCACTATAGTAAATGTCAAGCAGTGTGTGAGCACACCGATGATGGTGCTTTTAATCCCATATCCAGCACCCGTTAAGACTGCGGTCTCTGCGGCATTCCCTGTGCCTATCTGACTATGCCAGTTCAATTCAAGCACTTTAACTTTCTTTAGGAATTTTTTAATGTAACGAATAAAACGGCTTTTCCCGCTAAATATTTTTCGCAGGGTATCAATGAGTGTCTGGCTGTTTTCCTTAGCCGTTTTCTGTATTTTCTCTTCCATTTTTCCTTGAGATTTATCTTCATTGCTTTGGGTAAACGATATCTTCTTTGTGTAGCGGAGAAGACCGAACCAGGCCCTGAACATTAACATAATCTCCTCAGGGGCCTCGTATTGGTTATAAATGATATGTATTTGCAGCTTGGTAAGCAGCAATACAATGATAATAAGCAATAAACTTATTAGTACTATTAAAAAGATACAGACGAGTAACCATATCATGCATTCACACATCCTCTCAGGCTTCCATTATCACCGACTTTCCATAAAAATAAACCCGTAGCAATAGCGCTGCGGGCTGTTTGTTTTTACTATGAGTCATCAGAGCTTTTTGTCATAAAAAAATACAGCCAAAACAAAGACTCGCTGCATCTCCACTAAAAATAAACCAGGCCATTAATACTCCTGCCGTTTGCGCTTCATTGACTTTTTAAAATGAGTCCCACCCACAGCTATAATTTGCGCCTATCGCATCAGTCAGCTTTACTGCAGGATAATCCTAAAGCGGTGCATCCCCAGCCTGTTTACTCTTTCAACTAACAGAACCTAGAAAATCAACCCCAGCTTCCCAGAGACGATTCCCTGTATCTTACATATCCGACTGCTCCTCTACAATATAGCTGTAAACATTTTGCAAGCATCTCAACTCTAATCCCTGACTATCAAAAAAGAAAACCGGAGCGATAGCGCTCCGGTCCCATCCTATTCTTATCTATCTTCAAATACGACGGCTGTATCTGCAAAAATATCATGAAGTCCCTGTTTCTTGGGAAGAAATCCTGCGACTGCATATCCGATTAATATGAATTTTGAGATAAAGCGGCCGATAAATTCTCGGAATATGATGGTTCCCCAGGTGAGGCGGTTATATTTGAGACTGATAACCTGCAGCCCAAATACCATTTTTCCGATTGTCTGCTTAAAAAAACGGACCATTAAAATAAAATATAAATAAAAGACAATGGCACAGCCGATTTCATAGAAAGAGAAGCCGAGAATTTCGTTTCGGGCTTGTGGCAGCAAGTACACAACAGGCTTCACCAGCAGTCTGCTGAGGCTCCAGATGACAACTAGATCCAGCAGATAGGCCCAGAATCTCATCCAAAAACCTGCGAATCGATGAGGATAATACCGGCTGCCATCCATGCTGTCCAGTTGATTATGAGCAGCTGCCTCTTCATTTAGAACGGCATCGCTGCCGGCTTGGTTAGTAAATTGATCCATTACACATCCCCCTTTTTACTCTGCATAGAGATACATCAGGCGGGGAGAATTTGGCTTGGACAGCATTTTCATTAAACCAAGCATTTCCATGTCCTGTCCTGCGATTTTTTTCGCTCCCATACTTAAGAGAGAGTCTAACCCCGCTTCCTGTGTATACCGGACAACCTGCGCATTTTTAATATGAAGATCCTTCTCCATCCTTTTCCATGTGTCATCCATATACCCGAACTCATCAACAAGGCCCAGCTCCTTCGCTTGTCTGCCATCGTATACCCGGCCGTCGGCAATCTTCCTTACCTCGGATTCTGTCATGCCTCTTCCTTCTGCTATTACTTTGACAAACTGCTTATACGAATTATTGACCATAGACTGCATGATGGCTCTTTCTTCTTTTGTCATTTCACGCGTTGGACTCATAATATCCTTGTGTTCCCCACTTTTAATCGTTACAAATTCGACTCCGTACTTTTCTGCAAGCTTTTCATAGTTGTATCCCTGCATGATGACTCCGAGAGAGCCGGTCAATGTTTCCGGAACCGCAAATATCTTATCTGCAGGAGTGGAGATATAATATCCACCTGATGCAGCCATCGAGCCCATTGATACATAGATTGGCTTTTTCGTTTCCTTTTTAATGTCTGTTAGACTATCATGGATTTCAGCACTTTCTACGACCCCTCCGCCCGGCGAGTTTACCCGTAAAATGATTCCCTTTACTGAATCATCCTCTTTTACCTGTTTGAGCTGATCGAGAAAAGCCTTGTGATTATAACCGGCACCACCTAAAAGAGAAGAAGTATCCGTCCCTTCCTGAATAACGCCATCCACCTCCAGGACGGCAATCTTCTTATTTTCATTCCCTTCTTCTACTATTTCTTCTATGAACCCATCCTCTTCGCTTGCAAAAAATTGGTCTATTACACTTTCCGTATCAGTAGTTGCGTACGAAAATGCGATATTGAACACGACTGAAACAATAAATAATACAAAAGCGGTTCCTAGAGCTGCCCACCTTTTACTATTCATACATTGACCTCCCCTTCTTGCTTTAATTTTCAAAAAAATCTGGCACATGTTAAAATGATTTTGACTCATAATATTGTAACAAAATATTATCAGGACAGAAAGAATATGGAAATAGGTAAACCCTCTATGATGAAAGGAAGGATCAGCCCATGCAAGACCGCAGAAACTTATATTTTTACCATAATAAATCAACTGAAATGCTGGCTGCAGCACAGCCTCTTTACGATTTGGCCGAACAGTACGGATTTCAAATGGTTCAGGACTACAGAAAAGCTAATATCGTTGTCAGCCTGGGTGATGATGGAACCTTCCTGCAGGCAGTAAGGAAGACCAACTTCCGTGAAGATTGCCTTTACGCTGGTATTTCGACCACTGGGAATTTAAATATGTATTGCGACTTCCATAGTGATGATACTGAAAAAATGATTGCTGCGGCTTCTAGCGAAAATATTGAAGTCAGGCGCTACCCTGCACTTGAAGTTACCTTGAATGGAGAAACCTCATTTTACTGTCTAAATGAGTGCAGTATCCGCTCCTCCGTTATTAAAACGTTCGTGATTGACGTGCTGATCGATGACCTCCATTTCGAGACCTTCCGGGGAGATGGGATGGTCATTTCCTCGCCTACTGGCAGTACTGCCTATAATAAATCTATCAACGGGGCGGTTGTCGATCCCCTGCTTCCCTGCATCCAGGTAAGCGAAATGGCTTCCCTGAATAATAATACTTATAGAACACTTGGCTCCTCATTTATCTTAAGCAGCGATCGCAGGCTCACGCTTAAAATTAATCAGGACCTTAATAGTTATCCCATAATTGGAGCAGATAATGAGGCCATGAGCATTAAACATATAGATACGATTGAAGTAAAATTAAGCGATCGAAAAATAAAATCCGTTAAATTAAAGGATAATTCCTTCTGGGAAAAAGTAAAACGCACATTTTTATAAATAGGACCCCAGTCCCCAAAAAAAACGCTTCCTGAAAAGATACTTTCAGCGAAGCGGTTTTTTACTTAGGCGGCAGCCTTTACTTAAGCACTATTTTTTTCTTTAATCTTTGCGGTGCGCACTCTTGGCCATTTAGTTTTGGAAAGTGTATAGATGGTTAATGCGCTCCAGATAAACATAAATGCCAGCAGATGAATCCTTGTGAACGTTTCATGATAAACGAAAACACCAAGAATCAATGTCAGAGTCGGCGCGATATATTGTAGGAATCCAAGCATCGATAGAGGAACCTTCTGAGCTCCTTTAGCAAAATAGAGAAGCGGTAAAGCAGTGACTACGCCGCCGCCTGCTAATAAGAGCCCTGTTCCTGCGGACTCAAAAAACATCCCCCTTGATTGATAGGTCAAGTAAATGAAGTAGCCGACTGCAAAAGGAGTCACCATTAACGTTTCCAGAGTCAATCCTATGGAAGAATCAGCATTTATCATTTTCTTTGCCAGACCGTATAAGCCAAAGGTAATGGCTAGCAAAAGTGATACCCAGGGTACGATTCCGTAGTGCAGTGTCAGTACCAGCACTCCAACAGCTGCAAGGATGAACGAAACAATTTGCGCCTTCCCCAGCTTCTCGCGCAGAACGAGTACGCCTAATAGAACACTTACGAGAGGGTTAATATAGTATCCCAGGCTGGTTTCTAGAATCCGGCCTGAGTTTACTGCCCAGATAAAAATTCCCCAATTGGCGCTTACCAGTGCTGAGGCAATTGTCAGTGCAGCCAGTTTTCGGGGCTGCTTCATAATTTCTTTAGCATAAATCATAAATGCCGGCCATTTTCTGGTAGATACTAATAAGATAACCATGAAGATAAAGCTCCAAAAAACCCTGTGTGCAAGAATCTCATCCGCCGGGACCTCATCAATCCATTTCCAATAAATCGGAACAATCCCCCATATGGCATAGGATAAAGCTGCAAATAAGACGCCATCATTTTCTTTCAATGCTTTCACTAGAAATTCTCCCCCCTTTTTATTTCTGTATCCGAAATAATATATATTATAAACCCGTGTACAAACAAATTCCATTTAATTTTAAATCGTTTGAGTCTCCCCTTAAAGCTCTGTTAAACTTGCCTCTTACCGCAGCTGGCAGTCACTCTCTTTCCCCAGTTGGCAATCCGGGTGGCTCCTCGGCGGTTATACCTGCGGGTCTCTGTCCGATTCCCCTCAGGAGTCCCGCACCTTGAACGAGATTCGCACATATTGCCTATATAAACAATGATCTTTAGCCTCTATAAAAAAAGAGCTCTGCTTCTAAAAATAGATCAGAACTCTTTTACCTATAAAATTATACCTCGTACACAATCTCTCCATTAATCACAGTCATGACCGCCCGTGTATTCAGCAGGGCCTCTTGTGTAATTGAAAAAGGATCTTTATCAAGAACCGTAAAATCGGCTGAGAATCCCCGCTGGATCATTCCTGTTTCATGTTCCTTGTTGGCTGCAATTGCGCTTCCCCTTGTATATAAGCTTATAGCTTCATACATGGAGAGTCTTTCTTGTTCACCATACACTGCAGGGTCCCCATTCAATTTTGTTCTATATACTGCAGCATAAATACCCAGTATCGGATTCAACTCCTCAATGGGGGCATCTGAGCCGCCGGCACAGGCTAATCCTTCATCTAACAGCGTCTTCCAGGCATAGTTATATTTCATATGATCCGAACCGACCCGGTCAATGACCCATGGAAAATCCGAGGTAACGAATAAAGGCTGTATATCAAGAACAACCGGCAGCTCTTTTGCTCTGTCAATAAGTTCTCTGCGCAGTATTTGGGCATGAATCAGCCTGTCCCTTTGTCCGGGTGCAGGAGGAAACTCTTCAATTGCATCTAATAAATATTCGAAGGCCAGATCACCGATTGCATGAACCGCAACTGGCATCTGATACTCACGAGCCTTTTTTACGAGCTCCTTTAATTTTTCAGGAGTATGAATAGCAACGCCATTTGTTGCTGGATCATCTTGATAGGGATGTCCCAATAAGGCAGTCCTGCCTCCAAGAGATCCATCTGCAAAAATTTTCATCGGTCCAAACTCCACAAGTCCTTCTGTTGTTTTAAACTTATAGCCTTTTTCCTGCATTTCATCTACGACTCCATGATGGACAAGCAGGTGAGCCTTCAGAGCCAGCCCCTCTTCTTCTATCACCTTAAGGAATGTGTTATAAACAGGCTGAAAACCGGAATAGTAATTCAGGTCTTCAGTATGAACGCCTGTTAATCCCAGGCGGTGGCAGTCCTGAATGGCCGTTCTCATACTTTTTCTTAGATATTCATCAGATACAGGCGGCAATAGTTTCAGAACAAAATCCTGAGCGCTGTCCTTGAACAGCCCATTCAGGCTGCCATTTTCGTATCGTCCAATTACGCCCCCAGTGATTTCGTCCATTGTTGCAGAAAGATTTAAGACCTCCATTGCTTTTGAATTCAACACAAGAGCATGCCTGCAAACCCTCTTGATTAATAAAGGGTGGTTTGGTGCTATACGATCGAGATCATCTGAAAGTATAAGTTCAGGTGAACTCCACTCATTCTCATTCCAGCCCTCTGCTATAATCCATTCATTGTCCGAAAATTGGCTGCATTGATGCTCTAGTGAATGAAGAACGTCTTCCCTCGACTTCATTCCAGATAGATTTAATCTCATCAGTTTTTCGCCATGGCCAATTAAATGCATATGGCTGTCGACCAGGCCGGGCAGCATCGTTTTTCCTTCAAGGTCAATCTTACGCTCGATTGATTCTCCGTATTTGGACAGCAGACCATCCAAATCCCCTGTATCAAAAACCCTTGTTCCATCAGTTAGAACGGCCTCTGCTTTTTCATTTTCTTCACGCATTGTATAAATGGTGCCGCTATGCCATAAAGTTATTGTCATGTCTTACTCCTTAAAAAATAATTTATCCTAATATTAAGGCCGCTGGCAGTGCCAGCCTAATAATATGCTTAATTAACAGCCGGCTTTGCTGCTGTCTCTTTTTGCCGAAGCTCAATTCTTCTTATTTTTCCAGAGGTTGTTTTCGGCAATTCTTCAATAAACTCAATGATTCGGGGGTATTTATAAGGTGCTGTCAATTGCTTTACATGATCCTGAAGAACTTGTACGAGAGTAGTATCATTCTTGTCTGTGTTTTCCTGTAAAACCACAAAGGCTTTAACGATGCTTCCTCTAACTTCATCCGGACTGGCCACAACGGCACATTCTTTTACCAGCGGATGTTTGACAAGGGCATCTTCAACCTCGAATGGCCCGATTGTGTAGCCGGAACTGATAATAATATCGTCGCTTCTTCCCTCAAACCAAAAGTACCCATCCTCATCCTTCACAGCCTTATCCCCTGTAATATAATAATCGCCTCTAAACTGCATGGCTGTACGTTCGGGATCTTTATAGTATTTTTTAAATAATGCTGGGGTATCGATATGTACGGCAATATCTCCTGGAATTCCCGGTTCACAGGGACGCCCTGTTTCATCTATGATTTCAACAGAGTTTCCGGGTGTCGGCTTGCCCATGGATCCCGGTCTGACCTCCATTCCTTTTGTAATTCCTACCAGCAGCGTATTTTCAGTCTGTCCATAACCGTCCCGGACTGTTACGTTAAAATTCTTTCTAAACGTATCAATCACTTCCCTGTTCAGGGGCTCGCCGGCTGAGACGGCACTGTGCAGGCTATTAAGTTTATAGTCCTGTAAATTATTGACCTTGGCCATAAGTCTATATTCGGTCGGAGTGCAGCATAAGACATTTACTTCATGTTTGTCTAATAGCTCCAGGTATTTATTTGGCTCAAACTTCCCTTGATAAATAAGGCCAGTCGCCCCTGAACCCAATACGGATAGAAAAGGGCTCCAAATCCACTTTTGCCAGCCCGGTCCTGCAGTTGCCCAGACCATATCGCCTTCTTTTATGCAAAGCCACGATGGAGCTGCCGTCCTAAGATGGGCATATGCCCATCCATGCGTATGGACCACTCCCTTTGGATTCCCAGTTGTTCCGGAAGTATAGGATAAAAAGGCCATATCATCACTGGATGTATCCGCAAACTGAAGTGATTCCTGAGCCTGATCCTTTAAACGGTCAAGATAGAGCCAGTCATGTACGGCCTCCCCTAACGAAAAGCGAAGAATGTTTTGCGCTTCTTTAATATCGGCAAATTGTTCTGCGTATGGATGATAACTTACTACGGCTTTCACATCCCCATGTGAGATCCTGTATTCCAGATCCTTCGCTTTAAGCATTTCAGAACTTGGAATAACGGCAATCCCCGCTTTCAGAGCCGCTATATAAACCTGATAAGCTTCAATAGAACGAGGAATCATCATTAAGACGGAATCACCCTGTTTTAATCCATGTTCTAAAAAAACATTCCCGATTCTATTCGCTTGTTTCATTAAATCAGCATATGTAATTTGAGTATATTCTCCATTTTCAGTTTCCAATTTTAGTGCCACGGCTTCGGGATTACCCGCAAACTTTTCAATTTCGCTAACGAGGTTATATGCCTCGGGGGCAAGCAGGTCATTTCTTTTCATCCTCACGTTCCTCCTCTTTTTCTCTGTGTAATCATGACTCTAGTATACAAAATATTAGAATTTTTAGAAAATATTTAAATTAAAATAAATGCTCTGTTAAACTTGCCTGTTGATTGTAACGAAGGGCACTCGCTTTCCGCGGGGCGGGCGCTGAGCCTCCTCGGCTTCGCCTGCGGGGTTTCACCTGATCGAAAAGCGGAGGACGGTGCTTTTCAAGAAAAGATCCATCCAAAAGCTGAATGATGATCTTTTTTAATTAGAGGCAAAACACTAAAAGAAAAGCAGAC
>NZ_PGUY01000075.1 GCF_002863585.1 Peribacillus deserti | reverse complement strand
ACTGACACCTTCGGTCATAAGCCAATCGCCATTAAAAGGCAAAATCGGCCTTTTACTGCCGCTCGTCTTATGCCGGTCAGGTGTCTGCTTTCTTTTAATGTTTTGCCTCTAGTTATAAAAGATCATCAGTCAGCTTTTGGATGGATCTTTTCTTGAAAAGCACCGTCCTCCGCTTTTCGATCAGGTGAGACCCCACAGGCGAAGCCGAGGAGGCTCAGCGCCCGCCCCTAAGCTCCGCGAGCATCCTGTAGTGGAATTCACCTCCTTGTTCAATAACAACAAAGTTTGCGAAAACAGCCTTTTTAAAAAAAGCAGGTATTTCCTATACAATAAGTAATAGATATTAGAAGAATCGCTTTTTTCAGGGAGGATTATGTAAATGACTCAAATCTTTGCACACAGGGGATCAGCGGGCACTTATCCAGAAAATACGATGATCTCGTTTCACGAAGCACTTAGAACTGGAGCAGAAGGAATAGAACTGGATGTACAGCTCAGCAAAGATGGACAGGTTGTGATCATTCATGATGAAACGGTTGATAGAACCACGAATGGCAAAGGGTATGTAAAGGACTTAAATATGGACGAAATCAAAACTCTCAATGCAAGCCATAAGTTCGCAAACAAATATGGAAAAACGGGCATTCCTACGTTGGAAGAGTTTTTATTATGGTTTAAAGATACGCCTCTTCTTTGTAATATTGAACTGAAAAACGGTTTTCAACCCTCAATGGGACTGGAAGAAAAAGTGGTCCATATGATTAGGAAATATAATCTGCAGGAGAGAATCGTTTTATCTTCCTTTAATCATTACAGTATTGTACACTGCTTTCGGCTCGCACCCGAAATCGAGATTGCCCCCATTTACAGCAACGGGCTTTTTATGCCTTGGATCTATGCGAGATCTATACGCGGAAGAGCGATTCATCCGAGTCTAAAAGTAATATCAGACGGCATGATTGCAGAATCAATGAATGCGGGTATCGCTGTCCGGCCGTACACCGTCAATGATGAATCACAGATGAAACGTCTGTTTAAGGTAAAGTGCAGTGCATTTTTTACAGACTTCCCACAAAAAGCAGTGAACCTGCGGAAAAAGATGAACGTATAAATGAAAAATCCCAGCTGGATAGCAGCTGGGATTTCCTGTTTTTTATAGAGTTGTCCTGCGTTGGTTCTTAAACCGATCCTGAACTTTATTGCGCTTACGGTCTCGATGTAAAACAAAGCCGGCTACAAATCCAATGCCGCCCAGACAAAAAATAAGTCCGCATAGAAACTGCAGCCAAAAGGCAGTAAACGGAGGCTGTAAAATAGCAAAAAGCATGTCTCTCATAAGTTTTATTCCATATACGGCCAATGCACCAGGGATGAACAATATTAAAACGGCAATAAATCGCTTCATAGAAGGAGTCCCTTTCTGAAAAAATCTTCCTACACCAAATCATAGTTTATTATAAAAATTTGTCAAGACACCCTCTTTTCCGATAAAATTCAGGTAAGTGTGAAAGAAATTGCGCAGGTAACGCATGAAAAAAATTGCAAATCTCTATTAGGAGATGGGAAAAGCATGCAAAATGTAGTAATCATCGGTGCTGGTAATGGCGGAACTGCCATCTTGAGGATGCTCCAGGAAATTGAATATCTGGCGGTCCGCGCTATCGTAGACATAAAAACAGATGCTCCCGGCATTCTGCTTGCTAAACAAATGGGAATAACGACCGATTCAGACTGGCGTTTGTTAATGGACAGCAGCGTCGACATTATTATTGATGTAACAGGAAGTGATTCTGTTTTTAATAGTATCCGGAATGCCAAGCCCCCTAATACTGTACTCGTACCTGGGGCGGTAGCTAAGATCCTTTCAAAAAGTTTCGAGGATAAAGAGAATCTGATTAAAGAATTACAAGAACAGACATATACCCATAATTTAATCTTTGACTCAGCTGATGACGGGATGATTGTAGTCAATCAGAACAGCCAGGTCATCATCTTTAATAAAAGTGCTGAGCGGATTACCGGTGTGCCTGCCGGTGAAGTGATTGGAAAGCATATCATAGAGGTGATTCCAACAAGCCGGCTTCCAAAGGTCCTCGTCTCCCAGCAGGTGGAAGCGAATAAAGAACAGATTCTTCAAAACGGTCTGAAAATAATTACCACAAGAGTGCCAATGGTTAATGAAATGGGCATGAGTATTGGAGCCTTTGCTGTCTTTAAGGATATTACCAGGGCTGTTAACCTTGCAGAGGAAATAACAAACCTGAAATCCATCCAGGTGATGTTAGAGGCGATTATTCAATCCAGTGATGAAGCAATTTCAGTGGTGGATGAAGAAGGCAGAGGAATTTTAATCAACCCCGCTTATACGAGACTTACCGGTCTTAAAGAGGAAGAAGTCATCGGTAAGCCGGCTACGGCTGATATATATGAGGGTGAAAGCATGCATATGCAGGTGCTTAAGACCAGAAGGACGGTTAGGGGAGCCAAAATGCGTGTTGGCCCCAACCGAAAAGAAGTGATTGTCAATGTTGCTCCAGTCATCGTAGATGGCAGGCTGAAGGGCAGTGTCGGTGTCATTCATGATATGTCAGAGATTGAAAACCTTACCCGCGAGCTAAGCAGGGCCAGGCAGATTATTAGAACACTAGAAGCCAAATATTCATTTGAAGATATAATCGGCCGTTCAGAAGAAATGGAATTGGCCATTGGGCAGGCCAGGCTTGCCGCACAAACTCCCGCAACCATTCTGCTGCGCGGAGAGTCGGGAACTGGCAAAGAGCTTTTTGCACATGCGATCCATAATGCAAGCGACAGGAAGTTCAATAAGTTTGTCAGGGTGAATTGTGCTGCGCTATCAGAGACCTTGCTTGAGAGTGAGCTTTTTGGTTATGAAGAAGGAGCATTTTCCGGTGCAAGAAGAGGCGGGAAAAGAGGTTTGTTTGAAGAAGCGAATAACGGAAGTATTTTCCTGGATGAGATTGGAGAAATATCTGCCGGAACCCAGGCTAAACTCCTGCGCGTCCTGCAGGAACGGGAAATAATGAAGGTAGGGGCTACAAAAGCATTTCCCATTAATGTGCGTGTCATTGCTGCAACCAATGTGAATCTTGAACAAGCAATCAAAAGCGGCGGCTTTCGAGAAGACCTGTATTTCAGGCTGAATCGGATGCCTATTCATATCTCACCTTTAAGAAGCAGAAAAGAAGATATTGAACCCTTAAGTACATATTTAATTCAAAAGCTGAATCAAGAATACGGCCGGAATATAGAAGGGATTACTCCTGGGGCTCTGGATAAACTGAAAAGATACAGCTGGCCGGGCAATGTTAGGGAACTTGAGAATATTCTAGGCCGCGCCATGATCTTTATGAAGCTTCATGAAACGTGGATGGAAGTGAAACATCTTCCTGACGTTATTGAAGCAGAGCAGAAGAAAGATTTCACTTCTCCATTCTTTGGGACAGAACGATCTAAGAATCTGGCACAAAAAGTTGAAGAGTTTGAGACGGCAATCATTACACAGTCCCTTCAGCAAAATGCGGGTAATAAGACGGCTGCCGCAAAGGCTCTGGGAATATCCATCAGGAACCTATATTATAAGCTGGAAAAATATAAAATTGAAGATATTAGCGTGCAATAATTTGCATGGAATGCAAATTATTGCAGGGGTTATTTGTAAAAAAAGCTAAGGTAGAGGGTAAAGCGTTTTGGCACGAAATTTGCATTAGTACATAGTTGGGTACTATTTCTCTAAGCAGGGAGATGGATAAATGAATTTAGAGATTTTATTGGAAAAAGCAGCCCGAATGAATGACACGACAGTGGCTGTCGCCGCAGCTGACGATGGTGATGTAATTGAAGCGGTTGCCTCAGCCGCGGCTAAGAATCTTGCTAAGTTTAAATTATTTGGGAACAGCGATAAAATAAACCATCTGCTCGAAATGGCAGAAGCAGGGTTATCCAGCCATGGCAGTATACAGGTTTATCATACAACCTCTATCGAGGAAGCTGCTGGGCTTGCTGTCCAATCCGTAAGGATGCATGAAGCCAGTGTATTAATGAAGGGGAATATTCCTACAGCTGATCTTCTAAAAGCCGTCCTCAGCAAGGACTCGGGCCTCCGGACGGAAAACATGCTGTCACATGTTGCTGCGTTCCAGATACCTGGACATACCAGAATGATCTTTATCACAGACGCTGCCATGAATATATCGCCGGATCTTAAAGCAAAGGCGGAAATTATCCATAACGCCGCTGCCATTGCCCGAAGCGTCGGAGTGGAAATGCCAAAGGTAGCCGTGCTTGCAGCTGTAGAAGTGGTGAATCCAAAAATGGAGGCTACCGTAGATGGAGCTCTGCTGACACAGATGAACCGGCGGGGGCAGATCAAGGGCTGCATTGTTGACGGACCTCTTGCTCTTGATATTGCGATATCAGCAGAAGCGGCCGAACATAAGGGGATTCAAAGCGAAGCAGCCGGCGCTGCAGATATCCTGCTCGTGCCTAATATTGAAACAGGCAACAGCCTGTATAAATCGCTCGTATACTTTGCAAACGCGAAAGTAGGGGCAGTAATAGCCGGGGCAAGAGCTCCGATTGTATTAACATCCAGGTCAGATTCCGCTGAAAACAAGCTGTATTCATTGGCGTTGGCAATCTGCTCTGCTTCTAATAACTAATTCAACCGCAAACTTGAGAGGGGCTTTAAAAGTGGAAATTTTCAAATACCTTGAAACATATGACTATGAACAAGTGGTTTTCTGTCAGGACAAAAAGTCAGGCTTGAAAGCAATCATTGCTATTCATGATACAACTCTGGGACCTGCACTTGGCGGAACGCGTATGTGGACTTACGAATCGGAGGAAGCTGCCATTGAGGATGCACTGCGCCTCGCAAAAGGCATGACGTATAAAAATGCCGCTGCCGGACTCAACCTTGGTGGCGGCAAGACCGTTATCATTGGCGATCCTAAGAAGGATAAAAATGAAGCGATGTTCCGTGCATTCGGCAGATATATTCAAGGTTTGAACGGCCGTTATATTACTGCTGAAGATGTGGGCACCACTGTGGCGGATATGGATTTGATTCACGAGGAAACGGATTTTGTAACAGGAATTTCTCCTGCCTTCGGTTCATCAGGCAACCCTTCACCAGTCACTGCATATGGCGTATACCGGGGCATGAAGGCTGCTGCTAAAGCGGCATTTGGAGATGACTCTCTTGAAGGTAAAGTGATTGCCGTTCAGGGTGTCGGGAATGTTGCTTATAACCTTTGCCGCCATCTTCATGAAGAAGGTGCTAAACTGATCGTTACGGACATCAATAAGGAAGCTGTCCAAATGGCGGTCGAAGAATTTGGTGCAAAAGCCGTAGATCCCCAGGATATCTATGGCGTGGAATGTGATATTTACGCACCGTGTGCAC
Organism: Peribacillus deserti; assembly: GCF_002863585.1. Classification (GTDB taxonomy): domain Bacteria; phylum Bacillota; class Bacilli; order Bacillales; family DSM-1321; genus Paraperibacillus; species Paraperibacillus deserti_A. Next base: position 34,672 of record NZ_PGUY01000075.1, on the reverse strand, counting down.
TTGGGGCTGTTATAAACGACAATACTATTCCCCAGCTGAAAGCAAAAGTCATTGCAGGAGCAGCCAATAATCAGTTGAGAGAAACAAAACACGGTGATTTGATTCATGAAATGGGCATTGTATATGCACCGGATTACGTAATAAATGCCGGGGGGGTTATCAATGTTGCGGACGAATTGTACGGATACAACCGTGAACGTGCCATGAAGAAAGTTGAGCTCATTTACAATAACATTGAAAAAGTCATTGAAATTGCGAAACGCGACGGCATTCCAACATACAGGGCAGCTGACCTGATGGCTGAGGAACGAATTGAAAGTGTCAGAACTTCTACAAATACCTTCTTGCAGAATGGGAAACACATCTTGAACCGCCGCCGTTAATCGTAGATACAATGGTTTAGGTAATTACAGCAGAAACAGGATTGCAGGCTATGGCCGCTTTCCTTTTCTTTGCTATTGGAGGTATCTACATGCAGGGACATTATAAGCGAATACTAGTCATCAATCCGGGATCTACCTCCACAAAAATAGGTGTCTTTGATAATGATCTGCCTCTTCTTGAAAGAACTATCCGTCATGATACTTCAGAAACGAGTATTTTTGAGAATAACTTTGAGCAATTCGAGTTCAGGAAGAACATTATCCTGCTGACATTGGATCGAGAAGGTATTAATATTTCAAGATTAAGTGCAGTATGCGGCCGCGGCGGCCTGCTGAGGCCCATTGAAGGCGGAACCTATGAAGTCAATGACTTGATGCTGAGAGATCTTAAAGAGGGATTCAACGGGCAGCATGCCTCCAATTTGGGCGGCATCATTGCTCATGAAATAGCAAGAGGCCTCAATATTCCTGCTTTCATTGTAGATCCTGTAGTCGTTGATGAATTGGAACCGATTGCCAGGATTTCAGGGTTCAATTTGATTGAAAGGAAAAGCATCTTCCATGCACTCAACCAAAAAGCTGTTGCCAGAAGAGTCGCCAAAGAATTAGGCAGAAGATATGAAGAGCTGAATTTGATCGTCGTACATATGGGCGGCGGAATAACAGTCGGGGCCCATAAAAAAGGAAGAGTTGTAGATGTAAATAATGGACTTCATGGTGATGGTCCTTTCAGTCCGGAAAGAGCAGGAACCGTGCCGGCTGGAGATCTGATCAAACTCTGCTATTCAGGAGACTACTACCGCGATGAGGTCATGAAAATGCTGGTAGGCAAAGGCGGTATGGCTGGGTATTTAGGAACGAGCGATGCCGTTAAAGTGGAGAAGATGATCGCCTCAGGAAATAAGGACGCCGAAATCATATATGCAGCAATGGCCTACCAGGTTGCTAAGGAAATAGGTTCACAAAGTGCCGTGCTCGAAGGCAGAATAGATGCCATTATCCTGACCGGCGGACTTGCATATGGCAAAGAATTTGTAAATGCAATATCTAAAAGGGTGAACTGGATTGCCGATGTGATTGTCCAGCCTGGAGAAAATGAACTGCAGGCCCTAGCCGAAGGTGCCCTAAGGGTGCTTTCCGGAGAGGAAAAGGCTAAACAATATCCTAATACTGCTCGCAAAACGATGACCTTATAAATAGGAGTGAAATCATTATGGCACAGGAATACGATTTAGTGATCCTCGGCGGAGGAACCGGGGGATATGTAGCGGCAATCCGTGCCGCCCAGCTGGGATTAAAAACCGCCATCGTGGAAAAAGGGAAGCTGGGTGGAACCTGCCTTCATAGAGGCTGCATCCCTTCAAAAGCGTTATTAAGAAGTGCGGAAGTTTTCAGCACCGCTAAGAAAAGTGAAGAATACGGTGTTACAACTGGTGAAGTCGGACTCAATTTCCTTAACGTGCAGAAACGGAAAGATAAAATAGTAGACCAGCTCCATAAAGGCGTACAGTTTTTAATGAAAAAAGGAAAGATTGATGTTTTTGAAGGTATTGGAAGAATTCTGGGGCCATCCATTTTTTCCCCTATGCCTGGGACGATTTCCGTGGAAATGAACAGCGGCGAAGAGAACGAAATGCTGATTCCTAAGAATGTAATCATTGCTACCGGTTCAAGGCCGAGGTCACTCCCAGGTTTGGAGATTGACGGCCATCTGGTAATGACCTCAGATGAAGCGCTGCAGATGACAGAGCTCCCTAAATCCATCGTCATTGTAGGCGGGGGTGTCATTGGCATCGAGTGGGCCTCGATGCTTGTTGACTTTGGTGTTGAAGTCACGGTGATCGAATATGCTGACCGCATCCTCCCGACAGAAGATAAGGAAGTATCTAAAGAAATGGAACGGCTCCTTAAAAAACGGGGAGTCAAATTTGTCACGGGAGCAAAAGTCCTCCCAGAAACGCTCCAAAAAACGGAAAAGGTAAATATTTCTGCAGAAATAAAAAATGAAACAAAAGTATTTGAAGCAGAAAAAATTCTTGTTTCAGTGGGACGTATGGCAAATACAGAGGGCATCGGCTTACAGAATACCGACATTCAGACAGAAAAAGGATATATTCTAACCAACTCTTTTTATCAGACGAAAGAATCGCATATCTATGCGATTGGCGATGTCATCGGCGGCCTCCAGCTGGCACACGTAGCTTCCCATGAGGGAATTACTGCCGTGGAGCATATAGCTGGGAAAAACCCCGGGCCAATCGACTATACAACCATATCAAAGTGCATCTATTCAAGCCCAGAAGCTGCTAGTGTGGGTCTCACTGAAGAAGAAGCTAAAGAAAAAGGCTTTAAAATCAAAACAGGCAAGTTTCCATTCAAGGTAATAGGGAAGGCGCTGGTATATGGGGAATCAGATGGTTTTGTAAAAATCATTGCGGATGAAGAAACAGATGATCTTCTAGGTGTACATATGATCGGCCCGCATGTGACGGACATGATCTCTGAAGCAGGTTTAGCCAAGGTTCTTGATGCAACTCCTTGGGAAATAGGCCATACCATCCACCCGCATCCAACACTTTCGGAAGCCATTGGGGAAGCGGCGCAGGCAGTGGATGGACTTGCGATCCATACTTAACAGTGTTGAGCCTGAACGGTTGTTTGGGATGCCATTTTAAACAAATAAAATTATAGGAGGTTTTTTCATGGTTGAAAATCGCCATAAGGGCTTAGGGCTAAGTGATGAAACCGTATTGGATATGTACGAAAAAATGCTGTTGAGCCGTCGGATTGATGAGCGGATGTGGCTCTTGAACCGTTCCGGAAAAATTCCATTTGTTATCTCATGCCAGGGGCAGGAGGCTGCCCAGGTAGGAGCGGCTTTTGCCCTTGACAAAGAAAAGGATTATGTTCTTCCCTATTACAGAGACGTAGGTGTAGTGGTCTCATTTGGCATGACAGCAAAAGAGCTTATGCTGTCTGGGTTCGCTAAAGCGGAAGATCCTAACTCCGGCGGCCGTCAGATGCCAGGACACTTTGGTCAAAGGAGCAACCGTATTGTAACCGGTTCTTCACCTGTTACAACCCAGGTTCCGCATGCTGTGGGCATTGCTCTTGCCGGTAAAATGGAAGGCAAAGATCTTGTAACGTTTGTTACGTTTGGAGAAGGCTCTTCCAACCAGGGGGATTTCCATGAAGGGGCTAACTTTGCCGGTGTACATAAATTACCTGTCATTTTTATGTGTGAAAATAATAAATACGCCATCTCGGTACCGATAGAGAAACAGCTTGCCTGTGAAAATGTCTCAGACAGAGCCATTGGATATGGAATGCCTGGATATACGGTTGACGGCAACGACCCATTAGAAGTATATAAAGCTGTAAAAGAAGCGGCAGACAGAGGGCGCCGTGGGGAAGGACCTACACTCATTGAGACGATTTCATATCGTCTTACAGCCCACTCAAGTGATGATGATGACCGCATTTACCGTGCACCTGATGAAGTGGCGGAGGCTAAAACGAAAGATCCAATCATTACGTTTGGTGCTTACCTGAAGGAAACAGGAGTGCTGAATGACGAGCTTGAGGAACAAATCAATAAAAAAATCATGCAGATCGTAAACGAAGCTACTGATTATGCGGAAAATGCTCCATATGCAGAGCCGGAGCATGCTTTGAAATACGTGTATGCCGAGGAGCAGGGGGAGTTTTAAATGGCGGTAATTTCTTATATTGATGCTGTAACCATGGCGATGAGAGAAGAAATGGAAAGAGATTCCCGCGTTTTCGTACTCGGAGAAGATGTCGGGAAAAAAGGCGGAGTATTTAAAGCAACGCATGGTTTGTATGATCAGTTTGGTGAAGCCCGTGTCATTGACACTCCGCTTGCAGAATCAGCGATTGCCGGAGTCGGTATCGGAGCCGCGATGTATGGAATGAGGCCTATTGCTGAAATGCAGTTTGCTGATTTTATCATGCCTGCCGTGAATCAGATTATTTCAGAGGCTGCGAGGATCCGCTATAGATCCAATAACGATTGGAGCTGTCCGATTGTAGTACGTGCACCTTACGGCGGCGGTGTTCATGGAGCTTTATATCATTCGCAGTCGGTAGAGAAGGTATTTGCAGGGCAGCCCGGTCTTAAAATAGTGATGCCATCTACGCCATACGATGTTAAAGGCCTATTAAAGGCGGCGATCCGCGATGAAGACCCGGTATTATTCTTTGAACATAAGCGTGCCTATCGCCTCATCAAGGGTGAAGTGCCAGATGATGATTATGTGCTGCCGATCGGTAAGGCAGATGTGAAACGCGAGGGCGACGATATTACGGTGATCACTTATGGACTTTGTGTTCATTTTGCCCTGCAGGCAGCAGAAAGGCTTGCAAGCGATGGTATATCCGCTCATATTTTAGACTTGAGAACCATTTACCCGCTGGATAAAGAAGCGATCATTGAGGCAGCCTCCAAGACTGGTAAAGTCCTGCTGCTGACAGAAGATAACAAAGAAGGAAGCATTATGAGCGAGGTAGCTGCCATCATCTCTGAAAATTGTTTGTTTGATCTTGATGCGCCGATCAAACGATTGGCTGGTCCTGATATACCTGCTATGCCATATGCACCTACGATGGAAAAATTCTTCATGGTTAATCCTGATAAAGTAGAAAAGGCAATGAGAGAGCTGGCTGAGTTTTAATTCACCAGCTAGCTGAAGGAGGGATATACATTGACAATAGAACAATTAAAAATGCCTCAGCTGGGTGAAAGTGTTACGGAAGGTACGATCAGTAAGTGGCTCGTTTCTCCCGGAGATAAAGTAAACAAGTATGATCCAATAGCGGAAGTGATGACCGACAAAGTAAACGCCGAAATTCCCTCGTCTTTTACGGGAACAATTAAGGAATTACTAGCTGAAGAGGGTGAAACTCTCTCTGTAGGAGAATTCATCTGCTCCCTGGAAATAGAAGGCGGGGAAAAGGAGGAAGCAAAGGAAAGCGCTGTTGAAGAAAAAAAAGCTGCAGAACAACATACCCAGCCACAGGCTAATCAAAACAAAGCCAGATATTCACCGGCCGTTTTAAAAATAGCTCAGGAAAACGAGATTGATTTAACAAGGGTTACAGGCACAGGTGCTGGTGGAAGGATTACAAGAAAAGACCTGCTTGCCATTGTTGAAGCAGGCGGCATTCCTGCACCTGCGAATGAAAAGCCGGCCGTCTCGGCGCCAGAGCCAGCTCCTTCCAAGCGTTCTGAAAAGCAGGAAGCTCCAGTTCAGCAAAAGAAACCAGATGCCATTCAAATTCCAACAGCTGCTGGGGATATTGAGATACCGGTTACTGGGGTACGCAAAGCTATTGCGGCTAACATGCTGAGGAGCAAGCACGAAGCCCCGCATGCATGGACAATGGTGGAAGTTGATGTAACAAACCTGGTTTCCTACCGTGATTCATTGAAAAAAGAATTTAAGCAGACAGAAGGCTTTAACTTAACGTACTTTGCCTTCTTTGTTAAGGCTGTTGCTCAAGCTCTTAAAGAATTCCCGCAGATCAACTCCATGTGGGCTGGAGATAAAATCATCCAGAAGAAGGACATCAACATCTCGATTGCCGTTGCAACAGAGGATGCCCTTTATGTTCCTGTCATTAAACATGCTGACGAAAAAACCATCAAAGGAATTGCTCGGGAAATTACCGAACTGGCTGGGAAGGTGAGAACGGGCAAGCTGAAATCAGATGAAATGCAGGGCGGTACATTCACTTTAAATAACACGGGCTCTTTCGGTTCTGTCCAGTCCATGGGTATTATCAATTACCCACAGGCGGCGATCCTGCAGGTGGAGTCCATTGTTAAACGCCCGGTCATCATTGACGGAATGATCGCGGTCCGTGATATGGTAAACCTCTGTATGTCCTTAGACCACCGTGTCCTGGACGGACTCGTGTGCGGCCGTTTCTTAGCCAGGGTAAAAGAAATCCTGGAAAACACTTCAAAAGAGAATACACCGATTTATTAAGAAAAACGCCGGGAACGAAGATGCACCTCGATTGTTAGGAAGTAAAAACTAACAATCGAGGTGCAGTTTTTTAGGTAAATCCGCTGGAGGGGCAGTAAAAAGTATTTGCTGCTGTGATTTGTTTTTTATTTTTTGATTAGTAGTGTACTGGTCCTTTTATTCTATGTAAAAACACTATCACTGACGTGAACTCAAAGCTATTAATTTTGAGGAAGTCATCGACAGGTGAATGTGCCTGCCATTATATATTCCGCTATTTGAAATTTGATCATAACACCCATCAAACCATTAATTCTGATGGTAGACTGAGTGACAATGGTCATTTTAAAGAAGGATAGGCCAAATTTTCCGGGAATCGTTGATTTATAGTTCAAAAAAGCTCTATTTGTTAACATATCTTTATTAATTAGCGGTCTTAGATACATAAAACCGGTGAGATTTGTGGCTAAAATACTGTTTGGATAAAACTTTACATCTCCTGTAGGTTCCTATGCTTATGTTTTCAGCTTTTATGCTTAAGTTTTTGAATTTTATGCTTAGGTTTGTATGATATATGCTTACGTTTGGCAATTTATGCTTATGTGCAAAAAATGTATGCTTATCCTTCAGCGTGTATGTTTATCTTAGGAGGTTTATGCTTATTTTCTTTAACTTATGCTTCTCTCAAGCCTTAATGAGATCTGCCCTTTGTTGTACATAATGACTGTTGTCTAAACAAGTTCCGATTCCTGCCTTCTACCCAAAAACAGAAGATTGGGGTGAAATGACCCTGTAAACTTATTTTAAAAAGTGATCTATTGCCCTTCTCATCGCTTCCCGTTTAGCTTTAATCTCTGCTGCCGGCTGTTTAGTTCCTTTTAATGTTTTAGCGAAGAAAGAAAGGATCAAAGGCAGGATATCATCCAACTGTAAGGTTCCTCCATTATAGTCATCGTGGTCTCCATTTTTAATACGCAAGAAGGAAACGTCCGCTAATCCATTAAATAGAAATTCCGCCTGTCCAACTGGTACGATTTCATCTTGATCTCCATGGATAATTAAGAATGGCGGAACATCTTTTGTGATATGTGTAATCGGATTAAGTTCTTGAGCTATCAGTGGTTTGTCCTTGTGGTAAGTGCTTCCTATAAGGCATGCTTCTGGGGAGTTGGGAGCATCGTGCCATCCGCCCATTTTAAGGATGTCAGTTGGGCCTGCAGAAGTACACACCGCCTGGACCCGGCTGGAATATCCGGGTGACCCGCTGTTTCCTTTGAGTTCTGGAATATCTTCCGAGGTTCCAAGCAAGGCGGCTAAATGACCGCCAGATGAATGACCCCATACACCGATTTTATTTGGATCAATCTGATACTTTTCGGCATGAGCTCTAAGCCATCTGACAGCAGCCTTTACATCATGGATTTGAGCAGGGTGTGAAGCGTTTTTAGTGGATCGATGATTGATACTGCAGGTTACGAAACCATATTTAGCAAATTTCAAAGTCTTCTTTCCTCCGCTTGAAGCCTTATCACCAAACTTCCAGCCGCCTCCATGAATATATATAATTGCCGGAAAAGGCCCCTCACTATTTATAGGCTTGCAAAGATCTAACAGTAGCGGCACACCGCCGCCATTACCGAATTCTATATCTGAGATAAACTTTGTATCATACACTGGCAAGCTAATTAAATCCATACCTAACCCCCATATTTTTTGATTTATTTTATTATCTGATAATTTACTTTTAAAAGCAATTATTTTTACGTTGTAATTAAATATTCCTTGGCCAGGTGCCCGACAATTGTTAAAATACCATTCACTTTTTCATTTAATTGCACAAATATACTGACTGTTCTAAAATATAGAAAGGGATTCTTATGTGATTATAGAGGGGGAAAGCTTCACGCCGGCATACAGCTGTGTTTGAAAGCGATTACATGAAAATTAAAGAATTACGAGAAATTACCTTTCCTAATCCGGGTTATGATGTGTGGAAAACCACTGCCGAAGCAAGCCTGAAAGGGAAGAGTGTTGATAGCCTGACAAGGTATACATATGAGAATATTCAATTAAACCCCATATATACCGAGGGAAACAAAGCTGAGGAACTGCCTGGGAAATTTCCATTTACAAGAGGAATCTCGTCTCTGGGCTATAGAGAACAGCCTTGGGGAATTGCCCAGACACTAAAGGAAACGGATTATAAGGATTTGTTGAAAGAATTAGATGAGGCTGTCGCAAATGGTCAAAATACAATTTCCTTTGATTTTTCCTCATTAAAGGATGTACAATTCTCAGATTTTGAAGAATTAATGCGGAGCCTCCAGGAAAGAAACCTGCCTCTTTATCTGGATTTAAAGGGTACACAGGCCTACTTTTGCAAACTGACAGATGAGGCCATAAAAAACCAGATAAACCTTGGTTTCCAGGGCGCAGCTGCTGAGGATATCATTTCAGAAGCTGTCATGGCTGGGCAGCTTCCTGAGAATGAGGCCCTCTTTTTTCATGACTGGGCCGGCAGGATAGCAGAAATGGACAGCATGATGCCAGACTTAAGAAGCGTCCTTATAAAATCATCGATTTATCATAATGCTGGAGCGAATGCTGTTCAGGAATTAGCCATGGCTGTATCTCTTGGAGTGGAATATCTGAATAGGGCTGAAGAAAACGGGCTCTCTCTAGAGACGGCAGCCAGCAAGATGATTTTTTCATTTGCTTTGGATTCAAACTTCTTTATGGGGGTTGCGAAGCTGAGAGCCGCCAGACGGTTATGGGCTTTAATAGGGGATTCCTATAAGGCCGACCATGACTTCTTTAAAATGGAGATTCATGCTGAGACCTCGTTATTTACGCAGTCTTATTATGATCATCATGTTAATATCCTTAGAACTGCCAATCAGGCATTCGCTGCTGTTACAGGCGGAATTCAATATCTGGAGATTCATCCCTTTGATTCGATTTCTGAGGAAAGCAAGGACCTTGCTAAAAGAATAGCGCGAAACATCCACTTTATTTTAGCTGAAGAAGCCCATTTAAAATATGTGACAGATCCTGCGGCGGGATCTTGGTATGTGGAAAGCCTGACTGATCAGCTGACGCAGGCTGCGTGGGAACTGTTCCTGGAAATAGAGGAGCAGGGCGGTGCCTTCTCTGCACTGGAAAGCGGCTGGATACAAGAACGAATTTCCAATATATTCGAAGAAAAGTCAGAGTCCGCTCTTAAAAGAAAAGAACGAATAATAGGAACGAATGTATATGCTGACATTAATGAAAGGAAGAAGAAGGGCCCAGCCAAACGAGAAACATCCAAAATGCTTATCGATTTATCAAAATATGGGCTTAAGCCTGTCAGGGCTTTAACGTCAAACAGGCTCGCATCACAGCTTGAAGAAATCAGAAGAGCTGCCGAACAGATTAAAGATCGGCGCGGTAATTCAATAAAAGTGGGATTGATCGGCTTAAACTCCCTTAAAAGCTTCAAGCCTCGAGCTGATTTTATAAACGGTTTCTTCTCGGCGGGAGGAATACTTTCTTTTCAGAGCAAAGGAATCCAGAGTGACCACGCAGAAGAAGCCCTCAATTTTGTTAGTCAAAATCATGATACGCAGCATTTCTGTATCTGCGGAAGCGATGAAGACTACGATAACTATGCGGAGTCTTTGGTTAAAGTCATTAAGCAGGTAGATCATGTTCAAAAGGTGTATATCGCTGGGAAACTGCCAGAAGCTCTGGCTCAAAGTTTGAAACATGCTGGTTTAGACGGAATGATTCATGCAGGAACAAGCCTGGAATTCATCAATGAAGTTTTACAGGATATGGGGAGTGAAGATTAAATGGCAAAACCCAACTTTCAAAATATTAATCTGAACACTGCATTGCAAAGCAAGGGAGTTCAGATGCATTCTTCAGCTTTTAATGAGGATAGGGATTATTTGACCAACGAAGAAATTCCTCTCAGGACGGTTTATACTGAAGAAGATATAAAGGACCTGGACCATCATTTGAACTACCCGGGAATTGCGCCGTTCACCCGTGGGCCATATCCAACTATGTATGTGAACAGACCCTGGACGGTCAGGCAGTATGCCGGCTTTTCCACGGCAGAGGAATCGAATGCTTTTTATAAGCGGAACCTTGCAATGGGGCAAAAAGGTTTATCGGTTGCCTTTGATCTTGCCACACATAGAGGATATGATTCAGATCATCCCCGCGTCATGAGTGACGTTGGCAAGGCTGGGGTGGCAATCGACTCAGTAAACGATATGAAAATATTATTTGACGAAATACCTCTTGACCAAATGTCTGTGTCCATGACGATGAATGGGGCGGTTCTTCCTATATTAGCGTATTTTATTGTGACAGCAGAGGAGCAGGGGGTAAGCGGGGAACAGCTTTCCGGAACCATCCAAAATGATATATTGAAAGAATATATGGTTCGGAATACGTATATTTATCCACCTGACATGTCCATGAAAATTATAGCTGATATTTTTGAATATACTTCAAAGCATATGCCTAAGTTCAACAGCATCTCGATTTCAGGATATCATATGCAGGAAGCGGGAGCTCCCGCAGACATTGAGCTTGCCTATACTCTTGCAAATGGTTTGGAATATGTAAAGACAGGAATTGGGGCAGGAATCGATATCGATACCTTTGCGCCAAGACTTTCGTTCTTTTGGGCGATTGGGATGAACTATTTTATGGAGGTTGCTAAGCTCCGCGCAGCCAGGTTTATCTGGGCTAAACTTATGAGACAGTTTAAACCGGAGAATCCGAAGTCTCTGGCACTTAGAACTCATTGCCAGACCTCGGGTTGGAGTCTTGCGGAACAAGACCCCTTCAATAATGTAACCAGGACGTTGATTGAAGCGCATGCTGCAGCGATGGGACACACACAGTCCCTGCATACGAACGCATTGGATGAAGCCATAGCGCTCCCTACTGAGTTTTCTGCCCGGATTGCGAGGAATACGCAGCTGTACCTTCAGGAAGAAACCGGTATCACCCATGTAATTGACCCGTGGGGAGGGTCGTATTACATGGAGGCTCTGACTGACGGTCTGATCAAAAAGGCATGGTCGCATCTTGAGGAAATCGAGAGCTTAGGCGGCATGTCAAAAGCAAATGAAACAGGGCTTCCTAAAATGAAGATTGAAGAGGCTGCAGCAAAAAGACAGGCACATATCGATTCTGGTAAAGAGATGATTGTAGGTGTAAATGCCTTCCGTCTTGAAAAAGAAGATGAGCTGGAAATATTGGAAGTAGATAATACAGCCGTTCGTCTGAGCCAAATTGAAAAATTAAAGAAATTAAAACGTGAAAGAAACGAAGAAAAAGTGAAGGCTGCTCTCGAGGCTATTACAAGATCGGCGAAAACAGGCTGCGGAAATCTGCTGGAACTAGCCGTAGAGGCGGCAAGGGAAAGAGCGACTGTCGGGGAAATTTCAAATGCGATTGAGTCTGTTTCAGGCCGGCATAAAGCCATCATCCGTTCTATAAGCGGTATTTATAGCAATTCTTACTCCAACGAAGATGAAATAAAGGAAGTTCAGGAACTTACGCAGGAGTTTTTGCAGCTGGAGGGGCGCCGCCCGCGGATTCTTGTCGCCAAAATGGGACAGGATGGACATGACAGAGGGGCAAAAGTGGTAGCTACCGCTTTCGCTGACCTTGGCTTTGATGTTGACATCGGACCGTTATTCCAGACTCCGGAAGAAACCGCTCTCCAGGCTGTAGAAAATGATGTGCATGTAATCGGAATGAGTTCACTTGCCGGCGGACATAAAACTTTACTGCCTGAACTGAAAAAAGAGTTAAAGAAGCTGGGGAGAGAGGATATCTTAATTATTGCCGGCGGGGTAATTCCTGCTCAGGATTACCAGTTCCTTAAAGAGAATGGCGCCTCCCTGATTTTTGGTCCGGGAACGATCATTCCAAGGGCTGCGGTACAGCTTATTCAAGAAATTTATACACGCCTTGGGTACGAGGAAGTGTCTGATTAATGAAGTCTGATGATCAAGCAAACCTTGCTGGGAATGGCAATCCTAGAAGAAAATTTTTTAAAAAGAATACAGCAGCGGATCCTGATATTGATGATTTATATAAAGGCATCCTTGAGGGCGACAGGGCTAAGCTTGCAAAAGCCATAACGCTTATCGAGAGTAATGCCAGCCGCCACTTTGAGAGTGCACAGAAACTGCTGGAAAAATTACAGTCCGAACGGACCGATTCTATCAGAATAGGAATCTCGGGTGTGCCCGGAGCTGGAAAGAGTACGTTCATAGAAGCATTTGGGACCTATTTATGCAATACGGGGTATCGAGTTGCTGTCCTGGCCGTAGACCCAAGCTCAACCTTAAGCGGAGGCAGCATTCTCGGTGATAAAACCAGGATGGAGGAGTTAGCGAGAAATCCGAATGCCTTTATCAGGCCGTCTCCAACAGGAGGTACGCTTGGCGGTGTCCATCGTAAGACCCGGGAGAGCATTACGATATGTGAAGCCGCCGGTTTTGATGTAATTTTGGTGGAAACAGTAGGTGTAGGTCAAAGTGAAGCGATGGTAAGGGAAATGGTCGACTTCTTTTTACTTTTAGTTTTAACAGGAGCAGGCGATGAACTTCAGGGAATGAAAAAAGGGATCATGGAGCTTGCAGATGCTGTTCTAGTAAATAAAGCGGATGGCAGTAATATCCCGTTTGCAGAAAAAACAAGAGCGGAGTATAACCGGATTCTTCATTTCATACAGCCGGCAACTACAGGCTGGGAAACCAGGGCATACACCTGTTCAGCTCTTACATTAAAAGGCATTGAAGAATTTTGGCATGTCATCAAGAGATTTAGAGAAGCCTGTGGAGCTTCGGGGATTTTGCAGGAGAGGCGTAATAATCAGTTGAAAGATTGGATGAGTTCACTGATTTCTGAGCAGCTGACAAACTTATTTTATCAAAATAGGGCCATTCAGAATCTGCTTCCGGCAGTCCAGAAGGAAGTAACAGCAGGAATAAAACCAGCAGCCAAAGCCGTACAGGAGTTATTTCATTATTTTCGGGACGCCATGAAAGATTAAATAGGTTGTAAAAAAGAAAATGGATAGCGCACTCCTGCGCTATCCAACCTAGGGAGTTTAGGGGTATGGTTCTAGATGTACTACTATCTTTCCCTGGCCTTACAATATTAAACTAAAATAACGAAATTTTTTATAAAAATCCTGAGGTCGGCTTCATTGTGATTATCTGTCCGAATTGATATATTATTAATGAAGGACTTAACGAAGGAGGAAGAAACATTGAATATGGACTTTAATTTATTCATGAATGATATAGTACGCCAGGCAAGACAGGAGATCTCTGCTGCCGGCTACACTGAATTGAAAACACCGGAAGAAGTGGAAAGCGCTCTAAATGAAAAAGGAACGACTCTTGTAATGGTTAACTCCGTCTGTGGATGTGCTGGTGGCATAGCCCGCCCTGCTGCTGCACATTCTATTCATTTCGATAAGCGTCCTGACCATCTGGTAACTGTATTTGCAGGCCAGGATAAAGAAGCTACTGAAAAGGCTAGAAGCTTCTTTACAGGATATCCGCCGTCTTCTCCATCATTTGCACTGCTGAAGGATGGGAAATTAGTAAAAATGGTCGAACGCCATGAAATTGAAGGACATGAGCCAATGTCTGTTGTAAATAAGCTGCAATCCTATTTCGACGAATATTGTGAAGAACTATAATCTGAAATCTGAAAGCCCGCCAATTTGGCGGGTTTTTTTTTCAGCAAGGAGCAATATTAAATAAAAAGTTATTGTATCAAAATTAAATCTTTTATACATTTATTCGCATAAACATAAGCTATTATTTGTGAAATTCCGCGTATTATCACATTTCCATTTGAATAAAAATGTATTTTCATTTAAGAATACATGTGTTAAAATACAAACTATCGTATAAATATTACATCAATATGAAACTTGAAAATTATGGTGGTATAGTTCATAATGAACTAAACTGACTTATTATAATTTTCAGATTACTATTTTAGGAGGCTTATTTCATGAAAAAGTGGCTATCAGCAGCGTTTGCAGCTCTATTATTGGCTGGGGTGCTTTCAGCTTGCGGAACTTCCGAAAAAAGCGGAGGACAGGAACAAGGAGAAGAAACAAAAGTATTAAAAATGGGTACATCTGCGGATTATCGCCCATTCGAGTATATAGATACAGCCAAAAGCGACGAAATCATCGGTTTTGATGTGGATATTGCTAAGGCCATTGCGAAAAATTTGGGTTACAAAGTGGAAATCCAAGATATGGAGTTTAATGGATTGGTAACAGCTCTTCAGAACAAGCAGATCGATTTTGTTTTAGCTGGAATGACCCCAAATGAAGAGCGTAAAAAGAGTGTGGATTTCAGTGATATCTACTATTCTGCTAAACATTTAATCGTAACGAAAAAAGACAGCGGCATTAAAGCCAAAGAAGACCTTAACGGGAAAACAGTCGGAGTACAGCTTGGTTCCATTCAAGAAGGCATTGCCGGGGATTTAAAGAAAAAAGAGAAAATCGATCTGAAAACAGACAGCCGGAATCGTATTCCTGAACTTATTCAGGAAATCTCTGCTGGCCGGTTGGATGCAGCGATTATTGAAGATACGGTAGCAAAAGGATACCTTGAAGATAATAAAGATCTTGTCAGCTATGAGATTCCAGTCGATGAAGGGGAAGCGGGTTCTGCGATTGCGTTCCAAAAAGACAGCAAGCTGACAGAAGAATTTAACGCTGAACTGAAGAAAATGAAAGAAAACGGTGAGTTAGATAAGCTCATTATTAAATGGTTTGGCAGTGACGCAAAATAATCGTTTTATTTAATGGCTGTTTTCGCAAACTTTGTTGCTATTGAACAAGAGGTTGATTTCCGCTCCAGGATGCTCGCTTTCCGCGGGGCGGGCGGTGAGCCTCCTCGGCTTCGCCTGCGGGGTCTCACCTGTCCCGCTGCTCCCGCAGGAGTCTCGCACCTTACGCTCCAATCGACCTGACTGAACAATAGGGTGGTGTAACAAAACTTATTAAAAAACAACAATCTTTTAGAAAAGAGCCTATTTAATAAATTGTTATATTCCATGTTTTAGCATCTGTTGATTAGCGAAAAGGAGGAAGTCCACAGGCTTGTTTAACAGCTTGTATAAAAACAATCGTTTATAAAAGGAATGACTTTACTAATAGAGTCATTCCTTTTTACCGAAATTAATGAAACGGGAAGGACGAAAAATAGTGAACTTAGATTTTAGCCGGGTTATGCCTTCTCTTCCTTATATTCTAGAAGGTATATATATCACATTACAGGTAGTCGTTTTAGCCGCCCTGCTGGGGTTTTCGCTGGGCATTATTCTATCGCTCTTTAAAATAAGCACAATTAAGCCGCTTAATTGGCTGGCTGACTTTTATACGTCTATATTTAGAGGAACACCTCTTGTCTTGCAGCTCATGCTGATTTACTTTGGTTCTCCGCAGGTATTTGGCATTCAGATTGAACCATTTACAGCCGCGTTTCTTTCCTTTGGATTGAATTCTGCTGCGTATATATCAGAAATAATTAGAGCAGGTATCATGGCAGTGGATAAGGGACAGAAGGAAGCAGCGATTGCTCTGGGAGTTCCTTACCGAAAAATGATGACCGACATCATTCTCCCGCAGGCCATGAAAAATATTCTGCCGGCTTTAATGAATGAAATGATTACCTTAACAAAGGAATCAGCTGTTGTTACAATTATCGGCTTGAATGATATTATGAGAAGGGCATACATCGTTGGCGGGCAAAGCTATCGATTCTTTGAGCCCATCATGATTGCGGGTCTCATTTATTATATTCTCGTTATGATACTGACCATTGCCGGCAAGCTGGTAGAAAGGAGAATGAGACGCAGTGATTAAAATAGATAATCTTCATAAACACTTCGGTAAACTTGAGGTGTTAAAAGGGATCAATACTGGAATTAAGGAGGGGGAAGTGGTTGCGATCATCGGTCCATCAGGATCTGGTAAATCGACGTTCCTCCGCTGCATCAATCTGCTGGAACAGCCGACAGAAGGTACCATTTGGATCAAAGGGGAAGAGGTGACCAGCAAAAAAACCAATATTTTAAAAGTACGGGCCAAGGTTGGAATGGTGTTTCAGCACTTTCATTTATTCCCGCATAAGACAGTCCTTCAAAACCTTACTTATGCTCCTGTCAAAGTAAAAGGACTTTCGAAGAAGGAAGCGGAGGAAAAAGCCAGGGATCTTCTGCGGAGAGTAGGTCTTGCGGAAAAAGCTGACGAATATCCGAACCGCTTGTCTGGCGGGCAAAAACAGCGGGTTGCAATCGCGAGAGCCCTTGCGATGGACCCTGAGGTAATGCTGTTTGATGAGCCTACTTCAGCACTGGATCCTGAGATGGTAAAAGAGGTGCTGGAGGTCATGAAGTCCCTGGCTCATACAGGGATGACCATGGCCATAGTTACCCACGAAATGGGCTTTGCCCGTGAAGTGGCGGACCGTGTATTATTCTTGGACGGAGGACAGCTCGTGGAGGATGCGGAGCCGGCGGAATTCTTCAGCAGCCCCAAAACACAGCGTGCTAAGGATTTTCTGCAAAAAGTTCTCTGACCTATTACATGCCATAGTAGTGAGCGGGCCCGCTGAATCATAAGCAGGCCCGCTTATTTTTGTATATAATCAAAAGCTGCGGCCGCCATTCCCCCTTTAAATTTTACGGATTGCAGGATAACTGGTAAAGTATTGCTAAATACTTGAACCTGTAATTAAACTATGATTGAATTCGAGTAAAACAATTAATTGGAGCTAAGAGAATGTTTAGAATAGGATACCGGACTTTAAAGACTGCGATAGGTACAGCGCTTGCGATCTCACTGGCCCAGATTGTGGGGTTGAATAACTTTGCTTCTGCAGGGATTATAACCATTTTGTGCATTCAAGTGACAAAAAAACGGTCGCTCAGAACCTCATGGGATCGTTTGATTGCATGTTTGACTGCCATGGGATTTTCGGCTGCCTTTTTTGAGCTGCTGGGATACAATCCGCTGGTTATCGGCCTTATGCTTCTCCTGTTTATCCCAGTCACCGTTTTGCTTCGTGTCCAAGGCGGGGTGGTTACGAGCAGTGTCATCATTCTTCACTTTTATTCCTCTTCCCATATCACCTGGAGCGTTGTTTATAATGAAATATTGTTGATTGTCATTGGGATTGGTGTTGCCTTGCTCATGAACTTGTACATGCCGAGTGTAGACAATAAATTGATGAGCTATCAGGAACAAATAGAGGATAACTTTCATGCCATCTTTAAGGAAATCGTTCATTATTTGAGAACAAATGAAATGGTGTGGACTGGGCAGGAAATCACCGAAACCTCCACGCTTCTAAACGAGGCTAAATCACTGGCATCCAAGGAATTAGAAAATCGCTTTCTGAGGAATGAGGATATTTTTTATGTATATTTCAGAATGCGCCAAAAGCAATTTGACATAATTGAACGGCTGCTGCCGCTGGTATCGTCCATACCGGCAACTATCGAACCGGGAAATAAGGTTGCTGATTTTATAGAAGAGCTCAGTGAACATATTCATCCTTATAATACTGCCTACGTGTATCTTGATAAGCTGGCCGTACTCCGAGACGAATTCAGGGATATGGAGCTGCCGAAAACCCGAGAAGAATTCGAAATCAGAGCGGCATTATTGCAGCTTCTAAATGAACTGGAGCAATATTTAACGATAAAAGATGCCTTCAGAGGCTTTCCGAGCCATAAAACAAGAATTAAACCGAAATTGCAGGTTAAAACTAAGGAAAAAGCTTAGGTGGCGATTATGTGAAGCTCCTTATTATTACCTTCAGTTTTATGATGACTTTTATCATGCCTGCTGCTCCGCAAACGGGGAATCAGCCTGCTATCATAGTAAATAAAAAGGTGCATCAGCTTGCCTTCATTCAGGGGAATAAAGTTCAAAAAGTCTATAAAGCAGCAACAGGTAAATCACAGGAATTAACGCCTGAAGGGCTGTTCAAGGTAACGGTAAAGGCAAAGAATCCCTATTACCGCAAGAAAAACATTCCTGGCGGTGATCCGCGTAACCCGCTTGGCTCCAGATGGATTGGCTTTAATGCAAAAGGAACGGACGGCCGTACTTATGGAGTCCATGGTACAAATCGCCCAGGTCAGATTGGCACCAGCGTTTCGCAGGGGTGTATCAGGTTAACAAATAAAAATGTCGAACAATTGTTTGAGAAGGTACCGATCGGAACCCAAATATTGGTTGTGAACTCTCCGAAAAGCTTTCTACAGCTAGCTAAACAATATAAATTTGTAAAATAGTAATAGGCCGGATCCCTTAGCGGGTTCCGGCCTATTTTATGTCTTTATAAAAGGATAGATTCAGTGACATTAAAGTACAAGTGAAATTCCTGCAAGGAGTGTAGTCACAAGCATTGTGATCAGCATTACATACACCACTACTTTTTGGAATGATTTTCTTCGCATTTACATCTCTCCCTAAGTAAGGAATTGTCTCTCTCTATTTTATCTTGATTAGGTTCATGTGACAACCGTTTATGAAAGGTCTATTACATGCAGGATTTCCAAAAATAATATAGAATATTTAGTAAAGTTCGACAAAAAGCGTTTTCATTTTTAAGATCCATAGTTCTGTTTCCAGTGGAGGTATTTATGATTCAAGATATTAACCATATTGGCATAGCAGTAAAATCGATTGAGGACTCCCTCCTATTCTATCAAGGAGTACTTGGTCTAAAGCTTGAGGGACTGGAGGTAGTGGAGAGCCAGCAGGTGAAGGTAGCTTTTCTTCTTGCGGGGAATACCCGCTTGGAACTGCTGGAAGGGATGATAGAAACGAGTCCCATTTCGAGGTTTATCGACAAAAAGGGAGAAGGAATCCATCATATTGCTTTAGGTGTTCATAGAATAGAAGATCGAATAGCAGAATTACATACAAAAGGAATTCAGATGATAGACAATCAGCCGAGAATCGGGGCACATGGTGCAAGTATAGCCTTCATGCATCCGAAATCCGCCGGCGGTGTCCTGTATGAACTGTGTGAAGGTGAAGATGAGGAGGATAAAGGGTAATGGACATCTATGAGAAAATTAATGAACTTTATGACCGAAGACGGGAAATTGAATTAGGCGGCGGCGACGAGCGCGCTGCGAAACAGCACGAAAAAGGGAAGCTGACTGCCAGAGAGAGGATTGATCTGCTTGTTGATCCTGGATCCTTTGTTGAGTTGAATCCATTTATTCAGCATCGATCCAGGGATTTTGGGCTTGATAAGCAAAAGGGGCCCGGAGACGGAGTCGTGACCGGATATGGAAAAATAGACGGGCGGCCCATTTATTTATTTTCGCAGGATTTTACGGTCTTTGGCGGTGCTCTAGGAGAAATGCACGCGAAAAAAATCGCAAATGTTATGGATTTGGCTGCAAAGAATGGAGCGCCTTTTATAGGTTTGAACGATTCAGGAGGAGCCAGGATTCAGGAAGGCGTTGTGTCTTTAGATGGATACGGGCAGATTTTCTATCGAAATGCTATTTACTCGGGAGTGATTCCGCAGATTTCAGTCATTATGGGCCCTTGCGCAGGAGGGGCTGTATACTCCCCGGCGATCACTGATTTTGTCTTCATGGTTGAAAAGACCAGCCAAATGTTTATAACTGGACCTAAAGTTATCGAAACTGTGACAGGGGAAAAAATCTCCTCAGAAGACTTAGGGGGTTCAAAAGTACATAACAGCATCAGCGGGAATGCGCATTTTGGCGGGGAGACAGAGGAAGAGGTTCTCGGGATGGTACGGAAGCTTCTCGGTTATCTGCCCCTCAATAATGAAGAACAGCCTCCAGCGGTTAAAGCGGATGATCTGGATGATTACCGGCCGGACATCACGGATAAAATTCCGTTTGATGCAGTCAGGCCTTATGATGTAAGAACCATCATCGACGAATTGATGGATAAGGATTCTTTTATGGAAGTGCAAAAAGATTTTGCCAGGAATATCGTGATCGGGCTTGCCCGCTTAAAGGGACAGACTGTAGGCCTGGTCTGCAACCAGCCTAAATTCATGGCAGGCGGGCTTGATATCGATTCTTCTGACAAGGCAGCTAGATTCATTCGTTTTTGCGATTCGTTTAATATACCGATCATTACATTTGAAGATGTGACGGGCTTCTTTCCGGGGATCAAGCAGGAGCACGGCGGGATTATCAGGCATGGTGCAAAAATCTTGTATGCTTATTCTGAAGCTACGGTGCCAAAAATCACCGTTATCCTTAGAAAAGCTTATGGCGGAGCATATGTTGCACTAAACAGCAAGTCGATCGGTGCGGATTTAGTATATGCCTGGCCAAATGCCGAAATAGCAGTCATGGGGCCACAGGGGGCAGCTAATATCATTTTCTCAAAAGAAATCCAAAATAGTGATAATCCCGAAGCGACCAGAATGAAAAAAATAGAAGAGTACCGTGAGAAATTTGCGAACCCTTATGTAGCTGCTAGCCAGGGCATGGTGGACGACGTTATCGATCCTAGAGATACCAGGATCATGCTGATACAATCACTGGAAATGATGAAAAATAAAAAGGAAGAACGCCCAAAGAAAAAACATGGGAATATCCCATTGTAGCCTGATGTAGGATATTTGCCCCTGAATTCCTTTTACAGGTATACTAGACAGTGAACATACATATTGGAGGTTAGCCTTATGGTGAATCAGGAGCGTTTATTAAATGAATTTCTGGAGCTTGTCCAGATTGACTCTGAGACAAAGTTCGAAACAGAAATCGCCAAAGTCCTAAAAGGAAAATTCAGTTCGTTAGGCGTGGAGGTCTTTGAAGATGACACCACCGCACAGACTGGACACGGGGCAGGAAATTTGATCTGTACACTTAAGGGCACTAAAGAGGGAGCAGATACGATTTATTTCACATCCCATATGGATACTGTAGTACCGGGAAGAGGGATAAAACCTTCGGTAAAGGACGGCTATGTAGTTACCGACGGAACGACCATCCTTGGGGCAGATGACAAAGCAGGCCTTGCTGCCATGTTTGAAGCCATCCGCGTATTAAAGGAAAACAATATCACGCATGGTACCATTCAATTTATTATTACGGTAGGTGAGGAATCCGGTCTTCTTGGAGCGAAAGCCTTGGATCCATCCCTTGTTACCGCAAAGTACGGTTTTGCATTGGATAGTGACGGCAAGGTCGGAAACATTGTTGTGGCTGCACCAACACAGGCTAGAATCACTGCTGTTATCCATGGGAAAACTGCCCATGCCGGCGTTGCACCTGAAAAAGGAGTTTCAGCGATAACAATCGCTTCAAAAGCGATTTCAAGGATGCCTTTAGGCAGGATTGATGAAGAAACAACGGCTAATATCGGAAGCTTTGCAGGCGGTACACAGACGAACATCGTTGCAGACCGGGTTGATATTCTTGCGGAAGCAAGATCCTTAATTCCTGAAAAAATGGAAGCGCAGGCTGCTAAAATGAAATCTGCGTTCGAAGAGGCTGCTGCTGAAATGGGCGGAAGTGCCGATGTGAATATTGAAATTATGTACCCGGGCTTTAAGTTTGGTCATGGTGACCATGTGGTAGAAGTTGCGAAAAAGGCTGCAAGCAAAATCGGCCGTCCTTCCGAGCTTCAAAAAAGCGGCGGGGGCAGTGATGCAAACGTCATTGCGGGCTTCGGCATCCCAACCGTCAACCTGGCTGTCGGGTACGAAGAAATTCATACGACAAACGAAAAAATGCCTGTAGAAGAGCTTGGCAAGCTGGCCGAAATGGTTGTTGCGATCGTTCAGGAAACAGCAGGCGAATAAGACATTATAGAAGAGAGAAAGAGCATTTCTTTCTCTTTTCTTTTTCTTTTAGGCTGTTTTCGCAAACTTTGTTGCTGGATCAAGGAGTCTCGCACCTTACGCTCCAATCAACCTGATTTAGGTGATGCAACAAAACTTATTAAAAACAACAATCTTTTAGAAAAGAGCCTTCTTTTATTAAGGTTATATTTAAGTCCGTTTATTGATTTTGGCGTTACGTTGATTGGAGGGGAAAGCCAGACTTTCCTTCTGCAATTCAAAGGAATTCCGGAAAAATGCATTAAATGTAAGAAACGCGGATTGACCGCACAAGGTTCCTGGAGCATAAAGAGACGAATTTATCAGAGCTTTTTTAATAACTTTCTGAGGAGAACATCGAATGATCATAAGTGATAAAGCGGTTGTTTTTTTAGCCGGGAAAGAAGAATATGCCATTCCGATTGAATATGTCTACTCTATAGAAAAACCAGGTGGTATCACCTTCATCCCGCAAATGCCCCCCTATGTTCTGGGACTGGCAGATATACGAGGCGAATTAATTCCTCTAATAGATTTAGAGAATGTGCTGTTTCAAGTGCCCGCCGCCGGCAGCCAGGCAGACAAAAAATGGATACTGGTCAAAATAGACGGGCTGACAGCGGGCCTAGCGGTGAAGGATGCAAAGGAGATCGTCGAAATCCCTCAAGAGAGCATTAAACAAATCGGCCTCGCGTCCTATCAGAAAACCAGTTTTATCAGCGGGGTGGCAAGCTTGCCGGAAAACCGCCTGATAGCCATTATTAATCCTGATCATTTAATTAATTCACTCGAAGGCATCAGGGAATTAAAAGCATATATGGATGAAAAGATATAAAAAAAGCGGGCTGGAAAAAACCGGCCTATATTAAGAATTGAGATACCAGCAGCGATGCTTTCGGAAAGCAGGTGTTTTTTTGCATAATATGTACCCTAAAAAGGGCAGAGTCATTTTACATGTCGATATGAATAGTTTTTATGCATCGGTAGAGATGGCTTATGATTCATCTTTAAAGGGAAAACCGCTGGCTATTGCTGGAAATGTGGAAGAACGCCGTGGGATTATTGTTACGTGCAGCTATGAGGCCCGGCGATATGGTGTGAAAACAACCATGCCTTTATGGGAAGCGAAAAAACTATGTCCTCAGCTGATCGTCAAAAGTCCCGATTTCGACAAGTACCGAAAAGCATCGCTTGCTATGTTTGACTTATTAAGGCAGTATACATCTCTCGTTGAACCAGTATCGATCGATGAAGGCTACATGGATATTTCGGGCTGCCATGAAATAGGTTCCCCGATAGAAATAGCAAAGAGTATTCAGCAGCGGATTCTTCAGACACTGGATCTTCCATGCAGTATTGGAATCGCCCCAAATAAGTTTCTGGCTAAAACAGCTTCTGACATGAAAAAGCCGATGGGCATAACTGTATTGCGGAAAAGAGACGTACGTGACAGGCTTTGGCCACTCAAGGTGACAGAAATGCACGGAATTGGAGAAAAAACTGGCCAAAAATTAGAGTCCCTGGGTGTCAGGACAATTGGAGACTTAGCTCAGGCCAATGAGGTCCAATTAAGGCATGCGCTGGGAATCAACGGACTAAAACTAAGGTACAGGGCAAATGGGGAAGACAGCCGGGAAGTGGACCCTGATTCGATATATGAACATAAGAGTGTCGGAAATTCAACAACTCTCCCCCACGATTCTACCAACCAAAAAGAATTACTGACCATCATCCATGGTCTTTCTGAAAAAGTAGCGGTCAGATTGAAAAGGAAAGGCCTGGCCGGCCAAAAAATCGGGATCACGATCAGATATAAAAATAGAAAGACGATTACAAGAAGCAAAACGCTTTTAAATCCGATTACAGCACATGAAGAAATATCAGAGGAAGCACAGGCTTTATTTAAAAGCAACTGGAATGGAGATGCTGTACGGCTCCTTGGAGTAACAGCTTTTGAAGTCATTGAAAAGCAGGAAGCTTACAAGCAGCTTGATCTTTTTTCTTATCAGCACGAAGCAAAAAAAGAGCCGCTGTTTTCAGCGATGGAAAAACTTCAGGCTAAATACGGGAAAAAGGCCGTCCAAAAAGGCTTGGATTATACGCATGATTCTGGGACGAATCTACGGGCAGAAACCAGCTTCAGCAAAGACTTTTTAGACCCTCGGCATTAAAAACAATCGTTTGGCTTTTTCTTGTTGTTGTTCCTTTAATAGTTTGAATCTGTGAATTACGTGTAAAATAATAGAGGAAAGCCGATCCTTCGGCTATGTATGCCGGTATATATTCTTTGACAGCCGGATAGCAGTTGTGTAGAAAAGTACTTATATAAGAAGGGATGTCGTACAATGGCAAAACAGCAAATCGGGGTTATCGGCATGGCCGTTATGGGAAAAAACCTGGCTTTTAATATTGAAAGCAGAGGATATTCCGTTTCTATCTTTAATCGTTCCAGAGAAAAAACGGATGAAGTCATGAAGGAAGCAGAAGGAAGAAATTTAGTTCCTTCCCACACCATTGAAGAATTTGTGGATTCACTGGAGTCTCCGCGCAAAATTTTGTTAATGGTAAAGGCTGGAGCTGCAACTGATGCAACCATTGAACAACTGAAGCCTCTTCTTAATGAAGGAGATATAGTGATTGATGGAGGAAATACCTTCTTTGTAGATACACAGCGGCGAAATAAAGAATTGAGCGAGCTGGGAATCAACTTTATTGGAACGGGTGTTTCAGGCGGGGAAGAAGGAGCTTTAAAAGGACCTTCCATCATGCCTGGTGGACAAAAGGAAGCTTATGATCTTGTAGAGCCAATCTTAAAAGAAATCTCAGCAAAGGTCAACGGTGAGCCATGCTGTACATATATTGGGCCGAACGGTGCCGGCCATTATGTAAAAATGGTTCATAATGGAATTGAATATGGAGATATGCAGCTGATTGCTGAATCTTATTTTCTGCTCAAAAATATTCTGGGATTATCAGCCGATGAACTTCATGAAGTATTTGCCGAGTGGAATAAAGGCGAACTCGACAGCTATTTGATTGAAATTACTGCAGATGTATTTAAGAAATATGATGACGAAACAGGCAAGCCGCTTGTAGATGTCATTTTGGACAAAGCCGGCCAGAAGGGAACTGGAAAATGGACAAGCCAGAGTGCCCTCGACCTCGGTGTACCTCTTCCTATCATTACTGAATCAGTATTTGCACGGTTCATTTCGGCCTTAAAAGATGAACGCCGTGCCGCCAGCAAGATTTTAAGAGGACCGGAGAAAAAGGAATTCAACGGTGATAAACAAAGCTTTATCGAAGCTATCCGCAAGGCGCTGTATATGAGCAAAATCGTTTCCTATGCACAGGGATTCGCACAAATGAAAGCTGCTTCCGAAGAATATGACTGGAATCTTCAATACGGTGAAATTGCGATGATTTTCCGGGGAGGATGCATCATCCGTGCCCAATTCCTTCAGAAAATCAAAGAGGCCTATGACCGTGAACCGAGCCTGAATAATCTTTTATTAGATCCTTATTTCAAGGAAATCGCCGAAAGCTATCAAACTGCCCTGCGTGAAGTTATTGGTACAGCCGTAACCAGTGGGATTCCAGTCCCATGTTTCTCTGCGGCTCTTGCGTACTTTGACAGCTACCGTACCGAAACACTTCCAGCGAACCTGATTCAGGCACAGCGTGATTATTTCGGTGCACACACATATGAGCGTGTAGACAAAGAAGGAGTTTTCCATACTGAATGGATGGAAAAGTAAGAATAGAAGGACTGAAACGATTATGTTTCGGTCCTTTTTCGTTACAGTAAGTTAAGTTATAGTAAAATGTCACATGCTGGAAAGAGCAATCGGAGCATAAACAAAAACTAACTTGATTATTATGTTCTATACCTTTTTTCAGCCAGTATTTAACCTGATCAGATAAGTGCATTTTAACATTTCAGAAAACACTTTTATTTTATAGATTCTTTCATTCTCTACTATAATAAAACTAACAAACCTAGTTTCAGAGTGGAGGATGGAATGTCTAGAATATTAATGATCATACTGGGGTCCGTCATTATCGGATTTGCTTATAATTTATTTTTGATTCCTCACCAGATTTTAAGCAGCGGGTTAGCTGGGGTTGCCATTATGCTTGGCATCATCACGCCATTTGGTACCGGTATTATTAACTTCCTGTTAAATCTTCCTCTTTTAATATTAGGGGTAATGAAATTAGGAAAGAAGTTCATCGGCTATACGATCTTATCTGTTATTACGCTGACAGTCAGTTTATACATTATACCTGTGAGGGCAATTTCCTCTGAGCCTATTTTATCCTCCGTGTTTGGGGGAGCATTAACGGGCCTGGGGATTGGTCTGATCTTCCGGGCATCCGGATCGTCGGGCGGCTTTGATATTATCGCCATGCTGCTGACACGGAAGAAAGACTTTCCGTTGGGAGCTTTAATTTCAGCGATGAACGGAATTGTTGTAGTAGCTTCAGGATTTGTCTTTAGCTGGGATGCCGCTCTGAACACATTGGTCGGAATTTATGTTACGGGGAAAGTGATAGATGCCATTCACACGAATCATATTAAGCTTACTGTAACCATTGTTTCATCTAAAGGTATTGAGCTGAAAGACAAGCTTTTAAAGAATCTGTACCGCGGCGTGACTCTGATGGATGGGCAGGGAGCCTATTCCGGTGAAGATAAAAAGGTTCTTATGACCGTTATAACGAGATATCAGCTTACAGATGTTAAACAGATGATCAGCGAAATAGATCCAGATGCTTTTGTGAATGTGACTGAAACAAAAGAAGTGATGGGCTCCTTTCATCGGGGGTAAATATGTCGATTCCTAACAGGACCTTGCCAATGCGGCAGGGTTTTTTTTATTTCAAGCTTGAAGGTTATGTCTAATTTATCGCGAATTATATGTAACAGACGAAGGGGGAATAGTATGGAAGCCGTGATTCAAAAACAAAAAAAGAGGCAAAAAAGGTGGGGAAGGCTGCTTGCGGCAACACTAGCCGTTATTGTAACGCTTCTGCTGATTGCCCTTGCTTTCCTCAATTATTACGCGAGCCGCTCCCTGCCCAAAATTGAGGGGGAATTACAAGTTAAGGGCTTGAATGAACCTGTCTCTGTTATAAGGGATACTGCGGGGGTACCTCATGTGACAGCTGCAAGTGAGCATGATTTATACGTGGCTCAGGGGTTTATCCAGGCGCAGGACAGACTTTTTCAGATGGACCTTAGCAGAAGACAGGCTTCGGGAACACTCAGTGAAGTGATAGGTGAAGCTGCAGTGGATCGGGATAAGTTTTTTCGGACCTTAGGGCTGAGACGGGCAGCCGAAAAATCATGGGCCGCTTATTCTGCTGAGGCAAAACAAGTATTAAAGTGGTATGCCGAAGGAGTGAATGCCTATATTGCTGGCTTGAGGGAAAGTGGAAAATGGCCAGTTGAATTTAAGCTTGCAGGGTACACGCCCAATAACTGGACTCCTGCTGATTCGCTGACAATAGGCAAGTATATGGCCTTTGATCTAGGCGGTCACTGGCAGGCGCAGGCATTCCGGCAATATCTCCTGCAGAAGTTTCCAAAGGAAAAGGCATATGACTTGTTTCCTTCCTACCCCAAAGATGCACCATACATCCTTTCACAGAATGAGATGAATATTGAAAAAAGCCTGTCAGCCGCCATTATTCCACCCGAATTTAATGGAAGCAATAATTGGGTGGTTTCCGGAAGCAAAACCAAGTCAGGAAAGCCTATCTTGGCAGACGACCCTCATCTCTCACTAGCTACACCTTCCATCTGGTACCAAATGCATCTTAAAACAAAAGACATAAATGTAAGCGGTGTCATATTTGCGGGAATTCCTGGGATTATCCTTGGACATAATGACAAAATCGCCTGGGGTGTCACCAATACAGGACCTGATGTCCAGGACTTGTATATTGAAAAACGGAACTCGGAAGATCCACAAAAATTCTTACATAATGGCAAATGGGAACAGGCGTCTATTGTAGAAGAACCAATCAAGATTAAAGATGGCAAAACCATTCCGTATAAGGTTACAATCACACGGCACGGTCCGGTCATTTCCGAATTTGCGGCAGAGTCCGGCAAAAACACTCAATTATCCTTAAAGTGGACAGCTTTAGAGCCATCCGTAGAGCTTGAAGCCATTTTAAATATGAACAAGGCGGGAAATTGGGACGAGTTTGAAAAAGCTCTGGAAAAGTTTCAGGTGCCTGCCCAGAACTTCGTGTTTGCGTCTGGTGATGGAACGATAGCCTACAAAGCGAACGGAAATATTCCCATAAGGAAAAGAGGAGACGCACTGCTGCCTGTACCCGGCTGGACGGATGAATACGAATGGGAAGGGTATATTCCGTATGATAAACTTCCACGGGTTCTGAATCCCGCTGAAGGGTTTATATCCACGGCTAATAATAAAGTGACGAGTGATGACTATCCATTCCATATCTCCAATGTATGGGCCCAGCCTTATCGTCAAATGAGGATACAAGAGGTTCTGAAATCCAACGATAATTTTACAGTCAAAGACATGCAAAAGCTGCAGATGGACCAAATGAATCTTCAGGCAGAGGAATTTGCCCCGCAGTTTATAAAGCAGCTGCAGGGAGAAAAATTAAATAAGAAGCAAAAAGATGCGCTTGCCATTCTTGAAAATTGGAACTTCAAAGATGATAAAGACTTAGCGGCTCCCCTTATCTTCAACATATGGATGGGGCACATCAACAATGAAATGTTTCAAGGACAGATATCCGAAGACATGATGGAGCTTTTTGATGGAAGAAAGTCTGTGGTGGATGCATTGCTCCGGAATGCATTTGAAGGAAATGAAGGGGCCTGGGTGAAAGAACAGGGAGGCATCACCCAATACTTAAAGAAGTGCCTGAATCTAACACTTTCTGACATAGAAGATCTTCAAGGAACCGATAAGGATAAATGGTCATGGGGGAACTATCACAAAGTGAACTTTACCCATCCGTTATCAAGTATTTCCGTATTAAAATATGTTTTTAATCGAGACGGCTCGCTTCCTGTTGGCGGCAGCAGCGTCACAGTTCAGGCTGCCGGTACAGATAATAACGGATTGGTCAATCACGGCGGATCCTGGAGATTTACTATTGATACTGCCGATATGAACAAAGGCTACCACCTTGTTGGCCCCGGTCAATCCGGCCATCTCAAAAGTAAGTGGTATCACGATCAATTAGATGACTGGGCAGATGGCACATACCATACCACCCTTCTAGACGAAAAGAAGGGCGACAAGCTGATTCTCAAACCGTAAATATTAGTGCATTCACCTTTATCAGGGTGGGTGCACTTTTTTGTTATAAATACACGTTTTCTTAATAAACTTACTGTGGTATTTAAGTAAATAAAAGGAGGGGAATTCTGTGGCAGGAGTGCTTACAACAGCTTTTGTGGTTCTGATGGTTTTCATTGTCGTTGAAACAGGAATCTCCCGCTGGCTTAACAGTGAGGATAAACCGCAGGAGGCCCGTACAGAGGTACCGGAAAGACGGTATAGAAGCGAAGTGCAGAGCAAGCTTTGATTGTGAGGCTGCTCTGTTTTTTTAATTGCGAGTATTATGTTTCATTTTATGCTGTCCAAAAATTTAGAAGCCCCTCAAACAGAAAAACCCTTTTAAGTTTTGAAAGATCCCCTTTTCGGTGGAGGAGTGGGTACAGTGCGGAAAGTGACGGTACAGTAAAGGTTAATAATCCGGATCAACTTGTCTTAGAAGATGAAAAGTACTAAATTAAATGTTAAGCCCTGGGTGCTCATTTGACCCTGGGCAGCCTTTTAATAATTGGGGGTTAGAGAATGAGTTTCGAACTACCGGAATTAGACAGAAAAGCAACTAAGCAGCCGCCTGAGGCCGACTGGAGAAATATGGCTTATATTTTACGATATTTTTTGCTTGCTCGGTAAAATTAGACGGAACCAAACTAACTGTATAAGAACAGCTACCATTACACCTATAAGAGTATCTCTCATTCTGTCTATAACATAATGATTCTTTTGATGTTCAAATACAAAGACAAATAATATCGTAAGGGCGACTTGATGAAGGACAGTCTTATCAAATTTCAACCACTTTGTAATAAAACCTCCCAAAAGAACCAATAGCCCTAAGTTCCATCCATTTATAATCATATGGGTTGAGATTATCACAGTAAAGGAAATACCGATTATAGTTCCCGTCACGCGCTTTATGGATAGACGTACAGTTTTATGATAAGTGGATTGTAGACATAAGATAACCGATAGCGGGCTAAGTAAGGATGATCGGAACCGTTTTCATATACACCTCGTACTATTACATGTTTTTTAGTATCTTAGTAAAGGTGAATTTTATGTATATTGGAGCATTTTTTAAAATCTTGGATATCAAAAAGACTTGGGTGCTGTGCGCTAGCCCGGGGCACTTCTAAGTAAATGGGGGAACCATATGCTATTTAAATTACCTGAAATAGACAGAGAAAAAACAAGTGCCTATAAAGCTCCTTCTTGGGGCTATGGCTGGTTACTATCTTGTTTAAGCTCTCTAAAAGGGCCGGTTTGCTCCGTAATAGGTTTTATAGTTTAGGCGGATCCGCCCCGTCTCTAAATAAGATGGCTCTGTTGGATTTTTTTTTCTTAGATAATTAAGGATAGCCATAATTTCTTCTCCTGACTTTATTCCCATTCCGTGTGCAAAATAGAGATCTTCATCTAATACAATGCAATTTTCTCCCCGCCACTCCGGGGTTTGTGGGTTGAAATCTGGATTGTTGAAATAAACGCAGTCTCCATGTAAAAAATCAGTAGAAGTAGATGAATGCAGATCAAGGTTTTTATTATATTCCCAATCATACAGAATCATATCCGAAAATAATTCGTTGAATTTTCCAGATCCTAAAATGTCTAAAACCGCCTTATAATAAACAATTACCATTGCTGTAGCACATTCGAATGCATAAAGCCGGCCATTGAAATAAATATCGTCAATTGCTTTTTGCGGAGAGGCTTCCAGCTTTAGAAAGAAAGCACCGCTCTCGTGAAGGATCCAGTAAACTGGGTTGCACCTGGAATTTTTAAACGTTTCAAATTCAGCCCCGCTTTTATACAGAAGTTTGGCCGCCCTTGTAATTTTAACTTTAACTTCCAGATCAAACTCCAATTCATCTAATGAATTATACTGATATACCTTATTATAACTGCTCATCATTTTGATTATTTTGGCTTTCTCCCACGATTGCATGCCTCCCATAGATTCAGGAGTAACTAACATTTCTCCAATGCGAATCACTAGATCGTATCCCCTTTCCAGCTAAGACGTCTGCTTATATATATGAGAAGCTGAGCTGGTTTAATATAAAAAAGGGATTCCAAAAGATTACTTTCTTCGCTTCTGAAGCAGACTTAGTTAGTTACATATATTTATTGCCTAGAGGGTTTCTTGTGAAAGGAGACTTCATCAGTCAGCATTTTCATTTTCATTTCAATGCTGTCATGAAAGTAGACTAATTAATAAACTTAAAGGCCGCCGCTTATTTATAACACATCCCAAGCCAAGTATTATCATTGCTTGTAACGTTACGATCAGTCAATCAGTTCCTGCCCTCATCGGTTGTTACTTGTACAAGTAACTAAAAGGATATCGCAAACACACCGGTTAGGATAAATATTGTATGTATTTACTTTCATTTAAACATATATGACCAATTTACCGATATAAAGGAAAAGACCATGCAGGAGGAACTATGAAGATTCAACGAACTAAATCATTAAAACGTACATTTACACTCATTTTATTATGTTTTATCATTACGCTGTTTTTACTAAATAGTGTACTTATCTTGTTAAATACAAACGCTTCTATCAAGAATACAGTCGAATTTAATAGTACGATGCATGCCGAGAGAACAGCGAAAGCGATTGACCCTGATTTGTATCAAGAGTTCTTGAAAAATCCAGTGGACAATGAAGTGTATCAGGAGCTCCGGACACAGCTTGATGACTATAGAGTTAAAATGGGTGCGATGTACGTATATACCATGGCTGTCGCTAAAGATCATTCTATTAAATTAATGATAGACGGTCTTCCGCAAAAAGAAGCTGCTCCTATTGGAGAACCAACAACAGCTACAGGCTACACAGATATTGAGCCAGCCTTATCTGGAAACTTAACCAGTACAGGTATAGTGAAAGACCCTGAATATGGGGAATACATGTCAGCCTTTGCTCCTATCAAAGATGAAGCTGGAAAAGTAATAGGGGTATTAGGAGTAGATATTGAAGCTGCTCAAGTCAGAGGAATTACCAAGACAGTATTTAAGGAGTCAATTCCATTTCAGCTCGGAATTTCCTTTATATTTCTTGCTGCTATATTAATAAGCTTAAACTATTATTTAGGGAAAAAGCTCCAGCCCTTAACTGTACTTACCGAGGTTGCTAAAAAGATAACGGAGGGTAATCTTCTTGATGCAAAGAAGTCTTTAAACTCGATACATATTAAGACCCCGGACGAAATCGGCCGTCTGCGAGATTCCATTCGTGATATGTCCTCTATTTTGGAATCTATGATTCGAAATATGCAATTAACGGCTGAAAAGGTAAATGTAAAAAGTATTGATCTCAGTCATGCTTCCACTGAATTGTTAGACGGTTCCAGCCAGATTGCCACTACCATGAATGAAATGGCTGATGGTGCTGGCACACAAGCTGCTGTAGCAACTGAATTAGCAGAGAAAATGAATGAATTCACCGACTTAATTAACAAAGCAGCTTCTATTGAAAAAGAGCTTTCGGCAATCAATCTTACATTAAGTTCCCATACAAGTACAGGTTATCAATTAATGAAGCAGTCGGTAACTGGAATGGATGATATATCTGAAGTAATGACCCGGTCGGCTGCAGAAGTGAAAGATTTAGCCATTCAAACCAGCCAGGTATCTTCGATCGTTTCGTTAATTCAAGGGATTGCCAACCAAACCAATTTACTTGCTTTGAATGCAGCAATCGAAGCCGCGAGAGCAGGCGAGCAAGGAAAAGGTTTTGCTGTTGTTGCCTCTGAAGTAGGGAAGCTGGCACAAGAAGTTTCCTCTGCTGTAAAGGAAATACAAGACATTGTTGGAGAAGTGGACGCTAATTCTGCACGCGTGATCCATAGTCTCGAAGAAGGGCTGCAAACCGTGGATATTGGTCATTCCAATGTAAAAGAAACAGGAAATACCTTTAAAGAAATATCGAATTTAATTAAAGGTTTGAATCAAATAAATACCGAACTGAGCAAGCATATGAATGTTATAGTCCAGCAGCAAAACAATATAAGTTTATCAATAGAAGAAATAGCTGCCATTGCTGAACAAAGCGCTGCCGGTATCGAGCAAGTCTCCGCTTCAAGCCAGCAAATGAGCGGTTTTACTGAGGGAATTAATAATTGGGTTCATGAGCTAAGCAAAACGTCAAGGGAACTGAAAGATGAGAGTGAACGATTTAAAGTGTAATG
The DNA here is from genome assembly GCF_002863585.1 of Peribacillus deserti. Lineage (GTDB taxonomy): Bacteria > Bacillota > Bacilli > Bacillales > DSM-1321 > Paraperibacillus > Paraperibacillus deserti_A. The sequence continues at coordinate 880 of NZ_PGUY01000075.1, read as the reverse complement.
AAAAAATGCTCCAAGACACCCAAATGCCTTGGAGTATGGGCGCTTATGCATCGCCATTACTCTTTTACTCCAGTTAGAATTGATTACGAGTCATTAAGTTCCGTTATTGAACTATCTTTATAATTAGGATGTTATGTATATAACAAAATACGAAATGGGAGTGCCCCAAACATGTCACACTATATCTGTGTCTGTTTGGGGCCTTTTTCCGTTGGAGGGAGGAAAAAATGCCAAATAGAAAAATCAGTAGTGCAGCTTTTGGAGCGATAAGTGCTACCTTGCACTTTCACTCAATACCAGTTGAAGCAACTGTTCATCAAAAGTCAGCCGAATACCAAGAGAAAATAACTAGCATGATGGTAAAAACTGATAAAGAAATAAATGCCCTAGAAAAATCAAAAGAAATTGTTACAAAACACGCAGCAGCTCTTACAGAAGCTATTTCAGGAACAACTTCAGGAAACAAAGCTTCAAATAGGAATAGATGAATTGGATAACGAAATCCAAGTAATAAAGCAAAAATTAAACAAACGGATTGAAGTTAATACTTATAAGCCCCTTTCCTTAGAGGAAGTCCTCTTTCTGCCAGTGGCAAAGCCGAACTCTTATGCTGAGCAATTACATACCTTTACCACTTACGCTTCATCCATAGATTTAGCTGGCTATAAGTAGTTTTTAGGAAGGCACCGCTTTCCGCATTTCGAATTGTCCAGCTTCGTGCTTTTCAGGAGTATGTGAATAAATAAAAAAGCTAGGCAATCAGCCTAGCTCACATAAATTATATCGCTTAGAAAGGCACCGTTCTCCGCTTTTGTTGTTGTCCAGCTGCGAACTGCCATCCTCCCGTCATAAGCCAATCAGTCCATGAGAAGAAAAAGCG
>NZ_PGUY01000074.1 GCF_002863585.1 Peribacillus deserti | reverse complement strand
AGGAGGCTCAGCGCCCGCCCCGCGGAAAGCGAGCATCCTGTAGTGGAAATCTACCTCCTTGTTGCAATTACCACAAAGTTTGCGAAAACAGCCTTTACAAATCAGCCCGGCATTTCGAAGGGGGAGGTCGCTCTTGAGGATTTCCAAAAAGAATTAGCCGGCTTCGGATTTGATAAAGTGTATCTATGTCCTCATCCACATCATGAAGGCTGTTCATGCAGGAAGCTTTTGATTGGAATGCTGCAGCCGGCAGCAGCTGAAAATGATTTAGACTTAACAAAATGTGTGGTGATTGGGGATAGATGGACCGACATGGTTTCTGCTCATCAGGCAGGCTGCATAAAAATATTAGTTCAAACAGGAGCCGGAACAAATTCACTAAAAAAACATCTCAACCGAGAATATGACGGTCTTTGGAGTGAAGTAACATTAGATTTTGCAGCCGCAGATTTTAAGGAAGCGGTTGACTGGCTATACTCAGGAAACATTTTCAGGCAAGCAGGCTTATAAGCCAGGAGCACAGAGAGTAGATGGAATAAGCATAAACAATAAAGCTTAAGCATAAACCTTAAGCATAAACCTAGTATAATAAGCATAATCGATAAAACATAATCATTGAATGAGCAAAGATAAGCATAAATCTATGGAATATAAGCATAAAGTTTGAAAACCTAAGCATAAACCTTTTAAAGGTAAGCATAAATTCCAAAAACGTAAGCATAAAGCAATTGAGTATTTGTAAAATCATAAAAACTATTGCCATACTTCTGGCAACAGAGCAAATTTCCTCACAAAGGCAGAGGTTTTACCCACCAAATAACTAAAAAGAAGGTTTTTTTAGTCTAATTAAAGCTAAAAACCTTTTTTTTTTATGTATGACTCTACAATGCATAAGAATATCAAAAACCTATGTTTAGCAGTATCTTTCCAGAAATCATAGAGTCTTTCCCCGATAAACATTATGGCCTCCTTTTAGCACAGTTACATGAACTAAATTGGAGTTCATACTCAGTTTGCCACTGCCACTTCAGCTTACCTTTAGATTCTAATTCAATATTCCATTTATTATAAGTTCTACAAAGGAATTTATCCAAAAAATGTCGAATTTTATAGGAAACAGATGTAAGGTGGCTTACCCCTATGGAATTATTAATCAATCAAGAGTATTTTATTAAAGCTATTGCCGACGTGAGCAGGGCAGTCACTTCCTCCAAAAATGGCATGTCAGGAATTAAAGTAGCGGCCTGTAAGGACAGCATTACCCTTACCGGAAGTAATTCAGAAATGGCTATTGAAAAGGTGATTCCGCAGGCAATGGCAGAAAGTAAATTGTTTGAAATCTATCAGTCTGGCAGTGTTATTTTACCAACAAAGTATCTATACGAAATCGTCAAGAAAATGCCTGGTGACCTCATAATGAAAGTCCATGAAGATTTTACAGTGACCATAACATCAGGTGAAATACGTTCTAGATTGAACGGCTGGGATTCAGGTGACTATCCAAATCTACCGGCCATTGAAAATGCCAGATCATTTACTGTTCCGAGTTTGGAGTTAATCAAGCTGATAAAACATACGGTCTTTGCCGTTTCGAGAAATCAGTTTAAGCCTGTACTGACTGGGGTTTATTTGTCTGTAAAACCAAATTCACTCTTTTTTGCAGCAACAGATTCTTACCGGCTCGCAGTGAGCAAACTTGAGATCCAATGTGATGAGGAAGGCTCATTTGTCGTTTCAAGTGAAAGCATGAATGAGGCAGCAAGATTAATGTCACAAGCCTCGGGTGAGACAGCCATTTATTTCACGGATCAATACATCGTCTTTAAGAAAGACTCTATTACGCTATACTCGCGGTTAATCGAAGGAGTGTTTCCAGATATAAACGGCATTTTACAAATACCATCTAAAACCCAAATCATCATCGATAAAAAGAAGTTTCTGAATGGTGTCGAGAGAGCTTGCTTATTTGCACGAGAAGGGAAAAATAACAATGTGAACTTATTTATACGATCTGATTCTAGCATACGCATATACTCTGATTTAACGGAAATAGGGGGTATAGAAGAAACATTAAAAACAGTGTCAATCGAAGGAGAAACGGATTTTGGAATATCAGTCGATGGTATATACATTGTGGAAGCTTTAAAAGCAATACGTGAAGAAACGGTTTCTATAAAATTTGGAGGAGTGTTGCGGCCGGTCCTTATAGAACCCCTCCATAATGACTCGCATCGTCATCTTGTGTCACCGGTCCGTACCCGGTAAAAATGATGGTTGTTAAAAAATGAGTTATATATATATTTGGATAGAGGACTGCTGGTATTTAAAGGAATCGGTTCATTCAGCGATTTTAGGAAGAAGAAAAGATAGCGATATTAGAGTATAAGAGATTTATTTACTATTCGAATTTAATTGCGCATAGTAAACCCTTAAATCCGTGTAACAGGCGAAAATTAAATTGTAATAAAAATCCGAAAAGAAAAAAGAGAGGAAATTATCCTCTCGAGCGTTGTTTTTCTTTAGAATAAAAGACGGGTCTTTTAGAAAGTGCATATATTGATACAGCAAAGCCTACTCCAAGGAGTGCAGGAACCGTCCAGATGATATCAGTTGTAGACATGGATGAACCCTCCTTCTCGATGTACTTGTAATCTTAATACCCGTTTGTGGGTGTTATTAAACCGATTTGCTTCATAAAACAAGGGGATATATCTGGGAACACATAAGTCCTCTGCTTGAGGGGGTAAATATTTTCTTGCACTAGTTTCTTCGGAGATATGCTTATGTTCAGACCATTCATGATTGAGTCTTTCAATCTTAGGATTATGTTATCAACAGTAATGCATTTCTAGCCTCGCCAAATGCGTAAGTATGATGATTTTATGCTTATTCAACTCCATTTATGCTTTTCTTCCATGCGGTATGCTGATAGAGGAACGGAAATCTGTGTCTGAATCAATTCGCCTAACGAAATACATAAAAAAAGGCGCCGAGATTTTCTCGACAGCCTGGGGGGACACGGACTGTGTCCCTTTTGACATTTATCCATCCTAAATACGGAACTTAGGACTGATAGTTATGCTGTTCTTCAATTTTACCGTCTTCATCATGAATGATAGCCATGGTTCCTGCTTCTTCTGCCATCCGTTTTGCTTCCTTTACAGCATCTGATTTAGAATCCGTCGTAAAATCTGGTTTGTCTTCTCCCTCGGTTTTAACGGCCCAGCCTTCCTCATCATAAGGTACTACATGAAACCTTGCATCATCTGTTCCCGCTCTTTCTTCGAAATACTGATCCCGCTCATTATTTTGGTTATCATTGCTCTTTGACACACTGCATACCTCCTAGAATTTTTGATTATATAATCTGCCATACCTTTACCCGCTCAACCTGCATGAAAACATTTTGCAATAGTATGCTAATCATTATCTTAAATTCCGGGCCTGAGTTTTAAAAGTCATTCGCGAAGTTGTATAAGAAAAGTTGGAAAGCGGATAATAGGAAGGAGTTTCTACAGAAAGGAGCAGTTATATGGACAAAAATAACAATAACAAACGAAAAACTACAGAAGGTGCCGATCAGCCATTAATGTCAACAGCTGGCACAGATCCAAGCTTCGACTGGGATACTGACGGAAATAAGCTTGGCGCAAAGCCTAAAATAGGCGGAAATGTTGCCGGCGAAAAACGTCCGTAAATATACTCAACTGCTGCCATATACCGGCGGCTTTTATTATGTAAACAATGATGAAACGCACAATAAAATGGTAAAATCAGAGAGTAATAGATAATGGATTAACGTTAAATGCTTTTTATAACAGCTGGAATGGAGACTGGATTTGTTTCAGATCGTACTATTTTTGAAAAAAGAACAACATTTAAGCGGCATTTTCAATTGTTCGGCTCCAAATCCTGTGAACAATCAAGAATTGATGCAGCAATTACGGAAAGTCATGAATAGAAAAATAGGCCTTCCTTCCCCTAAATTGCTGCTAGAACCTGGAGCTGTAATGATTGGGACAGAAACTGTGCTGGTTTTAAAAAGCCGCGGGGTTCTTCCTGAAAGATTAGAACAAGAAGGATATACTTTTAAATTCCAGACACTTGAATCAGCACTGAATGATATCTTATTTAAATAAAATGGCCTAGGATCATCTAAAAATAGTGAAAGTGCCAGATTAAGACTTTCATCGTTTAATAGCCTGCCAGAAAGTTCATCCTATTTTCTTGAACCAGAAAAGGAAAGTCAGACTTAGCAGTCATATAATATAGATTTTACTAGCCGATCAATCCAGCATGAGTTATCAGAAATAAAAAGACCATGAAGTGAACTGCTATATAAGGCTGACATTTTTCCTTTATGAACCTATTTTAGTTGATGCAGGCTTACATAATTTAGAAAACATAAAAAACGATAGAAAAATATTCAATAAAGTCATCGATTATTCCATCATCCGAAGAGGAAGATATTTTATTTACATAGTACTCAGTAAGTGGATTTATTTATAGGTTCCATACAGTTAAAACATAAGGAGTGTATACATTTGTTAGTTCCTGATGCGTTTAAGGAAAAAATCGCCGGCGCTTTCGGCGCTGCTGGAAGCGCCTGGTTAGCCTCACTCGAGAACCTGGTTCAAGAATTCATTGTAAAATGGAATTTAACAATCGAGGGACCAGTTCCAAATCTCTCTTATAATTATGTACTGAAAGCTAAGGATTCGGCAGGTAAACCAGTCATTCTGAAATTGGGTGTGCCGGGTTTCGATTTTAGCAATGAAATTCAAACCCTTAAGGTCTATGATGGAGCGGGGTGTGCCAAGTTATTAAGAGCAGATCCTGAACGAGGAGCTATTCTGTTAGAACAGCTTAAGCCGGGGTTCATGCTTTGTGAGGAGAAAGATGAAACAAAAGCCGTCCAGCACTTTCTCAAGGTATGGAAGGCTATGCGACGTCCTGTACCAGCAGATGTAAACAGCCCGACGATTAACGATTGGGCCATGGGATTAGATCGGTACCTGAAGGAGTATCCTTATGGGGATGGACCGATCCAAGAAAAGTATATTAGTCTTGCTGCCTCATTATTTAAAGAAATAAACGCTACTTCTAAAACAGATGAATTACTGCATGGAGATCTGCATCATGAAAACATTCTATTCTCTCATGACAGAGGCTGGCTCGCAATTGATCCCAAAGGTGTATCCGGTGATGCATATTATGGACTTATCTCCTTTTTAATTAATCATATATTTGATAAAAAAAATCCGAAAGAACTGCTGATCCATCGACTAAACATACTCACAAACAACACCGGGATTGACCGCGGACGGCTCCTTAAAGCAGCAGTTGCGATGAGTATCCTGTATGCCTGCTGGGGAATAGAAGACCAGGACCCAGAATGGGAGAACACCTATAGGTGCGCAGAATGGTTTCAAGAGCTGAGACATTAATTAAAAGAAAGGGACTGCCGCCCATGGCAATCCCTCTTTTCGTTATTTCCGGCTTTTCGCTTCCTTTGGAGTGTCTATTTTTACTGCATCCTCTGAATGAAGAGAAACTTTTAAAAAGTAGAAAAATGCACCGCCTGCTACACCTAACAAAAAGAGTATTCCCAATGTGGTCAGCCATAAATTAGCCAAGAAATCCCCTCCCTTTTATGATGTATATGCACCTAGCGGGAGGAGATTGCTCTAAATGTAAGCGCTTATATTTTTCTGAACTAATATATACAGGAAACCAAAAAAAATGGATAAACTTCTTATTATTACAAAGTATAAAAAGAATGTAATAACAGGAGGTGAGAAGATGTCAAATCAAAATAAGAATGAAAACCAGAATAATGCTGCCCAGAATGTGGCGGATAAAATTAAAGATGGGGCTGGAGTAGCTTTCGATGCGGCCCAAAATGCTATTAATGCAACTGAAAATATTGCAATGAATACGGTTGATGAAACAGCAAACGCCATAGATAAAACAACCGGAAGTGTCAGCAAGGCTATGGGGAATCAGCGTAACCAAAAGTAGCATCAACATATGTAGAATGTCTGGAACGCCACTTAGATGGCGTTTTTTTATGTTAGCCAGAAGGAAATTAGCCGGAAATAGCGAAATATCAAATATATATTTTACTTTTATGGAATATTTTGGAACTTTCCATTAAGAAATTGGTATTCATGTAGAGAGGAGGGGAAGATTTTGAAAAAAGTAATTGTCTGTATATCCACATTGATATGTATCGGACTCGTAAATTATCTCGGGACTTTTGCCGGAATAAGTTTTATTGATTCATCCTTCTTTTGCGGACATCTTTCTACTGTCATCATTCACTTTTTTACTTCGTCCGGCGGTTTTTCTTCCAATCAGGTCCGGCTTCAGGTTCAGGCTCAGACTGGTTTGAAGGTTGAGGAAGAAAGATCTTCCTTTACCCCCTCGGTTGCTTATTATACAGCTATCGCTTATACCGTAGTTTCGCTGGCAGCAATCATCTTTTATTATAAAGATTATTTTATATAAGTCCTAGTTACACTGCTAACCATTTAAAAAAATGGCTGTTTCCGTTAACTTTGTTGCTATTAATTAAACTTTCCACTGGAGGATGCTAGCTTTCCTGGGGGTGGACGCCTGACCTCCTCGGCTTCGCCTGCTAAAAAATGGCAATTTTATACAGAGGGCTCTTGGACCGGCCGCGAAAACGGGAGTGCCTCATCTTATAAACAGCCACGTTCAACACTGCCTATCATTCTTTCTAAAAATAACTTAAAAAAAGAGAAGAGGCTGGGACATAACTAGCTTCAAATAATGCGAAAGGTGAATTTGAGGGTACTCAAATTC
>NZ_PGUY01000073.1 GCF_002863585.1 Peribacillus deserti | reverse complement strand
TAGATGAAGGACAAAATAGAGTCCAAGGGCAGCGGAAAAGTCCTTCATAGGGGAAATGAAGGACAAAATGTAGTCCAAGGGCAGCAGAAAAGTCCTTCATAAGGGAGATGAAGAACAAAAAAGAGCCAAAGGGCAGCGGAAAAGTCCTTCATAGAGGAGATGAAGGACAAAATAGAGTCCAAGGGCAGCAGAAAAGTCCTTCATAGAGTAGATGAAGGACAAAATAGAGTCCAAGGGCAGCAGAAAAGTCTTTCATGACGGAATCCATGACATATATAGGTAAATAGAGTAAAGAAGGAAGTTCTCTCACCAGCGATATGAACTCCTTTGATAGAAAACTCTGCTAAAGAGTCGCCGCAGCGCCAAAGGAAACGGACTATTCAGTTAATTCTGGTTACTTTATCCTTATTTTGTTATCATGAGTTTAATAAAGCTCTGTAAGCGCTCCTGAAAGAGGGGAAATGTTTTGAAAAAGGTACTGTTACTGGGTGATTCAATTCGTATGGGGTATGAACCTTTTGTGAGAGAGGCCCTTGAAGGCAAAGCTGAAGTGACTGCGCCAGAAGAGAATGCCGATTTGCAAAATATACCTTATGGGGAGTCAATCTGTGGCTGAAAGAATTAGGAAAGCCTGATATTGTTCACTGGAATAATGGATTGTGGGACCTGCATCATGAAGCACCAATGATAGAGGCGTTAACACCGTTAAATGAATACCTTGAAACACTTGAACGGATTGTTAATGAATTGAAACGGACAGGTGCGAAAATTATTTTTGCGTCAACAACAAGCGTAGCAGAGGATGCCATTGGAAGAAGCAATACGGAGATTGCTCTGTACAATAAAGAAACGATTAAATTAATGCATCAGTTAGGTGTTGAGATCAATGATTTACACAAAGTCATCCAAGCTGATTTGTCAGCTAATCTATCTGAGGACAAGCTGCACTTAAATAATCGTGGCAGCCAGTTATGTGCGGCAGCTGTTGTAGATAAAATTAAAAAATACCTTTAAATCCTAATAGTCAGTGCTGTAAATGGCCTTTTGAAGGTCCTTTTTTTTCTTCTATTAAATAATGTACATATAGGAAGGCTCTTTAATCTTGGATAATGATATTTGCATAACAAGATAAGAATAGTGGTTTAGTAAAATAGTGGTCATATAAAAGAGGGGGAAGGTGAAATATGAAAACATTTAGTATATGGTCAATAGCCTTTATGGCGTTAGGTCTACTTTCGCTTGGAGTAAATTGGATAATGGAAGGATATTTTGAACCGATCATCCTAATAGGAAGTGTCTTTCTGTTATTAGGAGCTGTATGTAGTTTTATTGCCATTGCTAAAGGTGAGAAAACCAGTATTAAATATATACCCCTTGTTTCTTTTTTTATCATTCTATTGGTAGTAACTTGGTCTGATCCATTTCAAGTGATCCGTATGCTGACCTGGTTTAAAAATATAACTTAACTACTGTATAATTTTCGAAATGACGAATTCCAATAATTTACATTTTAAATAAAGGTATTTTTTTATAAAATATAGGTAGGATACCAATGTCCCGGTATCCTGCGCAGGAGGGGGATACCGAATTTTCGGTATCCCTTTTTTCATCTTTTTATTACAACTCAGGTAATGTTAAACTTTCAATAGCTCTCAGGGCGATGACTTTAAAGCAGCTGCCAAATGAAAAACCTCGTATGAATTCTGTAAATAGGTGCCTCGATCCTAAAAGGATGAAGGCATCTTTTTTCGTTCGGCCCAATTTGTATTGCTAAAAAAAGAGCATGCTAAGAAATATAGTTTTTTAGAAAAGCAAGTGAATTGTTGTAATTTCCTTAAATTTCCAGAAAAAAGTTTCAGCCTATGTAAACGTTACCTTAGCTCGAGGCATGTTATAATAAATTCTTTGTTGCAAGACAACTCACACTATTATGTATTTAAGGGTTAAAGACCGGATGAGTATGTCTGAAATTTTACTATTTTCTACAAGTGCCGTTATTTATCGTTGTTGTTTATGGGAGGTTTTATTATGGAAAATAAAGTACCGTTTTCCTTTGTAGTCATTATTGGCTTAATGCTGTTCGCTCTATTTTTTGGGGCTGGTAATTTAATTTTTCCTGCAATGCTTGGTCAATCGTCAGGAACGAATATTTGGTCAGCTAATGCAGGGTTTTTACTTACTGGAGTCGGGCTGCCGCTGCTTGGTGTATTGGCATTTGGCTTTTCTGGCAAGGAAGATTTGCAGTCCTTGGCAAGCCGTGTACATCCCGTTTTTGGCGTGGTATTTACAACCATTCTCTATTTAGCGATTGGGCCGTTATTTGCGATTCCGCGGACAGGAAGTGTTTCGTTTGAAATCGGTGTTAAACCGTTTATATCAGAAAATGCCAGTACTTTTCCTTTACTAGTATTTACACTGATCTTTTTTGGAATAACATGTTTCTTATCACTTAATCCGGCTAAAGTGGTCGATATTGTAGGGAAATTCCTGACCCCGATTAAATTAACGTTTATCGGAATATTAGTAGTTGTTGCCGTTGTTCATCCGATTGGGGCACTTCAGGCACCGATCGATAATTATACAAAACATGCTTTTACCAATGGTTTTCAAGAAGGGTATTTAACCATGGATACCCTGGCGTCATTTGTGTTTGGGATTATCATCATTAATGCCATCAAGGAAAAGGGGGCGAAAACTAAAAAACAAGTCATGACAGTCTGCTTGAAAGCCGTTGGAATAGCCGCTGTCATCCTTGCAGCTATTTATTCTGCTCTGACTTATCTGGGAGCTTCCAGTGTAGAAAAGCTTGGTTACTTAGAAAATGGGGGTGAAGTATTAGCACAGGTTTCCGATTACTATTTCGGGACGTACGGAGGGGTTTTTCTTGGGCTGATCATCACAGTAGCCTGCCTCACAACCAGTGTCGGCCTTATTACTTCATGTGCTGCTTATTTTCATAAACTATTTCCGCGTCTTTCTTATAAGACACTTGCCATCAGTTTATGTGTATTTAGTGCAGTAATCGCCAATATAGGATTAACTCATTTAATCGCTTTTTCTGTACCCGTTTTGACAATCCTATATCCAATAGCCATCGTGCTGATTGTCTTAACTTTCTTACATTCCTTATTTCAAGGCAGGCCTGAAGTATATCAAGGAAGTATATTATTGACGTTCGTCATAAGTCTGGTTCAAAGCCTAAAGAGTTTTGATCACACCCTTTCAGTGATTGATCAGTTCTTCGTTCGAAGTCTCCCAATGTACGACGTAGGGCTGGGCTGGGTTATTGCCGCATTGGCAGGCGGTTTTATTGGCTATGCAGCCAGTTTGATTAAAAATAAAGAAGGATTAATTTGGACAAAATCTTAGGAATAGCTGTAAGAACCTGAAAAAGAGACATCCGAGAAAGAGAGAGTGATGGACAAATGAACCAGGAAGAAACGTTAACGAGAGGATTAAAGAATAGGCACGTACAGCTTATCGCGATCGGAGGAGCAATCGGGACAGGTCTGTTCCTTGGGGCAGGGAAGTCCATTCAATTAGCGGGCCCTTCCATTCTCTTTGCCTATACAATCACGGGCATTATCTTATTTTTCATTATGCGGGCTTTAGGGGAAATATTATTAAGTAATTTAAACTACCATTCTTTTGTCGATTTTGTTCAAGATTACTTAGGCGATTTAACGGCATTTGTCACAGGGTGGACATACTGGTTCTGCTGGATCTCTATCGCTATGGCGGATTTAACCGCGATCGGTCTTTATATGCAATTTTGGTTCCCAGCAGTTCCACAGTGGATGCCAGGGTTAATTGCTGTCGTTATTTTGCTTATCATGAATCTTGCCACAGTAAAGCTTTTTGGAGAAATGGAATTCTGGTTTGCCTTAATTAAGATCATCGCAATCCTTGCGCTGATAATCGTAGGTATATATATGATTGTAAAAGGCTTTTCTACGGATGCAGGCACTGCAAGCTTTTCGAATTTATGGGAGCATGGTGGGATGTTTCCTCATGGCATGTATGGCTTTGTATTATCCTTCCAGATGGTTGTGTTTGCCTTTGTGGGAATAGAGCTTGTCGGACTTACAGCGGGAGAAACGGAAGATCCGGAAAATGTCCTGCCAAAAGCAATTAATAATATTCCCTTAAGGGTTTTCATCTTTTACATCGGGGCACTGCTAGTTATTATAAGCATCTATCCGTGGAATGCGGTCAATCCAAGCAAAAGTCCGTTTGTACAAGTATTCCTTGCTGCAGGAATTGCAGCCGCCTCTGGAATTGTCAATTTTGTAGTTCTGACATCTGCAGCATCGGCTTGCAACAGTGCGATATTCAGTACCAGCAGAATGGTGTTTTCACTGGCAAAAGATCACTATGCACCTGTTTCTTTTAGCAGGCTTAATCGTAAAAAGGTGCCTTCGAATGCGTTGTATTTCTCCATTGTTGTCATTTTGATTGCCGTACTTTTAAACTATGTGATGCCTGAAGGAGTATTTACTCTCATAACTAGTATTTCGACCGTTTGCTTTATCTTTATTTGGGCAGTTATCGTTCTAAGCCATTTAAAATACCGGAGAACCAGACCGGAGTTAGCCAGGAAAAATAAATTCAAGCTTCCTCTGTATCCTTTTTCCAATTACCTGATTCTTGTCTTTTTAGTTTTTGTCCTTGTTGTGCTGGGCTTGGCAGATGATACGCGCATAGCCTTATTTATAACCCCGGTATGGTTTATTTTAATAGTCGCAGCCTATTACATAAGAAATAAAAAAATCCAAAGTGAAATTTAATGGCTCTATTCTAAAAAAATGTTATTTTTTACTAAGTTCTGTGAACCTTTTCTATTGTTAAACAGGTTTGATTGGAACGTAAGGTGCGAGACTCCTTGATCCAGCTACAAGCTGAGACCCTCGAGTCATAAGCCAATCCGTCTATGGGGAGAAAAGCACTCCCCACAGCCGGCTCGTCTTATGCTTGGCTAACGCATAAGTGCGACTAGGCTTCTGTCTTCACTGTCGTTCGCCAATCAGCAAGTCTTCTTTATCGGGTCTCTGCCTGCCAATTTGTTTAGAATTTTATATCAATTGGGATTATCACTAAGCGTTTAATATTTATATGTTGGGCAGGCACCGCTTTCCGCTTTTCTGTACGGGAGCAGCGGGACAGGTGAGAACCCACAGGCGAAGCCGAGGAGGCTCAGCGCCCGCCCCGCGGAAAGCGAGCATCCTCACGTTCCAATCAACCCCCTTGTTCAATAACAACAAAGTTTACGAAAACAGCCAAATTAATAAGTATTCTGATAAAGGGGAAACTCCAAGCATAAAAAAATCATTGGGTAATGGTTCCCAATGATTTTTTTACTGTTGGAGTATTATATAGTCTTAATATCTTCTAAGAGCCTTTCAACATGTTCCCTTTTCGTAGCCCAGCTGGTACAAAAGCGAACAACACTGTATGTAGAATCGATCTTTTCCCATAAAGAAAAAGAATACTTTTTACCTAATTCAAGCAGGACGTCATTTGGCAGAATTGGAAACTGCTGATTCGTTGTAGAATCATAACGCAGGGAATATCCTCTCTTAACGAATGCTTCGCGTATCATCATGGCCAGTTCGACGGCATGATGGGAGATATCATAGTATAAACCATCTTCAAATAAAGTTTCGAATTGGATCCCTAATAATCTGCCCTTTGCCATTAATCCACCTCTTTGCTTGATCATATACCGGAAGTCCTTTTTCAGAGCATCATTTGTGATGACGACTGCTTCACCAAACAATGCCCCAACTTTCGTTCCGCCTATATAAAAAACGTCACAGAGCCGTGCTAGATCAGCAAGGGATAAATCGCTGTCCTTTGCAGCCAGACCATATCCCATTCTGGCGCCGTCGAGCATAAGGGGCAGGCCGCATTCCCTGCAAACCTTGCTTAAAGATTCCAATTCGGCCCTGCTATAAGTGGTACCATTTTCTGTCGGGTGAGAGATATAAATCATACCTGGCTGAACGATATGCTCATGTGTGGCATCATTCCAATGTGCCTCATATACTTCTTTCACCTGTTCTGCGGAAATTTTGCCATCATTACTCGGCAGGATAAGCACCTTATGACCGGTGGCTTCAATCGCTCCTGTTTCATGCCCGGCAATATGACCCGTATCAGCTGATACGACTCCCTGATGGGGCCTCAGGACAGACGCAATTATCGTCGTATTCGTTTGTGTCCCGCCGACTAAGAAATGGACATCTGCTTCAGGAGCATCACATGCTTGTCTGATATATTCTCTTGCCTTTTCACAATGTTCATCTGTTCCATACCCGGGGGTCTGTTCTTCATTTGTTTCCATTAATCGGTTCAGAATCCGATTATGGCAGCCCTCAGTATAATCATTCTCAAATCGAATCATTCTGTTTCCACTCCAAACTATCCGTATTTCTCCTGAGTTTCTTTTTCTCTCATATTCTTAGCCTGTGCTAAAAACGAACCTTTCTAGTGAACCAACAACACTAATCTAACCGTTTTTCGCATACTATTTATCTGATAGATTAATATCTACTATACCAAGTTATCTCTTAGTAAATCCATCCCCATTGTTATACAAATAATAGTTAATAATGATTAGATTAGCTGGGAGTTTCCCATTTTCTAGCTGAATTCTAAGGTGGATGGAACAAAGGGAAGGAAAGAGGACATATTGATTAAGTCATGGCTGTGCGCGGCCTAAGATTTATTTTTTGCCTATTAAGAAAGACACATTTACAATAGAACAAAATAATAAATCCGCCTTTTGATAAAACTATGACAGTTATTGTGTAAGGCGCCGGATTTAATACGATATGAGGAGAGGCTCACTCAAATCATGATTGGAGAGTTTGATGTGACAGTAAAGATAAAGGTTTATTCAGATTATGTATGTCCGTTTTGTTTCTTGGCCGAGCAGCCGCTTGCAGAGGCCATCAAAGGAAAAGATGCAGTAGTGGAATGGATGCCCTATGAACTGCGGCCTTATCCTAATGAAACGTTAAAGCCTGAAGGGCATTACCTGCAAAGTACTTGGAAACAGTCGGTATATCCAATGGCTGACCGAATGGGGATTCATATTGTCCTTCCAAAAGTATCACCTCAGCCATATACTCATCTTGCTTTTGAGGGCTATCAATATGCCAAAGAAAAAGGAAAAGGCAGCGAATACAATGACCGGATGCTTCGTGCTTTCTTTCAGGAAGAGCAGGATATTGGTGATATAGAAGTATTAACCAAATTGGCTGGTGAAGTGGGATTAGATGAAACCGAGTACCGTCAAGCACTTGAAACCAGAAGGTACAAAGAGGCCCACCAGAAGGCATTAGAACATGCCTATAATGAAGCAGATATCACTGCTGTACCTACATTCATTATTGGGGACACCAAAATTTCAGGAATTAGATCCAAAGCGACTCTGGAACAAATCATAAACGAAGAGATAAACAGACAGGACAGAGATTTTCCTGAAGGAATGGCCTGTGGTGTGGACGGCTGTTAGTCCGGCTGCCAAGATAAGGAAAATGAAGCCTCTGTAAAGGGTTATTCAGCTTGTGGGGAAAATAATTCTATCTGTACAGTGGTTCCTTTGGAATAGAGAAGTCTCGTTTCAATTTTAAATGAACAGGTTCCTTTCTTTCTAGATTATTACGAATGTAGTATCTCTTAACCGGTTCTACTCCCCACGGGAACTTATGATGATTCAGCACGATCTGCAAAAACAGCGGGAAAATAGTGGTCCATATTTTACCGGAAAATAGGTGTTTTTTTGCTGATAGAACCCTATCTTCCTTACATGTTTGCATCTTGACTACCCAACTCTGGAAAAACAGGCGTTTTGAAACAGGTTTTGTCTTATATGTAAGAGATTAGATAACTACAAATTGGTTTATGCTTACCTTTTATGGATATATGCTTATGTTTTGAAGGTGTATGCTTAAGTTTTCATAGTTTATGATTATCGCTCTGTTTCCAATGCTTAAGTTTGGTGCTTTATGCTTAACCCGGAGGCATTATGCTTATCCGTAACCCGTTATGCGTTTCTTTTCTGGAATATGCTGGGAGTGGAGTGATAATCCCTATTTCATGGCAGCGCCTTGATCATTTTCGGGAAGAAGACCAGGGAGACTCGGCAAAACCATGAACGAAACCGGATAATCGGTACCACGCTGGACCGATTTCTCGTATATCAGGACAGTATCAACTGCCAAGACTATCTGGACAGCCCGATCAGCCCCTTTCTAAAGGGGCTATTTTTTGTGGTTTTTTCTTTTCATTCATTAGCAAGGCTTTCTATAAAAACACACTGCTGCTATATCACTCCATACGTTTGCTTAGCTTACATTATGCTCTAAGTGGGGATGTACTTTTAACGTGGTCCAAAACTACTCTTAAAAAGCTTCTTTATTGAAAAATCCTCACATTTCACAGAACTATTTGCAGGATATGTAACAAAAAAATCGAAGAGGTATGTAAAAGGGGGATGTGAATGTTTATATCCGTTACCAGGATGCGATTAAAGAGAAAGAGAAATCTGCCTGCTTTTATTTGGTATACGCTAAGATCCGTAAGTCAATCTAAGAAAGCACCAGGCCTTTTGCATTCGAGTTTAGATAAAGAAGGATGGCATACGTACTGGACATTAACTCTATGGGAAAACAAAGACGATATGAAAATGTACAGGAACAAGGGTAACCATTTGAAAGCTATGAAAATTTCCAGAAAGATTGCAAGTGAACTAGAATCCTTGAATTGGGAAGGAGATCATCATCCTTCGTGGAGCGAATGTAAGGAACGGTTACATATTAAATATGGAAGAAAACAGAGTTAATACAAAGTTAGGTAATGTAATTTACAATGAGGGGAGCGGTTCACTTGAAACAGGCATTATTAGTTACTGTCTGGCAGGCAAACCTAAATTCGCATGAGACTCCATGCTTATTTAGGTTTTTTGTTTAAATTGGATTAACTTTTTTAAAGAAACTGTTGTGAGCGCCCTATTTTGCCTGCCGCATAAAACGGGATTCAGCCACTTAAAACCTTTGTTCAGCCACATAAAACCTTAATTTAGCCACATAAGATGCTGATTGGGCCACATAAAACAATAGTGCAGCCACATAAGATGCCCATTAAGCCACATAAAACCTGTTAGGCGGCTGCATATTTAAAAGTTTTGCTGGCATTTCAAATTAACTAAATCTTTTGAAAGAGAAAAACAAACTTATTACACGAATGGAGGAAAAGAAATTGAAACAAAAAACGTACAAGTTTCCAGCAGGTTTTTTATGGGGCGGTGCCACGGCGGCGAATCAAATGGAAGGCGGATTTCACGAAGGCAATAAGGGGCTTAATATTGCTGATGTGCTTCCAGGAGGCAAGGAGCGTCTTAAAATTCTAGCAGAACCAGGGTTCAACTTTGAAATTGATCCGGACAAGTATTATCCAAACCATGAAGGCATCGACTTTTATCACCGCTATAAAGAAGACATTGCTCTATTTGCAGAAATAGGGTTCAAAGCATTTCGTTTGTCCATAGCCTGGACCCGTATTTTCCCGAATGGCGACGAGCTCGAGCCGAATGAGGAAGGCCTTGCCTTTTATGATCGGGTATTCGACGAATTGCACAAACATGGGATCGAACCGGTTGTCACGATTTCCCATTATGAAATGCCATTAAATCTTGTTAAGGAATACGGCGGCTGGAGGGACCGGAAAGTGGTTACCTTCTTTGAAAGATATGTTGCCGCCATCTTCAATCGTTATAAGAACAAAGTTAAGTATTGGATGACCTTTAACGAAATTAACAGCGGCCTGGCATTTCCCATTATGAGCCTCGGTTTCTCCATTGAAAAGGAAGAAGATAAATTCAAACCGACTTTTCAGGCATTCCACCACCAATTTGTTGCAAGTGCAATGGCAGTTAAGCTTGGCCATGAAATCATCCCTGATTCGAAAATTGGGTGCATGATCATTTTTGCACCCACTTATTCGTTTGACTCTAATCCCGAGAATGTGATGCATGCCCTTCAGGAAGAGCGATTATTTAACAACTTCTGCGGCGACGTACAGGTTCGCGGTGAGTATCCGGCATTCATCAACCGCTATTTTAAAGAACACAATATTGAGCTCGACATCGAAGAAGGCGACCTTGCCCTGTTTAAGGAACATACAGTAGACTATATCGGATTCAGCTACTACATGTCCCGCACTGAGAAAAAGGAAAAAACACCAGAAGAAATCGGGGAGGGGAACATGATTGGCGGTGTGAAAAACCCGTTCCTTCAAGCAAGTGACTGGGGCTGGGAAATCGACCCTGAGGGACTGCGTATCGCTCTGAACAAACTGTATGACCGCTACCAAATTCCATTATTCGTTGTAGAAAACGGACTCGGGGCTTATGATAAGGTTGAAGAAGACGGATCGATACATGATGATTACCGCATTGATTATCTTCGTGAGCATATCAAAGCAATGGGTGAAGCGGTCGAGGATGGTGTTGGTCTTATGGGATATACTGCCTGGGGCTGTATCGACCTGGTCAGTGCTTCTTCCGGGGAATATTCAAAACGCTATGGGTTCATTTATGTGGACAAGCATGATGATGGGAGCGGAACAATGGATCGGAGCAGAAAAAAATCATTCTTTTGGTATAAAGATGTTATTTCATCTAATGGAGAACGGGTATGATCAATTAATGTAGAAATAGGGTGCCCAAACGTTCATGTTGGGGCACCCTATTTCACAATTTTAGTTTGTACACGAGTCTTTATCATGGATTCCCTTCACAACGTCCTCGATCGTAACACTGTCTAATACCTTTTCCATGGCGGCTTGAGCCGCTGAAAAAAGCGGGAGGATCGTTTCCTGGATATTCCTCCCAACAGGGCATTCCGGATTAGGATTACCATGTATACTGAATAGTTCTTTATCCTGGACTACATTCACGGCTTTATAGACATCAAGCAATGTAATATCTGTTATATTCCTTGCCGATTTTGCTCCTGCGACTCCTGGATGAACTTCAATTAATCCTGCTTTTTTAAGCATCCCCATGATTTTTCTGATTACAGCTGGATTGGTGTTCACGCTGTCTGCTAAATATTCCGACGAGCTTACCCCATCTTTATTAAGCTCAATAAGAGTTAGTATATGAATACCCACAGCAAAGCGGCTGCTTATGGACATAAAATAGTCACCTTCTTTGTTTCAAACTTAATAATTTCCTGATTATCTCATGTAATCAATTTGGCTACAAGTCTTATTATACCGCTAATTTCCTTCAAAATCGCATAAAAGTGATTTATTTTTTTAGTTGACAAAAAGCAAAGAAGTAATTAATATGATTACAAGTAATTAAATAAGTTACAAGTAAAAATGATGGACTACTGGAGGAATGAACTATGAAAATATTAGTCACAGGTGCGACTGGAAAACTGGGATCTAAAGTGGTAGAAGCATTATTAAAAACTGTACCGGCAAGCCAGCTTGCTGTCAGCGTTCGTAACCCTGAGAAAGCAGTGGGGTTACAGGAGCGTGGAGTGGAAGTCCGGCAGGGAGATTTTGACCATCCTGAAACATTGGATGCTGCTTTTGCAGGCATCGACCGCTTATTAATCATATCAGCGGATGGTGACAATGAAACGAGAATCCGTCAGCACACGGATGCAGTAGCAGCAGCGGAACGTGCCGGAGTAAAATTCATTGCTTATACAAGCTTAGGAAACGCAAGTGAAAGTAACCTGTTCCTGGCCCCGCCGCACCGTGCTGCGGAGGATGCTATCTTGAAAACGGGAATTCCCTACTCCTTTTTACGCAATAACTGGTATTTAGAGAATGAAATATCAAGTATACAAGGTGTAATTGCTGGCGCGCCTTGGATAACATCTGCCGGTTCTGGCAAAGCAGGGTGGGCTCTTCAGCAGGAATATGCAGAAGCGGCAGCGGCTGTTCTTACAGGAAACGGCCATGAAAATACGGTTTATGAACTTTCCGGCAAATTGCTGACTCAGGAAGAACTGGTTTCTGCTCTCAAGCTTGTTTTAGGAAAAGAAGTTTCTTTTCAGCAGGTGGATGATACTGCCTATGCGGAAATCATGAAAGGTGCAGGAGTACCGGATTTTATCATTCCGATGCTTGTAGAAATCCAGAAGGGTATTCGTGAAGGTGAATTGGAGGTCGAAAGCAGTGACTTTGAAAAACTGCTCGGACGTCCACTGACACCCATCCGTGAGGCACTGAGCCAAATCGTAAATCAAATCTCTCAAAACAAATAAACACATTAAAAAGCTGAGGCATAATGCTTCAGCTTTTGTTATGATATCCGATATAGGAATAAGTAATTGAAGGATCAATTGATGTTCCTAGGTGTGAATAACTGGTGAGAGGGATGCAGACGATGAACATGATTTGCGAGTCTCGTACATTGAAAGAGTATGTAACTGAATTAGAAGAAGTTAATTATTCTCACCCTAAAATCCTGGCAAAAGCAGGTGAAATTTTCACCCCTTCTCAAACACAAGTTGAAAAAGCCAAAACAGCATTCGAATTTGTACGTGATGAAATATCGCATTCCTGGGATATTCAGTCTACCCGGGTTACATGCAAGGCTTCGGACGTATTAACCTATAAAGAAGGAATCTGCTACGCAAAATCTCACTTGTTGGCGGCTTTATTGCGATCCCAAGGCATACCAGCGGGTTTTTGCTATCAACGGTTAATGTTATTTGATACGCCTGAAGAAGGCTACTGTATACACGCTTTGAATGCTGTATTCTTTAGCTCGCTTAATAAATGGGTAAGGCTGGATGCCCGGGGAAATAAAACGGGCATTAATGCCCAATTTTCGTTATACGAAGAAAAATTGGCGTTCCCAATAAAAGAGGATTATGGCGAAAGAGACTATGGGATGATCTATGTAAAACCACATCCCATTACAACAGCTGTATTAAATAGGCATGCCAATGCATTAGATATGTATAAAAGGCATTTACCGGAAAATTTATAGGAGCTTCAACATGCCTGGACAGGCAATAAATGAATAGGAACTATGTCTTTTCGACATCATTCATTAACATATATGCCTCCTCTTTTAAATATCTTTGAACAAGAAATGCAGATATGGAGTAGGAGGCTGCAGGATGATAACAATGAGCCAAATGCTTGGAATGATCAGGAATGGTCTCCCTAAGCCTGTGTATCCAAAGAAAGTCGTCATTGTGGGGGCAGGTATTTCGGGCTTAGTGGCCGCTTCCTTATTAAAAATGGCAGGACATTCTGTTCAGCTAATTGAAGGAAGTGACCGGGTTGGAGGCAGGATTTTCACACTCAGGAGACCATTTGTAGAGAATCAATTCTTGGAAGCCGGGCCTATGAGAATTCCAAACAGTCATCATCTGACACTAGAGTATATAAAAAAATATAAATTGACTGTCTCAGGGTTTATCAATAGTACGCCAAACGATCTGTATTATGTTAATGGAGTAAAAACACGCCTAAAACACATAGGTGTAAACCCAGATATCCTCAGGTTTCCTACTCAGGGCTGGGAAAAGGGGAAAACTCCGATAGAGTTAATAAAAATGGTCACAAAACCCATACAAGATTTCTTACGCCTGAATCCTGATGAAAATTGGAAGATCCTTGAAAAGAACTTTGATATATATTCATTTGAACTTTTTCTTAGATATAATCCGGTTGAGCGTTCGCTTTCAATAGGAGCGGTAGACATGCTGGAAGTCCTTTTAGCCTTAGAGGGTTTTCCCGAACTGTCCTTTCTGCACATTTTCAGGGAACTCCAATATCTCTTTGATCCAAATATGAAATTCTATGAAATAGCTGGAGGTTTAGATCGCCTCCCACATGCTTTCCTGCCGGAGCTTGCTATATAAGGAGGAATAGAATCAGGAATCAGAGCTGCCTTCGAAGTAAATAATGTCCCTTAATCTTTAGAGAGTTGCACCACAAAGAACGTAAATCATTTTATTCACTGTATTTTTGGTAAAATAGTCTGATTATTTAGTAAAATATATGTGCTATAATGTATGTCATACCTAATATATTAGGTGTAACAATCACTCAAGGAGGTTCTACTTAATGAAAACGAAGAAGAATGTACTTGAACGAGCGTTGAAGAAATTAAACAAAAATGAACTCAAGGAATCCACGCTGACCTATGGGACTATTTCAAAAGTGAAGATTTGACCTTAAACCATTAAATGTTCTGTAGCCTAGGCTTACCGCTCAGGCTATTCAAATGTATGGAAGGCTGCCGGGGCAGTCTTTTTTTTAGGCTCTTTTCTAAAAAGATTGTTGTTTTTTTAATAATTTCTGCGAACAAACTCTATTGTTAAACAGGTTGATTGGAACGTAAGGTGCGAGACTCCTTGATCCAGCTACAAGCTGAGACCCTCGAGTCATAAGCCGATCCGTCCATGGGGAGAAAAGCACTCCCCACAGCCCGCTCGTCTTATGCTTGTCGGGTCTCTGCCTACCAATTTGTTTAGAATTTTATATCTATTGGGATTTTCACTGAGCGTTTAATATCTATATGTTGGGCAGGCACCGCTTTCCGCTTTTCTGTGCGGGAGCAGCGGGAAAGGTGAGACCCCACAGGCGAAGCCGAGGAGGCTCAGCGCCCGCCCCTAAGGTCCGCGAGCATCCTCACGTTCCAATCAATCCCGTGTTCAATAACAACAAAGTTTGTGAAAACAGCCTTTTTTTATAAGCAAAGCTAAACTTGGCTGTTAATCTCCATTTCAGGCACTCACTTTCCCCGCAAGAGTCTCTCCTATCTGTTCCATTCAACATAGTGCTAAAATCAACAATGAACGCTAACATAGCTTTTATAAGGAAGCATTCTACCTGTAATATTTAGTGCAGGTGAATAAGAAGGATTTTGTAAGAGGATATCGTATTAGTTAATGTAGTAACTGAATATGTATGAACGGCTGCAGCTTGATTCAGATTTATAAGAATACACGATTTGGCAGCTTAGAAAAACAACATATAAAAGAGGTGACCTATGTTTATAAAGCAGCCATTTGACGAGTTTTTAGGTTTTGAATACAAGAAAATCGATGAAGACCATGTGCAGCTTCGATTGCCCATTCAAGATTTATTCTTAAATAGTGCCGGGGTGGTACACGGCGGTATCATTTCATCATTGGCAGATGTGGCCATGTCTAATTTGATTCCTGCTGATGCAAACGGTATACAACAAGCATTAACTGTCGATCTGAATGTTTCCTTTTTAAAAGCTGTAACAGGCTCATACTTGATTGCAGAGGCACACATTGAAAAACAGGGCAGGACATTAATTCATACGGATTGTTCGATTTTTAATGACAAACAGGAGTTGGTTGCTAAATCTAAAGCAATTCTATTTCGTAAACATTGAATAATCTAAAAGGAAGACAAAGTACGTGAATGTTCCTCTCTGAAACGATGGAGTAATGGGTGATCAAATAAGGAGTGGGTCTTACTGCATTTAAGATGTAGACACTTTTTAAAGTGATTTCCCGAGAATAAAATGAAATAAAGTCGAGAGGATGATAATGAATATGTCTATTACCCTTCCTGATCTTTCAACAAGACCATTTTCCCTCACAATAGAGCGAGCAATGAAATGCTCACGAGAAATCTTGTTCCAAGCATGGACGAAACACTTCGACCAGTGGTTTGCTGTACCCGGCAGCGTAATTATGCAGGGAGAAACCAATACGGCCTTCTTCTTTGAGACTTCTTTTGAAGGAAAACGTCATCCTCATTATGGCAGGTTCTTAAGGATAGAGAAAGACCAGCTTGTAGAAATCACTTGGGTTACCGGGGCAGGCGGGACAATGGGAGCTGAAACAGTTGTCACAGTCGAATTTGAGGCAGATGGTGCTGGAACTCTTCTGCGTCTTACGCACGCGGGGTTTCAAGATGACATTTCCCGGAACCAGCACAAAGAAGCTTGGCCGATGGTTCTTGAACATTTAGACAAGTGTATGATGAAATAGGATGGAACTGCATTTGTCTAAAAGCATCCATAAGTTCAAGAGGTTTTTGTTTCCTGTCATCCTTATGTTTGTTGGCTATACTAATATCTTTAACAACTGGGAACTTCCACTTTTGGCTTCAGTGAACTTGAAGATTTCGGGAGACTTTTGATTGTACTTGGCATAAGTGCTTGTGAAAGTGCTATTGTGACAGCATTTCTTTGGTGGGTAATACAATCTGGGAAGGAATTTCCAAAATAGCAAAATATATATTTATCTAAACAGATCTATAATTAAGGTCCATTATACTTTCCCGGGAATATCAACATAATCGTTTAACAGAGCATCTATATAAAAAAATCAATATTCCTAAGCACTTTGCTTTTGAATATTGACTACAATTTTTTTATTAAGTTTACAGCCGCACTGTTTGCATTCTAAATTCTTTTTGGATAAGCTCAAACAATTTGTACAATAAAATCTCTTCACCCAGAAACACCTCCTTTTTAATGATGCATTTATTGTAACTCTTAAATGTTTTCTCAGTATATGATTTATGTAAAGCTTCTTAATAAATGATCATCTCAAAAAGCGAGGTTTGCATGGTAGGTTCAATTAAAGGTAATGTGCATGACCGAAAGAAGCGTATAAGTAAGAATAGAAACGAAGGGGCATAGTCCTATGTAAACCAACAGACTGACTAATCAACATGTTGATTTCTGGAACTTTTTTCAAAGAGAGGTGAAACATATGTATTTGGCTCCATTATTTGAAAATGATGTACCTGAAGCTCTCTAGTGCCCTAGTGGAGTGAAGGTGACAACTCTCTCCGTTTGGGACAGTTTTGACCTAATGAATAAACGGAGGGTATAAAAATGAAAAAGTCTTGGATAGGTTCTATATATTTAGCTTTGGCTGCAAGCATTTGGGGTGGCATGTACGTTGTTGTAAAGGTGGTAGTTGCGGTCATACCACCGCTGGAACTCGTGTGGATGCGTTATGTGGTAGCAATAGCCACCCTATTGATTATCGGCTTAATTACCCGGCAAAAATGGTACATTCATAAACGGGATTTCCTGATCATTATTCTTATTGGGGTTATTGGAAATGTGATTTCCATTGTGACTCAGGAAACAGGTACAATGCTTACGTCCGCACAAATGGGAGCAATCATAACTTCTTCTACGCCAGCTTTTATGGCTATTTTTGCTCGTATACTGCTTAAAGAACGGTTTACCTTGAAAAAGGGATTCTCTGTTTGTTTAGCAACAGTGGGAGTTTTTCTCATTGTTGGAGTGGATCAAGTGAATTTTTCTAGTAAAATCGGTGGAATATCATTGGTTATCGCTGCTTTGACATGGGCCTTGATGTCGATTCTTGTAAAGCGTGTACCCACTGACTATTCGCAGATTGTGGTTACCACTTATTCGATATTAGTAGCGCTGATTGTATTAACACCTATTGTATGGGGGCGGTTACATTCCATTGATATGTCCCGATCAGCGGATCCGGTTATCTGGGGCGGAGTTTTGTATTTGGGAATTTTCTCCACAGCAGGCGGGTTTCTGCTATGGAACCGAGGGCTGCAGCTGGTTAATGCCGCCAGCGGAGGTCTATTTTTCTTCTTTCAGCCCGTGGTGGGAACATTGCTGGGATGGCTTATTCTTGGAGAGAAAATCGGGTTGTCATTCTGGGTGGGTTCCATGTTAATTCTATTGGGTGTTTTTATAGCCATCAACGAGAATAAATAGTTATTTTATGTCCTCAGCAATTGAAAATGGAAGGTCACAAGATGAGGCTGCTTTAGCAGCCCTTTTTTCGATTTTGATTTTGAAATATCTGTTCAAGGATTCAAAAATAAATGGCGTAATTTTTTCTTCAGGCTAATTGGCCAGACTTTTTCCTCATATAGATATGAGTAAATGGTTATAATACCTCTAACATCCATAACTCAGAGGAGGTATTTACATGGAAGCAAATAACCATCGCACCAAATTGACCATGTCTGAATTAGGCAACCTTTGGTCGCAATACATGAATGATACAATGGCAGTATGCGTCCTGCGTTACTTTTTGTCCAATGTACAAGACGAAAAAATCAAGGAAATACTTGCATTTGCACTTGGATTATCTGAACTTCACATAAACAAGATCAAACAGTTTTTATCTGATGATGAATACTCTATTCCCGTAGGGTTTACCGATGAAGATGTGAATCCTTCGGCACCGCCATTGTTCAGTGATACATTCTTTGCCTTTTATTTACATATTATGGCGATACACGGTTTAACTAGATATTCGGGATCATTCGGAAGCACTATGCGGGAGGACCAGAGAAACTACCTTAGTGAGTGTATAACCGAAACGCTCGATTTGTACAATAGATCAACCGCTCTTCTTCTGGAAAAAGGCATCATAAGCAAACCACCGACTCTTAATGGTGATTATAAACCAGAGTCCGTGAAAAAGGAAAATTGGCTTACAGGCTGGTTTAGTACCAAGCGGCCGATTAATGCGATTGAATTAGGTGGAGTGTATCTTAGTCTGCAAAAAACAATGATGAAAGAGGTTCTCCAATTAGGCTTCAGTCAGGTTGCACAATCCAAGGAGGTCAGAGAGTTCTTACAGCGTGGTTTGAAACTTTGCCGCAAACATAATACTGTTCTTTCATCTTTTTTACAAGAGGAGGATTTACACGCTCCGCGCTCATTTGCATCTGAAATTACAAAATCTACCATTCCACCTTTTTCAGATAAGCTGATGCTTAATCATGTCAGTCTGCTGATCGCGTTTACGATTGGTTTCTATGGGGAATCTCTCTCGGTTTGCCAAAGACGTGACTTGTCTGTTTCCTACGCACGAATGGCAACAGAAGTAGGATTATATGCTGAAGATGGAGCAAATATATTAATTGAAAATGGATGGATGGAACAGCCGCCTTTGGCGATTGACCATCAAAAATTGGCAAGAGAACAGTGATGTATGGGCTTTCTAGCCTAATCGTCTACTGAAAATATAACTGTTAAAAATTGATCCTATCTGTTAAAGCCGTTAATTTTTAACGGTTTTTTTGTATGTCTTTATACTTGGTCTGTTTTATATGCTGGAATCTTAACTTGTCAGGTTACCAAATCAAAAAAATAGTATCTTTCCCTTATATTTTGTAAAATAAGCATAAGTGTAAGTATAAGCAAAGAATAAATTCTGTTACAAATGAGGTTAAATAGATGTCTAAAAACAATGTCAAGATCCAGGTGAGTAACAATGAATTCATCTGGGATTCAGAAAAAGGTTTATTTTCTTTTGACGGGGCTCCTGCACTTCTATTCTGGGACTCTGCAATTGAACTATTCTTAAAGACGATAGAAGAAGTTTCAGGCAGTGATGTCTCAAAAACCGTATTCGAGGCTACTGGATATCGTATGGGTCATCTGGTTAGTTCCTATTATCAGGGTAGAAATGATCTTGAACAACTGCTTAGTGAATACAGTCATATTTACAGAAATGCAGGCTGGGGTAACGTCGAAATTCCTTTTTATTCCTTTGATGAAAAAAGAGCACTAATTCGATTAACGAACAGCTGGGAGCATCGGATCTTTAATAATACCAGCAAGGAAAATGCAGGTGTCGTATTGCCTAGTCACTGGGCGGGAGTGTTTACCGGTTTATTTAAACAGAATGTTTGGTATAAAGTGAATAAAAGCCAGCTAAATGGTCATGAGTATGATGAGATTGAAATCTTTCCTTCAGATACTACAGCTGCAAGTAATATTCATGAATTATCCAGGCAAAAAGAGCAGGAAAATATCCTGGAGCTGGAACGGAAAGTAAAAGAAAGGACGGAAGAGCTGTCCTCACTTGTAATGGAACTCTCTTCTCCTGTTATACCGGTTTTAGAAGGAATATTGGTAATCCCCTTGGTGGGAAGGTTCAATGAGGAACGTTTATCTATTATGATTGAAAGAGCCCTGTCTGAATTATCTACTCAAAAGGCTGGATTCCTTCTCATTGATGTAACGGGTCTTTCGCATTTCGATACTTATACCATCCATGGTATGCAGCGATTAATCCGGGCCATCCGGCTGCTGGGCGGGGAATGCTACCTTGTTGGCATTTCTGCCGAACTCAGCATTCAGATTATAAATTCTAATCTAATCGACATGGCAGGCATTAACACATTTTCGAACCTGCAAAAAGGTGTAGAATTTGCGATAGGCGAAAACGGCTATGAACTAGTAAGAAAAACGCAACAATCGTAAGCTGCCATACTGGCAGTTTTTTTATTTGGACCAACTGTTACAGGTTTTAAACTGTTTCCAGCAAATCAATATCTGGGCTTTGATATTAAACTATGTTTTTACGAACCTACAGTACAGTCAAAGTTATTTAATATGAAATGATTGACAAGATCAATAGAAGAGAAAATAATCCGCAAATTCAGTGGCTTTTTTACTTTTACATAGGCTCTGTTAAATGAGGTGTTGATTTTCGCTGCAGGGACTCGCTTCCCACAGGGCGGTCCGGGAGCCTTCTCGGCGTTTATGGCCTGTGGGGTCTCCCTTGACCCGCTTTTCCCGCAGGAGTCTTGCCTATCGGCTACAATCAAAATTTTCAAAATCAATAATGAAATTTAAGATAAACTTTACATAAATCGTCCATCCGAAGCTATGGCATTATCATATCGGGGTCTTCATAATCCAAATGGAAACCCCTCAAAGACCAGTTTGAGGTCTGGATAACCCGGATGAAGAACTTTTCTCAATCCAAGATACCAGTTTGGGGTCTTCATAACCCCGATGAAGGACTTTTCACAACCCCAAAGACCGGTTTAGGTTCTTCATAACCCGTATGAAGAACTTTTCTCAATCCAAAAGGCCACTCCAGGGTCTTCATAACCCCGATGAAGGACTTTTCTCAACCCTAAAGACCGTTTTAGGTCCTTCATAACCCCGATGAAGGACTTTTCTCAACCCCGAAGACCGGTTTAGGTCCTTCATAATCCCGATGAAGAACTTTTCTCAACCCCAAAGACCGGTTTAGGTCCTTCATAACCCGGATGAAGAATTCTTCTCAACCGAGGAACAAATCTTCTGTTATTTCTTTAACGCCATTAATGCTCTTTTTTTCATTAATTACTTCAATTAGTAAGTAAATATCTATTAAAATTTCCTCTTTATAGTAATGATTATCACAAGCAAGATAATCTTGCATCAGCCTGCTAAGTTCTTTTAGGAATAATTCTTGGTCATTTTGCATGTAAAAAATCCTTTCATGGAATGTTTGAATACGACTGGGGGAGAATGGTAAGATTTCACTGCCAATTTTCGACAAATAAAAAACCGGAAGAATAGGGGGTGCCTATTCTTCCGGTTTATGTCTGGCACAAACAGAATGTCCAGTTCAATACTACCGTCTATGCATTTGGTTGTAATATGAGTGTTATGACACTGTTATCTAATTTAAAGTCCCAATCAACAAAACTGTCGAGAATGGCGGCGTTAAGGATAGAAGGGAAGTGAGTATTGTTGTGAAGCATACCTCCTTCCAGCTGCCTTTTGGCAACTCGTAAAGTTTCATCAAATCCAAGAGTGACCAGCTGCTTCTCAATAGGTACCAATATACCTTTTCTTAAAATAACCAGGGCTCGAGGGCTAAGCAGATAAGAATATATTTCGTCTGGTGCTTTTTCTGCTTGTTCACTGATCATGTTAATTTCTTGTTCAATTTGGTCTTTTTGTTTGTAGTTGTACTGTGAAAGTTCTTCAGAATTAAAGCTGTCAGTGGTAACCCCGACAAAAATTCCAGTTTCTTTGGGCAAATTCCAGTCATAATAGATATGATGTATGTCCATATCTGTGATTCCTTTCATTTGCCCCCGTATTTCAGAATCAATTGTTTTCATTAAGACTTCGCGTGTAGTTTTAACGGTTAGCTCCTGATCTTGTTCAAGAAGAATCTGTTCCATAGGAGAGATAAAACCGCGAACATATATTAAGATATAAGGTTTAGAAACAGTTACGTATATTGAATGTGGACCTTTACCAAACTTATCACGCAGCAACTTTCCTAAGTTATTTGCTAACTTTGTCTGCTGTGCTTTTATATCCATATTCTCACCCTTTTGAAGAAAGAAGCAACGTATCTTCTTTCCTTTTTAGATTTTATCATTTTTATGTAAGAAGATAAATAGGTAATGTTTATATACATTTTTCCTCAATTTGAATAATACAAACTGCTTTTTGTTATAAATTGACGGTTTTAAAACATGTACTGAACATTAATTTCAAATTTTATCCTCATATAGAAGGAATTATGTTACTACTTGAAGAATAAAGAATATAAAGTTATTTATATCTGTATATCATATTCTAGTTAATGAAGTGCAAATAGGGAACGTAGATACATTGCTAGGTTCTTAAAGGATGACGTTCATGTTAATGGAGAAACAGAAGAAGGAAAAGGAATTAGGAAGTTTTGTGGGCCGATTGCTTCGTGAACATTTTGGCAAAGGGCCGGGGGCAGTATATGCTACCATTTCAAATCCCTATATTACAATATATTTAAAAGATTTTCTTACTCCTGTAGAGAATAAATTATTAAACAAAGATCAAAGCAGTTACGTGCAAAAAATCAGAGACATGTTAATGGAAACGTTAATTAACGATATCAAGACATTTATTATGGCGAACACCGGGATTGAAATTGAAGAATTCTATTATGACTGGAATTTGGAAACTCAGTCGGGAATGTTTATCGGTATAAGTTCTAAAGAAGGTGTCAATGTTCTCGGCAGTACGTATCCCAACCAAAAAGAAGTGCATAAAGAAATGATACTGGTGAGTGAGGAAGCGGAAAAGAAACCCGGAGAAGTTTATTCTTATTTATTAAACCCGAGGACTTTAGTCATAGTTCGAGATGAAATACTTATTAGCATTGAAAAAGAACTAATATTTTTAGAATTTCAAGAAACCCTTACCTTAGCAAAAAGAAACCTTGAAAAGCGATTATTACAAAATCACAAAAAACAATTTGAATCTTATTTAAATGCTAAGCTTGAAAATACATTTGTTACGTGGAATTTCGAACTAGACAAAAGTGAGACTGTTTTTATACTACAGCCCCGCAAATAACGGCACGAATGTTCCAGGCGATAGGATTGGACGTAGGCCAAAAAGAAGACCCTATTCTTCTTTTTGGCTTTTTTATTGAAGTTTTTAAATTACAAAGTCAAAATTATTTTTTTGGAGGATTTCATGAAAATATATCAAGTAAATAAACGGTTTCTGTTAATAAGAAAATCTTATTATTTTACGGTTGAAATAGAATATGAAAAAAATTTTATTTATTGATATTCAAAATGAAGGTGACCTTGTATTAGCCCGAAAGATGGGCAGAGAATTATCCAAGTCCCTCCATTTTACTTCTGTTAATCAAGCCAAAGTCATTACAGCCATTTCTGAATTAGGGAGAAATATGTATTATTATGCAGGTTCAGGCTCCTTTGTCTTTGAGATCCTCGGTAAGAATCCCAAAGTAGGAATAAAAATTACCGCCACGGATAACGGTCCGGGAATCGAGAATATTAACAAGGCATTAGAACCAGGATATACTACCTCTGGAGGTCTCGGAGTGGGTTTGTCTGGGGTAAATAAATTAATGGATGAATTTTTTATAGAGTCAGCTGTGGGGACAGGGACATCTATAACCGTTACTAAATGGCAATAATGCTGCGCCGTACAATTTAATACACACACTCCATGTATGGGTCTATAAAAGATTTGGGGATACCGATTTTTTTGGTATTCCCTTTTACTTTAGAGCGCTTATACTTTGTAGATAGAAAAAACATCCTAACTAGGATGCTCAGGCATTTCTCTTTTCAATCATTTTAATGGCTTTATGCAGACTTGCGAAGGTTGATACACCTTCAAGTTTTATTCCCAGGTGGACCATCGTTTGTGAAATTTCTGGTCTTATACCCGTCATTATGGGAACGACTCCTACCAATTTAAGTGCGTCCATTACCTGGAAAATATGATTTGCAACCATCGTATCTATGATTGGCACCCCTGATAAATCAATAATAATATAACTTAACTGTAGATCGGATGCACCCCGCATGGCTTTATCCATCAATTCCTGGGACCTCTTGGTATCAATATCTCCGACAAGAGGAAGGACCCCAACTTCATCCGAAATCTGGATTACTGGAATGGAAAGCTCCAAAGCAGTTGCCTCTGCCGCAAGCAATCTTGTAGAGAAAGTTCCGGAATAAGACATACTGAGCCAATGAACGGCCCGATCCAAAACGGAGTCAAACTGTGATATGATTTTATAAAATTCTTCAAGGGAAAACTCATATTTTATAGCCTCGTCTTTAATGATTTCACCAATTGTGTCTCTGTAAAAACGAACCTCCTCGATGGCTAAATCCAGCGGTAAATCTAAATTGACCAATAGGTTGACACTATCGGTTCCCCAGTTCTTTAAATGTTGATAGGTTAAATCTATATCATCACAGATGGATTGAGCAAAAATACGAATGATATTCTCCCGCCAATTCCGTAATGAAATATCGACGTTTCCGCTATAAATGGCTGAATCAGCATGATATCTTTGCTGTGCCAGTTCTGCTGTCTGAGACTCTATTTTTTGAGAAATTGTTTTTAAATTAGGATTAATAACAGTCTTCATGATGCACCTCCTGGATTTTCTAGTTTATACTCTTAGAAATATCATAGCAAGAAAAAGCCTCGAACGAAATGACTGAAAAAGGTCGAATCATGGAAAATTTAAGAGATAGGATCAAGGGGATGAAGGATAAAAAGGTATTGTATGATACTAAAAACACTAAGGGATGAGGGGAAATAATCAGTAGAGATCAGCAATAGTCAGCAGTAAAAGACGAGACGAGGAAACTTTATTGGGACATATTAAATCGTAGTTTTGTTCCGCTATTTTAAAGGGGGTAAAGGCAGAAAACACAATTTCCGTTCAAATCTACTCCATCATGATATAATAGGAAAATTAAATGAAAGAGGAACCCTATGCGGAACTTCATTGAAACATTTTAATACATCTATGAAAGTAGGAATAATCGTGACAAACCAAAGTGTAATATTTTTTGATATTGACGGAACATTGCTGAACCATGAGAAAGAATTGCCTCTTTCAACAAAGAAGGCAATATTTAAACTAAAAGAAGAGGGACATATAATAGCAATAGCAACAGGGCGAGCCCCATTTATGTTTGAGGATTTGCGGAGAGAATTAGATATTAACACGTTTATCAGCTATAACGGCCAATACGTCGTTTTGAATGGAGAAGTATTATATACCAATCCGCTGAACATATCATCACTTGAGAAATTGACAGAGGCAGCACTGCTTAATAACCATCCGGTTGTTTTCATGGACCACGAGGATATGAGAGCTAACGTACCAGAGCATGAATACATAAAGGAAAGCATTGATACATTGAAAATAGGACGTTTCCCTACTCATGATGCACTTTATTACAAAGGGCGGGACCTGTATCAGTCACTTCTATTTTGTCCAGTAGGGGCCGAGAATCAATACGAACGGGATTTTAAAGACTTTGACTTTATCAGATGGCACCCCGTTTCAGTGGATGTTCTGCCCAGAGGAGGATCAAAAGCAAAAGGTATTGAAAAGATAGCTGAAAAACTTGGGATTCCTGAAGAAAACCTATTTGCCTTTGGAGATGGATTGAATGATATGGAAATGCTCTTAACTGTAAAGAATAGTGTGGCCATGGGGAATGCAGAAAAAAAGGTAAAAGAAGCCGCTAGATACGTGACAAAATCTGTTGAAGATGACGGGATCTATCATGGTCTTCAAATGGTTGGCCTGCTGTAACCAAATATTTTTTATCCCGTAAAATAGTAAAAACCACGCAGAACTAAAGCGTGGTTTTTTTGTATTCATTAACAGCTTTTTTTGACCACTTCATATTTATTTAGACAAGCATCAAGCTGCTGACTGATTCTGATTGTATTAGAACTCAGGAGTCCCTCTTTTATGCCGGTATGAATGAGCTCAACCCGAAGTTGATCCATTCTCTCATGTATTTCAGCGGCAGTGCTGCAAACACATTGGTAATTCATATAAAAATCTCCCTTTTCAAATTGTTACCAAGCAGCAGTATCTCTCCAATTAATACAGTCCTGTATATTTTCATTTTCATTCCTTATATCGGTTAAAAAGAAATACATTAAAGTCGTATTTTTAGGGAATAGAAACAGCTAAAATAAGTCTTTGGTTTAATAAGCAATGAACTGTCATCCAAATTTCTACCTGATTTTGTATAAACATATTTCAGCAATCATCTCCTCCTAAAAATAAAACGTGTTACAATGTAACGTTCACGTCAACGAAAAAGAGTTGACTCAGTCCGTTTAGTTAAAACTACGTGAAAGGAAGAGTCATGCAGGCAGAGAATTGGATAAATAAAGGAATATGATCTATAATACATATAGGCTATATATATTATAGATCATATTTAAGCAGGGGGATCCTTATGGTCGTAATGGACTTCAAAAATACTCTATGGAATTATACGAGGAAGATCAGTGAAAATACGAATACGATCATTGCCTCTCTTTCCGATCGGTATGGATTAACGAGCCTCCAGGTACGAATTTTGGTGGAAATCCGGGAGCAGGGTTCACATACGATTGGCACGCTTGCTTCCAGGCTCAATATGGCGGGGACGAATATATCCACCATGTGCAAGAAGCTTGAGAAGGAGGGCTTTTTGGAACGCGCAAGGAATCCAGAGGATGAACGAGTTGTGAAGGTCATGCTTTCAGATCAAGGGATGGCTGCCGTTACAGAAATCAATAAGGCGCTGCTTGAGAAGATTTCTTCTTCTATAAAAGAGGAATCTGAAACGGCACTGAAGGACATGATAGCGGGCCTTGAAAAACTGAATGAATTATTGGAGAAAATGAAATAGTTCTTAGGAATCTTACCGAGGACATCTAGTCATACACAGAAAAGGAGTTAACAGAGAATGTGGCAGGATATTTTAGCAACATACGCTTCAATGTTTGACGGGCATATGTGGGCAGAGGTGCTTACTTCATCAAAAGCATGGGGGTTAATCCTTTCCCTGGCTGTACTGGAATGTATTCTTTCCGCGGACAATGCGCTGGTGCTGTCTGCTTTCGTGAAGCCGCTGCCGAAGGAACAGCAAAAGAAAGCCTTAATTTATGGATTATGGGGAGCTTATGTATTCCGGTTTATCTTTATCGGACTGGGAACCTTCCTCATCAAGCTTTGGTTCATTAAACTAATCGGTGCGCTGTATCTATTATGGCTTGCGGTCAAATTTTTTATGGACAAGTTCAAAAGCACAGATGGCGGAGAAGAGGAAGAAACACATAAGCCAAAGGGCTGGCTCGTGTCCACTTTCGGCTTTTTCTGGGCTACCGTTATATCTGTCGAATTAATGGATTTAGCTTTTTCGGTAGACAGTATCCTTACAGCCCTTGCCGTATCTGAGGAAGTGTGGGTGCTCCTATTGGGCGGCATGATCGGGATATTATTGATGCGTGGAGTCGCAACCTTCTTTATCAGCTTGATGAATCGAGTGCCCGAGCTTGAAACGACAGCCTACGCACTGATCACATTCATCGCTGTCAAAATGGGTCTTACCCTCATTGGCATCCATATACCAAATGAGATATTCATCGGGATCATGATACTGGCGTTTGTCATTACTTTCATCATCCATGCAATCCGAAAGAACAGGGCTGAGAAGTTTTCACATTGATGATTGCAGTGTCTGGTTTTTGCATTGTGGTGCAGAGGCCGGCACTATTTTTTTGCGTTTTTAACAGCAGTTCGGTATGTAGGCTTTTAGGCTGATCGGGGGCATAAAAATGTGAATCAGTAATAGGGATTGGAGTAGTGGTCCAGCCCCTTTTACTATTTATCTTATTTGGAACCAGGAGCTGGCTGATCAACGCCTTTGACCCTGTGCCGGTGTCCATTGGCTTCAGTCGTATAAAAATCATAATAATGAACATGCATTCCATTCCCAACGGGTATAGCGGGACCTGAGTACGCCTTATAATGATGGGTGTGTCCATCCTCAAACACCACATAACCTTCAGTATAATGAACATGCGTACCATCCTGGGTCTGGATGGCTGGATGAGTCACATCCAGGCATTGATGGACATGACCTGCATCTACAGATGTATAATCGACAGAGCCATGATTATGGTGTGGTACAAAACCAGGAACAAACTCGTCTTTTCCGACCCGTTTCACTCGAATCACTCCTTATTATGAATTTATTCTCAGGTTAATGAATGCTCAGGTAAACAGCTGTTCCGTAAGCGGCTCAGGTTTTGCTCCAAAAGAACCAGGCGGGTAGTAACATATTAAACGGATCAGCTGGTATGTGACCGGGTATTTGGTCTATCTGTGCATAGGTTACCCCCTTTGATTTGTTACATTTCCTACTCTCAGTGTATTAAAGGTAAGGCATGTTTCATTCATAAGGAGATATAAATCAACAGATCCTTATTTGTGAGTTTGCGGGTAATTTCTCTATATGTAGAAAGTTCATTGGCATAGAAGAAAGTGGGCGACCCCGGCAGGTTTACGGAATACAAGGAGGAGACAAAGCGTGAACCAAGGTAAGCGAAGGAATTGGAATTGAACCAGTTCCTGACAAGATAGAGCAGGAGCGGGCAGTCTATCTAAACCAAATGTACGGAGTGGATGGAGTTCATCAGTTTTACATCCTTTTTTCCAAAGGCTATGTTAAAGGTCATTGTTGAATTTTGCACGATGTTGATTGGAACGGATATGCGAGACTCCTCCCGGAACGCCCCGCGGAAATCGAGTGCCTGCTAGCTGCAATCAACAGCCATGTTTAACAGAGCTTTTCCAAAAAAGAAAATGAACAATTTGTGTACAAGTTATCAAATGCGTTTAGTCAATTCAGATTAGGGTTTATAATTAATATTTGGTTTATGTAGATGGACTGGTTATGGATCTTGTTCTTGAGTCAAGTCTAATATGATTTCTTTATTACTGGCATCAAAAGCTCTGTATAACACATAGCATTGATTGTCACGAATTACATTCCCTTCGATCCATCAAGGGTATCCCGGGAATTAAAGAATCTATCGATAGTTATTAAGAAAGGTCCATATACTATACAAACCATGAACCATACATGTAGAAGCCTGAAAGGAACAAGAAGGAGAAATCTCCAGCGAGAGATCATCAGGAGAAATGAATGAACCGGCTCGGAATTGTTCATGTGAAGGTATACAAAAATTAGCCGGTCATGTAATATTTTACTATTGCTCAGGGAGCATCATCATAAAGGGGGTCAATATGGAGGTATCTTTACTATTAGAATACGGCTGGGTGTTACTTATTTTGATTGTTCTAGAAGGTTTATTATCTGCTGATAATGCATTGGTGCTGGCGATCATGTCCAAGCATCTGCCGGCCGATCAGCAAAAAAAGGCTATTAATATTGGGTTGTTACTAGCCTTCATTTTCAGGATAGGTGCCATTTTCGCCATTTCTTACCTTTTTCATGTATGGCAGATTCAGGCGATTGGTGCCGCTTATTTAATTTTCATCTCTTTAAGGCATTTACTTAAAAGAGATCATGGAGAGAAAAATAAAAAAGACAAAAGTTATCGTATGACTGTTATGCAGATTGCCTTAGCAGACATTGCATTCGCTGTGGATTCAATCTTAGCAGCAGTAGCCCTGGTTTTGGCATTGCCGGATACGCCGATGGTTGAGATTGGCGGTATGGATGGCGCCAAATTTATTGTGATTCTATTAGGCGCCATTGCCGGATTAATTGTCATTCGTTTTGCAGCAGGATTTTTTGTCAGGATATTAACAGAACGTCCAAGTATAGAAAAGGCCGCCATGCTGATCGTCGGCTGGGTCGGGGTAAAATTATTAATGCATACCCTGGCGCATCCATCTCTACATATCATTTCTCATGATTTCGTCGAAGGTCCGATCTGGAACTCCATTTTCTGGGGAGTTATGCTTCTCATCGCTATCGGTGGATGGTTTTTATCGAAGGAACATGCAGAGGAAAGCAGTAAAGCCGAATAAAATTCAGTTGCTGCACCACATTGTCAGCACGCAGGACTAAGTGGTGCAGTTTTTTTGTTCCCACTCATTCCCTCTATTTCCGCTCTGTTTATGCTGGTAGAATTGAGTTGGTGATATTATGATTCATACCCCTATAAAACCCATGCTATTGCATAAATCGAATACCCCGCCCAGTGGGGATTATATACATCAAGTAAAGCTGGACGGATTCCGCTGTATTCTTACCTCAACAGCTGAAGGCATAAAACTCCATACAAGGCATCAGAATGAATGTACCCTGCAGTTCCCGGAGTTACAGATTTCTTTACCCCCTGAAATGGTTCTTGATGGGGAAATGGTAGTCATGAGGGAGGGCAGGCCCTGCTGGGAGTCTGTGATGCGAAGGTTCCAAGCGGGTCAGAGTTCTGTAAACCAGCTGACTGAAGAACTGCCAGCTCAATTTTCCGCTTTTGATATGATCTATGTGGATGGCCAAGATGTAACATAGAAGCCATTGGAGGAGAGGTTAGCTCTGCTTGATCAGGCTGTTGCAGATTCTTCTGTCATTTCAAAAGCGAAATCATTCGAGGATGGAGAGGCACTTTTTCAGGCAGTGAAAGAAATGGAACTCGAAGGAATCGTGTCGAAACGGAAAGGCAGTGTCTACAGAACCAACACCCGAAGCCAGGACTGGCTGAAGGTGAAGAACTATAAGTTTGATACAGTGTTCATCACCGGGATCCGGAAAGACAAATTTGCCTGGTCCCTCATGAAGGATGGAAAACATGCCGGCATCTGCGAATTTGTTCCGCCTGCTGAACGATCAGCATTCCGGAAAATTGCTGAACAAATGGCAGCGGGTGAGGACCAGCAATGGATCTATCTCAAGCCGGTCATTCAATGTAAAGTTAAGTTCCAGGACTATACACGCGCCGGAATGATGCGGCATGCAAGTTTTGTAGAGTTCATGCTATAAACATATATATGGGAAACGCCGATATTTTTCGGCGTTTTTTTATTGTTTTGTAATAATAAAAGGCTGTTTTCGCAAACTTTGTTGTTATTGAACAAGGGGCTTGATTTCCACTACAGGATGCTTGCTATCCGCGGGGCGGGCGCTGAGCCACCTCGGCTTCGCCTGTGGGGTCTCACCTGATCGAAAAGCGGAGGACGGTGCTTTCAAGAAAAGATCCGTCCAAAAGCTGAATGATTTCTTTTATTAGAGGCAAGACGCTAAAAGAAAAGCAGACACCTGACCGGCATAAGACTAGCGGCAGTAAAAGGCCGATTTTGCCTTTTAATGGCGATTGCCTTATGACCGAAGGTGTCAGTCCGGAGCTGGACATACCCGCTGATCCCGCAGGAGTCTCGCACCTTACGTTCCAATCAACCTGTTTAACAATAGGATGGTTCACCGAACTATTAAAAAACAACAATCTTTTAGAAAAGAGCCTAATAAAAAGTAGGAATTAAATATACCATCTGCCACTACAGCAGGGAAAATAGGTTTTTTATCCCATTCTAAATGTATTTATTTAGGCTGTAAGCCCAATTTTACTCCTTATTTGTTTCATGTGAAATTTAACTTAGATGTTTAAATTTTCAAACTATTCAGGTTAGCACCTTTCACCCGATCCGAAACCTAAAAACCAAGGAGGATACGAAATGAAGAAGTTTTCAAAGATCATGATTCCTACAGTCATTGCATTATCGGCTGTTACATCAACGACCGCATTTGCAGACCCCCAGTCCAATCCGAACGGCCCGTACATAGAAAATGAGCAAAACATCTCACTGGCCAGCTATATGAGCAATGAAGATCTATTTAAAACTCTTCAGAAGCTGGAAGAGTCGTCAAAAGGTAAAATGAAACTGGATATCGCAGGCTATTCAAATCTGGCTCCTCATGGGTATGCTACAGAAACCGAAAAAGGGAGCCCTCTTTATGTAGCGAAGTTTGGCAGTGCCGACCCAGATAAAAAGAGAGTGCTCATAACCACTCAGATTCATGGCAATGAGCAAATCGGCACTGAGGCAGCCATCGATATGATCCAGAAGCTTTCTTCAGGCGGAAGAGAAGTCGAAGAAATATTGGATAAGGTTTCAATCTGGATTATGCCGCGGATTAATCCGGAAGGAGCAGACAATCAGTTCGAAGATAAATGGTATCCGACCCGTTATACGCATCAAACCTGGGATCCAGCAGCAATCGGCCTTCCGACAGGAACGGCTTTCCCGTGGTATTACAATGCAGATGGAAGTGAGCGTGCCCAGAACAATAACGGCCGGGTAGTGTATGGTATTCCGGGCTATGACCAAAACCGTGACTATAACCCAAATCTCGATTTCCGGGTTGAAGACCAGGACAAGACAGAAGTAGCCGCTTTCTTAAACAATAAAGCAGCCAACAACAGCAAAAATGGCGGCCTTTTCGTCACGGCAGAATCAAGGGCCGTTTCAAGTGTATTCAAAGAATTCAAGCCAGATGTATATGTAGATGTCCACCACCGCGGCTTTAATACGGTATCAGATAAAGATAACCGCTCAGTACCTGTCCAGCTGGCAGCTGTCGTAGCCACTCAATCCTACAAGGATCCTTTCAGCGGGAAAACATATGAAGTAGACGCAGATGCCCTGAAACTTGGGAAACAGGTAAACGCTCTATCTTACCTATCACTGCAGCGAGGGTTCTCACATTTTGGCGCTATCCAGAAGTATCCAGATGTGAACCTGCCGGGAACCGCTCTTGGTGCATTCGCATTGAATGACGCAGCCATCATGCTGATAGAAATCAAAGGACAAAGCCAGACACTTGGGCAAAAGCAGAGCGGGATGCTGAAGGAAACCGTAAAAGCACCTCTTTACGATGTATTCAAGGCACTGGCGGATGGAACCATTCATAACATTGATACGAAAATCTATGACGACATTCCGGAAGCTTCCAACTCAATCAGCGATCCTACTACAAGGGAAGCGGATAATGGGTTTTAATAGGAGTAACCAGGTCCTTTATGCACTTGCATAAAGGGCTTTTTACTATGACTTTTACTAGTCTTTCTTCCATAGTTTTCTTCTATCATCCGTATAAGCAGCTAACAATAAGTATAAAACTGCCAAACCTAAGCTTTAAATAGAAAAGGCAGACTTTTTATAACATAATGTTTCAAAATTGATAAACAGAATACGAGCCTTGCATTTATATTATATTATTTTATAATTGGAAGGGTTAACATGTTAGAATTTTAAAACATTTAAGTAAATAGTAAGCCAAGAAGCTTTTAAGGTGTGTGAAATCGATGATGTTAGAAGATGTATTGCTGGAAGTACAAAACGGAAATTTAAGTGTTTCAGAGGCAAAAGAGAAACTAGCAACCTATGAGAGTTTAGGTTTTGCAAATGTGGACCATCACCGAAAAAATCGTCAAGGGTTCCCAGAGGTTATTTATGGGGAGGGGAAAACAAAAGAACAGATTCTCTCCATCATAAATGCAATCAGATCAAAAGAACATGATGTATTAGTTACAAGAATATCTAAAGAGAAAGCTGATTATATCCTTCGGGAGCATCATGAATTTATTTATAATGAAATTGCACAAATTCTTTACTGGAAGAACCACACGAATGCTAAGGAAGATTATAAAGGATATATTGCCATTATTTGTGCCGGCAC
The DNA here is from genome assembly GCF_002863585.1 of Peribacillus deserti. Classification (GTDB taxonomy): domain Bacteria; phylum Bacillota; class Bacilli; order Bacillales; family DSM-1321; genus Paraperibacillus; species Paraperibacillus deserti_A. The sequence goes on along the minus strand of NZ_PGUY01000073.1, from coordinate 13,841 downwards.
ATCCGATCTGCGAATTGCAGAAGAAGCGGCAGTTACTGCAGAGGCTCTAGGAAGTGAGGTTCGCCGATTTTACGACGTAGGAGTTGCAGGCATTCACCGTTTATTTGATCATATAGAACAAATTCAAAGGGCGACTGTCTCCGTAGTAATAGCAGGAATGGAAGGGGCTCTTCCAAGTGTAGTTGGAGGGCTTGTATCACATCCAGTTTTAGCCGTGCCTACAAGCGTCGGATATGGTGCAAACTTTCATGGTTTGTCAGCATTGTTAACCATGTTGAATTCGTGTGCATCAGGTATTAGTGTGGTCAACATCGATAATGGATTTGGTGCTGCATATAATGCTGTACTGATTGACAATATAGCAAAAAAAGGAGTGGGCATGAAGTGAAAACGCTTTACATTGACTGTTTTTCCGGGGTAAGCGGCGATATGTTTATTGGTGCACTAATAGATGCAGGCGCAGATCCCTCTGTGTTAGAAAATGAGTTGAAGAAGCTTCATTTTGAAGATGAGTATCAACTAAACTGGAAGAAAATCGTAAAGAATGGCATTACAAGTACTAAGTTTGATGTAATTCTTGAACAAACCGAACACCAACATGCACATAAACTTCACCACGAACATGAGCATCATGAACACGATCACCATCATAATCATGAGCATACACACAATCACGGCCATGAACATCACCATACTCATGATCACCATGACGGCCCTGAACATCACCATGCTCATGATCATCATGCTGGCCCTGAACATACTCATGATCATCATGACGATCATGAACACAACCATACACATGAACTTCATCACGATCATGAGCACCATCATGCGCATGAACACCATCACGCACATGATCATCATCACCATCATGAACATAGTCATCGCTCATACAGTACGATCGTAAATATGATCGAATCATCCGAATTGGCAGATGAAGTTAAAGCTATTTCCTTGAAAATCTTCAAGAAGATTGGGGAAGCGGAAGGACATATTCACGGTGTACCATTGGAGGATGTTCATTTTCATGAAGTGGGAGCAGTTGACTCAATTATTGATATTGTAGGTGCTGCTATTCTTATTCATCAGCTGGAAATAAAACAAGTGAAATCTGCACCAGTTGTAGTAGGATCAGGAAAAATACATATCGATCATGGCATTTATCCAGTTCCAGCACCAGCCACATTAGAAGTATTAAAAGGTATACCGATTGAACAAAGTAATATTAGGTTTGAACTTACAACACCTACAGGAGCAGCAATTGTTGCAGTACTTGCAGAAGAATACTGTACAATGCCGTCAATGAAAGTGCATTCAATAGGGTATGGTGCCGGAACGAAAACCTTTAAAGACCAGCCCAATGTACTTCGTATTGTCATTGGGGAATAAGGTGAAATAATGGCTGTTTTCACAAACTTTGTTGCTATTGAACAAGAGGTTGATTTCCTCTCCAGGATGCTCGCTTTCCGCGGGGCGGGCGGTGAGCCTCCTCGGCTTTGCCTGCGGGGTCTCACCTGTCCCGCTGCTCCCGCAGGAGTCTCGCACCTTACGCTCCAATCGACCTGACTGAACAATAGGGTGCCGTAAAAAACTTTAAAAAATCAACAATCTTTTAGAAAAGAGCCAAAATAATAGACGATTCATTTTGGAGAAGACTTTATTTAATAAAACATTTTAGTATCTTTAGTACCCTTTTTTATATATAGGAGGAGAATAAAAATGGTTTCTCATCCTCATAACCATGAACATATTGACGATGAAATGATCAAGATTGAAGTTAATATCGATGATGCGCCGGGTGAATGGCTTGGTTATGTCATGGACATGCTGTTTAAAGCAGGTGCGAATGATGTATTCTATATACCTATTTTTATGAAAAAAAACCGGCCAGGGGTTATGCTTCAGCTTCTTACCTCCAAACAAAGACTTGCTGGAATGAAAGAAATCTTATTTAAAGAAACAACAACCTTAGGCATCCGCTATTATCCATTAACCGTTCATAGGCTAGAAAGAAAGTTCAGAAGTGTCGAAACCATGTGGGGAGCCGTGACAGTTAAGGAAGGATACTTTGAGGGTGAACTAGTACAAAGAGCTCCAGAGTATGAAGAGTGTAAAAAAATTGCGGAAGCAAATCAAATACCGTTAAAAAGAGTTTATGAGCAGGTTTGGGTGATCGCTAATCAGGAGTAAGAATGAAATTTTTGATAGATTAATATCTTAATTGTAAATTTGGTGTCATGACTATAGTGAATCAATAGTAGAACACATAATTTCAATAACTTCTTATATTAGTAGAAATCTGCTTTGATTTATATTTTTCCATAATACAATACATAGGTTTCTAATAGATTTAATCAAAAAATGAATAAAAATAGTGCGCGTTTTTCCCTGAATCATCCATGCGAGAAGGATAAAACATAGGAATAGGTGGAATGCAAGATGAAAGAAAAGTATGAACGATTAAAAGAAATCTTAACAGAGATGGAAAATGTAGTTGTTGCTTTTTCTGGCGGTGTGGATAGTACTTTTCTATTAAAAGTTGCGGTGGATGTTCTGGGGAAGGAAAATGTCCTGGCTGTTACAGCAGATTCGGAAACCTATCCGTCCAGTGAGTTAGAAGAAGCCAAGGAACTGGCTGAACTGATTGGTGCAACGCACCTTATCATTGAAACCTCAGAATTGAGTATACCAGGATATACCGAAAATGATCGAAATCGATGTTATTTCTGTAAAAATGGGCTATTCGAAGAGATAGTTCCCATTATGCATCAAGAGGGTTTCAACAATGTGGTATATGGCCTAATCGCTGATGATATGAGTGAACACCGCCCTGGAGTTCGTGCTGCAAAAGAACATGGTGTTCGCGGTCCGCTTCAAGAGGCTAATCTATTTAAAGAAGAAATTCGTGAACTCTCGAAACAATTCAACTTGCCTACTTGGGAAAAGCCATCTTTTGCCTGTTTATCTTCTCGTATTGCCTATGGGGAAAAAATAACCCAAGAAAAATTAACAAAGGTTGAGAAGTCTGAGGCATATATTAAAGCATTAGGAATCAGACAAGTGCGGGTCCGGACACATCATGATATTGCGCGCATTGAAGTAGAACCCAAAGATATGGAACTCGTACTGTCAAACCATCATTCTATTTTAGAAAACCTTCAACGATTTGGATATAAATATGTCACTCTGGATCTGCAAGGGTATGTAAGCGGAAGTATGAATAAAGCGTTAACAGCCTTAACTAAAATATAAGAGGCGGACGCCGGAGCAAGGAAGACTGTTGTGACAGGCGTGAATATGGATGATGTATCTACATTTCTTATAAATTCAATATTTGAAGGTCTCCAGGAATGGGAGAATGAATTTCCTCCTAGTTGGAGATATTTGGAGGTACCGTGATGAGTATAAGCTTTTTATCCGTTTTGGCATTAGGATTTGTATTAGGAATCAAGCATGCAATCGAACCAGATCATGTGATAGCTGTCTCTACAATAGCCAGTCAAAGTAAAAAGCTGATCCGCTCTTCGCTTGCAGGAGTGTTTTGGGGAATCGGTCATACAGCAACATTATTTATCGTTGGAATCATCTTGCTGTTAATGAAAGGTGAAATACCGGAGAAGTGGTCAATGTCACTTGAATTCCTGGTAGGGATTATGCTGGTTGTTCTTGGAATATCAACGATACGTTCATTAAAAAAGAAGCACAATCCTCATCATGCCCACAATAAGGAATCAATGAATTCCGGGTATTCTGTATCCTATTTAAAATCAATGGTAATCGGCCTTGTACATGGACTCGCTGGAAGCGGTGCCATGGTGCTATTAACCATGAGTACCGTTGACAGTGTATTAGAATCAGTCATTTATATCTTGATTTTTGGCTGTGGAACCGTGCTTGGAATGCTTTTCTTTACAACCATCCTAGGCATCCCGTTTGTTTTCAGCAGCAAAAAATTCAAGCTGAATCATACACTTACACAAATTACTGGAGTGATTAGTTTAGTATTTGGTATCTACTATATGTATAACTTAGGGGTTTCAGAAGGATTATTTAACATGTGGCTGCAATAATAGAAAAGGGAACTGATCCTTATGGGACAGTTCCCTTTCTTATTGCTAGAAAAGTATTCTTATAGCTTACAAGCAAAAAATGATTGGGGTTTACTAGAGGATATCACTTTGCAGTCTCTTAACGGACCAAAGAGCGAGCTGTAATCTTATTGCATCTTTAAATTTTCTGGGGTCGTACCCTGTATCATTTTCAATTTTGGTTAACCGGTAGATGAGTGTGTTACGGTGGAGGTATAATTCATCAGCGGTCTGCTGAATATTTAGATTGTTATGAAAAAAGGCTTCCAACGTGTCCGCATATTTAATCAACGTTTTGTTCATCATCCTATTGGTGAATCTCTCCAGCCATCCACGATCTATATTATAAATTAATGCCTTTGGTTCTACCTCGGCGAATGAGACGAAATCCTCATCCTTCTTACTGATTTGAAGGGCAAGATCACACTCCATGTAGGATTGGTTGAACATACTCGTTGATGTGAATGGAATGCTGAATGCAAGTTGAAACTTTACCTTCAGCTTTTTCAATTCATCATATACGTTTCGCAGTTTTCTGTCTGTCTCTTGCTGAGTTAAACCAGAAAAGGCGATAAATATTCGGTTAATATTGATAAAGCCTGCAAGAGCATGTTTCTCCCCTATGATCTCTTCTATTTTGCTGGTTAATTGTTGATTTGTGATCGTGCGATCAGTCATTTGGATCAAAGCGGTCGTGAATGGAGCCAAAAGATTCTTGCCTATTAGGTGAAGCATACGATCAATATTGGTGTAGTCAGGAGAACTTTTCAACAATTCTTCAATAATCATAACTTTTGTGAGCTGTTTCCATTCCAGCTGAGAAGTGATAAATTTCTCCCTAATCATCAGCTCCGTAATCATTTTAACGATGCCGCCAAACTCCATTAAGTCTTCTGGATTTCCCGTAATGCCAATAACTCCCACAATTTTATGTTGAAATTCGATTGGCAGGTTGATACCGGGATGAGAACCTCGCCAAATCCCTTCTTCATCAAACCGAATAATAAGTGTTTCACCGGTTTTAAGAACCTCAAGTGCTCCCTCATGAATGTCATCTATTCTTAACGGATCACCAGAGGCAATAATAATGCCTTTTTCATCCATGATATTAATATTTCGATTTAGGCGCTGTGTAGTTTCCAATACAATGGTTTGTGCAATTTCTCTGGATAACATCCTTTTCCTCCAAAATTGGTCGTACCATACGAAAATTCTGAATAATTCGCCGATATTTTTATATGGTACGTACGATGTTTTCTATTATTGAGCATAGTATAATGAAAATCATCAATAATGTAAACGTTTTCTGCGAGGAGGGATTAAATGAAGATAGTCATAGCCCCTGATTCGTTTAAGGGGAGTTTAAGTGCACCTGATGCCGCAAAGGCGATTGAAAGAGGGGCAAAAAGGGCATTTCCTGAAGCCGATACTATTTGCATCCCAGCTGCAGATGGAGGAGAAGGTACATTAGATACTTTAGTAGCAGCTACTAATGGACAAAAAATTCCCGTCTCTGTCACTGGACCTCTTGGAGAAAAGGTGAAAGCTGAATATGGAATATTAGGTGATGGCAAAACATGCGTTATTGAAATGGCGAAGGCTTCTGGGATACCGCTCATTCCCCGGGAAAAATTAGATCCCTTAAAAGCCACTACCTTTGGTACAGGGGAACTAATCAAAGAAGCTTTGGATGATGGATTTACTACATTTATTCTGGCGCTTGGCGGGTCAGCTACAAATGATGGTGGTGCAGGTATGCTTCAGGCACTAGGATTATCGTTATTAGACGATAATGGTGCTGAAATTTCCCTAGGTGGTGCCGAGCTTGCCCATATTTGTTCCGTCGATTTAAGCAAGCTTGACGATAGAATAAACAAATGTCAGTTTCTGATTGCTTCTGATGTAGAAAATCCACTAATTGGTCCAAGCGGCGCATCCTTTGTGTTTGGTCCCCAAAAGGGAGCGACTAACGAAATGGTCAAGAGACTGGATGCATGCCTCACTCATTGGGCGGATGAAGTGGAGAAGGTAACGGGTGTACACCTTCATGACCGTCCGGGAGCAGGAGCAGCAGGTGGAATTGGCGGAGCATTTCAAGCTTTTTTCCCGTCTGTTATGAGACGGGGAATCGATGTGATTATCGAATATACTGGCTTTCAAACAGCTCTAGAGGAAGCAGATCTTGTTATTACAGGAGAAGGACAAGTAGATTTTCAAACAGCATCAGGAAAGACTCCTATGGGAATTGCACAGCAGGCACAAGTTAAGAATGTTCCAACAGTGATTCTTGCTGGATCAGTAGGAGAAGGTATCGAAGCGCTTTATCAGCATGGGGTTGTAAGCGTTACCAGTATTATAAACAAGCCCATGGATTTAGAAGAAGCCATTGAAAATGCGGGTGAATTGCTGGAAAAGGCAGCCGAGCAAGTTGTTCGTTCCTTTTTTTATCAACCAAAAAAAGGACAACTTCTAAGTTTATCAAATTGCTAGAATTATAAAGAGGAGAAAAAACGATATGAAAATAAAAGCTACAATGGATAAAATTCCTGGTTCAATGATGTTATTTCCACTTCTCATCGGTGCGACACTTAATACGTTATTTCCTGAAACGCCAACATTCTTTGGATCGTTCACTGGCGCACTTTGGACAGGTGCGATGCCAATTTTAGCTGTTTTCTTTTTCTGCATGGGTTCAACATTAAGCTTCAGAGCTACTCCTTATATCTTAAAAAAGGGTGGAGCATTATTAATAACAAAAGTTGGAATAGCGGCAATTGTCGGCATTATTGCTACACAGTTTATTGGGAATGACATGATTCTTGGGGGATTGTCTGTGCTGGCCATTGTTGCGGCCATGAACGATACGAATGGCGGTATGTACATGGCTTTAATGGGTCAATTTGGGAAGCCTGAGGATGCTGGCGCATACTCTATCATGTCTCTTGAATCTGGTCCCTTTCTTACAATGGTTACATTAGGGGCAGCTGGTCTTGCTGGTTTCCCTTGGCAGGCAATGGTTGGAGCCATTCTTCCTTTAGTTTTAGGAATGATTTTAGGTAACTTAGATAAAGATCTCCGTGACTTTTTGGCGAAAGCGCCTCCAGTACTTATTCCTTTCTTTGCTTTTGGTTTAGGATGTGGACTAGATTTCACAAAGGTTGCCGCTTCAGGTTTAACAGGTATCCTTTTAGGAGTTTTTGTGGTGGTCGTTTCTGGCGCAGCATTATTCCTTGTAGACCGATTGACAGGTGGAAATGGCATTGCAGGATTATCTGCAGCAACTACTGCTGGCAACGCTGCTGGGGTTCCGGCTGCTGTTGCAGCTGCAAATCCGGCTTATGCGGCAGTTGCAGGAAATGCAACCATAATGGTTGCAACAAGTGTTATTGTAACAGCCATTTTATGTCCAATCGTAGTATCCTGGTATGCTAACAGACTGCAGAAAAAAGAGAAACCACTCCTGAAGCAGCAGGAGGCAACGTTATAATTCCCGAAATCCCTTGGGGTTACTCCCGAGGGATTGTTCCTCTTTAATGGATAGAAAAATTGTATAATACGTTTATACCGGCAGCTATGAAACATTACATACTAAATGAATGAAAGTGAGTGATTGAAATGAAAACACAACTATTATACGGAAAAAATGGACTTGAAGTGGAAGTGCCTGATCACGCTTTTATTGTGGAGCCAAAGGATTTGCCAGGATTAGACGAGGATTTGGAAGAGCTGAAACAGGCATTGAGAAATCCAATCGGTACTCCTCCTTTAAGAGAAATGGTAAAAGCAACAGATAAAGTAGCCATTGCTATTAGTGATATCACGAGACCAACACCTAATCATAAATTGGTTCCTGTACTAATCGAAGAGCTGAATCATGTTCCGATTGAAAATTTTGTCATTATTAACGGAACGGGCACCCATCGAGACCAAACAAGGGAAGAATTCGTGCAAATGCTTGGCGAATGGGTCGTTGATAATGTAAGAATCATTAACAACCAATGCCAAAATAAAGAGACACTCGTGAATATCGGAAGAAGTAAATTTGGCTGTGATGTCTATTTAAATAAAGAATATGTGGAAGCTGATTTTAAAATTGTAACTGGTTTTATTGAACCGCATTTCTTTGCAGGATTTTCTGGCGGTCCAAAAGGAATTATGCCGGGAATCGCAGGCTTAGAAACCATCATGACCTTCCATAATGCAAGAATGATTGGTGATGCACGTTCTACGTGGGGAAATATGCAGGACAACCCTGTACAAGACATGACACGTGAAATTAATAGCATGTGTAAAGCGAATTTCATGCTGAATGTTACCTTAAATAAGGAAAAGGAAATCACATCTGTATTTGCTGGTGAACTATTTGAAGCCCACGACAGAGGATGTGAATTTGTGAAAGAACACGCCATGATCAAATGTGAAGATCGATTTGATGTGGTGATCACTTCTAATTCCGGTTACCCGCTTGACCAAAACCTGTATCAAACTGTGAAAGGAATGAGTGCAGCACATAAAATCGTAAAAGAGGGCGGTACCATTATTATTGCATCTGAATGCTCAGATGGCCTGCCGAATCATGGGAACTACTCGAAAATATTTGAATTCGCGGATAGCCCGCAGGCACTGTTGGATTTAATTAATGATCCCAATTTTAAAATGTTCGATCAGTGGCAGGTTCAGAAACAAGCAGTAACCCAAGTCTGGGCTGATGTGTATGTATATTCCACACTAAAAGATGAACAAGTTGAAAGTGCCATGCTGAAACCTACCCACAATATTGAACAAACATTAGTGGAATTGAAACAAAAATACGGGGAAGACATGTCAATCGCCGTATTACCATTAGGACCACTGACCATTCCTTATGTCGATGAAAAAGTGCCAGTGGCAGGCAAGTAGGAAGCGTGGAAACGGTTCTTGTGCTTCGTTTTGGATACGAAGCGCAAGGACCGTTCTTTGTTTCCGGGAATAGGGATGTCATCTGCAAAAAAAGTGTGGAAGGGGTTTAAAATTCCATAACGCCGCAGCGTTTTACCTGAATCATTCAATCTACAGAAGCTTTCACCAATTCAGAAGTCCAAGGATACCCAAACCCTCTTACTGTTTCCGCTTCCTTTTATCACCAGCATAAGCATAAGCAGCTGACAATAAGCATAACTCCCTTTCTGTAAGCATAAATGGCATAAGATAAGCATAGCCGGAGAGCAGATAAGCATAAATCATTGAAATCTAATCATAAAGCCCCCAAACCTAAGCATAAACCATGGAAACATAAGCATATACCTCCTAAACCTAATCATAAGCTTGTCACCAGTCTTTAAAACCCACAGAAATCAAACCAAAAGTACGTCATCTAGTAGAGAAGCACTGTTTCCAGACTGATTTTTTCGGCAGATAAATAGATTTTTATCCGAAAAGAGAAGAATATTTTACCAGTATGATAGCGTTTCCTACATGTGATATTCTGAAGGAGGAATAACATTCCAGACTTTTTAAAAATACACAATTAAGGGGAATCCATACAGTCATGACGATTAAAAAAGGACTTACTGCTTCGGTTCTTGCAACCACTTTACTATTTTCAGGAGCGGCAGCCTTACCAGCTTCAATAACCGCTTCTGCTGCTGTTCAGGTTTCAAAATACCAGACAGAGTTAAACACATTTGCTTCCCACTATGCAAAAATATTCCGGACTGTAGAAGCCTACACTAAACAATTGGATGCGGCAAAGACTGAAGAACAGGCAATCAACATTCATGATAAATACATGACATATTTCAGTTCTGCCCTTGATGAAGATGCGAAGTTCGTCAAGTACAATCCAGAGATCCAGCAGCTTGATGAATATATTTATAACAGTTTAGTAGAAATGTTTAATTTTGAATTATATACGATTCATTATTTGAATGGAGAACTGTCCAAAGCTGCTTATGATAAAGAGTATAAGAGCATGACTAAATATGTGGATTCACAGGATGCCCTCTTCAAGAAAGCAGCAGCTGCCTATAAGACCAAACATAAAATTACGTTCAGTAATGACATGCTGTATCTATTAGATGCGGAACAGAGTGAAACGGTTAAGACTGCCGTTTATACGGTAAAAAAGGGAGACAATCTCTACCGGATTGCCATTAAGTATAAGACAACGGTTGCGGCTCTTAAGAAGCTTAATAACTTAAAGAGTGAATCTCTTAAAATAGGACAAAAATTAAAGGTACCTGCAGCAGCAAGCAGTACGGTAAAATCTTCGACCTATACCGTTAAAAAGGGCGATACCTTATACCGCATCAGCAAGACCGTAAATGTTTCTGTTTCAGACCTTAAGAAACTCAACAATATGAAAAGCGACAGAATTTATGTTGGACAGGTATTAAAGATAAAGAAGTAGAATGAAAAACTCGTAAAAAATCCCTGCGTTATAGGTATACGGCAGGGATTTTTTACGTCCTTCCATGAAAGGGAAAGGGGGGAAGTGCAGGTTTCATGTCCATTATCATCCCGAGTTAATTGTAAGACTTCCATATAAAACACCCAGGCACAGACTATTCGAACGAAAGTTTTCTTTGCAGTATGAATTTCCGCTGTTTATATTGCAACAGACACAATAAAAGTTGATTATTTTTCCATATTCTTTTTCATCACTTCTGCCATTTGACTGGAATCGTAATGTCCTTCCTTTTCTAAGCGATCCACGATGTTAAGGTAATCGGTTTCATTTCGATTTTGGCTTAATTTATAGGCTGCTTGGATCTCTTGTACTTTAATCTTAAATCCAACAATGCCTTTTAGTTCTTTTTCCAGAAGCTTAGGAGACAGCTTTTCCCATAATACAGGATTTTCACGATGATTTTCGTATTTTTGCAGCAGCAAGGTAAGGTCTTGTTTTAGTTCTTGTTCATTCAACAAGCTGGCTGTCCCATAAATATGTACAGACTGATAATTCCATGTGGGTACATTTTCATGTTCATACCAAGATGATGAAATGTATGCATGTGGTCCCTGGTAAATAACCAATACATTCTCACTGGTTTCTAATGTCTTCCATAGAGGGTTCCCATATGCCAAGTGTCCGGTTATGTAATAATCTTCTCCTTGCTGATTAAACAAAAGAGGTACATGTGCAGCGATTGGCTTGCCTTGTACTGTGGTTACAATCGTTCCAAAGGAATTTGTTTGAACGAATTCCGTTATTTCATTAATATCTGTTACTTTATAATATTTGGGAATATACACAGCTGTTCTCCTTCCTTCAATTACATGATATTTTACCGATTGATGATCGACTCTTCCGACTCTTCTTCGGTTCAACTGCCGCAGCAGCTAAAAAAGTCTATTGAAAACAATTAATAACTACTAATAAAATCCAGCAATAATAACATATAAAAAACAGTTACGTTACCAATTCCGCCGTTGATTCGAATAATTCCGCCTTAACCGCGTCAGTCATGACATCATCCACTGCTTTAACATATCTTATATATGCTTTTTTGAAGATGGATATTCCAGAAGGTGGACGGTTTAAAAATTTATTAGTAGCCATTTCTCTAATAATGTTCTGTTTAAACCGGTAGACTCTGATTGGGATCATTAGTGTTGTGGCCTTGCAAATACGCAGGGAAGGTGACTAAAAACTCTGCGCCTTTACCGATCTCACTAGTAATTTTTACGGTGCCTTTTAACTCACGGATAATACTAAAAGAGACCATAAGGCCGAGACCGGTTCCTTTCTTACCTTTAGTGGAGTAATATGGCTCTCCTAATCGCTTCACCTGGTCAGCTGACATACCAATTCCTGTATCAGTTACACTGATATGGACTTCCTTATTCTTAACCTCTGTGTAAAGGGTGAGAATGCCCCCATTTGGCATCGCTTCAATACAATTTTTCAAAATGTTAAGGAAACACTGCCGAAAACGGATTTTATCTCCCAGCAAAAAACATGCATCATGATTAACAGTTACAACCTCGACTGAATTCATGTTAGCCAGTGGCTGCAGCGTTTTTATAATCGACTGAAGTTCTGTACCTGCGTTGAATGTTTCCACAGTGCTCATAGAGGGCTGGGCAAACGTTAAATAATTTTTAATAACATGCTCAGCCTCGTTTAATTCAGTTAAAGCAATATCAATATATCCCTTTGTTGTTTTCTGGAGGTTTGGATCTTCTGCTGCAAGCTGTAAAAAACCCTGCACTGCAGTCAGAGGATTACGGACTTCATGAGAAATAGCTGCACTCATATGACTGGCTAATTCGATTTTTTGTGCCTGCACCATCTGCTCGCGGAAGAACACATTTTGTTTCATTTCTTCCAATAAAAAAGAAATCATACATATCCCAATACATTGAATAGAGAGGGTAACCAGTACCACCTTAAGTTCACTTATGGAGTGACCTGTAAACAATAAGCCGGTAAAGATTATGAATCCGGTAAAAGCAGCAATAATTAGCGAGATGGAAAGACGTTTTTTAGAAGATTGTCTTAGGAACCAAGGATGAGCATACTTCAAAAAAATTCCTAAAGAGACATAGATGGATAATACGGTCCAAAAACTATTGTCAGTACCATAAAGCAGTACTCTTATTAGAATAGATGCAAAAGTCAATAATAGGCCAAATCCAAAGTAAAGCCCGCCGATTATAATAGGAATCAGCCGTAAATCTATCATTACTCCATAGCGGGGAGTGGAGAAGGAAAGGCATACTAAAAGGGCTAGTAAAAGTCCGATCATACTGAGGACACGCGGCACAGGCTCTTTATTGTAACGTTCAGCCCAAAGATTAAAGATAAACATCAAAAGAATGAGGAGTGAAAGATTGAAACATAAATCTTTTACGAGAGCCACGATAACCACCGTCCAAAACTATAAATTATATATAGTGTATTACTTTGCAGACATTTCGACAATCAGGCTTTCAAAAAAATTTAGAAAGATTCCTAGATAAATGGTACATAGAATCCGAGTTGGAGAATGGGATCCGCGAGATAAACTTGCCATGTGCATGATTTTTTGCACATTTTCTATCAAATTTGCTCACAATAATGATCTATTCTCGTAAGTTAAGAATGTTAAACCCTTGCTTCGGGCAGCTTCTATCTAAAAAAGGCTGTACATTAGAAAGTTTGTTCACACCTTTTTTTACGCCTGCATTTACTCATACAAAAAAGGTGGGGGTCATTATAATGGAAGAAATCGTTTCTATTGGTGCAACTTGTAGGGTTAGGATAAGGGGAAGATTTTTTCTCTTAGTAGAAATTGAGGTAGAAGCAGGCAGCGTAGAAATCGAGGGATTTGTGTTTAGAGAATTATCAGAAGCTGAGGCTTGGACATTGAGTAGAGCAGGCATTCCACGTTGTCAGATTAGTAGAGCTATCCCTCGATCCAATGATACAGAAGCAGAGCTTATTTGTATTTTCATTGTGGATGGACAGGCATTTGCTGCCTTTGATGTAGAGGATGATACCGATGAGGCAGTTCTGTTCAGAATCAGACTCAGGGAAGCACTAAGGTTAATCACTAGCGGACGAGAAAGGCTCTGCCCAATCATCAGAAGGCATCACTGATACAATAGATCTGTTTTATAAGAAGGCTGTTTTCGCAAACTTTGTTGTTATTGAACATGGGGGGTGATTGGAACGTGAGGATGCTCGCTTTCCGCGGGGCGGGCGCTGAGCCTCCTCGGCTTCGCCTGTGGGGTCTCACCTGATCGAAAAGCGGAGGACGGTGCTTTTCAAGAAAAGATCCATCCAAAAGC
>NZ_PGUY01000072.1 GCF_002863585.1 Peribacillus deserti | reverse complement strand
GGCTCGCACATCCTGTGCTTCGTGCGTTAGCCAAGCATAAGACAAGCGGGCCGTGGAAAGCGGTTTTCCTTTCCATGGACCGATTGGCTTATGACTCGAGGGTCTAGGCGCTGGAGCCGGACAATGCCCGCTTCTCCCGCAGGAGTCTCGCACCTTACGTTCCAATCAACTTGTTTAACAATAGGGTAGGTTCACAGAACTATTAGAAAACAACAATCTTTTAAAAAAGAGCTTTATTATAATACACGTTTTACATGAAGTTTAATGGGATTAGTTGTTAAAGGTTGATGACTAATCACCAGCCATGATTTTTCGTTTATGGAATGATTAAGAACCCTCCCTGGGTGAACCACGGCCATCTCAAGTTGGGAAAATACACTTTCAAGCTTCTTACTCATTACCTTCTAATCTAACCTTTTTTTCCAGAATCCGTTCTATTACTCCATAGATCATTGCATAAAAAAGGATACTTTGTCTTTTTTTGTAATATTGTTGTAATGTTTTTTAATAGAGTTGTAATGAATTTTCTGAAATCTATTTGTTATAGTAAGATTATCACCTAAAAGCAACAAAATTTTACATGATAAATGAGTCGGAGGTTCTGCAGTGAAGAAAGTTATTCTAGCATCCCTGCTGATTTTAACTATGTTAGCAGGATATATAACTCCAGGCATGAAGGCCGAGGCATCATATTCACCTGATAAAGTAGTCACTGAAGGAAAGAAATATATAGGAACTAAATATAAATTTGGCGGTACAACACCTAGAGGATTTGATTGTTCAGGTTTTGTGGGGTACACCTTTAAAAAAAGCACGGGGAAAGTTTTACCGCGTACAGCGGCTGGAATTTTCAGCATAGGGAGTAACGTTAAAAAAGCCAGCTTAAAAAAGGGAGATCTTGTTTTTTTTAGTACATACAAAAGAGGCGCTTCCCATGTGGGAATTTATGTTGGGTCGAACCAATTTATCCATGCTGCATCAAGCGGTGTGAAGATTGATTCTATGAATAACGTTTACTGGAAGCCGAAATTTCTAGGAGCTAAAAGATTGTAATACTGACAGACAGCCCTGCTGTCTGTTTTTTATTACCCTGAACGTAAAGAAGTTAAACATCTATTTTATAAAATCGCATGTTGAAACTTCGTATCATTCTCTTTGATAATTTGTGCCTATCCTGTGCACACTTTTGATAGACCATGAAAAAAGGAGGCTTTCGAATGTCACGTGGACAATCTTTCGATCATAAGCGCAAAGGACATCCAGGCGAATTCCCAGACCATGCTTTCGTCGAGGAAAAAGATACAATGCGCCAATCTGAAGAGGTAGAAGATATTGTTACATATGAAGCGTTTAAGAACCGGGTAAAAACCGGCGAAAATGAGCAATAACCGGTCTTTAGAAATTATAGGAATCAGCAGGCATTACTCTGTAGAATGCCTGCTGAATGGTTATAGTTCTCTCCTCATAGCCTTAAGTACATGGACTTGAGTAGCGCGCCTTGCCGGCCTAGCCCCCGAAAGGATAGTTACCCCGTAACAGATGATCATACAAATCAACGGCAGTGAAACAGGTATGTAGCTGAACATTAAATTTTCTGGCGGCTGTTCTTTAAATGCCTTTTGAACAACCAACGGCAGCCCAGCGTTTACCGCGAAGCTGATTCCATACGCAGCAGCCGTCCCAATCAATGCACCAAGGAAACCGATATAACTGCTTTCAAGCAGGAAGATCTTTTTGATTGTTTTCGGATTTGCCCCGATTGCCTTCATGATTCCGATATCTGGAGCCCGCTCGGTTACAGCCATAGTCATTGTATTGTATATACCAATAGAAGCAATTAAGATGGCTATAGTCCCAATGAAAATGAGTCCTATTTTCACAATGGTAAAGATGATATTGATTTGATTCAGTTCATCGACGACTGAGTATGTACTGTAATGATTGTCTTTTAATTCATTGGAGATTCCTTCCACATCTTCTAAGCTTTTTGAATAAACTTTTACTTCGTCGTATGAACGAGGATCTAATTCAACTGGATTTGGGTTACTCGGTTCGTTAATCATTCCTCTGGATGTTCCAGTAAAGTCCTCGATCTCGCTCAAGATTTCTTCCGAAATAAATGCCTTACGATCAGTCATCCATTTTTTAGCCGGTTTCTTGGCAATCCCCACTATGGTGAGCTTAATTTCTTTCGTCACTTCTTTGCCGTCCACATTCTGCTTTACTAGAAGCTGTACCGGCTGGCCGATTAATTTCCCGTTATATCGATATTCGTCTTTGACTAACCCATTTTTATCGTATACCTCTGTCTCCTTAACATCCTTAGGAGCCAGGTTGGCTGCAAAGTCGTATCCAACCAAGATTTCATCTTTTTTCCCTGGCAGTCTTCCCTTAGACAGCTCGAATCCCGCCTTTACTTCAGAAGGTATATGAGTTACGACTGTTTCTGTATTTACCTGAAAGCTCCCAGTCTGAAAGAGACCTTGTTGCTGCAGATTCTGTCTCCGTACAACAGACCTGACTTTCTTGATACTTTCAAAATAGTTTATATCTTTATCTGTAATCTGGCTTAACTCATCCTCTTTTTGCTCCTTCCCTTGAATTTCAATCTCATTAACAATCCTTTCTCCCGTGATATCTTTAACAATGGATTTGTGAAGCCCAAACCCAACCGAAGAAAGAACGATCAGGAAGGCACATCCCATTGCTGTCGCCAGGACGGTCATATAGACTCTGCTTTTATTTTTTTTCATATTCTGCCGGACAAACCTGAATTGGTCCTTCCATTTCATATGAATACCTCCTTTTGAACAATCTGTCCGTCTTGCAGTTCAATCGTACGGTTACCGATGTCCGCTACTTTTTCATCGTGGGTGATAATTAAAAAAGTAATGCCAAGTTCTTTATTCAGCTCTTTGATAAACTGGAGCAGGTCCTGCTCCGTTTCACTGTCAAGGCTGCCTGTCGGTTCATCAGCTAAAATGATCGGCGGATTCACAATAAGTGCCCTTGCTATACTTACCCGCTGCTGCTGGCCGCCGGAAAGCTCACTCGGATAATGATCTTTATAATCCAGCAGACCCACTCTTGCGAGGATATTCAGGGTTCTTGTCCTACGCTCAGTCTCGGAGACTCCCTTAAGCGTAAGCGGAAGCTCAATATTTTCAAATGCTGTCATACTGGGAATCAACTGAAAGCTTTGAAAGATAAATCCAATATGATTAATCCGAAAATCTGCAAATTTTGCTTCTGTCAGATCAGTAACATGAATCCCATCAATCTTGATCTCGCCTGCCTGCTGCTTAATAAAACCACTTATAAGATTCAGCAGAGTGGATTTCCCAGAGCCGCTTCTCCCCACTATTGTTACAATCTCCCCTTTCTCTACACGAAAGGATACCTGTCTCAAAACTGGTATTATGGTTTCTTTCCCCTTCTTGCCAACATGAAAGTCATGGCTTAATCGGCTTACAGTAATCAAAACTTTCCCCCCCTAATCAATCATATCTCCAACTGTATGTACTATGTGGTTCATACACCTTTAAGTGTACTATAATGGTAATACACTATAGCTGTCAACTGCAATTTACTATTTTTTCTAATTGTAATATGTAAAGTTCTTTTTGAATTTCTAAGTATGTTTTTCTCTCAAGGCTCAGTTACCCACGGGAGGCTCCCGCTTGCCTCCCGGAGGCGATTCCCCGTCGCTCAGGTCAACTGACAGCTGAAAATAAAAAAGAGCTGAATACTCCAGCTCTTTTGCATATCTATTCCTGAGACATCATCCATATCCCCACAGCTGGAATAGTACCTATATTTTTAAAACAATGCGGACTCGTACTATCAAAGGTGATACTATCACCTTCATTGATTTGGTACACTTGATCCCCAATCGTAACCTCCATGCTGCCCTGCAGCATGTACCCGCTTTCCTCTCCTGAATGGAACATTAAAGGCTGTTCTTGTGTTTCTGTGACCTGCAGGATCATCTTAAAAAATTTATACTTCTTACCAGTATTGGGAGTGAGCATTTCATACCACACTTCCGGCCTGGACATTTGGAGCTTGCGATGCTCTCCATTTCGAATAATCTTAACCGCTTCAGGCTCCTGTTCTTCAAAAAACGAAAATACATCAACCTCCAGAAAATAGCTGAGCTTCCATAACGTATCCAGAGAAGGGGCAGCTATTCCCCGTTCTATTTGGGAAATTAGGCTTTGGCTGACACCAATGAGATCTGCCAGCTTCTCAGTGGTATACCCTCTATTTTTTCTAAAATACCGTATCTTACTGCCGATCAGCTCTTTTGGAAGCTCTGCCGGCTGCTCAAGCTTACTCTCCATGGAGAACTCCTTCCTTAAGCACTGTTAACACAGCATATTTCAGCAAGGCCGGGGCTGTCTTAAGGGAAAATGGAAGTTCAAGCCTCTCTGTCCGCTTATGGGCATCCTTCCCATACGGACCAATATTGATGGTTGGAATATTTAAGTCCTTGATCGTATGGAGCGGTAAATTATAGCCTTTGCCATAAAGCGGCATCTCCCCCTCCAGTGAAGGAATAATTTCATCAGCATCAATCAGCCTGCAGTAACTTACATCTGACAGCCCTTCAAAGTATGTTTTCAGCTTAATTTCTTCTCCAAGATGGTATTTAGCGTACTCCTTAATTTCCTCCGCCATTTCAAAAAGTTTTTCTTCTTTCGGATTCCTTTTGTCGAGATACACATGCGGATAATAAGGAGGGGCAAACATAATCAAGTAAAACGGGGCCAGATCAGGAAAATAACTGCTAATTCCTCTGGCAATTTCTACAGAAAGCTGCCGGTAATCAAGCTCAGCAGATGTTTCTTTATTAATTAGTTCAGTCATTCTATCTTCGAATTCTGCCCCATGCCTTTCCTGCCCCATTTTATAAAGGGCGGAATACGTATATACTTTCGGCTTCATAAGAGGTAATTTATCTATTCGATCCAAATAATCCTCATGATAAGAATCAGTAATTTTTGCAAATATCTCATCCGCACTTTCCTGTGTTAAAAACGCTATTTTCTCCAGTACTTCCTGAGGACTTTGCTGAAGTGTAAGTATATTGTAAAGGACATAGGCATCAGTAGGCGTCTGTACATTATAAACATCTTTTGAGTCCGAGAGCTTGAGACAGGTCGGACGTGGATTTCTTTCTCCTCCAGCCTCATCTTTAAACAAAGAAGAAAGTTCCATTTTATTTGTAATGGAGGCTGCCATCCATGAAGCATTTATCCCTTCAAGCGGTTCACCCACATGAGTCTCTTTTCCATTGCAGAATATTAACGGAAGAAGCTTACCGACAGAACCTAAATAAATGTATTTGGTCCTGTCTCCAGGATACCCGGCAAAGCTTGGCTCACTGCAAATGCACACTTCATATTCAAGCCCAAATTCCTCCTTAAGCCTGCCAAGAAGCCTGATTCCTTCAAACATTCCCTCGGAATTTCTTTCTTCGTCGGGAACTGACAGCAGCAAAACATTCCCCTCAAACTCTTCGTCAACACAAATTTCCGATAATAAAGCGATCTGAAGGGCAAGACCTGCTTTCATATCCATTATCCCCCTGCCAAAAAGCCAAGCGCCGGATTCAACATCCTGTTTGACATCCTCAGCCATCGGCTCAGACTTAAGCTTATCCGTATACTCCTCTGGAAGGAATGCGTACGGTTTCAAATATCCATAATCCTCGACCCCTACTACATCAAAGTGGCTGAGCAGGATCACGGTTTTGTTTGAACTCCCTCTGCCCCTAAAAAGAGCCGCTGCTGTCCGCCGGTTCAGCGAATCATTCGGTAAGGCTTCTTTATAAAGTTGATCCTTATGCTTTTGAAAGTAGGGTATTTCCTCCAAAAGCTCAACAATTTTATCAGCCATGGTGATTTCTTGTGCTGTACCCGATATACTTGGGGTTTCTACTAATCTCTTGATCATCTTTAGAATCTCTTTTTCATGGTTCCAATGGGTATCCTTTTTTAACATTATGATCCCCCTCGATATTAATAAGATTTATTTTTTTATTAATCATACTATTATAATCTTACAATTATTCTAATCTTTCAATCATTTTATTAAATAAAACCCGATGATTTAAGCACCTTGTAAGATTTTCTGCATTTTTACTCAGCCGTGCGGATATTGTCCGGGAAATATGTCTGAATATGTATGATTTCCTCCCGATATTTCCGCCGATTTATATTGTCTCAGGTTTTGAATCAAGGTAAGATGAAAAAGTAAAATTAAAGAAATGGAGATTCTATAATGCGGCTTCGAGATTGGAACAAAAACTTAAAAATCCGATTGGGTGCTGAGGCTTTAGTCAACATTACCTTTTGGATGTTTTTCCCCTTTTTAGCCATCTATTTTACTGATTCCTTTGGTAAAAACATGGCTGGTTTTCTGCTCATTTTTTCTCAGGTTTTTTCTGTAATCGCCAATCTAATGGGCGGCTATTGCGCAGACAGATTTGGCAGAAAACGTATGATGGTCATATCTGCAGTTGGACAGGGTGTATTCTTCGTTTTCTTTGCTTTTGCAAACTCCCCCTGGTATGAATCACCTATCATCGGCTTTATCTGTTTCACTATTGTCAGCATTTTCGGTTCCTTTTACTGGCCTGCCAGCCAGGCTATGGTGGCTGATGTTGTAGAAGAAAAGGACCGGAATGATGTTTTTGCCATATTTTACACATCGATTAATATAGCGGTGGTCATCGGCCCGATATTAGGAGGCATTTTCTATGCAAACTATCGATTCGAACTGCTTTTAATATCAGGATTGCTATGTATCGCACTTGGTTTAGTCCTAAGTAAATGGATAAATGAGACAGCTCCCCGGCAGGAACGGTCTTCGATGGCAGGAAGCTCGAATTGGTTACATTTCTTAAAAAATCAGATCAGTGAATATGCCATCATTGTTAGGGATAAAACCTTCCTGCTCTTTATTGTAGCTGGTGTACTGGTAGCGCAGACCTTTATGCAGCTGGATTTGCTCATCCCTGTTTATACGAAAGAGGCGATAGGCACGCAGACGCTTCTTTCTTTCAATAATTGGTCATATGACGTCAAAGGTGAACAGGCCTTTGGACTCTTAATCTCTGAAAATGGTTTGCTGGTTGCCTTATTTACTATAGTCATATCAAGATGGATGTCTTCCTTCAAAGAAAGAAATGTATTTATTACTTCTTCCCTCGTTTACGGAATCTCTATTTTCGTAATGGGGCAGACAAACTGGATCTGGGGTTTAATCATGGCGATGGCACTCTTTACATTGGCCGAGTTAATGACAGCCGGGATTCAAAATGGATTCATCTCAAAACTCGCTCCCGAGCATATGAGGGGCCAATATTTCGCCGCGGCCAGCCTGCGCTACACGATTGGCAGAATGATAGCTCCTTTGTCCATTCCTATGACCGATATTTTAGGATTTACATGGACTTTCGGGACACTTGCTATTCTTTCGTTTGTAAGTGCCTTTATTTTTCATATCATGTATAAGCGTTTTGAAACGCAGAAAGTGGCAAGGGCGGTTAGTTAAAGAAACCGTGCAAACAACGAATTCCGACACATTCAGGCATATAAAAAGGCTTGCCCATAAGGTAAGCCTTTTTAACTGTTTTTCATTAAACAGTAAGTGGATAAACATAGAAAAACAACCATTTTTTTAATACTAACTTCCCTGTTTCCTGCAATTCCCTGTACCTCTAGAACTATGAATTTTCTACATTTCCAGACACCTCCATTAATTACCATAAGTTTATCCCGACATAAAATTTAAATTTTATGTAGAATGCTTTTATGGGGTTAAACTCTATGAAAGGGTGAAAATATGTTTTCAAACACTGAAATTGGAATTGATTTAGGAACAGCAAACACGTTAGTTTACAGTAAAAATAAAGGGATCGTTCTAAATGAGCCATCCGTAGTAGCAATAGATACCGAAACAAAGACTGTACTGGCAGTTGGAGCAGAGGCCAAAAGTATGATTGGTAAAACTCCAGGAAATATCGTAGCGGTCCGTCCTCTTAAAGATGGAGTAATCGCTGATTTTGATGTAACTTCACAAATGCTAAAGCAAATCATGAAAAAAGCAGGGAAAAAATTAGGATTCTCTATTAGAAAGCCTAATGTAGTCGTGTGTACGCCATCCGGTTCTACATCGGTTGAGAGACGCGCCATCCACGACTCAGTTAAGAGCTGTGGAGCCAAGCATGTACATCTTATCGAAGAACCCGTTGCTGCAGCAATCGGAGCAGACCTTCCTGTAGATGAACCAATCGCTAACGTTGTCGTTGATATAGGCGGAGGGACAACAGAAGTAGCAATCATCTCATTTGGGGGAGTCGTATCCTGCAACTCCATCCGAATCGGCGGGGACCAGCTGGATGAAGACATCGTTCAATTCGTCAGAAAAAAATACAACCTGCTGATCGGCGAGCGCACAGCCGAACAAATCAAAATGGAGATTGGCTATGGCCTGGTCAAACACGAAGAACTGTCCATGGAAGTCCGCGGCCGTGATCTTGTAACAGGTCTCCCAAAAACAATTACTCTACGATCCTATGAAATTCAAAATGCCATCAAAGAATCTCTATTACATATTCTTGAAGCCATCCGTGCAACCCTTGAAGACTGTCCGCCAGAACTAAGCGGCGACATCGTCGACCAAGGCGTCATCCTAACAGGCGGCGGTGCACTACTTAACGGCATCCAAGAATGGTTAAGCAACGAAATCGTAGTTCCCGTCCACATAGCTCCAAACCCGCTAGAATCCGTAGCCATAGGAACAGGCCGGTCCCTAGACGTCATCCACAAACTGCAAAAAGCAGCGAAATAACCAGAAAAGCGGAGAACGGTGCTTTTCATAAAGATTGGGTGTTGAGCAGAATGATCTTCAAACTAATCTATGAATCTAATTAATTGAAAAGCAGCTGTCCGACAAGCATAAGACGAATAGGCCATGAGAAGTGATTTTCCTTCTCATGGCATATTTGGCTTATATCTCGAGGACAGCAGTTCGCAGCTGGACAAACCGAAAAGCGGAGAACGGTGCTTTTCAACACAATTTGCATTAAAAGGCTAGGCTTATCGCTTAGCCTTTTGTTTTCTGTTCACAGACCTATGAAAAGCAGACACCTGACAGGCATAAGACGAGCGGCAGTGAAAGGCCGCTCTTGCCTTTTGATGGCGATTGGCTTATGACCGAAGGTGTCAGTTCGCAGCTGGACATGCCGAAAAGCGGAAACGCCTTGCCCAGACCCGACAAGCAAAAGACGAATAGGCCATGAGAAGTGATTTTCCTTCTCATGACCTATTTGGCTTATATCTCGAGGACAGCAGTTCGCAGCTGGACAAACCGAAAAGCGGAGAACGGGCTTTTCAACACAATTTGCATTAAAAGGCTAAGCTTACCGCTAAGCCTTTTTATCTATTCACAAACCTATGAAAAGCAGACACCTGACAGGCATAGGACGCGCAGTAGCGAAAGGCAGCCTTTGCCTTTTGATGGCGATTGGCTTATGACCGAAGCAGCTTCCGAGCAAGTTCGCACCGCCTGCAAGAAATTTTTTGAATTGCATCACCTTCAATAGCTTCCGGTCTCCATAGGAAGCCTGCTATCTTGCATTTTCAAGGATGCTCTTAATTTGTTTTAAATCTTTCATATTGGCCCTCTTCATCATTACCGACATAAAAGGAATAAACAAACTAGAAAAACCAGTTGGATTACCTTTATTTCTTAACGTCATTCTAGTCAGATTATTATTTATTGAATGCCATGTATAAATTGTTTCCATCGGAAAAGGGCCATTCGCCGTTTTCATGATTAGTTTATTGCCTGGTATATACTCAACAATTTGGTATACATACTCGAGCTCACGGCCAAGAAATTTTGCTTTAAAAGATATCTCGGAACCTATTTTTAGCGGTTTTGGTGTTTTCCATTCAGCTGACTGAATATTTACGTACCATTCAGGTGCATGATCAGGGTCAGTTGCATACTCTGCTACTTGAGTAATAGGGCATTTAATATTTATCTGTGTCAAAACATCTACCACCTGGATTTCCCTCCCATTGATCGAGCAACTAATATCAACCTGGCATATATAGCAAAATGGTTTCTACAATTTTTCCTTTTCTTCCACATAATTTTTCAGCAGTGTTCCAAGAAGATATTCCCATCCTTTGGAATGATCTTGTTCCCAATTTTCTTGGATCATACCAGATGCTGTATGTGAAAGTTGAAGGAGTGTGCCTCCTTCTTTTTCGAGAAGACGATAAGTATATGCGCTATTTACTGCCCCCTGCATTCCAAGATGGCCGTATAATCTAATTTCTTCAGGAGCATTTACGAAATATACATTTCCCCAGACTGCTCCCTCATTTCCTCCCCACTTTTCCACAAATTGTCCACCAGGAACCGGATCAAAAGAGAACTGAGATGATGCACCTTTTGGTGCCAAACGAAATTCCCACCAGTCCTCGACTCTCTCAGTTAATGCTTTGAAAACTTCGTCACGCGGTCCATCTATAAATATTTCTTGTTCAATACGAAAATCGTTCATTTTTTCTATGTTTCCTCCTTTTTGATTAACCGCTGACCTTATATTCAGCAGTGTACTGGCTGTTGTTTGCATGTATTTGCCCACCCACCGGTCATGTACTTCCTGAAGAGGTACAGCATTAAGGAAGTTTCTCCTATACCTTCCTTCACGCCTGACTACCACCAAATGGCCTTCCTCTAAAATAGTTAGATGTTTCATAATGGCGTACCTGGTTACTTCGGGAAAATATTCATTGAGTTCACCAGTTGTTTTAGGCGACTGCTTAAGAATATCTAATATTCCCCGTCGAATCGGATGCCCTAAAGCTTTGAATACGTTTGAAAGATCTTCCCCCATTACAACTGCCCTTCCGTTAAAGTCTAGTGTTTTTGTTCAACAAAAACATGTGAATAAAAAGTCACATGTTTATAATGTGACCTAATAGTAACATATGAAAAAAAGTCGGTCAAGGACCTTATAATTCTTATATTTATATAGCTCCTCAACTCTTATTCACCATAGCAACGATGTAATGAAGACAAAAAAGCGTTTACTCGCCCAAAGAGCCAACGCTTGATAAAGCATTCTAAATCAGAAGTTAAATATTTATTTATCAATCATATTAACTGACCGTGTATTCGTAAAATAGGAAAATAATAAGTTGGTCTCCGATCGCAATCAACAATGTTTTTCTAGTCATAAATTCGATATAAGAAGACCTATTATGAATCCAATCCCAAAACGAATAAAAAACCGCTGCATCTCACACAGCGGTTTTAAAGTAATATTATTGAAGCTCGGCACCGAATGTTGGCGCAACCAGCTTAGCACTTTCAAATGCCTTTTTTAGTTTGTCTTCACCCTGTGTGAATGTTTCGTTAGCAGCATCTAGAGATGGAGCGTCTTTCTTAAGCTCTTCTGCTTTTGCTTCATAGGAAGCTGTGAAGTCTTTTAGGGCTCCTTCAAGGTCTTCCTTTTGATCCTTTAGTTCCGCTGGTGCTTTAATGATTTTAAGTTCAGCAGCTACAGCAGCAGCAGACTCACTAGCTTTTTGTCTAACGTCAGCAGCAGGTTTTGTTTCTGAGCCTTCATATGCGTTTAAATCGCCGTCTTTTGCGTTAACTGTCGCTTTAAGGTTTAAATAGAAATCAAGCAGTGTACCTGATACATCCACTTTTTCAGATGATGCTTCTTCTGTCTTTTTCTCAGAAGCTTTGTCTTCAGTTTTGTCTGAGCATGCTGATAAACCGATAGCCAATGCTAGAGCAGAACCTAATAACCAGATTTTTTTCATGTTTATCCCCCTCTTATACATGTAGGAAGCTCAAAAGTATTCTTCCCTATATATTTATTCAAGCAGGAATTTCCAATCTTTTGAAAATTTCCCCGCTTTACATATTATCATTTGCCAAGAGGGTAGTAAAGGGAATGTTCAGCAAAATTAAAAAGATTAAATTATATGAAAATTCAAACATAAAGTCAAGCTTATTTTGTTCACATTCATATTACAGTGTTTTTACAATATGCTTTGTGCATTTTCATCATTCTGAGTGTTCAAGTATTTCTTCTAATTTTTCGTACAATAGCGATTGCTCCTGCTCAAGTTTGGTTTGTTCCTCGAAGAGCTGGCTAAGCAGATCTAAGTCAGTTTCATTTTGCATTTTCCTGTGAAGTTCAGTCAGCCTGCTATCAAGAAGTGTAATGTCCTCCTCTATTTTTTCGGCTGGATATTCCGACTTTTGACTGACATCGTCTACCTTCACTTTCCATTCCTTTGTTATCTTTACCTTAGATAAATTTAGTGCCTGAGGTTGAAGCTTTTTCTTTTGTTCAGTAAGTTTGGTCTTAGCCCAATTATAGTTTCCTGTAAATGTATAGAGGTTTCCTCCATCAAGCCAGCAGGTTTTGGGAAACAGCTTATTTAATAAATAACGGTCATGTGAAACGGCTAGAATTGTTCCCTTGAAATCCTCCAAAGCTTCCTCAAGCACTTCACGCGAATCAATGTCTAAATGGTTTGTTGGTTCGTCTAATATCAATAGGTTGATATCTTGATGCATCAGCTGTGCCAGCTTCAGCCGCATTCTTTCTCCCCCGCTTAGCTGGCCGACCTTCCGGAAGACAGCTGGGCCATAAAATAAGAAGCGGGCAAGGACATGGCGCGCCTCTCCTTCTGTTATACTGATATCTTCACGAAAGGCCTCTATCACTGATTGGCCGGTGTTCTGCATGTATAAATGCTGGGATAGATACCCGATTTTGACACTGCTGCCCACCTGAATCTGCCCATGATCCAACTCAAGTTCCGACTGCATAATTTTTAGCAGGGTTGACTTTCCGCACCCATTTCTACCGACTATGGCCACTCGTTCCTGAAACTGCAAATGAAAGTTAATCTCCTGAAACAAGACTTTATCTCCAAAACTCTTACAGGCATCCTTAAGAAGGATTACGTCCTTCCCGCTTCGTTCACCCGACTCAAGCTGAAGTCCCATTTTTTTACGCTCTAGAATGGGCCGCTTTAACTTTTCCATTCGATCAAGGGCTCTTTCCATATTCCTTGCACGTTTATGCAGACCCTCATTTGGTGGGTTGGCGCGGTTTGCCCATTCTCTTAGTCTTTTTATGGCTTCCTTCATTTTCTTAATTTTCTTTTGCTGTTCCTGATAGGCTTGGAATTCCTCGAGCAGCCGTGCCTCTTTTTCAAGGACAAATCCTGTATAGTTCGAATGATAGACCGTTGCCTCTCCATCCTCGATATCGATTATTTTAGTAGCCGTTTCGTCCAAGAAGAAACGGTCGTGAGAGATGATTACGACGGTTCCCTCATAATCCTTAAGGAATTCTTCCAGCCATTCTACAGCAGCTATATCCAGATGGTTCGTCGGCTCATCAAGCAGCAGAACATCAGGTGACGTAAGTAAGAGCAGTCCCAGGCAAACCTTAGTCTGTTCGCCGCCGCTTAACATTTCAAAGCTCGCTCCCATCAATGTGTTTAATTCCAGCCCGTTCGCTATTTTTGAAACATTCGCTTCTACTTCATAACCGCCTAGGAGGCTGAACCGTTCCTGTAACATCCCATATTCTCCGAGAATCTGCTCTATGTTATCTAAATCAGTAGACATCCTTGCTTCTAGCTCCTGCATTTTGGCACCGATCTCCAACGTCTCTGAGAAGGCTGAACGAAGGACATCTTCTACAAGAAAACCCTTTTCAAACGTTGGTATCTGGGCTAGATAACCGGTCTTCACCCCCTTCTTTAAGGAAATTATGCCTTCATCGGGCGCTTCTTTTCCTGCTACTAACTTCATAATGGTCGTTTTGCCGCTGCCATTTCTACCGACAAGCCCAACCCTGTCCCCTTCATGTATCTCGAATGACAGCGCCTCAAATACTCGATTTCCTCCATACATTTTTCCAACCTGCTGAACACTGCATACAATCATCTATATAACCTCATTTCATGTGTAATATGGAAAATTAAACAAAAAAAGCCCATGGAAAGATAAAATACCTTCCATGGGCTTTTAAAATAAAAAGAGGCCAAAAAGGCCTCTTTTCCATTTTATATTTTAAGCGGAGAAGAGATATCTTTACGTTTTATTGGATATGCAATTTTCGAAAAAAGGGCAGACTTCCCCCTTGGAAAATTGCTTCATGAAAAATTGCACGGCAGATATAAATAAAATTTAAATATTGCTCGCGCAGTCCAATAAAACGATCCATCAATCTCTTCACCTCCTTCGATTTTTTTAAATTATATGACAATTATACTTCTTCTGTGAATAAAGAACAATATTTTCCTATTATAAACTAATCCAAGATCATTTATTACATGAAAAAAGACGCAGACATCTGTCTGCACCCTTTTTCATTCCTCTAATAAGGAAATGGCATGTTACAAAATCCTAAGGCCGGATCGATCTTAAGTATATCGATTATTGACCAGCGTGCCTTTGGTACGCTCGGTATAACGTAAATGCCTTGCATTGCCTAATACTCGATTTGAAGTCGCTGCTAAACGATTCATCGGCTATCAGTCCCTTCTCTTTTTGCATTTCGGCTTTGCACTATTTATTTACCCGCTGCCTTTATGGATAAACCTCCCTATCTTTTTTTAGGCTCTTTTCTAAAAGATTGTTGTTTTTTAATAAGTTTTTTACGTCACCCTAATGTTCAGTCAGGTTGATTGGAGCGTAAGGTGCGAGGCTCCTGCGGGAGAAGCGGGACAGATAAGACCCCGCAGGCGAAGCCGAGGAGGCTCACCGCCCGCCCCGTAAAGCGAGCATGCCTTGCACTCCAATCAACCTCTTGTTCAATAGCAACAAAGATTGCGAAACCAGCCATTTTCTATAAAAAGGTCAGGGCCTAAAATCCTGTCAGTATCCTTACATTGTCCCTAGAATGAGAAGTCCGCGGCATTTTATATGCACAGTTTCCCATTTTTTTAAAGATGATAGCGAACTCCACTGCCTGTGTGAACTTATGATGCCGCACGATTGCAAAATAGCGAAGGAAAATGTGGATCATTTTTTACTGAAAAGCAGGTTTTTTTGCGGATGAATCCTAATTTGATAACTTTTCTTACATCTTGGCTCCGTAGCTCTGGAAAAATAGGCTTTTTGGAAGAGGTTTTTATTAAATGTAGAGGATTTAGAAACACGCAAAAGGGTTTATGCTTACCTTTTAGAGAGATATGCTTATGTTTTGAAGGTTTATGCTTAGGTTTCTTGGTTTTATGCTTAGGTTTGCTATGTTTATGATTATCACTCTTCTTCCTATGCTTATTCAGCAGTCTTTATGCTTATGTTCGGGGCTATATGCTTATCCAGCAGTCTTTATGCTTATGTTTGAGTCTATATGCTTATTCAGCAGTACTTATGCTTATGTTTGAGTCTATATGCTTATCCAGCAGTATTTATGCTTATGTTTGGGGCTACATGCTTATCCAGCAGTCTTAATTGTTTGGGGCTTTTATGACTATCCACCATTCGTGCTTATGTTTGATTCTTTATGCTTATCCAGCAGTCATACTTATATCTCGTGGTTTAATGATTATCCTTCACTCCTTAGCTATGTCTGGTGGCTTTATACTTATTCTGCAGTCTATAAGGCTTTTATTTTCCGGAATATCGATTGCCGGAGCGCAAATCCTCTGTAAAACGACATCCCTTCAATCGAATTCAGGCAGAAGACCATACAAGACCTACCTGCATATCAGATGACCCCGCAGGCTGCATTGTTCGCGTATATCATGAAAAGGCCGCCGAGATTTTCTCGACAGCCTGTCAGGACCTAGAATCCTGTCTTTTTCCCTTTATCAGTCATGAAAGTTTGTACCATCTGTAGTAGCATTGATAATACCTGCTCGGATGACGAAATCGCCAAAGTGCTCGCCTTCCAGACGCTCCTTCGCATATCGCGGCAAAAGCATGTTGAGTTCATTAAGAATTTCTTCTTCGCCGATATTTTCACGATACATTTTGCTAAGCCTGCTGCCATCAAAGGCTGCGCCAAGGTACATATTGTATTTACCGACAGCTTTCCCGATAAAGCCAATTTCTCCGAGCGCATGGCGTGCGCAGCCGTTCGGGCAGCCTGTCATGCGAATGGTGATTTCTTCATTGCGCAAACCATTTTCATCTACAATCGTTTCGATTTTATCAATTAAACCGGGCAGGTAGCGTTCCGCTTCGGCCATTGCAAGGCCGCAGGTCGGCAATGCGACACAGGCCATTGAACTGCGGCGGAGTGCTGACACATGTCTGCCGTCCGTTAATCCGTACTGTTCAAGCAATTCATTGATTTGTTTCTTTTTCATATTTGATACATTGCCAATAATCAGGTTTTGATTGGCCGTAAGACGGAAATCTCCTTTATGGATCTTTGCGATTTCCCGCAAGCCAGTCATAAGCTTATAGTCTCCAAAGTCGGCTACCCTTCCGCCTTCGACGAACAACGTAAAATACCATTTTCCTTGGATCCCCTGCACCCAGCCATAGCGGTCACCGTTATGATCGAACACATACGGCTTAGCTTCTGCAAGGCTCCAGCCCAGGCGGTTTTCAAGCTCATTTACAATATTTTGGAGTCCAAGGCGGTCAACCGTGTATTTAAAACGGGCATTTTTACGGACAGAACGGTTTCCGTAGTCACGCTGAATGGTAATGGTTTTTTCCGCTACTTCAAGAACCTGTTCAGGCGTACAGAAGCCGATTACTTTGGCAACCTGCGGATAGGTAGCCTTGTCGCCGTGAGACATGCCCATCCCGCCGCCGATTGCCACATTAAAGCCAATCAGTTTGTTGTCCTCTATGATTGCAATGAAACCAAGATCCTGTGAAAAGACATCGATATCATTGGAAGGAGGAACAGCAATCCCGATCTTGAATTTACGCGGCAGATAAAGCGGTCCATACATCGGTTCCACTTCTTCCACTTCTGGAGTGCCCGCTACCTGTTCTTCATCCAGCCAAATTTCATGATACGCTCTTGTACGCGGCAATAGATACTCACTTAAACGCTTGGACCATTCATAAACTTCCGAATGAACTTCAGATTGATATGGATTTGACGTACACATTACATTACGGTTCACATCACCACATGCTGCTATGGTATCAAGCATGGAGGCATGAATTTCCTGAATGGTTTTCTTCATGTTCCACTTTAGAATTCCGTGCATTTGAAAAGTTTCACGCGTTGTCAGCTTTAAAGTCCCATTGCCGTATTTTTGGGCAAGCTCGTCCATGACAAGCCATTGATGGGGCTGTGCCACACCACCCGGCATACGGACACGCAGCATAAATTGATAGGCTGGCTCTAGTTTTTGCTTTTGACGCTCATTACGAAGATCCCGGTCATCCTGCAAATAGCTGCCGTGATGTTTCATCAGTCTGTTGTCATCATCAGGGATGCCAGCACTGATCCTATCCAACATGACTTCCTTCAACGTACCACGCAAATAATTGCTGCGTTCTTTAATTTCTTCAACATCACTTGGCGGGCCTTCAGGTGCTTTTAAAATTTGGTTCACCATGTTGTAAAAACTCCTTTCAATCCAAGATCAATATACATCACGCTGATAGCGTTTTTGCTGCTGTAAATCGGCAAGATATTCAATCGCCTGTTCCCGGCTCATGCTTCCTTCTTTTTCAATAATATCCAGCAATGTGTTATGAACGTCATGGGCCATGTTTTTCTCATCGCCGCAGATATAAAGGAACGCTCCATCCTTAAGCCAAGCGAATAATTCCCTGCTTTGCTCCAACATACGATGCTGAACATATACCTTTTCTTCCGTGTCACGCGAGAAAGCGACATCCATTTTCGTGAGTACGCCTTCCTTGAGCCATTTCTGCCACTCTGTCTGATAAAGGAAATCAGTAACGAAGTGCTGATCCCCGAAGAACAGCCACGACTTGCCTGACGCGCCAGTTTCTTCACGTTCCTGGATAAACGAACGGAATGGCGCAATTCCAGTTCCTGGCCCTACCATGATAATCGGGGTATCTGGATTTTCAGGGAGCTTGAAATTCTGGTTTTTCTGTATATAGACTGGGATTGTATCTCCTGGCTGGAGCCGCTCTGCACATTGAATTGAGCAGACTCCTTTTCTTTCACGTCCATGCGAATCATAGCGGACAGCCCCAATCGTCAGATGGACTTCATCGGGATTCGCGGATAAGCTGCTCGCAATGGAATATAAACGGGATGGCATTTTGCGGAGAATCGATACAAATTCTTGTGCTCCCGCATTCCATGGACCAAAATCACGCACTAAATCAAGCAGGTCACGTCCATTAATATAAGATCTTAAAGCTTCTCCATTTCCAGGTTCAGTAAGTTCTTTCAGCTGTTCATTTGCAGACAGCTGTACTGCCTGCTCCAAAAGAGGTTTCGTTAAAACACTGATTTCGAAATGGGATAGCAGAGCTTCCCTTAATGCACGAACCTCACCTTGTTTATTGATCTTCACGCTTTCTTCGGCATTCCACTTCATTTCTCCGATAAGCTGGTCAACAAGGGCAGGATCGTTTTCTGGATAAATCCCTAGACTATCTCCCGGTTCAAAGCTCAAGCCGGAACCTTCAAGGGAAAGTTCAAGGTGGCGTGTTTCCTTATTTGAGCCACGGCCGTTCAGATTCAAATTCTCAAGTACTTCTGCTCTAAACGGATTTGTTCTGGAATAATTAGATTCCACTGCTGCAGGAACCCCTGCCGGCTCTGGAGGTACTGGGCTTCCGTCCTGGCCCTCGCCTAAGCCGCCGAGAACGCCTTCCATCCATTCCGATGCCGGTTCATCATAATCAAGGTCACAGTCAACACGAGGGAATATACGTGTCCCGCCCAGTTCTTCAAGGCGGGCGTCAAACTCTTTTCCTGTCTGACAGAAAAATTCATAGGAGCTGTCGCCAAGTGCAAGCACGGAAAAATGAAGACTATCAAGCTTAGGTGCTCTCCTGCCATGAAGAAACTCATGAAACGAAAGCGCATTGTCCGGCGGATCGCCTTCTCCATGTGTACTTACTATGATCAGGAGGTTTTCTGCCTTCTTTAAGTTATTCGGCTTAAAATCGCTCATGGACGATACAGTTACCTTAAACCCGCGTCCTTCCAGCGTCTTTCCTGTTTTAGCAGCAAGGCCTTGGGCATTGCCTGTCTGGGATCCGTATAGTATGGTTACTTCTTTAGAAGTCAGTGTCCCGCTTGCCGCAGCCGGAACCACCGCTGCCTGATCTACTGCCTTCCCGATAGCAGCCGCTGTCCGGGTTGCAGCAAGATAACCGCTCAGCCACACTTTTTGCGACTCTGTCAACGTTGGCAGAAGGCGGTTAAGAAGTTCTGCCTGTTCCTGATTAAACGGACTGTTCATTACCTGAAGTTGCAACGATATCCACCTCACAAAGGGATTATAATCATATGTAGGACATAAGATTTTGAACTCATGTATAGTTCTTCAATAAGGGCATTACTATTTCCCCGATAAATTAAGTCGGCTTTAATCTTTTAAAAAATAAAAAAAGTTTATACTAATCACTTTACCTAAACTTAGAGCATTAGTAAAATAAATAATTATAATAATAGTTATTAAGATTACTAATAGAAGGGGCAATCCTTTTGTATTATGACGAGTTAAAAACCTTTGTAACTCTTGCAGAAATTAAGAATTTCACTAAAACAGCTGAGGTCCTTCTCATGTCCCAGCCTAGCGTCAGTCTTCATATAAAAAATCTGGAAAAGGAATTTCAGACTAAATTATTTCAACGTTCCCCAAAATTTTTAAAAATTACCCCCTCCGGCGAAATTTTATATGATCGGGCCAAGCAGATGATAACCATTTACGAGCAGGCCCGGCAGGATATATTAGAACATTTAAACTCTGTCAAAGGTGAACTGAAGATTGGTGCAAGCTTTACTATTGGAGAATATATATTGCCTGCTTTGCTGTTTGAACTCCAGCAGGACTACCCGGAGCTGGAGCTTCAAGTGATAATTGGAAATACAGAAGAAATCGTACATTCAGTCCGTTCATATGAGGTAGATGTAGGTTTAATAGAAGGCCAGACCAATGACAAGGAGCTTTCCGTACAGGCCTTTATGCAGGACGAGCTTTTTATCGTTTCTTCTAACACCCATAGACTTGCAGGCCGGGGGAAAGTCGAAATTGCTGATCTTCAGAATCAGGCTTGGATCACCAGGGAAGTTGGCTCAGGGACTCGCGAATATCTAAATCATGTCATCCGCTCAAATGGCCTAAAAGTTAAATCAATGCTTACCATAAGCAGCAACCAGGGGATAAAAGAAGCGGTGATTCATGGAATGGGTCTGTCACTCCTGTCCCGCAGTGTTATCCAAAGAGACGTAGAACATCATAATCTATCTATCATCTCTTTAAAAAACCAGGCCTTTACTCGAACACTCTCCTGCATTTACTCCCCTATCATGCAGGATAAAAAGAACGTTAAGACCTTTATCCAGGCTTTAAATAAAAAGTGGCCGGTTAACCATGAGGGCTGACCGGATAGTCTATTAATACAAGGCTCTTTTCTAAAAGATTGTTGTTTTTTAATATGTTTTGTTACGTCACCCTATTGTTTCAGTCAGGTCGATTGGAACGTAAGGTGCGAGACTCCTTGATCCAGCTCAAGGCTTTAGACCCTCGAGTCCTAAGCCAATCCGTCTATGGGGAGAAAAGCACTCCCCACAGCCGGCTCGTCTTATGCTTGGCTGACGCATAAGTGCGACTAAGCTTCTGTCTTCACTGTCGTTCGCCAGTCAGCAAGTCTTCTTTATCGGTCTCTGCCTGCCACTTTGTTTACAAATTTATATCTATTGGGATTAACACTGAGCTTTTAATATTTATATGTTGGGCAGGCACCGCTTTCCGCTTTTCTGTGCGGGAGCAGCGGGACAGGTGAGACCCCACAGGCGAAGCCGAGGAGGCTCACCGCCCGCCCCGCCGAAAGCGAGCATTTGTGCTCCAGTCAACCTCTTGTTCAATTGCAACAAAGTTTGCGAAAACAGCCTTTTTTATAGATAAACCAGCTGCCTCAGCACTAGAATTTCTGTACCTTTAAAATGAGCAGGCCGCTCCCGGCATAAAATAGAGAAGCCAAATAAAAAAGGGCGCTGATTGTAAAAAAGTCTATTATGATTCCACTGGCAAAAACAGCTGACACTGAAAAAATAGAGGTCCAAAAATGATATTTCCCGATAGCCCTCCCTCTCTGGCTGCCGTCACTCATGTCGGCAACCATGCCCTTTTCAGCTGTTTTCTGCAGAGCCCCTAGGAAGCCCAGAACGATTTGAATCATGTATACCTGTGATGAGGTTGAAACTAAAGGGATAAATAAAAATACAGCAGCCATTCCCCATGAGTAAACAATTAATAGAGATTTATTGCCAAAGTGATCGGAAGCTCTTCCGATCGGAACATGAAAAACCGATGAACTTAAGATAAATATTCCGTACGCAAACCCAAAAGAAGAATAGCTGGAACCTAGGTTTTTGATAAACAGCAGGTAAAAGGGAAAGGTGACGCTGGATGCCATCAAGGCAAGGCTCTGCGAACTGATCAACCACCTCATGTTCCATAATCCTCATAAAAATAATTCATGAACGCATCTTCAGGATCCAGCTTCCTTTTCATCTCAAAAAACTCCTTAGCTCTCGGATAAGCTCGTTCCATTTGGTGCTTGGAGGGATAATGATAATAAGGCAGGTAATAACTTCCCTGATACTTTAGGCTGAGGTCTACCATCTTGCGTATGATTTTCCCTGTTGCTCTCTTGTCTTCATTTGACATTCCCTGGTTGATTAGCAAAACGAGTGCAAACATGTCACTTTTAGAGTAGGAAAGTACAGCTTCATCATCTTTTTCTACATACCGAATAGTTATATTTAATAGATTCAGCTCCTCTTTTTGAAGATAATCTCTTAAATCATCCATATAAGCAGTAAAATGATCTACAGGCACAAAATATTCCTGCAATATATCTGTATCGTTTTCATTTTCATATTCCAGGAACTCAGACTCCGATCTCATCACATTATTCCGTGTGATAAGCTCTCCATTTTTGGATAGAAAATATTTTTGCTGAAGATCCCATAGCCTGTCTTTCCCCCAGTCAAACTGCCTCGACAACCCGAGAAGCGGTTTGGTCAGCATGGTACCGCTATCGTGTTTAAGAGTATTGTATTGTGATAGATCCTCCTGATTTTTTGCCAGCTTGTAGTCTGTCACATACATATCTTTTAAAAAGCCGTGAGGTCCAGTCGTGATCCGTGCCAGATGCATGCGTACTTCATCATCGCCGCTTACCTTCTTCTTGAAATATTCCGGATAGTCTTTGTAGGACATGGCGGTGGTCCTCATCTTATAGAGTTCATCCTTCGTTAGCTCCAGATCAACATCAAGAATGATACCAAATAACCCATATCCGCCAATAACATAAGGGAAATAGCTGCTATTTTCTGTTCGTGAAACCGTAATAATGGTTCCGTCAGGCTTCAGAAGCCGAAATGACTTAACCGTGCTGATCAACGATCCATTCCGTATGTCCCTGCCGTGTACATTTACTGAAAGAGAGCCCCCTATGGTAAAAATATTTTGCGACTGCATCACCTTAACAGCAAGGCCCAGTGGGTTTACCGCTTTTTGAATATCATCCCAGGTGGCTCCGCTCTGTACACGGATTGTACGTTTCTCGGGATTAATGTGAATAATTTTGTCATATCCAGTCATGTCCAGGACGATGGAATCTTTATAATAGGTATGCCCCCCCTGGCTGTGCATCTTCCCGGCAATAGAAACCTTCAGGTTCTTATCAACAGCGTCACGGACCGTCTGGATCATTTGCTTTTCATTATTACTTTTTTCTATTGCCTTTATCTTAACCGGCATTAACCGGCTGACATCTGAAACTTGTGATTTATCTTGGTTTACTGCTTTTCCCGCTGAAAAATAAAATAAAATGGAGTACAGCAGAATACAGGCAGAAACCAATAGACCCGTCCTGGTTAAAGGACGCAGTTTATGAGGTCTTATGCGCAAGGACCTTCACCTCCCCAATAGATATGGCTAAATTTGGTGTAAAACTAAATAGGAAACCGGCCTCCTGAATCTGATAGCCATGAAAAAAAGAACGGGCGGTTGATCCCGTTCTTCGCATGAGTTATAGGAAGAGCTTAATGATCGTAATACCTATACCAATTATAAATCCGCATACGGCACCATTCACTCTTATCCATTGCAAATCTTTCCCTATATTGTTTTCCATCATCTCGATAAGTGTCTCGTTATCCAGCTTGTCTAGATTCTCTTTCACAAGTTTTCCGATTTTCGCATGATTGTCTTCCACTATCCTTGCAATCTGATTCTGGATTACACCTTCTATTTTATCCACCTGTTTTTGATTTTCCTGCAGGTTCGATAGCATTTGTTGCAGATAAGGTATTAAATGTGTATCCATAAGCTCTCTATCCTGAATCTTAACAAGTAAAAGCTGCTTCAGCTTATTAAGATTTTCATTGATCATTCCTGCCGGCGCCCATTCATCAGTCAGTTTGAGCTTAAACTCTTCCATTTCAGCTATCAGCTTCTGGTTTTCCGGAATTCCTTGCAATTCTTTCCGGATTGCTGATAGTAAGGCCAGCCGGTTTGGATTATCTTCTCTTTTTAAACTATCGACTCCGCCAGCGAGCAGACTCTGTATAATATTGCCGAGCTTTTCTTCACTCATGACGCTTCGGAACGATTTAATCGCAAATTGAAGGAAACCATCAAACTCCATCGAATCCAATGCTTGCAACGACACGCTCCCAAGCTGAAGGCTTCTATTTTCTTTCTTTAGCCACGCTTCTATCATAGCCAGTAATCGATCCAATAATTTTTCATCATATTTACGGGCGATCGTGTGATCGGAAACGTTCTTTAAAAGGGAGGCTAATTGCACGGAAGAAAGATATTCCTTCAGCTTCCGCTCTATAAACGGAGTCAGCTTTTCAGCGTTTATCTGCTTAATCCCATAAATCAAAAGAGATTCAATTCCCTTTTTAGCAGCTTCTGTTCCCAGTTTTTCCTGGGTCACAGAAAGGACTTTACGGGTAATCGTAATTTGTTTAATTTTTTCTTTTATACTCTCTTTTGTCAGCCAGTTAGTCTCAAGTATATGGACAAGTGCAGTGACCATTCGATCTCTGTTCTTCGGTAAAAGTGCTGTATGCGGGATAGGCATTCCCAGTGGATGCCTGAATAATGCCGTAA
Organism: Peribacillus deserti; assembly: GCF_002863585.1. Lineage (GTDB taxonomy): Bacteria > Bacillota > Bacilli > Bacillales > DSM-1321 > Paraperibacillus > Paraperibacillus deserti_A. The sequence continues at coordinate 1,778 of NZ_PGUY01000072.1, read as the reverse complement.
CCGCAAACCAGTCGGCCAATCCTCCTACAATTCCAGCCTCGAATCCTCCCTGCAGCAGCCTGCCGATCAAAGAATCTTGAAAAGGAATTGTCGCTAAAAATCCAGCACCCATAATCATAAGCGACAAACGGGCTAAATACCTTGAGCTTTTAAACATCTGTTCTACTTCCTTTTTACTAAGAAATGTATAGATTTAAGATCGTTTTATTTTCCATTTGCAATGAATAAGGTGGTCTATACTAGAATAACACGATTTAAGATAGGGTTATTGTTTATTGCTTATTTTGTTAAGAATAATCTGAATATCATCTGGTTTTACCAGTTCCACCGGTGAAAATCCTTTTTCAAATACAACCGAATCCGCTTCTATTAATAATACATATTTATTATTAACTTTTGCCAGATGGAGGTTTTCTCCATAATCAGATAGAAGCGCCTGTACGGATACATGATCCAGCTTCATTTTCAAAGGAATTTCGGGCGTATGATCAATGATTTGCGCTGCAGCTTCCACAATCTGTTCAGTGGAAAATTTCTCCTGAAGCTCCCTTTTTTCACTCCCCGCCCAGAGTTCCATGGCCTGCTCCATCTGCTGGCGCTCCTCGCTTTCAGGAGCATAAGCTTCATCCATATGCTCTTGAACGATATTAAGCACCTGTGACTTAACGATTTCCGGCATGGACTCCCCATACTCAACAAACTTTAAAAAATCCTCGAAATATCGGGCATGCGAGGATTGATTGATCTTTAATTCCCGTTCTTCAATCATTCCTTCCTCCGGCATATATGGATATTGAATGGACTTCATATTTTTTGTTGTAATGGCCATTTCCACATGGCGGATCAGAGTGGATTCGTCTGAAATGGAAGCTACCTTTGGTTCAAAATCACATTTTAAGATAAAAACAAATGGTTCATCGAAATACTTGCGTAAGCCCGCCCTGGCTACGAGGAAGACTCCACCCCGGACAGCACTCGTGTCCACGTAGGATACGGCAAATTTCTCGCTTTCATTCTGGAATGCTTCCTTTGTCTCTGCAAAACGCACCCGGGAGAATTGATTGTAGTTGGGGTTAGAAGATAAGTCATGGCCGTCTTCCACTATAAAATATCCTATTTTGGTAGGGACCTCTTCCGACTTCGGATGTTTCTCCGCTTTTCGTTTTACAATTTTAGTAAATTCTCCATCTAAGAAATCCTTTAAGGGACTGTTCTCGTATTCCTCTTGATTCAGTGTTTGAAAAAGCTTATATCGCTTATCTGCGTTTTCTCCTTTACCCTCTACCTGAATTACATAGAAGGACAGATATTGTATGTCAAAATCCATATAGACCACCTAAGTTGTGAATTTTAGAGCTCGATTCAGCAATTTTCGCTGCCGGGCAGTTTTTTCATGCAATAGTACCGGCTGCCTTCCGGCATTATTAAGCTTAGCACTATGATCTGTTCTTAATGCTACACAAGGTATACCGGATTGACAATGAAAAAAAGCATGCGGCCTGCTTTATTAAAGCTCTGTAAAACCTGCCTGCCGGTATCCGCTTCATGCATTCGCTCCAAGGGGAGCGGTTCTAGAGTTGCCCGGCATTACACCTGTGGAATCTCCTTTAAAAAAAAGGCTCTTTTCGCAAAGTTTGTTCTTTTAATATAATTGTTGATTTCCATTCCAGGATGCTCGCTTTCCGCGGGGCGTGCGGTGAGCCTCCTCGGCGTACCGCCTGTGGGGTCTCACCTGATCGAAAAGCGGAGGACGGTGCTTTTCAAGAAAAGATCCATCC
>NZ_PGUY01000071.1 GCF_002863585.1 Peribacillus deserti | reverse complement strand
CTCCTCGGCTTCGCCTGTGGGGTCTCACCTGTCCCGCTGCTCCCGCAGGAGTCTCGCACCTTACGTTCCAATCGACCTGACTGAAACAATAGGGTGACGTAACAAAACATATTAAAAAACAACAATCTTTTAGAAAAGAGCCTAAATAAAAAAGGCTGATATGCCGTTTCTTCTTAAGAGTATGAGTTGAATAATACATGTTAATATGCTAGAATCAAGCACAACATATAGTATTGTTGAAACGATTTCATAACTAAATATAGATGTTCAGTGCTGGTGTCCTTTCATAGGACTTAATAGGGAATCCGGTTAAATTCCGGAACTGTCCCCGCAACTGTAAATGTGGACGAAATAAGAGCACCACTGTATAAGAGGCTTAACGGTTCTTATATGGGAAGGTCTTAGAGTAGAGCGAAGCATGAGTCAGGAGACCTGCCAGGGCTGAACGATAGTTTCGATTCTTCGGGGATTTGAGAGGATGAAACGGTGGTATAATCTGGTTGTTTATGACCTGAAATTTTCATTCTGCTATCGTTTGATCCGCTCATATCCTGAGCGGATTTTTGTATTTTACGGGTTTTATTCTTTTGGATATGTACTGTAAAAATGATGGGAGAGAATTCAAATGAATCATACAGTTGAACATGGAACCGCTGCTGCCTTGCTGGAACAGTTACAAGAAAAGTTTACATCGTTATCCTTTGATCCTCTGCTAAAAAAAGCACGGGAAAGAAAATCCTTTTCTGCCATACTGGACGAACTAGCTTTAGACTGCCTGGCCGAAATGTCGGAGCTTGCACCAGAATGGACTTTCGCAGCAGCACGGATCCATCTGGCAAAAATGTACTCAGAGGCCAGACAGAATAGAGGCAGTCACACTGACTACGGCTCTTTTTATGTACTCATAGAGGAGCTCTCTTCAAGAAAGATATATGACGGAGATTTATTAGGGTTTTATTCCCGGGAAGAGATCGATTTACTTGGTACTTTTATAGAACCCTCCAGGGATCATTATTTTACTTACATAGGAATTAAAATGCTGTCTGACCGGTATCTTGCAAGAAGCCATTCCGGCGATCTATTTGAGCTTCCTCAGGAACGATTTATGGTCATTGCCATGACTTTAATGAAGAAGGAAAACAAGAACAAGCGCACAGCCCTTATCAAGGAAGCTTACTGGGCGATGAGCCATTTATATATGACGGTGGCGACTCCAACCTTATCAAACGCCGGAAAGAACTGGGGTCAGCTGTCAAGCTGCTTCATCGATACAGTGGACGATAGCCTTCAGTCCATTTATAACAGTAATACCGATATAGCCAACCTTTCCAAAAACGGCGGCGGCATCGGGGTTTATTTAGGCAAAATCAGAAGCAGGGGAAGCAATATTAAAGGGTTTAAGGGGGCTTCCTCCGGTGTTATTCCTTGGATGAAGCAGCTGAATAATACAGCCGTAAGTGTGGACCAGCTTGGACAGAGGCAGGGAGCAATCAGCGTCTATCTCGATGTATGGCATAAAGATATTTTCTCGTTTCTGGATGCAAAGCTTAACAACGGTGATGAACGGTACAGGACCCATGACCTCTTTACGGGCATCTGCATTCCTGATTTGTTTATGGAGCAGGTGGAATCCCGCGGGGACTGGCATCTATTAGACCCCCATCAAGTACGGGACATAATGGGCTTCTCTCTGGAGGATTTTTATGATGAGGAAAAAGGGGAAGGCTCCTTCAGAAAAAAATATGAAGAATGCGTAAGTAATGAAAAACTATCGAAGACCATTGTTCCAGCCATTGAAATTATGAAATCGATTATGAGGAGCCAGTTGGAAACGGGAACGCCTTTTATGTTTTACCGCGATGAGGTAAATCGGAAGAATCCCAACAGCCACCAAGGACTGGTTTATTGTACAAATCTATGTACAGAAATCACCCAAAACCAAAGTGCGACTATTCAAACGGAAGAGCGGTTTAGAGATGGGAAAATTATTGTTGAGAAAGTGCCAGGCGATTTTGTAGTCTGTAATCTATCCTCTATTAATCTAGCAAAAGCAGTCCCTGCAGGCGTGCTGGAAAGACTGATTCCCATTCAAGTGAGGATGCTAGATAATGTGATTGATATCAATACGATTCCTGTTGTGCAGGGAGAAGTGACCAATAAGAAATACCGTGCTATTGGCCTGGGAACATTCGGGTGGCATCATTTGCTTGCCCTGGAAAAGATCAAATGGGAGAGTGACGAGGCGGTTCATTACGCGGACGAGCTTTATCAAGAAATCGCATATCAGGCAATAAAAGCAAGTGTGGAGCTTGCCCGGGAGAAAGGCGAATACCCAGTTTTTCGAGGGTCGGATTGGGAGAGCGGAGAATATTTTTCAAAACGGGGCTATCATACCAAAAAGTGGAGAAGTCTTATGCAGGATGCTCAGGAAAGCGGCTTAAGAAATGGCTATATAATGGCTGTTGCCCCAAACGCCTCGACAGCATTAATTGCGGGAAGCACTCCGAGCATAGATCCTATTTTCCGCAAGTTTTATTCGGAAGAAAAGAAGAATTACAGAATCCCTGTTACTGCACCGGATTTAAACGAGAATACGACCTGGTACTATAAGTCAGCGTATCTTCTGGATCAAGAGTGGAGCATTAAGCAGAATGAAGTCCGCCAGAAGCATATTGACCAAGCCATTTCGTTTAACTTTTACATCCCTAATACGATTAAAGCAAAAGAATTGCTGCACCTGCATCTGACAGCCTGGAAACGAAATCTAAAAACAACTTACTATGTGAGATCCACTTCTTCCGATATAGAAGAATGTGAATCCTGTTCAAGTTAAGAAGGGGTGAATCAAATGAAAGAATCGAATCTTATCAAAAGGGCTATTATGGACAAAGAAGGTCCGAATCGATCAACAGGGATTATTAATGGAGAGAGCTCGAATATATTAAACTGGGACGATGTCCGGTTCCCCTGGGCTTATCCAAAATATAAAAAAATGCTCGCCAATTTTTGGACACCGTTTGAGATTAATATGTCACAGGATATGAAGCAGTTTCCTGAGTTAACGGAGGAAGAAAAAGACGCTTTTTTGAAGATCATCGGACTCCTGGCTTTGCTTGACAGCATCCAAACCGATTATGCGGGTAAGGTTTCAGAGTATATAACCGATTCAAGCCTGTCTGCATTAATGATCATTCTTGCCCAGCAGGAGGTCATCCATAATCACTCATACTCCTATGTGCTATCGAGTCTTGTTCCCAAGGGGGTACAGGATCAAGTATTTGAATTCTGGCGCACTGAGCCCATTTTAGAAAAAAGAAATGACTTTGTTACAAATGGATACAGGGACTTTGCCGAAACACCTTCAATTGAAAATCTTCTTAAATCTATCGTGTACGACGTGGTATTAGAAGGCTTATTTTTTTACTCGGGCTTTGCTTTCTTTTACCATCTGGCCAGAAACCAGAAAATGGTGGGTACCAGCACTATGATTAATTATATCAACCGGGATGAGCAGCTTCATGTGGATTTATTCGTTAAGATATTCAAAGAAATACTGGCTGAAAATCCTGGACAGGATACAGAGGAGCTGCGGAATTTTGTAGTGGACACCTTTAAAAAAGCCGCGGAGCTTGAGATTGAGTGGGCCCGGTACATAATCGGGAACCGTATAGAAGGGATAGCCATCACTGATGTAGAAGATTACATCAAGTTCTACGCCAATGTCCGAGCCAACCAGCTGGGCTGCGAAAGGCCCTTTGAAGGCTATCGCACCAATCCGCTTCGCTGGATTAAAGCATATGAAGATGCCGATCTCGGGAAATCAGATTTTTTTGAACAGAAGTCGAGGCAGTATGTAAAAGTGAACCACATGGATAATGGGTTTGATGAGCTTTAGGGGGATGGGGACCTGCATGTCTGATATATAGAAGAAGTTCGTGTTACTTCCCTGTCAGCTTGGGTAATATTTGCGCTGGTCTCTTAGGGGTGAACATTCTACGTTGACAGGAAAACTGTTTCATAAATTGGTTGTAACCACTCTTTTAAGATGGCTGTTTTTCGCAAACTTTGTTGTTAGAACAAGGGGGTTGATTTCCACTACAGGATGCTCGCTTTCCGCGGGGCGGGCGCCCGAGCCTCCTCAGCTTCGCCTGTGGGGTCTCACCTGCCCCGCTGCTCCCGCAGGAGTCTCGCGCCTTACGTTCCAATCAACCTGTATAACAATAGGGTAGGTTCACAGGACTATTAAAAAACAACAATCTTTTAGAAAAGAGCCTTTAAGATTAAAGGTATTTCATTATTCGGTTTTATAGTGTATGCCGCTACCCGGTAACTACATGATTCCGCGAAACTATAAAACGAGAACTGTGGGCTTTTTTAACAGCAAAACCGCTATTTTGGGGGCTGAACCATACTTTTGGTTCCCTTTTTTAATACCTTTAGCTCCGAGCTTCTAGAAACATGCGTTTTGGAAGAGGTTTTTTTACAAAATGTTTAGAATCGGTTGATACAGCATGGTTTTATGCTTCACTTTATGGAAAATATGCTTAAGTTCAGAAGGTTTATGCTTACGTTTTTAGGTTTTATGCTTATGTTTTGAACGTTTATGCTTATCTCTCTTTATCCAATGCTTATGTATGATGCTTTATGCGTATCCAGATGCCTTTATGCTTCATTTTAGAGGAATATGCTAATCTTTGGATAAGAATGCTCTTTTTAATGGCAATGCTCTTAAATCAAAATAGTAAAATGGCTGCCGAAACACTCTCGACAGCCTGAGAGGGTTACTTCCCTCTCTTTTTCATGATGGGACGCAGTACTATTCATCTGAGGCGGCCAAGAAATTTAACTAAAACTCATAAAAGTAGGAGTTAGCCACATAAAAAGTTAAGATAGCCACATAAATCCGAAATTAAGCCACATAAAACTGTTGTTTAGCCACATAACATGCATTCGCTGCTAAAAATCACAGCGTCGTATAGGTCGTCACCCGCAAAAAGTGCTGACAGCACACTAATTCCACTCAAAACCCATTTGTTTTTTTATAATCTTCGGGTATTGTTCGAGCTCGTTAAGAATTCTGGCCCTGCCTTTCTCGCTTTGTTCCCACTTATAGGGAACGATCTCTCTATGGTCTTGGAGTGGTAATATATCGATTACTTTGTCATCGTTAGCATAAATTGAAGCCAGCAGGTAGAATCGTCTGCAGAAGAAGGATTTTCCGGCTAATAAAATGTTTTTATGATGGGAGCCGTTAAGAAATTCAAAAGCCGATTTAATAACACGATCAACACCTAAACCTTTGATGGTTCGAATTGGCATCAGTTTTTCCCCTTTAATTCCCTCTGCTATTAAAAGCGGGGCATAGAATTCATATTCACTGCAGTTCAAGAATGAGTTAACGACTTCTGGAATCATTATTAAATGAGCTCCGTATTTTCTATAGTAATTCACTAGCTGCTCGTTTAATTCTGGAAAGTGACCTGGATGGTACAGAATAACGTCAGGCCTTTCAAACAGGTGCATGTTTTCCATAAATACCATTTCACTTATACATTTTAATGCTGCGTTATTCACTGCTACCTGCCTAACTAACAGCAGAAGCCCTCACATAAATTCCAACTCTTTTATATAGGCTGTTTTCTAAAGGATTATTGTTTTTCGAGATGTTTTTCCTTATCGAACCAGTTGATTGCAGTGGAAGGTGCGAGACTCCTGCGGGAGCAGCGGGACAGGTGAGACCCCACAGGCGATACGCCGAGGAGGCTCACCGCACGCCCCGCGGAAAGCGAGCACCTGGAACGGAAATCAACCTGCCATTAAAAAGCAACAAACTTTGCGAAAAGAGCCTCTCTATAAAAAAGGAACTCCGTTTTTATTATGTTTAAGCTGTTTATCGAGCCAGAAGGTTCCGAACGGAATGAATGATAAGAATGTTGCCCAGATGGCCCAGGCAAAGGACCACTTTTTAAGCATCATTACGGCTGCTACGAGAATAACGAATCCAATAAATAAGAAGCCATGCATTCCCCCGGTTACTGTAACCGCCATCGGCATGTCGGCCCAATATTTTAATGGCATAGCAATGAGCAAAAGTACGAGATAGGAGACACCTTCCAGAATAGCAAACGCTCTTAGCAGACCTATTAGTGGCAAAACGATTTCCCCCTTATCAGTATGTATAAGAGTAGTTTATCAAGAAATTATCGTGATTAATCCTATTTATTGTAAAAATTAAATAAAGCCACACATCTGCTGTTTTCTGCATGATTATTCTTTTTTCGCTACAATAATTTGAGTTCCTTGTTCTTTTATGATTCTTAACTTGTCTTCTGAAGTCTCTTCGTCTGTAATAATGTAATTCAATCTGGAAACCGGAAGAATTTTTGCAAACGAGGCAGTTCCAAATTTTCGGTGTCCCATAAGACAGATCACGGTTCTTGATTGTTCTGCGATCAGGCGGGCTCCCAGTGCAACCTCGGGAGTTGCCGTGCTTAAACCTGTTGCGGTAAGGCCTCCTCCTGTCAGGAAGCAGATATCCAGGTTAAAGTGCCGGATGAATTCGTGAGATAATGCATCTGTTATATTACCTGATTTCTTGACTTTGCCGCCAATCAGGTAGAGATCGATATGCTCCTCTTCACGGAGGGAATCCGCAATTTTTACCGAGTTTGTTACAACAGTGAAGTGGATATCACGCGGAAGGAATGGAAGCATGGCATAATGTAGGGAAGCTCCGCCTATAAAAACGGTATCCTGGTCTTTGATCTGTGACGCCGCATAATTTGCAATGGCCTGGTCATATTCATTTGCTTCACTATACCGAATGGAAGGCGGTGAAGGGATAACTCTAGTTTGCTGTAACGGGATGGCTCCGCCGTGTGTTCTTTTTAAAAGCCCTTCTTCTTCCATAGAGGTTAAATCACGTCTGATGGAGTCGATTGATACATGGAATAAGTCCGCTAATTCCTTTGCAAGCACGCGTTCATTCTGGGTTAATAGCTCCATAATCTGCTTTTTTCTTTCTTCAGAAAACATAAAAAACCCTCCCTTTTTAGTTGGATAATAGTAACTATATTCCTATTATTGCTGCATTATGCTGTTTCGTCAATCTCGTTTTTGCTGTTTTTTAAAAAATCATTCTTGTTTATGCATGAAAAAAACAAAGCTGCCTAAGCAGCCTTGTTTTTACAAGCCGATTGATTTTTTAATTTTGACTAATTCCGCTTTAGCCAGGATTCGTGCCTTTGCCGCGCCGGATTCCAATATCTGATCGATGAGTTCCTTGTTATCAAGAAGCTCTCTATATTTTTGGCGGGCCTCTGCCAATTCCCGGTCAATAACTAGGAATACTTCTTTTTTTACGTCTCCCCAGCCAATCCCGCTCTTATATTTTTCACGGAGCAGATCGATTTCTTCTGTAGAAGCAAATTCTTTATAAAGCTGAAATAGGGTAGAACCATGGGGATCCTTCGGTTCGGAAGGAGCAGATGAATCTGTTTTAATTTTATTAATCAGTTTTCTTAATCTAGCTGGTTCCTCGAATAAAGAAATGGTGTTGCCGTAGCTTTTGCTCATTTTTCGCCCGTCAAGCCCCGGCAGCAGCTCGGTCTCTTCCTGGATGACGTACTCGGGCAGCTTAAGGGTATCTCCGAAAGTACGGTTGAAGTACTCGGCTAAGTCCCGGGCATATTCAACATGCTGAATCTGGTCTTTGCCGACGGGAACCTTATCTGATTGGAATAACAAGATATCAGCAGCCATTAGAATGGGATAACTAAACAACCCCATATTCACTCCGTGGTCTTTGTCCAATCCTTCCGTGCTATTTCTGTCTACTGCAGCTTTGTATGCATGAGCTCTGTTCATCAGCCCTTTTGGTGCCACACATGAAAGAATCCAGTGAAGCTCCATAAGTTCTGGAACATCCGATTGTCTATAAAAAATGACCTCTTCGGGATTTAATCCGAGTGCCAGCCATGTTGCTGCAATTTCATAGGCGTATTGTCGAAAGAGTACAGGATCCTGTACAGAGTTGAGTGCATGATAATCAGCGATAAAATAGATTCCCTGGTTTTCTGCGGAGGCTGCCATTCTAAGCGCAGGTTTAATGGCTCCGATATAATTTCCTAAATGAGGGGTGCCAGTAGATTTTATTCCAGTAAGCACTACAGGTTTTGTCATGATTATTCCTCCAGCATGGACTTTTGATAAAAATAAAAAAGGGCCTCTCATCCAAAAAGGACGAGAAACCCGTGGTACCACCTTAATTAGCCCAAGGAATGCTCCCTAAAGGCTCGCTTTGCAACTGTAACGGAGTCACCGTCAAAGCCTACTTCATCAAAGGTTCGGTTTGAAGCTCGAAAGCCCATTCCATACCCAGCATACTGATTTCCACCAGCCATCAGTTCTCTAATGAGACGCCCATCTTTGTAAAAGGGTCCCTAAATGCTAAAAGTATGTACTATTCTTTGTCATCGCTTTTTCTATAGATACACCTATTATATTCATTATACCTATGGATGTGAAGAGTAATTCACCGCCGGGACCGCGGAAAGACCACAAATTATAGGTGCGAAAAGAAAAGTGAAACAATTAATCCAAAGGAAGCAATCAGTCCGACAAGCGGACCTCCTTCTTCAAAAGCCTCCGGAAGCATTGTGGAACACACCATGGCGACTAAACCGCCTGCGCCAAATGCCCCGATGGAAGCGATTACTGATTCAGAGCTGTTTTTCAGAAACACATAGCCAAGGACAGAACTGACCGCGGAAACGATCACAACACTGCCCCATAAAGAGAGGACTTTACCTTTGGAATATCCATCAGCCCGGAGGCCGGCGCTGCTTGATAGAGATTCCGGAAAGTTGCTTATAAAGATTGCGGCAATAAATACAAGGTTAACAGAACCGCTTGCAATCGTGCTGATTCCGATGACAATGGATTCAGGAATAGCGTCCATTAATGTCCCTAGAAAAATGGCTAATCCGGAATGATTCTCCGTTTTCTTACTGGATCGCTTTCTCTGGCGGCCACCTTTTCTGACTATGAGAAGCTCTGCTGCTATAAAGACAACCGATCCGGCCATAAATATCAGAGAAGTAGCTTTAATTCCGCTGTGTTCAACACCTTCCATTAGAAGGTCAAAACAGGAAGTTCCAATTAATATTCCAGTTCCAAACGCCATGATGAAACCTATGATTTTTTTTGGCAGATTGAAGTATATCGCTATAAGTGAGCCGAAGAATAGCGACAGACTAGCAAATCCGCCCCACAATGCAGCATTCAGCAAACGATCCGCCTCCCAATAGTTATAACCTCATTATTATTTATATTTTCCCCTTGTTTTAGAAAATACAATCTTACTTTTTTCAGCTAAGGAGTAATTTACGGTATTCTATAAGAAGGAAGAACGGAGTTTATACCGAATTCCAAAAGGGAGAAAGAAAATTGAGGTGAAGACATAAATGGAAAAAATTATTCTAAAAGGGCAGAGAGCAAAATTGATTCCGCTTGAGCAGTCACACATTGACGAGCTTTTTGCAGCTGCTGAAAAACCTGATATCTGGAGTTATATGTCCACTGATATGAAAGATAGGGCTGCTATGGAGAGTGTTGTCCTAACAGCTCTTAATCAACAAAAAATTGGCCAGGAAATGCCATTTACGGTTATCGATACAGAGACGGGCAATGTTGTAGGGAGCACCCGGTATTTAAATGTTTCACTGCCCAATAGGTCCCTTGAAATAGGATGGACGTGGTATAATCCTTCCGTGTGGAGAACCAGACTTAACACGGAATGTAAATACTTGTTGTTATCCCATGCTTTTGAAGGACTGGGTATGAATCGGGTACAGTTCAAGACGGATTCAAGAAACATTAGATCCCAGAATGCGATATCAAGGCTTGGTGCGGTAAAAGAAGGAGTCCTTCGCAATGACCGCATTATGCATGACGGCTATATTAGGAGTTCAGTCGTTTTCAGCATCCTGAAAGAAGAATGGCCTCAAGTAAAACTTCTGCTGGAATCATTTCTAAATCCAGCTGAATAAATCAGGATCTGCAAGAGTTACCGGTTGGCGGGCATCCCGACAGCCTTTTTTTATCGGCCCAGTGCTCTGGTGAAAAATAATTCCTGGGAGTTTAAAAAGAGTGGGAAAAAGGGAACTAACTAATTAATCTATTAGAAAAGGTGAAACCCTATGAAGTATAAAAAAGCCATGCTATTGTACAATGGGGCTGCTGGTCAAAATGATTTAGATAAAACGCTGGGTTCATGCATTCCTGCAATTGCTTCGGAAGTAGAGGAGCTTTTTTTAATAGCCACCCAAAAGCCTGATCATGCTAAAGAAATTTGCAGGGAGCGCGGAGAGGAAATGGATGCGGTGTTTATTCTAGGCGGTGACGGGACTGTCCATGAGGCGGTAAACGGAATTGCCTCCCTTGATAGAAGACCAGTGCTTGGCATTCTTCCAAATGGTACATGCAATGATTTCAGCCGTACAATGAATATTCCCCAGGATATCAAAAAAGCATCACAGGCACTAATGGAGGGTGACATTATTGAAGTAGATGTAGGAAAAGTAAATGACAGCTATTTTCTCAACTTTTGGGGGATAGGGCTCATTACTGAAGCGTCCTCTAATATTGATCCGGACCAAAAGAAAAGGTTTGGGAAATTGAGTTATTTCCTAAGTGCACTTAAAACGTTCAATGAGATAGACCCTTTTCCATTTAAATTAACGTATGACGGCAAAATCCTGGAAGATTCCGCCGTTATGATTTTAATAATCAATGGTAATTACATAGGAACTAATGCGCTCCCATTCCCTAATATCCAGACAAATGATGGGTTATTTGATATTGTCGTAGTGAAAAACTCGAGCCTGGCCTTATTCAAAGAAATCTTAAGCCTCAAGCGGGCCTGGCCTGATGGAGAGATTGAAAATTCTGAGCTTATTTACATGCAAGCCAGAAGTCTAAAAGTTGAAACAGAAAAAACGATGAAGGCAGATTCAGATGGGGAGGTCTATCTTGAAACTCCTGCTGAAATTGTAAACTTAAAACAGCACCTCAAAATGCTATCCGTTCCTTTATCCGTGTAGGTATTTTACTAGAATACTTTTTTAATAATTAAATAATTTATTAATTCGGTGAAAACGGTGTTATGAAAAAACAGAGAACATTTGGGATTAAATTACCATTTACACTATCAGTATTTTAAGATAATATTTTGATTATCATAATATACGCTTAGTCCATTGAGCGGGGGAACCGATTATCGTAATGTTTTACATTACTAGGGGTGAATCCTTTTTTAAAAAAGGAAGGGCAATGTTCTCATGTCCGAATCCGACAGCTAACCTCGTATGCAGCTAGAAGGGAACATCATGCAGCAATAACTGCACTGAGAGGCCCTCAGTGTATTTTTTTTTCCTTTTAACTGGTACGAAGCGATATATAACAGCATAGAAAGGGAGATGAGCATGAAAAAAATTAGCCTGGCCTGGCAGATTTTTATCGGGCTGGTTTTAGGTATTACGGTCGGCGCGATATTCTTTGGAAATCCAGAGGTCGAGACTTACTTAAAACCAATAGGGGATATATTCCTTCGATTGATTAAGATGATTGTAGTGCCGATTGTTATTTCCAGTATTATCGTAGGGGTTGCCGGTGTTGGCGATACCAAAACTCTAGGTAAAATCGGCGGCAAAACTCTTCTTTATTTTGAAATCATTACAACACTGGCAATCGTAATCGGCCTTCTTTCAGCTAATATCTTCCAGCCGGGAGCGGGTGTTGATAGAAGTGCACTTACCAAAACGGATATCAATTCGTATGTAGATACAGCCGAAACATCGGCCCATCATTCATTTGTAGAAACCTTCGTGAATATCGTTCCTACAAATCCAATACAAGCATTGGCCAATGGCGACATGCTTGCCATTATCTTCTTCTCTGTTATGTTTGGGCTTGGAATCGCGGCAATCGGGGAAAAAGGGAAGCCTGTACTTAATTTCTTCAGGGGCACTGCCGATGCGATGTTCCACGTAACGAACCAGGTTATGAAGCTTGCTCCTCTTGGTGTATTTGCCTTAATTGGGATTACTGTTTCCAAGTTTGGATTAAGCTCATTGATTCCACTAGGAAAACTTGTTTTAGTGGTTTATGGAACGATGATCTTCTTTGTAATCGTAGTTCTTGGTATTGTTGCTAAGATGTGCAACTTCAGCATTTTCAAGCTTATTAAATATCTTAAGGATGAATTAATTCTTGGATTTTCAACATCAAGTTCTGAATCTGTACTTCCAAGGCTCATTGAAAAAATGGAGAAGCTTGGCGTACCGAAGTCCATTACTTCGTTTGTTATTCCGACTGGGTATTCCTTTAACCTGGATGGATCGACTTTATACCAGGCACTTGCTGCAATCTTCATTGCGCAAATGTACGGGATTCATATGAGCATAGCAAGTCAGATCACACTCCTTCTGGTACTGATGGTTACCTCGAAAGGAATTGCAGGAGTGCCGGGAGTTTCGTTTGTAGTACTCCTAGCCACATTAGGAACAGTCGGCCTTCCAGTTGAGGGACTAGCCTTTATCGCCGGAATTGACCGTATCCTGGATATGATGCGTACATGTGTGAACATTGTAGGGAACTCCCTTGCATCTATAGTAATTGCAAGATGGGAAGGCTACAAAATAGACAAAAATGCAGACCAAAAAGCAGCATAACAGGAAGCTTGTGCCGGAACACCCGGCGCAAGCTTTTTTTTATGGGGACAGTCCCCCATTTCCCGGCTCAATTACAAGGTTTCCCCGATACTAAAAGCGAGAAAAAGAATTATTTCCCGACGCTAAGACTAGCTTAAAACGCTGCCTTTCATAAGCTTTGGTGCTGCGCCGGCAAAACCCATTCAATCCCAGGGAATGATTTCATGTGCAGGCCAGTGACTGTTCTCAGCTAGAGACCACTATGTTACAGTAGACATGAAGAATTAAAAATGTACCCCGGGGGAGCAGGTAATGTGGAACATGTATGGATGTATCTAGTATTAGGGGCCATAATCGGTGTAATGTCCGGGTTGTTTGGAATTGGGGGAGGGATGTTTCTGACCCCCATTCTGCTGTTGACGGGGGTTTCTCCGGTAGAGGCTATCACCATAAGCCTTTTTTATACAACGGGGACTTCTGTCTCAGGAATGGTCGGGCACATTCGGTTGAAAAATACCCGCATCCGCCGCTCGCTGATCATCGGGGCAAGCGGTATTGCAGCTACCCAGGCCGCACAGCCCCTTGTTTTATGGACAGAGAAAAAAGGTTTTGATGATACCGTCATTCCGTTATTTTACCTAGTGCTATTATTATATTTTGCATATACCATGCTTAAAAAAGGCAGAGTGCGGTCCGTAAGCAGCAATCAGTCAGTGGTGGTCCGCAGGCCGATACTAGCTTTGATAGTTATCGGTTTTTTGGGAGGCTTTGTTTCCTCTGCGCTGGGAGTAGGCGGAGGATTCATTATCGTTCCGCTCCTGATTACCATATTTGGCGAATCAGCAAAAAAGGCTGTGGGTACAAGTGTCGTTGGAGTTCTGATGATTGTATCGGCCGGTTTTGCAGGCTATGCCTTAACAACTGAATTTAACTTAAAGCTCTCAGTCACTCTTTTACTAGGGGGCCTGGCAGGTGCGCAGGCAGGAGTGAAAGCAATCCGCTTATTTTCAAGTGAAGAGATTAAAAAAATGCTGGGAATGCTCTATATTTTCACCATGTTCAGTGTGGGCTTCAAACTATTTGAACATAATGAAGCGGGGCTAGGTGTGATTAGTTTATTTGTAATAATAATATTCTCAAGAATTGGAATCCGGATGTTTTCTGGAAGAAAGAAGAAAAGAGAAGAGACTGTATAGAACTGTCTCTTTTTTTATTTCTCTGTTTCCTAAGGAAGGCGGAACTTAGACAGAAAGTCCAAAAAGTGCTTCTGGATTGAGTGCTCGTATTTCATGACCACATACGTGCGTGCAACTGGCAGCTGAAATATACTAAAATCAATTTCCAGAAGCCTTCCCTCAAAGAGCTCCCTTCTTACAGTGGAAATTGGCAAAAACGAGACTCCGAGCCCCTCTTCAATAAACCTTTTTGTTACATGAACCTCAGAGACGACCATTGTTCTCAAGTGTATATGCTGTTCCAGGCTTCGGACGAGTTCGTTCCAATATTCAGGATGGTTATGTGTAATGAGTATCTCCTGAGCCAGTATTTCCTCTGCATCGAGCGGCGGGCTATTTTCTGGTTCTCCTCCGTCATATGGGCCGACCAAAATAATCTTATCCTCATAAAGCGTTCTGCTCATCAGATCCGGATGCTTAATCTGCAGCCGGGTCAGCCCGAGATCCGCATTTCCGGCAAGGATCGCTCCGGCGATATCCTTTGATTCGAGCACCTGTACCTCGATTTCAATATTTTTGTGTAGAGACATATACTTTTTAAGGATGGCTGGCATGATGGAAGCTGCGATTAATGGAGAAATGGCCAGGGTCAGCTTCTTTGATAATCCCTGTTTAAATCGATTTAGGTCTTCCAATCCGTTTTGGCAGGCCCAGAGAATTGCTTCTGCATGCGGGACGAACCTTCTGCCTTCCTCTGTAAGGATGACCCGTCTGCCTGACCGCTCAAATAATACCATCCCAAGGTCTTTTTCTAAAAGTTTTATATGTACACTGACTGTCGGCTGGGATAAAAATAATTCTTCCGCGGTCTGCCGGAAATTTTCATTTTTTGCCGCTGTGAGAAAGGTCTGAATCCATTTTAAGTCCATATGAAGCCACCTCTGATTACTATTTTTAATCAAAAATAAGACAATTCTGTATTATTAGTTATCAATTATATCAAATATAATGAAACTAAGAGGAGAGGTGGGATTGTATGGCTGCCAAAGGATTAAAAGGAGTTATTGCGGCTGAAACACAGATCAGCTTTATCGATGGAAATGAAGGAAGGCTTGTATACAGAGGATATGAAGCTCGGGACTTGGCTGTAAGCAGAAGTTTTGAAGAGGTATGCTTTCTGATGTGGCATAAAAAATTGCCTGATCAACATGAACTTCAAATATTGAAGGAGTATATGCAGCAAGAGAGAAGCCTCCCTGCATATTTAATACAGATATTGGAATCTCTTCCTGATAATATGGGGACTATGGATGTGCTGCGCACGGCAGTATCGGCCCTGGGGACGGAAGAATATAAGTGGAAGCCCACAGCAGAGCAGGCAGCTAGAATCACTTCTATCATACCGACCATCATTGCCTACCGCTATCATAGAACAAAGGGAACTGTACCTGTAGAGCCTAGATCGGACCTCGCTCACGTGGAAAATTATTTATACATGCTTACAGGCGCGCTGCCAAGTCCGGCACATATAAAGGCTCTTGAAGCATACATGATTCTAACAATGGAACATGGAATGAATGCTTCTACATTTTCAGCACGTGTTGTCTCCTCTTCGGAATCGGATTTAATATCTGCCGTCACTGGAGCCATTGGAACAATGAAAGGACCGCTCCATGGCGGGGCACCAAGTGAAGTCACCGCTATGCTGAATGAAATAGGAGATAAAGAGAGTGCCGAAAGCTGGATCCGCGGCAAGCTGGAACGGAAAGAGAAAATAATGGGATTCGGCCACCGGGTATACAAAACACTGGATCCACGGGCTGCCGCACTCAGCGAAATTGTTCATTCAATTGGAAAAGAAGACAAGTGGCTCGACCTCGCGGCTGCCGTAGAAAAGAAGGCGATTGAGCTCCTGAAGGAATACAAACCAGGGAGAAAGCTTTATACAAATGTCGAGTTTTATGCAGCCGCTGTTATGCGGTCCATTGATCTGGAGGCTGAGCTGTTCACACCTACTTTTACGGCCAGCCGGACAGCGGGGTGGGCTGCACATGTTCTGGAACAATCTGAAGATAATACTATATATAGACCAGAAGCCAATTATACAGGGATTTTTGTTTAGAGGTGCAGATTTTACTTTTTAAAAATTGGCTATGTTAAAGGTTATTGTTGATTTTGCACGATGTTGATTGGAGCGGAAGGTGCGAGACTCCTGCGGGAAAAGCGGGGCAAGGGAGACCCCACAGGCGTCAACGCCGAGGAGGCTCCCGGACCGCCCCGCGGAAAGCGAGTTCCTGCAGCGGAAATCAACAACCATGTTTAAAGCTTAAAAATTAAGTGTAAAAATCCGATGGAGTCTATATTCGACCCCTTCCTGCAAGCAGCTGCTGATCGCTTTTCCTCCATTCAATACCTGCATGGGTGATTGAATCTGACGGGCGCGTGTGCAAAAAAATAAAGTTTGTTATTGGAAAGTGTTATTGCTGATGGAAAGGCGCAGTTAATTTAGTTTATTAAATAAAAGGCTATGTTAAAGTTCATTGTTGATTTTGAAACTATGTTGTTTGGAGCGTAAGGTGAGAGACTCCTGCGGGAAAAGCGGCTATTGTCCAGCTCCGGACTGACACCTTCGGTCATAAGCCAAATCGCCCTCAAAAGGCAAAAAGCGCCTTTCGCTGCGGCTCGGCTTATGTCTGGCTAACGCACGACGCACAGGATGTGCGAGCCAGGCGGGGCCACAGGACGTGGCGGTTCGAGCGTGGTAAGGGCGACTATGCTTCTGTCTTCGCTGTCGCTTGCCAATCAGCAAGTCTTCTTTATCAGGTGTCTGACTTTAATAAAATAGTTTTTTAAAGGAGTTTGTTCATCACAGTCTCTTAAAAGAAGTACTTTGAAAGTCACCGTCCTCCGCTTTTTCTATTAAGGGAGACCCCACAGGCGTAAACGCCGAGGAGGCTGCCGGACCGCCCCGAAGGAAAGCGAGTGCCTGCTAGCTGCAATCAACAGGCGAATTTAACAGAGCTAAATAAAAAAGAGCAGATTCACCGTTCGCGTGGATCTGCTCTTTTTTAGATGAAGGCAGCCGTTCACCATACTCATTCAACTAAATGAGAAGTATCTCCCTCGAAAATGATAGATACCTTACCATCTTCAACCTGGATTTGAGTTAAGCTGGTGTTTAATAAAGGCTCCTGTTTAAATAGGTGCTCAAGCGGGAGATCTTTTAGGTATGAAAGCAGGACCCTTAAAAAGATAGAATGCGAAACGATTAACACAGTTCCCGAAGAGTGGTTCTCGAGAATCATCTTCCAAGCCTCAGCAGCGCGTTCATACACATCTGGGAAAAGCTCTCCCTGGTCGCGTGTATACAGATGCGGAGTTTCCCAAAACGCTTTTACTTCGTTTGCATATTGAGCAATCACTTCATCTTTTGTACGCCCTTCCCAATCTCCGAAGTGCATTTCCCGAAGTACATCCTCCTTGACTATTTCGATAGATCTTCTTCCGATAATGATCTCAGCAGTATGATAGGCCCGTTTACTTGAGCTGGCATATACCTTGTCGATAGGTTCGTCCTTAAGTCGTTTTGAAAGAAGGGTGGCTCCCTGCATTCCTTCCGCCGTTAACTCACCATTGCCCCAGCCCTGCCATCTGGTTTGAACGTTCCATTCGGTCTTGCCGTGTCTGACTAAATAAATGGTTAACACTCGAATTCTCCTTACATTGCTTTTCTTTACTATATAAAAATAACATAGCGGAAAGCCAGGAAGATGACAAAAAATATGATGTTTGGTCTGTTGAAAAGGTAAAAAGGGGTATGAACCCAGCACCACAGGAACCTATGCGTCATTTATAAAAGAGGTGTCCTGTAAGTATGTGTAATTACCGTGGCACAAAACTTATCAAGCTTTGGGAGAAACTCGAATGACCGACAATTTACAGGATGTCGGGTTTGACCCAGTCACCAACTGCAGGAAAGATGATGGATGGTATTGAGACATAAGGAAGCCTAGTGCTGGTTTCTCGATCAATAACCTAGGGCAATGAAACTTAACTGTGCCGACTATTTACTGCCGCAGAATAATTGAGGCGCTAGCGGTCAGGTCCTTTTCCATATAAAAATAACGCTGTGAGATGGGTTTACTATTTCTTATTTTATCCTCAGCTTGCATAAGTTTTTTTATTTCGAAAAAACATTAATTGTAAATCCATTGTAACCTTTCTAACATATATTTCCGTTATAATAGTAAATGCTACCTATAAAAAGTTATTATAGTAGAATAAATTGTTTGATGGACCACAAATATTAATTCCAAACTCATAGATTTTTACTACGAGCGGGTATATTATGAATAGGACATGAATGAAGCGGCACTTAACCGCCAAGAGCGGCTTTTTTCGGTAACGGAGGTTTATTTAATGAAAATAGAAACGAGAGATATACTGTACCTTCATCTGCAGGCTTCAGAAAGATTCGTCATTTCATATGGCATGGACTTTAGAGAATTTGCCGGATCCTTAAATCAGGGTCTCCGCAATATATTGTTAATTGAGCATAAATATGAGGATGGCGAATACAACCTGAATACGCTGATGGATTATGTACTTCAGGAGGACCTCCCCAACTTGCTCAAGCAAAATGTATCTGAATACATAGACTTTTGCTGGACGGATTTTGCAGAAGAATCAGCTCTTAATGAATTGAACGGACAGGAAATTGCAGAATTATTATATCTTGGCCATTGTAAAGGCCATCTAAAACCTCCATTCTACCGTCAGCTCCAAAATCATTATGTGTATCTTGCCCACGATGACGGCTGGTTCAATAAAGTATACTATCGCTCGATGGACACTTTTTTCGAAATGCTTGGAAACTTGATTCCCGGTAAACTGGACCTATTAAAACGAGAAAAGTCATGGCTCGGGGGCCTCAGAAGAAAAGCGGAATATGGTGTCATCCCGCCGGCAGGCCTGAAAGAACTTACCCCCCTTTTGACCGAGGGAGCTGCCATATCCTTTAGAAATATGCGTCTATCCAGAACCAAAATTGAAATACCCATCTGGATATTAGGTGATTACGTAAATATGGATGACATGCTGGATGAATACAGCAACATCGTTCGTTCAGAACAACCAGCTGCCCATTTTGTGTTCAACCGAAAAACAAGAGAATGGACACTGGAAAAATAAAATCGCAGGCCTGAATCAGGGCGTGCGATTTTTTCGTGGAAGGTTTCCCGCAGATGTTTGTTTTTTGAAACCGCGAGTCAGTGATATGGTAAGTTGAATCTAAAATGAACCCCCCTAACATATAAGAAACGGAAACACCCTTAAAACCGAAAAACCCCTTAAAATCAAAAAACTCCACTTAAATTTAGAAAAATCATCTTAAAATTGAAAAAACCCTCTTAAATTCTAGAAAAACCCCCTTAAAATCAAAAAATCCCCCTTAAGTCTGAAATCCGCTCTTAAAGGGTGAAGGGTTATACGTCCAGCCAGCCTGAGCTCTGTGTAAACGTACATTTATTACCGAAAGCAGATGGACACTGCGAAACACCTGTGGTCCATTTTTCACCAAAAACATGTCTTTTTTGCGGATGTAACAACAATTTTAGTAACTTTTTATCTAGCTTGACTCCCCAGCTCTATAAAACAGGCTTTTTGGAAGAGGTTTTTATTCAATGTAAAGGATTTGGAATCAACCATTAGCGTTTATGCTTACCTTCCTTGGAGATATGCTTATAGTTTGAAGGCTTATGCTTAAGTTTCATGGCTTTATGCTTATATTTTCCATTTTTATGATGATCTGTCTATTTCCTATGCTTATGTTTGGCGCTTTATGCTTATCCAGCAGGCTTTATGCTTTTCTTTTGAGGAATATGCTGATTGCTGAGCGGAATCCACTGTCCAATGTCAGCGCTTCTATCCATAGACCATGTAGAAAATCGCCTATTCGGTGCAGAAAACCTAGACGATCACGCGCTGGGCTGGACCGGTTTGGGTATAGATCAAGACAGTAGAAAGGGCCGCCGAGACTTTCTCGACAGCCAGATAAACTATAAGCTTAGCCACTATATCCTATTGAATAGCATTGTACTCGTATTTCTATTTGCCCAGCTCCAAACCGAGGCCCCCGAGTCATAAGCCATATCGACTATGCGAAGAAAGCCGCTTCCCACAGCCACCTCGTCTGATGCTGCTCGGGGCACTTCCTTCACTGCATTCAAGATCATTCTCCGCTTTTCAAATCATCCTCAGGATAGTAGGGATTGAGGTGAATGAGAACTTCGGCGATATTGTCGTATTTGTTGATCAGGGTGTTTCGGATTTCTCGTGTAAGGTCGTGGCCTTGTTTGATTGTTTTGTCATGGTCGATGGATATGCGCAAGTCCACCAGGATGTAATGGCCGTGTTCCCGGGCCCGGATTTTGTCAATTCGGCGGACGTCTTTATAGTTCCACACCAGGTCGGTATAGTCCTGTAGAAGAGCTGGTTCGACACTTCTTTCGAGCAGGATATGAAAAGCTTCCCGAAGCATTTCTTTAGCAATCTTAAATATTAAGTAAGCTACAAATACGCTGGCGATTTTATCTCCGTATAGCAGGATTCCGATGTTGAATTTCCCTCCAATGATTGAAAGGAGCACCCCTGCTGCTGCAGCTATGGAAGCTACGATATCCGCTTTGTGGTCAAAGGCAATGGCTTCTATGGCCTTACTGTTATGCTGCTTGGAAACCCGCATGGAGTAACGGTATAAAAGCACTTTAGAGATATATGAAAATAAAGCTACCCACACAGCGATCAGATTCGGTGTTTCGATTGGGTGGAAGAAGCCGATGATTGATTCAAACGCAACGTAAACGGCAACTAAAAAAAGAACAATTCCGACTACACCTGATACAATTACTTCTGCTTTGCCGTGACCGTACGGATGGTCCTCGTCTGCAGGTTTATTGGATATTTTTATGACGAGTAGAACAATGACTGATGCAAATACGTCTGCTGCTGAGTGTATTCCATCTGCAAATACGGCATCGGAATGGGCATACAAGCCTACGATGATTTTACCCAGCGTCAGGATGATATTGCTCCAGACACTTATCCAAGCTACTTTTTTTGCAATTGATTCTCTTGCTCCCAAATTTTTCACCTCGATAATAGATAGTAACAAACCGGTACTTGGTGGGTCTAGAGCAATAATGTTTATGTATTCTTAGTATTTTGAACTAGGGCAATTTATTTGTGAATATATAACTGGCCCAAATAGTTTCTTTATTTTTATCTCTTTTTCGTAGGAGTAAACCAATTAATCGGATTAAATTTCCTAAAATAATGACTTAGCAGTAAATATTTGATAATCTTCAGACTGATGTCCCCCAAAAAGAGAGAATGTTTTTCGGCTATCCCTGTAAAAATAACGTAAGGTCTTCGTCGTAACGGTTTTGTTTATGAAAATAGAGATTAAACCTGAATGAAAAAAAGGGGGCACTTTATATGGCCTGGATTTATTTGCTGATCGCCGGGATTTCTGAAATTGTTTGGGCATTCGGCTTAAAATACTCATATGGATTTACTGAAATGGTCCCAAGCATTGTTACGATACTATTTATGATCATAAGTTTTTATCTGTTTTCAAAATCGCTTACACAGATTCCCATAGGAACTGCCTATGCAGTCTTCACTGGAATTGGAGCTGCCGGGACGGTTATTATCGGCATGTTTATAGGAGAGACACTCAGTTTGCTTAAAATTGTTTTTTTAATCATTTTGTTAAGCGGGATATTTGGACTTAAGATGACTTCTGATGATGACTCGGATGAAATGGGTGATAAATCATGAACTGGGTTTACTTGTTTATAGCAGGATTAGGCGAAATCGGCTTTGTGGTGTTCATGAAGCTTTCAAATGGGTTCAAGAGTTCATTTTATAGCTTATTAACGCTAATCTCCGCCCTGTTAAGCTTTTATTTTTTATCCATAGCTCTCTTAACAATCCCGCTGGGCACCGGATATGCCGTATGGACTGGAATAGGGGCTGCCGGGAGTGTGGTTATAGGCATGTTATTTTTTAAAGAGTCTAAATCACTGCGGAGAATTTTGTTTCTATGCCTAATAATCATCGGGGTCATTGGGCTGCGTTTTGTTGCTCCTCACTAAAAATCCCCCTTTTTGGACGATATCGGACTCTGCTCCAAGAAGGAAGCATAGGAATAAACGTTTCGGGTTAAACCAAAAAACGGCCTTCGATTTCTTGCACGACCCAGGCTTTCTTTTTCATATGATGTAAAAAAAGGAAATAAAAATCATTAGAAAAAATGGTGTTACTAAATTATAAATAAAGGTAATAAGAAAAACGGGTAACTTTTTTCGTTTGATTGAGAACATGTTACAATAGAATCTGTTGAACATAATTGGAGGTATTTAGAATGAAAACTAAACTGGGCCTGCTTTACGGGGGTAAATCTGCTGAACATAAAGTATCCATGCAGACAGCCATGGCTGTTCTAAAGGCACTGGATTTAAATAAATTTGATATCTACCCGATCTACATATCTGAAGAAGGAACGTGGATTAACGGACCGCAGCTGACGGCACCTGCTGAAACAATCAAAGAATTAGAATATAAGCCAGAATCCGGACAGGTTTCTATGGATACAGCTCTTACTCTAAGGGATTCAGGGGATCATCAAGGATTTGACGTGATTTTTCCCTTATTACATGGTCCTAATGGAGAAGATGGTACCGTTCAGGGGATGCTTGAACTCATGAACCTTCCATACGTAGGAAATGGTGTTCTTGCGTCATCTGCTGGGATGGATAAGGTAATCATGAAAAATATCTTCGCCCAGGCAGGACTGCCGCAAGTGGCCTATGTGTGGTTTATCCGTTCTGGCTGGGAAAAAGACCGGGAAGCTTCATATGAAAAAGTCGAATCGGAGATCGGATATCCATGCTTCGTCAAACCTGCTAACCTTGGTTCAAGTGTTGGAATCAGCAAATGTACGTCAAGGGAAGAATTGGAAGCAGCTTTTGTGGAAGCTTTCCAATTTGATAGAAAGATCATTGTAGAGCAGGGTGTGAATGCAAGAGAAATCGAGTTAGGTGTTTTAGGCAATGACGAACCTCAATGCTCGGTAGCGGGTGAGATTGTTCCTAAAACAGAATTCTACGATTACAAAGCCAAGTACGAGGATGGCGATACCGCTATGGTTATCCCAGCTGAACTCGATGAAGAAACGTACAACTCACTGAAGGAGCAGGCTATTACTGCCTTTAAATCACTGGATTGCTCAGGCCTGGTACGTGCCGACTTCTTTTTGACAGAAGAGGGGGATATTTATATTAATGAGGTAAACACTATGCCAGGGTTTACACCGTTCAGTATGTTCCCGCTTTTATGGAAGCACACAGGAGTTGAATATCCAGAGCTGATTGAAAAATTAGTTCAATACGGTGTTGAACGTTATGAAGAAAAGCAGAAAATTAAATATACTTTCTAATAGAAGGAAGGCTAAGGTAATACTTTAGGCAGAAGCAATAGTCCTCAGGCGGCCGGCTTCTGCCTGTTTTTTCTTATGTCTGTTTATTGTAAAAAAACAGGATTTCAGGAGGATTACATGTTTAAGAAGAGATTATTAGACATTCATAGAATAGTAAATGGGTTAAATGGCGCGGAAGGTTTTGCGAGTACTGAAATAGAGGGCGTCACGATCGACTCTAGAAAAATTGGCCAAGGTAATTTGTTTGTACCCTTTAAAGGGGCGCGGCAGGATGGGCATGACTTTGTAGAAAAAGCTATAGAGGATGGGGCTGCAGCTGCTTTATGGCAAAAGGATGTACCGAATCCCCCGGTCCATTTACCGATTATCGTAGTAGAAGATACACTGATCGCTCTTCAAACGCTTGCTAGAAGCTATCGCGACGAGCTTGATATGAGGGTGGTTGGAATAACCGGCAGCAATGGAAAAACCACTACTAAAGATATGACTGCTGCTGTTCTAGGTACTGTATTTAAGGTTCATAAAACATCAGGAAATTATAATAATCACCTTGGTCTGCCTTTAACCATTCTTTCTATGGAGCCTGATACAGAAGCTGCTGTACTTGAGATGGGCATGAGCAGCAGGGGGGAGATTAAGTTTCTGTCAGAACTGGCTCGCCCTGATATCGCAATTATTACGAATATCGGAGAATCACATCTTTTAGATCTAGGGTCCAGAGAGGGAATTGCAGAAGCAAAGCTGGAAATATTAGAAGGTCTGAAAGAGAACGGAACTTTGATTTATCATGGAGATGAACCGTTGTTGTCAAGCCGTCTTACTGAACCGAAAGGCTTTACATGCACTTCTTTTGGAAGAGTGGAAACAAATGACTTGTATCCGGTGAATATATCAGCCGGACAAACCGAAACCAGTTTTGAAGTGAATGCCATTCCGGATACAGTCTTTTCAATTCCTGTTCTGGGGACTCATAATGTTCTCAACAGTTTAGCGGCCATTTCAGCTGCGATGAAGCTTGGAGTCCCTGTTCAGAAAATACGGGAAGGCCTTAAAGAACTTGAGCTTACTGCTATGAGAATGGAAATGGCGAAAGGATCAAAAGGAGAAACCATTATTAATGATGCCTATAATGCCAGTCCTACTTCCATGAAAGCGGCGATAGAACTGACCGCCGGAATTACCGGATTTGACCGTAAATACTTAGTACTGGGAGATATGCTTGAGCTTGGACCAGAGGAGAAGGATTTTCATTACAAAATCGGGGAATTAATAGACCCAGCTTCGGTTTCTAAGGTATTCACATTTGGGGCGCTGGGCAGATATATAGCCGAAGGTGCCAGACAGAAATTCCGTGAAGAAAATGTATTGGCTTTCGAAAATAAGTCCGAACTAATAGAGGAATTGAAAAAAACCGTTTCTGCAAATGATTTAATTCTTTTTAAGGCATCCAGAGGGGTACAGCTTGAGGACGTTGTACAATCCCTGCAAGGTAAATAAAAATATATCGTGGAAAGGATCGGTCCTATGCTGAAGGATATTTCGAAAAAGCTTCAAATCAAACAAGGAATGTCCCTGCTTGTGTTAAATTCACCGGAGAATTATGTTACGGATGAAGAAGTTGAAATATATCCAGGGACTATGGTCCATTTAAGTCCGGAAAGAGACAGGAAGTACTCATTTGTCCAGGTATTTGCCAGGAATATTTCTGAACTGGAGCAATGGATGGATGAGGGGCTGAACAGCCTGGATGGTGGAGGGCTGTTATGGATATCCCATCCGAAGAAAAGCTCTAAATTATACGAAAATCTTTCCCGTGACCACGGGTGGGATCTTCTTAAGAAAAAAGGGTACGAAGCGGTTGCATCTATTGCTGTCGATGACGATTGGTCTGCCGTCCGCTTCAGGCATGCTGCGGAAGGGACAAGCCCTAGAAAAAGAGCGGCAGGCAGCAGTGCTCCGGAACCGAAAAATCCGGCAGAGAGGAACGTGCCGCCAAAAGAATTGCTGGAACTCCTGGAAGCTGACAAAGAATCAAAGTTGAAATTTGCTGATCTGGCACCATCCTATCAGCAGGCTTACATTGATTGGATTGTTTCCGCGAAAAGACAGGAAACAAGAGAAAAACGTCTTAAAGAAACACTTGTTAAACTAAAAGCGGGTTATAAAAACCCATATGCAAAATAATTGTGAAGAGACGGCCATGGGCTGTCTCTTTTGGTTTACACGATGCTCTGATTAAATGGATCAAGGTCAGGGTATAATGTATAAAATCGAACCCGGCTGGTGATAGTATGATTGCTGGTGGTAAAAAAACAGGCTGTCTCCTAATACATGGATTTACTGGGTCACCATACGAGGTTGAACCGCTGTCCGCCTATCTTCAAAATAACACTTCCTGGAAGATTTCCGTACCGCTGCTTCCGGGACATGGTGACGGGGCCACGTTAAGAGGAATTAAGCATTTAGATTGGATTCAGACGGCCGAAGAAGCCCTTCTTTCTCTGCTGCATGAATGTGAGGAAGTATATGTGATCGGATTTTCAATGGGTGGAATCATAGCCTGTTATTTGGCTGCGAAATATCAGGTGTCTAAGCTTATATTATTGAGTGCTGCGGCCATATATGTGAATCCGAGACAAATAGCTGCAGACAGTCTTGAGCTGGTCAGAGATGCTTTTCGCGGGCAATTGAAAAATAATGAACTCTTTATAAGATATAAAACGAAAATTACCAAAACACCTATTTCTGCAGTGTGGCAATTCCACCTGCTTGTAAAAACGCATCGGAGTATCTTAAATGAAATTAAAATCCCTGCATTCATTGCTCAGGGGGGGCTGGATGGAATCGTACCTCCGAAAAGCGCGGAATATATTTACCGGTCAATTCCTTCGAGTAAGAAGAGCCTGGTGATTATCGATGAATCTAAACATTTAATCTGCCATTGTAAACAAAATGAGAAGCTGTTTGAAGAAATATATCATTTTTTAAAAGAAACATAAATCATGGTGGAACGTTAAGGGATGCAGTATTGAAACATTTGTATGCGCTCCCAATAAAAAAGATGTCCTGTTCAAAAAATTTCCTTAGTTGCAAAGGGTTTGTTATACTGTTAACATATTCTTTAAGGCGAGAAATCCAGATTTTATAAATGCCTCATGTATGTATGCATTTATGAATTTGATTTACTGCCTTTTATTCTTTTGAAAGAGATTTTTCTTTTCGGTTCTCCCATAACGGGAAGAGTGAAGTACTTTAGAATTGGCCTAGCGATGAGGTCTTATTCGCCGCTGCGAGCGGCTTTTAATATAAGTAGAAGGCTGTACCGCTTACTATAAAACGTTTTAGGCCTGTTTCATGTATAAAAAAACTCGGCATTGCCGTAACTAGTAATAATTGAAAAAACATGCGAAAGCCGCTCCTGCCTAAAGGAATGGCTTAATTACCGAGTTTTTATGTTAAATGGTATTTCCCCTGAAAAGTGAAAAATTACATATGGATATGTAATTCAGCCATTCTTTTGGGCGATAATAAGAAAGCTTTTTCTTAAGATCTTAAAAAAATCTTAATTATTTAAAGGAGTACGAAAAAATTGACATTGTTTAGCGAATTAGGACTGGATAAGTCCACTATAAAATCAATCGAAAAAATGGGGTTTGAAGAAGCAACTCCAATTCAGGCACAAACAATCCCATTGGCTATCGAGGGATCCGATATTATCGGACAAGCCCAAACAGGTACAGGTAAAACTGCAGCATTTGGGATACCTCTTATGGAAAAAATAGAGATTAATGAAGAGCACGTACAAGGAATCGTTATTGCTCCCACAAGGGAACTGGCAATCCAGGTTTCTGAAGAGCTTTATAAACTAGGCTTCGGTAAGCGTGTCCGCGTTATGGCTGTTTATGGCGGACAGGATATCGACCGTCAAATCCGTGCTTTAAAGAAAAAGCCGCATATTATTGTCGGTACTCCTGGAAGACTTCTAGACCACATTAAACGCAAGACGCTTCGTTTAGGAAATGTAAACACGGTTGTTCTTGACGAAGCTGATGAAATGCTGAACATGGGATTCATAGAAGATATTGAATCCATCTTATCAGAGGTTCCTGAAGAAAACAGACAAACTTTATTGTTCTCAGCTACAATGCCGGGACCAATCCGTAAAATTGCTGAAAAATTCATGCACGATCCTAAAGTAGTTAAAGTGCAAGCAAAAGAAATGACCGTTTCAAAAATTAAGCAGTCTTATATTGAACTTAAAGAAAACGAAAAGTTCGATACTTTAACACGCCTGCTTGATATTCAAACACCAGAACTTGCGATTGTTTTCGGCCGTACGAAAAGACGCGTTGACGAACTATCATCTGCACTTAATGTAAGAGGCTACATGGCAGAAGGAATTCATGGTGATTTAACACAAGCTAAGCGTATGTCTGTATTGAAGAAATTTAAAGAAGGCAGCATAGACGTACTAGTTGCAACTGATGTTGCAGCCCGCGGACTTGATATTTCAGGTGTTACTCACGTGTATAACTTTGATATTCCTCAAGATCCAGAAAGCTATGTTCACCGTATCGGAAGAACAGGCCGTGCTGGTAAAACTGGAGAAGCTGTTTCTTTTGTAACATACCGAGAAAGATCACAGCTGTATGCTATTGAAAATACAACTAAGAAAAAAATGGACAAAATGAAGCCGCCAACCCTAAGCGAAGCGATTGAAGGTCAGCAAAAAGCGGTTATGGATAAAATTCTTTCTGCAGTAGAAGGCGAAGATTTTTCTCTATATGTAGCAACAGCTGAAGATTTGTTAAGTAAGCATGATGCTACAGACTTGCTTGCAGCTGTTATCAAGATTATGGCTAAAGAACCAGACCAAACTCCAATCAAGCTGACTGAAGAAGCACCGGCATTCAGTAAACGCGATCGCGGCGGATACCAAGGTAACCGCGGCGGCGGAAGAAGCGGAAGAGGTTCAACTACCAACAACCGTAAAGACTGGGGCCAAAAACGCGGCAGAAAACCTGCTGGCAGAGGCGGACAAGGTCAAAAGAGAGAAAACAAACAGTATTAATATAATCGAAAGGGATCCCATATCGGGGTCTCTTTTTGCTTTATATGTGGTATCCTCCAAATGCGGAGTCTCACAAATTGCTTTACTAAAAATAAGACTGCATTAGTACATTAACGGACATACTTATAGATATCTAACAGCGGAGGGAATATGTATGACGATAGTTCGCCTAGGGTACGTAGCTATGAGCATGCACGTACAGAATGCTTCTCCTTCTAAAACGATGACATTTGCCCAGTTTTCCAAAATAGCAGACAGGGAAGCGGCAATTAGAAAACTTGAGAGAATTGCTGTTTCCAATTTAGAAAACTGCCTCCGGCTCTTAAAGCATAATCTTGCAAATGATATACGTTTTTTTCGCTTTAGTTCTCGTATAATCCCGCTTGCGAACCATGAGGAGCTTCCACACTGGAACTACCTCCGCCCCCTGAAAACTGCAATGGAACAAATCCACACATTTCTCAGCGAACATCCGGATTTCCGGGTGGATTTTCATCCTGATCATTTTGTCATTCTGAACGGTACTGATAAAGATATTCTCAATATGTCGATTAAAACATTAAGAATGCACCATGGTCTTCTGAAGGGGTTGGGTATTAATCCTGAACATAGATGTGTGGTACATGTTGGCGGGGGCTATAATGATATCGAAAAAGCATTAGAACAGTTTATCCATAATTGGGGACTGCTGCCGGCATCACTGCAGAAAATGATCATGCTGGAAAATGATGATACAACTTTTACGTTAAAAGATACTTTATATCTATGTGAAAAGCTGGGGATCCCGCTCGTTTTTGATTACCATCATCACTTGGCGCACAATAGGGATGAAAGGAATTGGGGAGACAGCTGGGAGAGGATAGTGGATACTTGGGATTTTTCCGAGCTTCCAATCAAGATGCATATCTCAAGCCCGCGATCTGAAAAAGAATTCAGGGCTCATGCCGATCTAGTGGACAGTTCAATGTTTATAGAATTTCTTGAAAAGATTAAAGGAAGTGTTCCTCAAATAGACTGCATGATCGAGGCAAAACAAAAAGATGAAGCTCTGTTTTCATTAGTACGTGATTTAAAGCAATATAAGCAAATCCGATTTATTGATGCTGCGAGTTTTGAAATCCTTTGAAAGAGAAAGCCTGCTTAACACTAGCAGGTTTTTTTGTACATTCGATTGTCTTTGGGGGTAAAACTGCAGGCACTCGCTTTGTACGCATGCGGCTGGGAGGGTACATGGCGATACACGCCTCTTCTTATGTATCAGCTTTAAGTAAGAAGTGTTCGGTTTTTACAAATATAGTATACTTTCTGTAGATGAACAGGAAGAATTGAGGAATAAAAATTGGAACCGAAAAATCAAATATCAACAAAGGCTGTTCAAGTTTGGAGAGTCAGCGGTTTTTTGTTTTCGCTGATCGAGTGGGGAATTGCAGCAGGTGCTGTTGTTCTTTCTGCACTTTTTGATATTCCTAAGTGGATTCCTGTCGTACTTTTTATTCTAGCTGCTGCAGGTACAGTCATTGCTGTATTCGTTCTACCCTCTCTCAGGATCAAACACTGGAGGTATGAAGTTAGAGAAAAGGAGATAGAAATTCAAAAGGGGCTGTTCGTCATCAGGAGGACACTTGTCCCCATGGTGAGGGTGCAGCATGTGGATACAAGGCAAGGTCCCATTCTAGCAAAATATGGACTTTCATCCGTGGAAATCTCAACAGCCGCTACAACCCATGAAATTCCGGCCTTAGATTATATGGAGGCTGAGCAGTTAAGGAAATACATTTCTCTGATGGCTGTCGTGGAGGATGATGATGTTTAAATCAAGGCGTTTACATCCAGTCGCATCGATTACACATACTCTCAAGGTCTTAAGAGGAATTGTTCTCCCCTATTTGATCGTTTTCGTCTTTGGAGAGAACAGGCCGGATGGAATTGCTTCTCAGCTTTTATTTGGTTTGGGTGCATTATGCTTGAGTTTTATCATTGGGATCATCCGCTGGAGGAGTTTTTCCTACTCCGTCCAGGATGGCGAATTCCTCATTGAGCATAGCTTTTTAATAAGAAAAAAGAGGTATATACGTTTAAATAACATCCACTCTCTAGACATAACACAGGGTATCATTCAACGCCTGTTTAATCTAGTCAGTTTAAAGATTGAAACAGCGGGAGGGAACAAGTCCAAAGAACCGGAAGTGATGCTTGAAGCTATTACCAGGCAAGAAGCGGAGGAAATCGCGAGTCTGCTCTCCAAGACAGAGCAAGAAACCACTGGTTCCTCAGACGAGGAGAGCCGGGAAGACCCTGTCCATACTTTACGGTTCAGGGAGCTATTTATCTTTGCAGGATCTTCAGGGCGTGTAGGAATCGTATTTTCTGGTGCTGCCGCTGTCCTCCTCCAATTCCAGGAGGTTGTACCTTATAAACAAATTTTCAGGGGGCTTGAAAGCTTTGCGGCCGCAGGGCTTGTTAACATCATCCTTTTGTTAGCTGCAGCTCTCATCCTGGCATATGCGGCAGCAACCATTCATATTGTATGTAAATTTGCCCATTCTACCGTACGAAAGAAAAACGAAGATTTGATTCTTACCAGTGGACTCTTTGAAAAACGGCAGCTCACCATTCCTCTGAAGAAAATACAGGCTGTTAAAATCAGTGAAAATCTCCTCCGTCAGCCATTTGGTTACGTTACCGTTTATCTGTATTATGCTGGAGGGGCCGCTGCTGGCAAGGGTAATGCCCGGGTCATGCTGCTGCCTTTAATAAAGGCACATCAAGCACCAGCATTGCTGCGCGCTTTCCTGCCTGGATATTCAGTGGAAGAATTACGCAATGGCCTGCCATCACGATCATTGCACCGGTACGCATTAAGACAACTTTGTTTTTCTGTCCCTTTGTCAGCGGGGCTTATATACTTGTTTAGTCCATGGGGTTTAGCCTCCCTGGTATTCATCATAATAAGCACTTTTTGGGCATATCGCGGTTATCGGGATGCGGCCTGGCAGATAAAAGACGACTGCCTGTCCTTGAGATTTAGGGCGGTATCCAGGCATACATACATTATAAGACGAAGCAAAATCCAGGCGCTCCGTATAGATTCCAGCTTCTTTCAGCAAAAGAGAGAGCTGAACTCAATTACAGCAACTGTAATTTCAGGAACCGGACCAGCCCGGGCAAAAGTAATGGATCTTGATGAAAACGATGCCTGGACAATTAAAAAGTGGTTTGCTCCTTAAGTTTGAGTATTTTATTGTTTTCGAAAGGCTCTTTTCGCAAAGTTTGTTGCTTTTTAATGGCAGGTTGATTTCCGTTCCAGGTGCTCGCTTTCCGCTGGGCGTGCGGTGAGCCTCCTCGGCGTATCGCCTGTGGGGTCTCACCTGTCCCGCTGCTCCCGCAGGAGTCTCGCACCTTCCACTGCAATCAACTGGTTCGATAAGGTAAAACATCTCGAAAAACAACAATCCTTTAGAAAACAGCCGAAAAGAGGCTGATTGGAGCGCAAGGCATGCTCGCTTTCCGCGGGCATGGACTGATTGGCTTATGACTCGAGGGTCTAAAGCCTTGGAGCTGGACAAAAAGAAAAGCGGAAAGCGGTGCCTTCCCCATTAACATGGTTTAAGAACTCTTATGATAGGCTCATCTTTTTAAAACACAAAATTTTAAGGAAGGCAGAGACCTGAAAAGCATAAGACGAGCAGGCGGTGAGAAGCGGTTTTTCTTCTCATGGACTGATTGGCTTATGACTCGAGGGTCTAAAGCCTTGGAGCTGGACCATACCCGCTGCTCCCGCAGGAGTTTCGCACCTTACGCTCCAATCAAACTGACGTACCAATAGGGTAATCTAACAAGACTATTTTTTTACCTTAAATATCCCAAAGGCCAAGAAAAATCCAGTAATGAGTCCGCCTAAGTGTCCCATAATATTGATTTTCGGCTGGAGAAATGTCATGGTGACTCCTACAATGATCAGGGTAAGGATTGTTCTTGAATGCTGGCTGCCGATCGAGTCTTTTTTAAAGCAGACCAGGCTGGCGTAATAGCCGAGAAGGCCGAAAATAGCTCCGCTCGCCCCTACATGTGTAAAGGTGAGGGGTTCAAACATGAGTGTCGTGAGATTTCCGAGCAGTCCGCATGTTAAATAAAAGCAGAGAAAGAAAAAAGGCTTCAAGGACTTTTCGATGTATGGACCAAAGATGGCAAGCGAAAAGGAGTTAAAAACAAAGTGACTGAAGGATCCGTGCAGAAAAAGCGGGCTTAGCAGCCGCCAATATTCGCCATTTGCTATATAGAGGTTCACCCCAGCCATTTTTCCAAAGATAAGGGAAGCGGGGAAAATGGAAAGATTAGTTAACAAGAAAAAAATGAAATTAACGCCTAGTACAAGGGTAACGGCGGGATAATTCGTATAAAACTGTTTAAAGTTTTCATTCCGAGCAAACAAACTATAACATCCTCTCCGGTTTGAATACCTGCTTTAAATTGTACCTTCCGTTTATAAAATATATGACGTGAAATTTAATAAAGGAGGAATTAAATGATCAAGGGTATAGGTCTGGATTTAATTGAACTTAAGCGGATCAAGAGTCTGGCAGACAGGCAGCCGAAGTTTGCTGACCGCATTTTGACCCGCAGTGAAAAAGAAATATATGATTCTCTTGGGGAAAAAAGAAAAATGGAGTTTCTTGCCGGCAGGTTTTCTGCAAAAGAAGCATTTGCAAAGGCATGTGGAACAGGCATTGGTTCGCAGCTGTCCTTTTTGGATATTGAAATACTGAAAACGGAGCAAGGCAAGCCGTTTATTGCAAAGCCCATTGGCGGAAATGTCCATTTGAGCATTACCCACACCAGTGAGTATGCAGCCGCGCAGGTCATCATCGAAGATAATTAGATTGCTTGTCAGCATCTTTGGACATATTGGTTCATCTCTCCTCATATACATGGTAATGCTTTAGGAGAGACAAGGCCTGGTTAAAGTGTGTTGCTGGAAAATGGTTGTTCATGAAGACTTCTTAGTGTGAATATAAACTGTCTCCGTCTTAGTACAATCCGGATGAGACTCCTTCGGGTGGAGACAGGCAGCAGCTGTTAGAGCAATCCCGCAATGTCTTGATCGCCTTTTCCTCTCCCTTTTACGTTCAAATACCAAAAGGGGTTGAAGAGATGAAAAAGTGGCTGTTCGTTGTTGCTGGGCTTTTAATGATGGTTGCCCTGTCTGCCTGCGGTGCTAAATCCCAGGAAGATGTTGTGAGTGCTTTAAATGAAAAAGTATCGGAAATGAAAGGGTATAAAGCCAGTGCCAAAATGACACTTCAAATGGGAGAGGACCCACAGGTTTATAATGTTGAAATCTGGCACAAGAACCCTGACTTTTACCGGGTGAATTTGAAAAATCCTAAAAAAGACCAAAGCCAGATGATCCTAAGAAATAAAGAGGGAGTATTTGTTCTGACACCTGCCTTAAATAAAAGCTTTAAATTCCAGAGTGAATGGCCAAAGAACAGCAGTCAGGCTTATCTTTATGAGTCGCTGGTGAAGGATGTCATGGAGGATAAGACAGCCGTGTTTAAGTCTACTAAGAAGCATTTTGTTTTCGAGACGAAAACCCGTTATCAAAACAACAAAATGCTTCCTTATCAGGTTATTACTTTTAATAAAAGTGATTTATCCCCGGTCAGTGTAAAAGTACAGGACCCAGATAAAAACACTCTGGTTTCAGTAGAATTTACAAAGGTGAAATTTGGGGCATCCTTCGATAAGAATGCATTCGATATGGAAAGAAATATGACAAGTGCCCAGCTGCTCCCGGTAGCAGGTGAAGCGAAGGATAAGGCTTTCACCGTCAAACAGCCTACGGCAAAGATCGACGGTGTAGAACTGATTGATGAAGAAGAAGTAACAACAGCAAACGGAAAACGATTTGTTTTGACATATGGCGGTGAGCAAAGCTATACACTGATTCAGGAAAAAGCAAGCTATGCGGAAACTACCCTGGCATCGACACGAAAGAACGGTGAACCGGTTGATTTAGGCTTTACGATTGGTGCCATGTCAGATCACTCTTTAAGCTGGACGTTTGATGGTGTGGATTATATGCTGGCATCCAAAGATTTGTCACCGGATGAGATGGTGATGGTGGCACGTTCGGTAGAAAGTGCTACAGTTAAATAAGCTCTGAAATGTTAATGTTTCCCTGTCACCGACAGGGCTTTTCTTTTGTTTAGGGCTTTGTTAACTGACATTTTAGAGAATAGAGCCGGCGGGCGGTCCGGGAGTCTCCACCACGTCCTGTGGGTCAGGACGGCGCCCCCGAAGGACGTGGGGTTTTTAGCCGTTCATCCTTTATTCGAGGCTCTTTTTGATTTTGGGGCTGCGTGGTTTGACCTGACTTTAATTAACAGCAATAATAAGAGAGACAAATTAATGATTAAAGGGCGGAACTTCAGTGGAGAATACCAATTTTTATCGGGATACCTGGGCTGAAATTAATTTAGATTCTATTTATAATAATGTTGCGAATATGAAACAGCATCTGCCTGAAGATGTTCGATTATTTGCTGTTGTGAAGGCGAACGCTTACGGGCATGGCTATGAGCAGACAGCAAGGGCTGCATTAGAAGCAGGGGCTGATTATTTAGCTGTAGCTTTTTTAGACGAAGCCTTGCATCTGAGAAATAAAGGACTGGATTGTCCGATCCTGGTTCTGGGTGCGAGCCGGCCTGAGGATGCTTCCCTGGCTGCAGAGAATAATATATCTTTGACTGTTTTTACTTTAGAGTGGCTTGAAGAAGCTAAAGGGACCGGAGCTGCTCCAATTAAGGTTCATATTAAGTGTGACACCGGGATGGGCAGGTTAGGCTTTAAGACAAAGGAAGAGATTGCCGCAGCGGAAAAGGTGCTGTGCAGTCATCCGGCATTTGAATTTGAAGGGATCTTTACCCACTTTGCAACAGCAGATGAGGTCGAAACCCAATATTATGAAAAGCAGCTCCGGAAATTTGAGGAAATGGTCGGATGTCTTGAATCAAAGCCGAAACTGATACACAGCAGCAACAGTGCTGCCTCGCTAAGATTTACGGACAGTTTATTTAATGCAGCCAGGCTTGGGATCTCCATGTATGGCCTTTCCCCATCGCCGGAAATTAAACCGCTGCTGCCGTATCAGCTGCAGGAGGCAATGTCCCTTAAAACCAAAATAGTTTCGGTGAAAAAACTGCACAAAGGAGAGAGCGTCAGTTATGGAGCTGTATATACGGCTTTAGAAGACGAGTGGATTGCAGTGCTGCCCATTGGGTATGCAGATGGATTCTTAAGAAAGCTGCAAGGTCAGGAAGTTCTGGTGAAAGGCCTGCGGGCACCGATCATAGGCCGTGTCTGTATGGATCAGTGTATGATTAAACTCCCTTATAACTTGGATGTTGGAACAGAAGTCACTCTTATAGGAAGCAATGGGGAACAGACTATTTCGGTGGATGAAATAGCTGAAAAGATGGAAACCATTAATTATGAAGTGACCTGCCTTGTTGCCGCAAGAGTGCCAAGAGTCTATATAAAAAATGGAAAAAAAATAATTACCAATAATTCCTTGTTAGATTAACCTTTATAAAACAATTAATTTACAGTAAAATCTAAGTTACTTGCATAAAAAGCTGGTGTTTATGTAGATAATAGAATAAAGAAATTCATAACTGCACTTTGCATATAACCGTATTAATGGTAATATTGTAAAGGGAAGATATGAAGATATAAGGTGTGTAGTGATGGTGGAGGTGTTGTTTGTGTCTGAATCCAGCGCAACAAGAGAGATATTGGTACGATTACCTCAAAATCTTTTATCAGAGTTAGATGGCTATGTAAAAGAGGAAAATGTCAATCGCAGCGAATTTATCTATCGTGCGACCGAAATGTATCTTCGCGAACGTAAAAAAAGAGAATTTCGCGAATCTATGAAACGTGGCTATATCGAAATGGCAGTCATAAACTTATCAATTGCTTCGGAGGCTTTCCTTGCAGAATATGAGGCTGACCATTGTGTGGAACGTTTAGTAAGCGGAGGTTAAGCCTTTGATTGTAGTTAAGCGTGGTGACGTATACTTCGCAGATCTTTCACCGGTGGTCGGTTCTGAACAAGGAGGGACCCGCCCGGTATTGGTCATTCAGAATGATATAGGCAACCGCTTCAGCCCCACTGTTATAGTGGCAGCGATTACTGCCCAAATCCAAAAAGCCAAGCTGCCCACGCATGTCGAAATAAACGCGAAGCGCTACGGTTTTGAAAGAGATTCCGTTATTCTATTGGAGCAGATACGCACCATTGATAAACAGCGCTTAACTGACAAAATCACGCATCTAGATGAAGAGATGATGAAAAAAGTCGATGATGCTGTCCAAATCAGCTTGGGGCTTATTGAGTTTTGAATATAATATTGTATAACCCTGGAAAACGCTTTTGTAAAAGCGTTTTTTGTTTTATTCTGATCTTTTCTTCCGAAGAGACTATGTAAAATATAAGGGTAAAGAAGAGACCACGCTATAGGAGGATGCCTGTCATTTATTTTTTCTGCTGGGTATCCTGCCAATAAAATACCCGTCCTGCATTCCGCTGTATTATTTGACGAATTTGTGGCTGAGACCTTATAGTGAAAAAGTAGGGCTGGAATACTGTCAAGCATTTTTTGAAGTGATCCAGCACATTAGAGTCTCGTTTTGTAATCAATGTGAAAATAATATAATGACATATAAAAAATTTATAGCTTGTATGACAATTGCTTAACAAGACTTTTAAAAGAGGTTTCCGATAAATGGGGTATGTTAAAATAGGAGGGGAAGCATGAACGAACTGATATACAGCTATATAAGGGAAAACAAAGATGAAATTCTGAGTGCCTGGATCAAAAATATGCGGGACAAGGCTGACGAACGTTTAATTAAAGTGGTTTCGGACGAAATGTTTGCACGTACGAGTGCGGAATTCATTGACATGATCATTACAAGACTAAAAGATAATGAACAAGAATTCCTAAACCGGCTGACAGATTTTGCTGAAAAAGTGGTTAGACTGGGATGGCCCTTGACATTTGTCAACGAGGGACTCCGGTTATTTTCAAAGATCACTTTTGAAGGCATGGTGGATCAAGGGATCGTAAATCGTGATAACCAGATGGATATCGTCTATGATTTCGATAGCTTTATGACTCCGATGAACAATGAAGTTGTTAATATGTATTCACAAACTTGGGAAAAAACGGTTTCCCTGCAAAAAATAGCCCTTCAGGAATTGTCAGCCCCTCTAATTCCCGTTCTAGACAGGATCACAGTAATGCCTCTTGTTGGAACCATTGA
Organism: Peribacillus deserti; assembly: GCF_002863585.1. Lineage (GTDB taxonomy): Bacteria > Bacillota > Bacilli > Bacillales > DSM-1321 > Paraperibacillus > Paraperibacillus deserti_A. The sequence goes on along the minus strand of NZ_PGUY01000071.1, from coordinate 10,017 downwards.
TACAGAACGAGCAAAGCAAATCATGGAGAATCTTCTTCAGGGTGTTGTGAAACATCGTTCTGAAGTTGTATTAATAGATATAACGGGTGTCCCTGTTGTGGATACTATGGTAGCGCACCATATTATTCAGGCTGCAGAAGCTGTACGTTTAGTAGGCGCACACTGCATGCTCTGCGGCATACGGCCTGAGATAGCCCAAACCATTGTTAACCTGGGGATTAATCTAAATGAGATAACTACAAAAAATTCCCTGCAAAAAGGGATAGAAGCAGCCCTTGAAATTACATCCCGTAAAATTGTTGAGATGGAGGAAATGGAAGAATGAGGATCCCCATTTTAAAGCTTTATGATTGTTTATTAGTTTCCATCCAGTGGGAATTGGATGATGCCACTGCCCTGCAGTTCCAGGAGGACCTGCTGCACAAAATTCATGAAACAAGCGCCAACGGTGTAGTTATAGATATTACATCGATTGACTTTATAGATTCCTTTATAGCAAAAGTATTAGGTGATGTCGTAAGCATGTCCAAACTGATGGGAGCCAAAGTAGTTATCACCGGTATACAGCCTGCAGTTGCAATCACCTTGATAGAACTCGGTATTGTGCTAGATGATGTCCTGACGGCCTTGGATCTAGAAAAAGGTTTGGAGAAATTACAACAGGAATTGGGGGACTGAAAGAATGGAATTCCAATCCTGCGTAAAGATTATTAATGAATGGGACATCGTAGCGGCACGCCAGCTCGGGAGAAATGTTGCCAAGGAACTTGGCTTTGGTACAGTTGACCAGGCCAGGATCACAACTGCAATAAGCGAACTTGCACGTAATATTTATTTATATGCGGGCCAGGGCAGAGTGTGTATTGAAAAGCTATTCGAAAACGGTAAATCAGGATTGCTGATTGTAGCTTCCGATGAAGGGCCTGGTATACCAGATGTCCGAAAAGTAATGGAAGATGGTTTCTCAACTTCGGGTGGCCTTGGAGCCGGCTTACCCGGCGTTAAACGACTTATGGATGAATTTGACCTTGATACTAATGTAGGCAAGGGCACTGAAATCCGTGCTACAAAATGGCTCCGTTAGGGGGAACCAGTATGGAGTCTAGAGAGAATCTGGAAGAGAAGTACCGTGAAGCTCTCTCGAATTATCTGAAAGAACAAACTGAACAAGCTTTGTACCAGGGCCAGAAATACAGCCGGAAGACTATCGAACATAAAATTTCACCGGAAGAAATTATAAGCTTCCATAAGAGTACATTGATGGACACGTACGAGGATCTGCCTGATGAAGTCCTTCATTCTCTCGACTTTCTTTTAGAGGTCATGATGGGCTATGGCATAGCGTACAGGGAACACCAGAATCTTAAACATTTGCAGCAGGAACTGAAGTCTGAAATTGAAATTGCAGCCAATGTCCAGCACACCCTGCTTGGAACTAATATTCCTAAGGTGAAAGATCTGGAAATTGGGGCGATCAGTGTTCCCGCAAGGCACATGAACGGTGACTACTATCACTTTGTCCAGGACGAAAACCAATGTGTGGGTGTGGCCATTGCAGATGTAATTGGAAAAGGGATTCCTGCTGCACTGTGTATGTCCATGATTAAATATGCGATGGACAGTCTGCCTGACCACCGTCACTTCCCTAAAAGTGTTCTTGAAAGTTTAAATCGTGTGGTTGAAAGAAACGTGGATCCGAGCATGTTCATTACCATGTTTTACGGATTGTTTGACCCTGAGACCCACATCTTTTCTTATGCTTCAGCAGGCCATGAACCTGGCTTTTACTATGATGCGGATAAAAAAGAATTCACCGATTTAACGGCAAAAGGACTTTTATTAGGCGTTGAAAAAAAGACACAGTACGAACAGTATGAAAAGTACGTTGCGCCGGGAGACATGATTGTGCTCATGTCCGATGGAGTAACAGAATGCAGGACAAGCGAAGGCTTTATTGAGCGGAAAACACTGATCGAATTCATCGAAAAGAATATGCATCTGAGTGCGCAGGAAATGGTAAATAATATTTATAAGCAATTAGAAAAAATGCAGCATTTCCAATTGAGGGATGATTTTACACTGATTATCCTTAAAAGAAATGTTTAGGCGTTATAGGATTGGGTAAATATTAATTGCAATTCGAGATAAGAAGAAGGTGGGTCACTTTAATGAATATTATGATTGATGTTAAAGATATAGATTCAAAAGCAACTGTTAAGGTGAAAGGTGAAATAGATGCTTATACTGCTCCAAAGCTTAGAGAAACGCTGTTCCCATTATCCGAGCAGCAAAATGTGCACATGGTTGTAGATCTGTCAGAGGTTTCCTACATGGACAGTACAGGTCTGGGTGTGTTCGTAGGTCTATTCAAGAGTGTTCGCTCGCATGATGGAGAGTTCCGTCTAGTTGGGTTATCTGAGCGTCTTCGCCGTTTATTTGATATTACAGGTCTGGCTGACATTATTGATATAAATAGCAATGCTGAAGGTGGAGTAAAATGAGCGAAACATTTGAATATATTGAAATGAAGTTTCCAGCAAAACCCGAATTTATTGGAGTTATTCGTTTAACCCTTTCAGGTATTGCCAGCAGGATGGGATTTGCCTATGAAGACATAGAAGATCTTAAAATTGCTACAAGCGAAGCTTGCACAAATGCCGTGCAGCATGCCTATAAGGAAAATGAAAAGGGAGAAGTCAAAATCGGCTTCGGACTGCATGAAGACCGCCTGGAAGTTATGGTGGCTGACAGCGGGCACAGCTGTAATTTTGATGAAGTAAGACAAGGCTTAGGCCCATATGCCGCTGATCAGAACGTAGAACTCCTTAGAGAAGGAGGCTTAGGACTATACCTCATCGAATCTCTAATGGATGATGTGAAAATACATCAGCATGAAGGGGTTACGGTGTTCATGACTAAGTTTTTAGCAGGAGAGCAGGTGGAGAGCGATGCAGAAAGAATCTCAACCTAACCAGGCGGCCAAAGAAAAAGTAAATGAGTGGATAAAAGCATATCAATTACATCAGGATGATGAAGCTCAGAGTTCCCTTGTCCTTCACTACCAGGGCCTTGTCGAGACGATTGCACGGAAATACTCTAAAGGTAAATCTTATCATGAAGATATTATCCAGGTGGGTATGATTGGTCTCTTAGGGGCCATACGCAGATATGATGAAACGTTTGGCAAGAGCTTCGAAGCCTTTGCCGTTCCGACTATCATCGGAGAGATCAAACGCTTCCTCCGTGATAAAACCTGGAGTGTCCATGTTCCCCGCCGTATTAAAGAGCTGGGGCCAAAGATTAAGGTAACGGTCGAAGAATTGACTACTGAGCTTCACAGATCACCTAAGATTGAAGAAATTGCAAGGTATCTTGAGGTTTCTGAGGAAGAAGTATTAGAGGCAATGGAGATGGGTAAAAGCTATCAAGCCTTATCGATTGATCATTCCATTGAGGCTGATTCAGATGGGGGAACAGTCACTCTTCTAGATATCTTCGGAAGCGTGGATGAAGGGTTTGAGAAGGTCAATCAGCGTCTTGTTCTGGAGCGCGTTCTTCATGTTCTTACTGACAGAGAAAAGAAAATCATTCAGTATACGTACCTTGAAAATTTAAGTCAGAAAGAAGCGGGAGAGCAGCTGGGTATTTCACAAATGCATGTATCCCGTCTGCAGCGCAGAGCGATCAAGAAGCTTCAGGAAGCTATTAACGCCGAGGCGAATTCGGAGTTTGCAAAATGATTCAAACTCATGTTAAGAAAGAACACCTTGAGCTCCTGATCTCACAATCCTCAAAAAATAACATGCCATATTGCGGTGACAGTTACTATTATACAGTGACTGATGACTATTTTATCTGCGTATTAGCTGATGGTCTAGGAAGCGGCCAATACGCGTATGAATCATCATCTGCAGTGACAGAAGTAGTCAAGAGTAATCACAATTTGGATGTTGAAACCTTGATGAAAATGGGTAATGAAGTACTGGTTAACAAGAGAGGCGCAGCTGTCTCTATTTTAAAAGTGAATTTTAAAACCAGGGAGTTCATTTATAGTTCAGTAGGAAATATTAGATTTTTCTGCTGTCTGCCAGGCGGCAAGTTGATTTATCCGCTTCCGGTAACTGGATACTTATCAGGACGTATGCAAAAATATCATACACAGTATTTTCATTATGAGCCTAATTCTACATTTATTTTACATTCCGATGGTTTGCAGATGGTAGGTGCAAAACGGGTGCTGGGCTCTAAAGCGCCACTTCAGCAGACTGCCAATTTATTGCTGGAGGAGAACAGTGCTTATTCGGATGATACCACCTTTTTATTAGGAAGCTTACTTTAATTTATTATTAAAGTAAGCTTTTTTGAATTAAAATTCTTTTTCAAGATGCCAAGTGTCAGCTATAATGTAGCAATATAGTGGAAAGGCGGAATTAATATGATCGAGAGCAAAAAAGAGACTGCCACTTTTGCAGGAGGTTGTTTCTGGTGCATGGTAAAACCGTTTGATGAAATGCCGGGGATTTATGGGATCATATCCGGTTATACAGGAGGGGACAAGGAAAACCCTGCGTATGAGGAAGTAAAAACAGGAACTACAGGACATTACGAGGCAGTGCAGATAACGTTTGATCCAGAAGTATTTCCCTATGAGAAACTGCTTGAGCTATACTGGCCTCAAATTGATCCGACAGATGATGAGGGACAATTTTTTGACAGAGGCTCCCAATATCGGGCAGCGATCTTTTATCATAATGAACAACAGCAAGCATTAGCACAGCAGTCCCTTAAGGAGTTGGCTGAGAGCGGCAGGTTTAAGAAACCGATTGTTACTCAAATCCTGCCAGCATCTGTTTTCTACCCTGCTGAAGATTATCATCAGGATTTTTACAAAAAGAATCCAGAAAAGTATAAACAGGAAAGAATTGAATCAGGCAGAGACTCTTTCATTCAGCAGAATTGGGGAAAATAAAATATATGATAAAAACCGATTTCATTTGTTCAATGCATTTGTATCGGTTTTTTTAATTTAGAAATATAAGATTTGAGGTTATATGGAGTTTATAAAAGGCAGCGTTGATGAATGGTTTTATTAATAGTTAGAATTAGACGGCAACGCTTTCTGCTTTTCTTATGTTTGTCAGGTGTCTGCTTTTCATTCTATTTTTTGTGTTAAATTAGTGTAGGAAATCATAGAGCTTTCAGTAAAAATTACTTGAAAAGCACCGTTCTTCGCTTTTTTGTTTGGCCAGCTCCAAGCTGAGATCCTCGAGTCATAAGCCAATCAGTCCATGAGAAGGAAAGGCGCTTCTCACGGCCTGCTCGTCTTATGCTTGGCTGACGCATAAGTGCGACTAAGCTTCTGTCTTCGCTAGCGCTCATCAATCAGCAAGTCTTCTATATCGGATCTCTGCCTTCATAATATTTTTATTTAAAAATCGATATGATTTTCATTATTTTTTAAAAATAGGAGATGTAGAAGGCACCGCTTTCCGTTTTTCTTATTGTCCAGCTCCGAACTGCCACCTTCGGTCATAAGCCAATCGCCATCAAAAGGCAAGGGCGGCCTTTCGCTGCCGCTTTTCTTATGCCTCTCAGGTGGCTGCTTTTCATTCTATTTTTTGTGTTAAATTAGTGTAGGAAATCATAGAGCTTTCAGTAAAAATTACTTGAAAAGCACCGTTCTTCGCTTTTCGAGCTTAATCAAACGTTTGTTTAATTTTACAGGTTAGCTCTTGCCGCTGCATTTTGGTAGTATTAATGGAAGAGTAATTATGGTTTGGAGGGTTTACATAAGTCTATGGAAGATAAATTAATGATGATCATTGAACAGGTTTCTCAAGAGCTTGCGTTTAAGAAGCAGCAAGTCCGCCAGGTTATTCAATTAATCCAGGATGGAAATACCGTTCCTTTTATAGCTCGTTACCGAAAAGAAATCACAGGTTCCTTGGATGAAGTTCAAATTAGAAATATTTTAGACAGGTGGACCTATCTTGAGAATATTGGAAACAGGAAAGAAGAAGTAATAAGAATTATTCAAGAGCAAGGTAAATTAACTCCAGAATTAGAAAAACAAATTCTGCAGGCCGTAAAGCTTCAGGAAGTAGAAGATTTATACCGTCCGTTTAAACAAAAAAGAAGAACAAAAGCTACTGTCGCAAAAGAGAAGGGGCTGGAACCGCTCGCTCAGTGGATATTGTCTCAGCCTTTAGATGGCAAGCCGGAAGAAAAAGCAAAAGAGTTTATATCTGAAGTACATGAAATTTTTACAATCGAAGAAGCATTGAACGGTGCGAAAGACATTATTGCAGAATATATTTCCGATAATGCAGGTATAAGAAAATGGATTAGGGATTATACGTTCCGGAATGGAACGCTAGAGTCTACTGTAAAAGACGAAGATCAAGATGAGAAAAAAGTATATGAAATGTACTACAGCTATGAAGAACCCATTGTAAGAGCTGCTCCGCATAGAGTATTGGCTTTAAACAGGGGTGAGAAGGAAGAGGTTCTAAGGCTGTCTGTCCGTGCTCAGATAGACAAGATATTATCGCATATAGAATCAAAAATATTGACTAACCGCAATTCTCGATGTGCTCCTCATATAAAAGAATCAATAGAGAGTGCATTCAAACGGTCCATCCAGCCTTCTATTGAACGGGAGATACGAAAGGAACTCACAGAAAAAGCGGAGGACCGCGCAATTCATATTTTCTCAGAAAATCTCCGTAATCTTCTGCTGCAGCCTCCTTTAAAAGGGAAAACCGTTCTTGGGGTTGACCCTGCCTTTCGTACAGGCTGTAAGTTAGCAGTTATAGATGAAACAGGAAAGGTTCTAAAAATTGATGTGGTATATCCTCATCCGCCTGTAAATAAAAAAGTGGAGGCCCGTGATAAGCTTAAGCACATATTAAGTCAGTATGATGTAGAAGTAGTCGCTGTAGGAAATGGAACAGCTTCAAGAGAAACAGAGCAATTTGTGGTGGATACTTTAAAGGAGCTTAAAAATGAAGTTTTCTATATCATTGTTAATGAAGCGGGCGCAAGTGTATACTCAGCTTCTGATATAGCTAGAGAAGAATTTCCTGATTTCCAGGTAGAAGAAAGAAGTGCGGTCTCAATTGCCAGGAGGCTTCAAGATCCTCTGGCTGAACTTGTAAAAATCGATCCTAAATCAGTAGGGGTAGGTCAATACCAGCATGATGTTTCACAAAAGAAGCTAGCTGAATCCCTCTCCTTTGTAGTAGAAACAGCTGTAAACCAGGTGGGTGTTAATGTGAATACCGCCTCTTCGGCTATCCTGCAATATGTGTCCGGGCTTTCCAAGTCGGTTGCCCAAAATATTGTTAAGAAAAGGGAGGAAGAAGGAAAATTCAAGTCGCGTGCTGAGTTAAAGAGTATACCTCGCCTGGGGGCTAAAACCTATGAGCAGGCGATTGGGTTTTTACGAATCGTAGAAGGGACGCAGCCATTAGACCGTACTCCCATTCACCCAGAAAATTATTCAGCGGTTACAAGACTGTTAACAACTCTCGGATATTCTGTAAAAGATATTGGCTCTGATCCGCTTAAACAACGGCTTGAGGAAACGGACCTAAAAGAATATGCTGAGCAATTAGATATTGGGGAAATTACACTAAGGGATATTATAGATGCGCTTAAAAAGCCCGGTAGAGATCCTCGTGATGAGCTTCCAAAGCCTTTATTAAAGCAGGATGTACTGAAAATGGAAGATTTGCATACAGGGATGGAGCTTCAGGGAACGATCAGAAATGTAGTTGATTTTGGTGCCTTTGTGGATATTGGGGTCAAACAGGATGGCCTCGTCCATATATCTAAACTAAGCAGGAACTTTGTTAAGCATCCCCTGGATGTTGTTTCGGTAGGTGATATCGTAACAGTCTGGGTCGATTCGGTAGATGCTCATAAACAAAGGATTGCGTTATCGATGCTTGGACCCAAAGGTTAATTAAGGTTTGGAGGCAGACCCTATTATAGCTGTTCCGGGTCGGCCTCCCTTTTTCTATAAAAAAACCAGCATTGATTCAGCAGTTTAATCTGATAGCAGTTTTTTTCGTAAAAAGCTTTTCTCATTTGGTTTTGAAACCATTTGGGCATTTATAGAACCTCCACTCCTTAAAAGGTACTACTTAATGTATGTTATGACAGGTTGTCACGTTACCCAAAATAATCAGAAAGGAATGTACATAGGGAATGGATAATCAACAGCTTCAGAAAATTGTGGAGCAGATCTCTAATGATTTGTTTAGCAAGCCGTTCAGACACAAGGCATCTTTCAATCCAAGGCTTCGAACAACAGGGGGTCGCTACCTGCTGCATTCACACAATATTGAAATCAATAAGAAATATTTTGATGAGTATGGTGAAAAAGAACTCTACGGAATCATAAAGCATGAACTCTGCCACTATCATCTTCACCTTGAGGGAAGAGGATATAAACATAGAGATCTGGATTTTAGACAACTATTGAAATTGGTAGATGCCCCTCGATTCTGCCAAGCACTTCCGCAGAAGACTGCGGCTAAGAAAAGGCCTCCGCGGTTATACGAGTATACTTGTCAGTCCTGCGGCCAGATTTATAACCGCAAAAGGCGTGTAGATACAAAACGGTATGTCTGCGGAAAATGTAAAGGTACTTTAACGTTAACCAAACAGTTGACAATCTAAAAATAACATGTTAAATTAGTATTTCTCTGCAGCATATAATCATTTGCACATTGAGCAGTAAGAAAAAAGTTTAAAAAAAACTCTTGACTATATCGAAACAAGTCGTTATACTCATAAGAGTCGATAACAACACGGCAACTTGAATTACTTCGAGAGAATAACTTCACTATTATTCAATCTCATTATTCCGCAGTAGCTCAGTGGTAGAGCATTCGGCTGTTAACCGAACGGTCGTAGGTTCGAGTCCTACCTGCGGAGCCATTTTTTTGTGGGGAAGTACTCAAGAGGCTGAAGAGGCGCCCCTGCTAAGGGTGTAGGTCGCGTAAGCGGCGCGAGGGTTCAAATCCCTCCTTCTCCGCCATAAAAATTCTATTGCACGGCCCCTTGGTCAAGCGGTTAAGACACCGCCCTTTCACGGCGGTAACACGGGTTCGAATCCCGTAGGGGTCATTATTTTAAAGTTCATACTTTAATCTAACTATTATCTGGTCCCGTGGTGTAGCGGTTAACATGCCTGCCTGTCACGCAGGAGATCGCGGGTTCGATTCCCGTCGGGACCGCCATTTATTATTGGGCTATAGCCAAGCGGTAAGGCAACGGACTTTGACTCCGTCATGCGTTGGTTCGAATCCAGCTAGCCCAGCCAATGAGCCATTAGCTCAGCCGGTAGAGCATCTGACTTTTAATCAGAGGGTCGAAGGTTCGAATCCTTCATGGCTCACCATTATCGATTTCGAAAAAACAGATATTTATTGCGGGTGTGGCGGAATTGGCAGACGCACCAGACTTAGGATCTGGCGCCTTACGGCGTGGGGGTTCGACTCCCTTCACCCGCACCAATAATTACCATTGTTATTAGAAGTCGAATTTGATATATTATTATATGTCGCTTCGCGGTCGTGGCGGAATGGCAGACGCGCTAGGTTGAGGGCCTAGTGGGGGAAACCCCGTGGAGGTTCAAGTCCTCTCGGCCGCACCAATGTTTTTGCATCTTAGATATACGCGCCCGTAGCTCAATTGGATAGAGCGTCTGACTACGGATCAGAAGGTTATGGGTTCGACTCCTTTCGGGCGCGCCATTTTTATTACGGGAAGTAGCTCAGCTTGGTAGAGCACTTGGTTTGGGACCAAGGGGTCGCAGGTTCGAATCCTGTCTTCCCGACCAGCTGTAATTCTTTACAACTTAATTTCGCGGGTGTAGTTTAATGGTAAAACCTCAGCCTTCCAAGCTGATGTCGTGAGTTCGATTCTCATCACCCGCTCCATTACTTGTTCTTTGAAAACTGAACGAAACAAGACGCCAGATATTTTCTTTCTGAGAAAATAACAAAA
>NZ_PGUY01000070.1 GCF_002863585.1 Peribacillus deserti | reverse complement strand
CCATCCAAAAGCTGAATGATGATCTTTTTTAATTAGAGGCAAAACACTAAAAGAAAAGCAGACACCTGAACGGCATAAGACGAGCGGCAGTGAAAGGCCGAGTTTGCCTTTTAATGACGATTGGCTTAGGACCGAAGGTGTCAGTCCGGAGCTGGACAATACCCGCTACTCCCGCAGGAGTCTCGCACCTTACGTTCCAATCAACCTGTTTAACAATAGGGTAGGTTCACCGAACTATTAAAAAACAACAATCTTATAGAAAAGAGAAAAAAAAATAACAAATTGTCGAAAACCATGTTAGAATTAAATGTTGTAAAATTTAACTGACTATACTAATAGGAGGTCACCATGGCTCAAGTGAATAGTTCTATAAATCAGACCCAAATAAACCATAAAAAAACGTATATATATGCTGGCTTATTTTTATTAGTAGCGATTGCCGGTTTGTTCTATGTTAAATGGTCGCCTTATTTCCACAAAGCTATACTAGCTTCTACTACACATTCAATCGGTACATCAATATTAGGAGACGGAGGATCGATGCCATCTCCATCCTGGGAAAGTGCCTGGAGCTATGCTGTAACATATTTTAATGCCGTTTGGAAGGCGGCTGTTTTAGGAGTGATTCTGGGCTCCCTGTTACAAGTTCTTCTTCCGGCCAATTGGCTGTTGAAGGTTTTGGGTAAAACTACTTTTGGCAGTACAGCAGCAGGCGGTCTTGCTTCCCTGCCTGGAATGATGTGTACCTGCTGCGCTGCCCCCATTGCAATTGGCATGCGCAAGAAAAATGTATCAGTTGGAGCCAGTCTCGCCTTTTGGCTGGGCAATCCAACCTTGAATCCGGCAACACTTATATTCATGACGTTTGTCCTATCATGGAAATTTACTCTGCTCCGATTAGTATTTGGGGTCGTATTAACATTCGGAGTCAGTTATTTTGCTAATCGTTTTGCAAAAGATGCAGAACCGGTTGACCTTGATAAATTGATGGAACAATCTGGGGAAGCTGAAAAGGGTTCATTCATTTCGCGATGGATGAAAAGCATGGGGACTATGCTTTTATATGTTGTACCTGCATATGTTTTCTCCGTTCTTTTATTAGGTGCAGGCAGGGTGTGGCTGTTCCCTAATATGAGTGAAGCTGCAGCCAATAGCTTATTAACGATCATTTTGTTTGCTATTGCTGGGATGCTATTCGTCATTCCTACTGCTGCTGAAATTCCTATAATCCAGACATTCCTGAGTGTAGGGCTTGGTACTGGGCCGGCAGCAGCGCTGCTATTGACCCTGCCTGCAATCAGCCTGCCTTCTGTAATAATGGTTGCAAAATCTTATCCAGGTAAAGTCCTTCTATTTGTGATCTCTTCAGTTGTGATTCTAGGGATCATAAGCGGTCTTGCAGGTATGTTCATACTTTAAGTGATGTTAAAAGGCTAAGTTAAAGGACATTGCTGGATTCAGAACTATGTAGATATTCGCTTTCAAGTGCGGGACTCCTTCGGGAAAGTCGATCAGGGGCACCAGCACGCGCCTGAGCGGTAGCTCCCGGTTGACAGCGGAAGATGAGTGCTGAGAGCGAGTTTTTCAATAAGGCAAGATAAGTTTAAATGAGCTTATAGGTAAATCAGCAGGGAGAAGTTCTCTCAGCTGCTTTTTCTTTATTGTACAGATTTGTACAACTGATTTACGGGGTTTTGTCTTTGAAAAAAACATGTTCAGCATGAATCCTGCCTTCCTGGATGTGTATGATTCCAAACGAATATAAAGCCTGTCTCCTTTTATCAGTGGGTGATCCAGGATTAAATAACAGCTTCCCGCCGATTGATTTAATAACCGGGATATGGGAGTGGCCGAAGATGATGAGATCCACATCTTCTCCTTCGAATGCAGCCATCGCTCTCTTTTCCGTCGTCAGCCGCTGTCCATGTCCATGGACTACACCAATTTTTGCACCCCCGGCTTCAATCATTTGTTTATCAGGGAACAGGTTTTTAATGTCTTCCTTATCCACATTCCCATATACACCCTTTACCACACCGTATTGAGAGAGCTCCTGATACACCTCAGGGGTCTGCCAGTCTCCGGCGTGAATGATCAAGTCTGCTCCCGGTAATTCGTCAGTAAGCCTTTTCGGCAGTGCTTTACCCTTTCTGGGCATATGAGTATCTGATAACACAATGATCTTCACACTTGTTCCTCCTTATTTGCAGTGTTCGGTCTGAGGCAGCCTTCCATTGGTATGCCAAACCTTCTTCCATGCCAGAGTACCTAAAAAAAGGAATTTTAATATTTTTTTAATTCCTGTGCAACCGCCCAAGCAGGGGTGCATATTGTAGAAAAGTAGCCGGTGGGAAATATTCCGGGAAATGGGGACTGTCCCCAAATAAGGGAGGTATTAGTTTGAATAATATAAATCATGAACAGCCGCCGTTCCAGCAGCCTTTTGGTGCCGTCAATGAGGGGAATGGTGCGGTGCAGCAGCCTGTTGAGTATTTGCAGCAGCCTTACAGGCAATTTGAAGGTGTTCCTCAGCACTTCGATGTTCATTATGGACAGCAATTTGAGGCGTATCCGCAAGGGTATGATTATTCAGGACAGCAGTTTATTCCTCAGCCCCATCAGCATTATCCACAATATCAACAGTATGCTGAAGCGTCTCCTCAATTTGAATCGTTTGGACAATATTATCATGATCCCCAGTTCGATGCAGAACGACAGCCGCCTTTAAGAGAATTGGATCGGCGTGTAAGTGTACTTGAACGTCAGTTTGTTCAGTTAGATCGGCGTTTATCAAGAGTTGAACGAAGACTTCAGAGAGTTAATCAGCGACTGAGGGCTGTAGAGCAGAGATTTAATTTTCCGTTTACCCCTTTCGAAGGCGGTTACTAACACATACTTACCTCACAGGCGTCTGGAATTTTCCAGACGCTTTTTCAGCTGTCTTTACCTCTGAAAGATCGTACTAAATATCCTGAATACACTATGCCCGCCGTATACAGGAACAAAATCCCCTCGCTGCTTCCCATTCTTATTTAAAATTATCTGAGTTATATTTTCTTTTATACCCATTTTTTATAAGGCTCTTTTCAAAAGATTGTTGTTTTTTAATAAGTTCTGTGAACCTACCCTATTTTTAAGCTGGTTGAGTGGAACGTAAGGAGCGAGACTCCTGCGGGAGCAGCGGGACAGGTGAGACCCCACAGGCGAAGCCGAGGAGGCTCGGGCGCCCGCCCCGCGGAAAGCGAGCATCCTCACGTTCCAATCAACCCCTTGTTCAATAACAACAAAGTTTGCGAAAACAGCCTTTTATAAAGAGAACCCAGGCTTTCTCCCGGGATAAGGGTATTGTCGTGAATACATTAAATATGCAAAATAAAAAGCAGCCTCTATGGGCCGCTTTTTATTTTACTTTATTTTTCCTGAAGATCATCTATCGAATTTACATCTTTCATATATTTAGGAACGGTTAGGCCGAGTTTTGTTCCTTTCAGATTCGGTCCCAGATCTTCTAAACCTGCTTTATATGTCTCGTAATAATCTTTATGAGTTGTAGGCAGGCCTGCAGATACCATTGCATCTGCACTGCCATCTGCTACAGCGGCAAACATCGGTCCAGCTTCTACCTGCTTTAGATCCACTGTATAGCCATGATCTTCCAGGACCTGTGCAATGACATTATTACTGGCAACTTCGGATTCCCATGCCACGTAAGTGAGTGTAACCTTCTGTCCTGTTCCCTTTTGTGCGCCTTTCACCCACTTTTCGACTTTATCCGGATGTGCTTTGATCCATTTTGATGCAGCCGCTTCAGGCTTTTCTCCTTCTTCTACATCAATCATAACCTCACCCATATCAGCCGGAGTCCAGAAGAATTGGTCCAGGATTTTATAAGCACCCGGATTGTCATTCTTGAATCCCTTTCTGGCAAGTGTATGAATAAATTCCCCGCCGCCATACACATGCTTCGGATCTTCAAGAAACTTAAGATCATATTTCTGGAACATCCAGTGCGGGATCCAGCCGGTGATGATTATTGGTTCTTCATCCTCATAAGCCTTTTTCAGCTCTGTCATCATAGCGGCAGACGAACCTTCAGTTAAAGTCCATTGATCCAGTTCGTATTTCTCCATTGCTTCTTTTGTCAGTCTCATTAAGCCTGCTCCAGGATCAATTCCTGTAATCTTGTAATCAACCTGTGCACCAACATTACCGGGATCTGCCTGTTCTGCAGGTCTTACATTGGCAATAGATGCAATGATGAAAAGAATAATAAACAGCAAGGCTATTAAACCATACACATACTTTTTAGGTACATTCTTGTCATAAGCAGGCTTACGAAGGTTTTGAGATATCCGGTCAAGAATGATCGCGATAATGACTATGGATAAGCCCGCTTCAAATCCCTGTCCTACTTTTACCTGTGTAACCGCACGGTACACTTCAGCCCCAAGGCCGGGAGCACCTACCAGGGATGCGACAACTACCATGGAGAGCGTCAGCATAATACTCTGGTTGATACCGGCCAAAATGGTTGGAGCTGCAATCGGCAGCTGTACTTTATACAGTTTTTGCCCAGGAGTGGACCCAAATGCATCGGAAGCTTCAATCAGATCTTTCGGCACCTCTCTAATTCCGAGAGTTGTCAGCCTGATGGTCGGCGGAACCGCAAAGATAACAGAAGCAATGATACCAGGGACAACACCGATTCCAAAAAATAGGATTGCAGGTATTAGGTAAACAAAGGCTGGCATCGTCTGCATAAAGTCCATGATAGGTGTAATGATCCTTCGTGCCGTTTCATTGCGGGCAGCCCAGATTCCTAAAGGAAGTCCTATAATCACCGTAATGATGACAGAGGACAGCACTAGTGCCAGGGAGTCTATAGTTGCGTCCCAATAGCCAAGATTATCGATCAAAAATAGTCCGATCACTGTAAAAAGAGCCATGCCCCATCTGCTTGTGTACAGCGCTATTGCGGCGATGATCAGGATCAGCACCCAGCTGGGACCCATATTGAGGACATCAACGATGCTTTCCATGACAAAACCGATTCCATCTGAAACGGCATCAAAAAATCCGCCAAATATGTCAGTGATCTTTTCTACAAAAGCGTCAACCCATCCTGCTAGAGGTATTTTAGGGAAACCCATTTAGAAGCCCTCCTTTACATTCAGGTCTTCTTTATTGCCAGCAAGTGCTCCAATAACTGAGCCGCGGATAATGACACCCTTCAAGCGTTTTTGCTCATCGATAACAGCCAGCGGGATTTGGGAGGTAGCAGCTTTGTCCAGCAAGTCGGCCAAAATCGTATCTTCCTTGACAGTTAATATATCTTTTTCCATGACGTCTTCAATTGTCCGATTTTCCTTGACAGCCTGTGATGCCTGATCGGCCGTTATGGCTCCCAGCAGAACCTGGCGCCTGTCCACGATAAAAATGCTGGAATACCCTTGGTCCCGCATAATTTGAAGAGCTACCCGCGGGCCTCTGTCCGGTGTCACCCGTTCAGCGCGTTTGAGAACATGCGAAGCAGTCAGGACTTTGGATAAATCCACATCCTCAACAAATCGTTCAACAAATTCATTGGCCGGGTTTACCATGATTTCCTCAGGAGTGCCTGTCTGGATTATGGTTCCATCCTTCATTAACGCGATTCTGTCACCTATCCTGAGTGCCTCATCCAAATCATGGGTAATGAAAATGATCGTCTTTTTCATCGTTTCCTGAATCTCCAGCAGTTCATCCTGCATTCCTTTTCTGATCAGCGGATCCAGGGCGGAAAAGGCTTCGTCCATCAATAAAATGTCCGTATCACTCGCAAGGGCCCGGGCCAACCCTACCCTTTGCTGCATACCGCCACTCAGCTGATTGGGGA
Organism: Peribacillus deserti; assembly: GCF_002863585.1. GTDB lineage: Bacteria > Bacillota > Bacilli > Bacillales > DSM-1321 > Paraperibacillus > Paraperibacillus deserti_A. The sequence continues at coordinate 15,167 of NZ_PGUY01000070.1, read as the reverse complement.
ATTGGTCCTCATACCCGGCAAGCCCAACAAGCTTAAGGGCATCTAATGATTTCTGGCGCCGCTCGTTTTCCGGCATATCTTGAATTTCAAGTCCAAACTCTGTATTTTCTAGAATGGTCCGATGGGGAAACAGTGCGAAGTTTTGGAAGACCATACTGATTTTTTTTCTTCTTACTTCACGAAGTTCATTTCCTTTTAATTTTACGATGTCCTGATTATCTATTAGGATCTGTCCGGAGGTCGGGTCAATCAGCCGGTTAAGCATCCGTATTAAAGTGGATTTTCCGCTGCCTGATAAACCCATGACCACAAATATTTCCCCAGGGTATATTTCTAAATTGGCATGATTAACGCCTACTGAGCTCCCTGTCTTCTCCAGTATTTCTTTTTTTGATTTTCCCTCCTTTAAAAGGGAAAGAGCTGATTTCGGAGATTTCCCAAATATCTTTGTTACGTCCTTCACAATTACTTTTGGTTCCAATTTTTTCACCTCTGCCTGAACTATAGCTTCAAAAATAATGTATTATGCCATCCTATATAACTTTGTAACAAAAATAAAGTTTCTGCAGCCAAATCGGTTATTATCTCCTATAGTATTTCCAGATTACTGGCAGTATTATGTACGTTTTCATAACTATTGAATTATTCTTTTGATGAATGAGATTTATAGGTATACTATTAGGAACGAGACATACATACGCTAGTTTTTTATACCGTGTCATGAGGTATAATTTACTTGTACTTCTATTAAATGTATTGATTTTCCGTAACAGAAAGGGTTGTTAAGTATGCTGACTATTATTAATCACGAAGCTGAAGAAATTAAAGATCCGTTCGGTATCTTGAGCGGGCGGAGATATGAATTTTATCTTCAGGCAGAGGTTCCCGAGGATGATGAACTGTATAGAGAAAATGGCGTGTACATAAGAGTGGTTTTTTCAGTAGATGAAGGAAGATCTTCTCTTATTAAATATGATTTATATGAATATGTCACAGATGCGTTCCTGGACTTCGAATTAGAAGAAGAAGAAGAAGAACTGATTGCAGAGTATTGCCGTAACAACCTCCCTGGGGAGTAAAAACGAGAAAAGCGGTTCGTCCGTTTTAGCGGAATATACTACCCGCTCCTGACCTGGACAACAACTGCTTATCCTAGGACTCGCATACCCTTTGATTCAACATCGTGCAAAAGCAGACATTGAGATTGAACATGAGAGGCGAAATAAAAAAATCCGGGCAGCATATCACTGCCCGGATTTTTTATAGAGCTGTTTTTCGTTCACTGTGTTCTTCAACAATTTTTGTTACGTAGTAGAATCCAAACCCGGTTAAAATGGTGATGGCCCAGCTGAATACCTGTCTTAAGAAAATTCCTTTATCAAAGGCTTCTACCCCATACTCTTTTATCAGCCAGATTTTAACGATACCAAGAACAACATCTCTCAATGCAAATGCAAGAGTGATCAATTTAAATACTAGAAGAGGTTTTGGCTGATAAAACAGCTGTTTCACTTCTTTTCTATCTGAACCCTGCAATTCGATAATGTCCAGCGCAAAAAGCAGTGCTATCGGTTTGTTAATGATGATGGATAGAACAAATACTCCGCCTAGCACAAATAGATAGTAGGTATTGTTCCACAAAAGCTGAATAGCTGATCCGGCAAGAACATCGATCAATGTTCCCACAACGAGATTGATTAAGATAAAGCACCCAAAAAAGTTAATTTTCTTAATCTCGTAGAAGCGGTACAGGCTGTATAGGATCCCCGGAACTGATGATAAAATCATCGCCAGATAATCCCCCAAATAATCTCTGCCGAAATTCCAGACGAGAAGCGGTACAGCTACATAAAAGATGAGGTCTAATACGATAATATTTTTTTTCACTGAATATCCCCTGCCAAATGTTTTGTATTTATTATAGTTCTTGGTGTCCTATCTATTTCCCTGCTTGTTCTCTCTGTTTTTTCCTCTTGATATGAGCAAGGATAACTGGAGCATCACAGCAGGCAGGGACGATTTTCTGTTGAAAGCCAGATATTTAGGCTCCTTTTTTGTTCCATATCTTTTTTTCAGCCTTTTAAGACCTTGAAGCGGATAGAAGAAATGACCGTTAAGATAAATAAGCGAAGCTATCTTTTCTCCTGTTGTCGAGAACTTTGACCTTCCAGTGTTAGTAAGTGGATCTATTCCAAGATTAAAATATGAATATGGCCGATCCTTTGCCCATAGCAGAAGCCGGATTACGAAATATTCCATAATTCCGCCTGGTGACTTAGGAACAAATCTCATTAATTCCGCAGACACCGTTTGATTCCTATTATACATAGGATGAATGAGAGAAAAGGCAATTAACTGTCCCTCAGCATCTTTCAGAACCGAGACTGGCATCTGCTGAATATATTCCTCTTCAAAGTAACCATACGAAAACCCTTTTTCTTTCCGCCCATCCAGCCATTGCTCAGAAACATTTTGCAGCTCAGCCAAGAATTCTTGGCTATAAGGAGGTGTCAGTACGGTAAAATGATACTTTCCTTTTTCAAATTTATCATAAATTGCCTGAAGGCGCTGGTTTAAGCGGAAGGCTGGTAAATGGACACATACATCTTCACCTAATTTATAATAATCAAATCCGTTTGCGTGCAGATATGGCAGCAAATCACTGCTTATCTGGTAAAACACCAAGGCTAGGCCAGCCCTGTCTGTCTTTTCCTGAAGCTCTTTAAGTGCTTCAGGAAAGTATTCCTTGTTACCGGCAGGATCCCCTATGACCATTACCTTATCTGCATATTTTCGAAAGGAGAAAAGCACATTGCCTGCTTGGTTCCAAAATATATACTTATCCTTCTGAAAGATAAGATGAGAAAAGGCGGTTCCCCCATAAAATTCGAGATGCTGTTTAATCCTTTCCGTCTGCCCTGCTGCTGTTTCAAATAGTGCAGCGCGGTGTCTGCTGACCCAATAACCTGCCGTAAATACCCCGGCGGCAATGACCAATCCAAGAATTCCGCTTGTAAAAAGACTTCCTGAATCATGTATCGTATACGGTTCCAGCTGCTGAGGTACTTTCCAGCCAGTATCAGGCAGATTGAGGTACCCGATAAAAAAGTACAGCCCAACAAAGAATAGGATGATTCCAATATCGAGGATGGATTTTTCCCAAGAAGGAATAAAACTGACTCTATAAAATTGTCTCCTTGCCAAATATAAGAGACACGCCACGAATATTATAAAGACGGCTGCTTTATAATCAAAGCCTCTGGCCAATGCAAAAATTGATCCCAATAATAGAGCCAGTATGGATGCATAATATGTCCATTTCACTCGATATTGAATTCCCCTGGCGAGTGCCAGCAAGGAAATTCCGGCTGCTACCGATAGCAGATGCGACAATGTAACCAGCTGTGGCGGCAGCCATTCCACAAATAGCTGTATATCATTAAGAGTACTAGGGAAAGCCGCAGAAATAAGCAAAAGAATTCCCGAGAGCAGAACAAAAATAGTCAGTAGCCGGCGGCTTATATTCGCCAGAACATTACTCGGGATATTTTTCCATCTCTGATTAATCGTTCTCCATACATGCCCTGTAAAAATCAAAGTCGATACCAACCATGGAAAAAAGTTATAGCTTAAGCGGTATAACAAAAGTACCAGGAGCCCTTTTTCCTTGCTTACTCCACCCGCATCCAAGCCAAGCAGAAAGATAATATCAAATGACCCCAGGCCGCTTGGGATCATGCTAATAACCCCTGCGCAGGCGGATGTGAGATAAATGGGAGCAAGCGTTAGAAAAGAGAGATCAATCCCAGCCATTCTGGTTATGGCGAACATGGTTAACAAGGCAAAGAACCATTCTGCGAACGACACGAGCACAAGCTGAAACTCATATGTAAGCTGTAGTTTACTTTCTGAATGGTTTCTATTTTTAAGATAAAGAGTTAAGAGCAGTATGGGCAGATACAGCCCAATGGCCATGATACCCCAATAAAGCCATGTGTAGGTTTTTGCCAGCGGTGAGTCAAGGATCCCAAATAAAATAAACCAGCTTAATACGGACAATCCAGATAAATAAAAGATAGAAATCTTCGCAATGGCTTTAAGTACAGTGGTCCGGCTGTACTCTTTTGTTTTATAAAAATAAGTTCTCAGCGCTGCACCCGTTAAGCCGCCAAAACCAAGGAAGTTCGAATAGGCATTGGCTATAAACGAATAAGTGAACAGTCGTTTCCTGGACATTTTTCTGCCAAGGATCTTCATTAAAATGACATCAAAAAAACTCATAGGAAGCACGGCAAGTATTCCAAAGGTTAAAATGAAAGCGAAAGTGGGAACTCCAATCTCTGATAAATGGGTTCTTAGAAGCCTAAAGTCTAGATTTTTGAAAAAACTGCCGCTTTCGTATAATACAAGCGAAAAAATCGCCAGCGGCACTAATACTTTCAACACTAAGGATAAAGTGCCTTTATTAAATAATTTCATATATCACCCGCCTGAAGGATATTTGCGGTCGCCCATACTAACATTTACCCCGGCTTTATTTTACCCCTTTTTTCCATACATTTCTATAGCGCAGCAGATTCCCTCTGAGGCCTCCGGGAGGATTTAGTTTCCAAAGAAGAGTTCGTCCATTATAATGAAATAGTATATTCAGAATTTTATCTATTTTCTATATTGGGAGGTTCCTATGTCACAGTCACCTGTATGGTTTCCAAGTGAAGAGTACAAAAAAAGCACAAGAATGTACAAATGGATGGAAAAGCTTGGTTTTGAGGATTATGATTCCTTTTTTCTACAATCCATCGATGATATTGCATGGTTCTGGGAAGAAGCTGTTAAAGAGCTGGATATAAAATGGAATAAACCTTATCAAAAAACGCTTGATTTAAGCAATGGCTTGAAATACCCCAAATGGTTCATGAATGGAAAAATGAATATTGTCCATAATGCTGTCGAAAAATGGGCCGCTGATTCCAAAATGCGCAGCCAGGATGCCATTGTCTGGGAAGGTGATAATGGCGAAGTAAAGAAATACACTTTTGCTTCCCTGAGCCAAGAAATTGACAGCATTGCGGCAGGTCTATCGGCGAAAGGCATTCAGCCCGGTGATATTGTTACTCTATATATGCCCATGATCCCTGAAACTGTAATTGCCATGTTCGCTATCGCTAAAATCGGCGCAATTTTCTCTCCTGCCTTTTCAGGATATGGAGCAGAAGCTGTTGCTACAAGAATAAATGCAGCCGGAGCAAAGGTGTTAATAACAGCAGATGGCTTTTACCGCCGAGGAAAAGTCATTTCCATGAAAGAAGAAGCTGACAGAGCCGTAAGCCTTTCCCCTTCCATTGAACAAGTAATCGTCGTAAGAAGAACTGGTGCTGAAGTTCCTTGGAATCAGGATAAGGATGTAGAGTGGTCTGAACTAAAAACAAAAACTGCTGCAATCAGAACAAAAGAAACCGATACAGATACTCCCCTCATGGTGATTTATACATCCGGTACCACCGGTAAGCCAAAGGGTGCAGTCCATACTCACAGCGGATTTCCAATCAAAGCGGCATTTGATGCAGGATTATGTATGGATGTCTGCAAGGGTGACACCCTTTTCTGGGTAACCGATATGGGTTGGATGATGGGCCCGTTCCTTGTATTTGGAGGATTGGTGAACGGCGCGTCCATTGTCTTGTTTGAAGGAACCCCCGACTTTCCTGAACCAGACCGGATCTGGGATCTGGTAGAAACACATCATGTGACTCATCTCGGAATATCGCCGACTCTTATCAGAAGTCTCATGAGACATGGGACTGAATGGATTGAAAAGCACGATTTGTCCAGTTTAAAGGTAATTGGTTCTACAGGAGAACCTTGGAATCCAGAACCTTGGATGTGGCTTTTTGAGAACGTTTGCAAGAAAAATGTTCCCATCATCAACTATTCCGGAGGTACGGAAATATCGGGAGGGATATTAGGGAATGTCCTGCTAAAGCCCATCTCCCCTATCACCTTTAACTCGCCTATTCCCGGCATGGATGTCCATGTATATGACAGCGAACAGAATTCCGTACTGAACGAAGTGGGCGAATTGGTGATCCTTCAGCCATGGGTCGGCATGACCAATGGTTTCTGGAAAGAAAACGAACGGTATGAACAAACCTACTGGAGCAGATGGGGAGATACATGGGTCCATGGCGACTGGGTCATCCAGGACTCCGAAGGATTTTGGACGATCACCGGCCGTTCTGATGATATTTTAAACGTAGCAGGAAAAAGGCTTGGGCCAGCTGAGCTGGAGTCCGCTCTGGTAGAGCATCCTATGGTAATTGAAGCCGCAGCCATCGGCATTCCAGACAGTGTAAAAGGTGAAACGGCTGTCTGCTTTGCAGTCATAAACAGCTCGAGCTACGATTCTGCCCTCCTAAAGCAGGAGCTGCTTCAACTAATCGGGAAGCATCTCGGCAAAGCCCTTCTTCCAAAAGAGATATACTTTGTCGACGAACTTCCGAAAACACGCAACGGAAAAGTCATGCGGCGGGTCATCCGTGCTGCATACCTAAATCAGAATGCCGGAGATATCACATCATTAGAGAACCCGGCCATTCTAGAAGCCATCAAAAATATGAATCTGACCAAATAAGAGAAGAAGAGCTGGCGCTGGCTGGCTCTTCTTCATTATTTGGAATGTGGTTTTTTCATGTAATTTGGTAAAGGATTGTGCGATTGGACACTCCACGATGCAGGAAGCAGTTCATTGCCGGTCCTTTTTTCGTTCTCCCCTTATACAGGCTGGTCCATCAGTTTATTCAAAGATTTATACTACCGTGCTATTTACCTGGCCCTCCTCCCTTATGCGTCCGGCTCCCCTGCAAACCAGCCAATATTCTGGCTCCAGGCATCTGCCTTTTTCATGATTGTCCAGATAAAAGGATTTTTTGCGTTCACATACCCTTCTCGATTGAACATGTATTCTTTTGCAAGCTTATGCTTCACTTCTTCATAACGCCGGCAATCCTCCGGATGTTTCCTTAGATAATCCCTGAACAATAATGAAAACTGCTCTGCCCAGCTACCGGACTGCCGGACATGGACATGAGTCCGCTTCGTGCCAGTAGGCTCCCGGAAATACCGCTTCGTACGCTCAGGATTCTCAACTCGAAAAAGAAAGCCGGCCCTCTCAAGCGGAATTCGAAATGTATCCAGCTCCAGAAGGTCTTTCACAGAAATTTGAATATCAATGATAGGTTTGGCGGCGAGACCTGGTACTGAAGTTGAACCGATATGGTCAATCCGGTCAGCCTTATCTCCTAATGCTTCACGCAGAACCTTGGCCGTTCTGCTAAATTCATCAGGCCACTTCAATTGGTAAGGGATGATAATAATTGGATCTGTCATAGGGGCTCCTTTGATTGCGATTTAGATCAACTCTGAACGAATAAGACTGCCGTCAATCTTGTTTGCGTGTTATAAAAGTTTTAGTGTTCTTATTAATGCTATGTGTGATCAGATAATTCAAAATGGTCAAATAATATACTTCAGATCAAGGGGCTAAATGAGTACGGCAACCGCGGATTCCGTAGACTAACTAGAAAATCGCTAAAAATGTATTTTTTAAAAGAAATTTTAATAGAAATAGTAAAATTTCATGTTGTGGAAGGTGCCTGTGGCAAAAAAGGAGTGATAAAAAGGCAATTTTAATATCCAAAATAGCCTAGCGGCTGCAAAGTAACCTAGCTACATGGACCTTATGCTTATGTTATAAAGTTTTATGCTTAAGTTCTGCTGCTTTATGCTTATATTTAAGAGTTTTATGCTTAAGTTTGGTAGAGTTATGCTTAAGTTAAAAAAATGTATGCTGATTTAAATGGGCAAATGCTTATGGATACTGGTTTATGCTTATTGAATTCGAAATATGCTTACATTCTCTTTAGAGGAATATCACCCTTTACCCGTTTTATCAACGCGTATCGCTCTCATACATCCTTATTGATGCCGGTATTTGCTACAATCAATAATTTATGCTTTTTGAATTCTCGCTATATGTTCATAATATATAATTATGCTTAATTGAATTCCGATATATTCATATTATAATCTATGCTTATTGCTATATTAATATCACAGTACCAATTGAATGGCACGTATTCACCATGCTTTTTGTAATCGTTGTTCATTCCCAAAGTATACTAGAATTTACAATAGACTTTCTAAAGCGCAGAAATCATGTCGTGTTCCGTGATAGATTGGATGCTAAAATCTATAATGATGCTCATCCCTTTGCTAAATGCTTACTAAAAACTTTTTTCTAGCATAAATAAAAGCATCAAACTAAATGCCCCTTTAAGTGAATATATAAAACACTCCAATTTCCGGCTTTCCGGCAACGAACTCAAACAGAACAAATATTCACTCCCCTTCGCCCTCCGCAAACAATTGGATTATACACGGCTGGATGCTATTTTTACCATTCACCAAAATTCCATAACCATAAAAAAAACTCCAACCTGGAGTTTTTTTTTAAGTCTTTATTTCGTTACAAAATGCTTTACACAAGAAGCGTGCTTCTGTTTCATAAAAATCTGAGCCGTTCATATATAACCTGACCGTGAGTCCATTAATGATGTTATATAAGCTCGCAGCTAAAAGTGAATGATTATCGTTCTTCATTTCCTGTTTCTCGAAGGCATCGATGAAAATAGATTTCAGGGCTTGTAAAATGTTTTGGATTAGTTCTTCCAATCGTTCAAGGAGATCTATTTTAATCGCTTCAGGTGGGAAAAAGATAATTCTTTTCCAAAATAGGCTGGCCATCCTGTTATTGCAGGCGTTGTTGGTTACTCCTAATGTGATTGCGCAGACTCTTTCTTCCAGGGCAAAGTCTTTTGTTGCTAAAATTAAATCACCCAGCGAATTGGTATAAAATTTTGCAAAAAATTCAAAGACTGATAGAAATATTTCTTCCTTATTATCATAGTAAGTTTCGAATGTCGACATAGGCAGACCGATATCCTTGGCTATTTCCATCAAGCAGGTCGACTCAAAGCCCTTTAATGCAAAGTGTTCTAAGGCCGTTTCCTTGATCAGCAGAGCGGTCGAAGTATTCATGTATATTCCCCTTCATCCAATTTCTTGTGGAAGTATCAACCATTCCTTTTTTTTCGTATTCCTTAGCGTCTAAAACCGCCCTCTGAGTGTATAATCTGTCCAGTAACCCACGCACCCTCTTCGCTGGCTAAAAAGGAGACTAGGTTAGCAGCATCTTTGGGCTCGCCAATCCGCCCCTTGGGAAAGCGGGATGCTAAATTCAATTTATCATCCTCGCTCATCCAGCCTGTATCCGTTGGTCCTGGATTGACCGCGTTCACAGTAATGCCTTTATGGGCTACTGCTGCTGCCAGGGTATAGGTCAGCGTCTCTACAGCACCTTTGGTGATTGCATAAGAGAGCTCATCCGTCATGGGTCCCAGTGACTGCCCGGAGGATAGGTTGATGATTCTGCCGCTGCCGCCGGCTTCAAAACGTTTGATAAACTCTAAGGAAAGCAATGTAGTAGCCCTAACATTTATTTCGTAGTGGGAGTCAAGGGTTGAGTGAGACAGAGTTTCATAGCTGTCGCTGGTTGAATAGCAGGCGTTATTCACTAAAATATGTGGATTTCCAAGATTGTTGTGAACGACATCTAATAGATGTTTTGGACTAGAGGGGTCAGATAAATCTAATTCAAGGCTATAACATTTTACACCCTGCTTCTCTACCAATTCTACCAATCGGGCAGGTTCAGTTTGATGGCCTCTCCAAGGGAAAGAGTTATCATACGGCGTCCAATATGTAAAAAAGATATCTGCTCCCCTTTTTGCAAGCTCCAGGCAGATAGATGCCCCGATCCCTTTTAGCCGGCTTGCTCCAGTGACAATGGCAATTTTTCCGTTCAGGTCTCTAAGATTCCTGGTGTTCGTCATGTACTACTCCTCTTTTTTCAATTTTCAAAATTTAACAAGTTTCATTTTATCACAGAGAGATTCATTTCTGAAAGAAAATCGGCTGACAAAAGATAGATTATTTGAAAAGTAAAAATAGAAAGTCTATCTTAGGAGCATAGTTTATTTTGAGATAGAAGGGTTAACATGCTGACTAGTGAATTTACTGAAAATAACATGGTGCGTTTTTTATATACATTGCTTATTGCTCTTACGGGAGCTCTCTTATTCTCGTGGGCAGCCGTTCCTATTCCCTGGCTGTTAGGACCGATGGCTGCCGTGCTGATTGCCTCAAGGTTCACCAGATCAAAAGTTTTTTGGCCAGCGTATATCCGGGATGCAGGCTTGATTGTTGTCGGATATTCACTTGGCCTATCTTTTTCCCGTGAGGCCGTTATCCAAATCGGCCGGCAGCTTCCTTCGATGTTCATCACAACAGTCCTGCTGATTGCCTTTTGCGGGCTGACGGCTTTTGCCATATCCAAACTAACAGGGATTGATTACCCAACGATTTTAACCGGCAGCATACCCGGTGGTCTCTCACAAATGATTGCCTTTGCTGAAGAAATGAAAGGCATCAACATTACGATCGTAGCTTTTTTCCAGGTTATGAGGCTGATCATGATCATTTGTATCGTACCTTTGCTAATTTTCAGTCCCATTTTCGGAGGGCATCATGATCCATTTTTCCAAAGCACCATTCCTGTAAACAGCATTACACCTGGACACATACTGCTGTTTGCTTCCGTCACAATTGTCTGTGCGTTTCTTGGCACAATGGCTAAGCTCCCCACTCCATTCCTGCTTGGTCCAATGGCAGGGACAGCCGCATTAATTCTCATAGGTATAAAAGGAATTCCTCTGCCAGGAACCCTGCTGTATGTATCGCAATTCGTGATTGGTGCATATGTAGGGCTGCTGCTGAAACCTCAAATGCTTCAAAAAAAGTGCAGATAACCGTTATAAGCCTGCTCGGCGGTATACTGCTCCTTGCGGGATCACTTGGACTCAGTTTTTTGTTAATATATGTCCATGATTTTAGTCCCGCAACGAGTTATTTAAGCGTTGCACCCGGAGGAATGGACCAAATGGGTATCACCGCGCATGAAATTCGGGCAGATTTGTCCATAGTCACAGGCTATCAGGTTTTCCGGATCTTTTTTATCTACTTTATCATCCCGCCCTTGTTAAGATATTTATTTAGAATTTTTAACTGGAAAAAAGCCAGTGCCTGACTAAGCGGGCTGCTGGCTTTTTCCCTATTAGTTTTCCGCTAAAAATTCAATGATTTCTCCCGCTGGTCCCTGGACAAAAACGGTTCGCCATCCATTATCGAGTGTATACGGCCCTTCTAAGAAAGCGATTTGTTCCATCTCCAACACCTTAAGAAACACCTCAAAAGCTTCTATGTGAAAACAAATATGAAGTGATCCCTGTGCGGAGGCTTCTTCAACGCAGATCAATTCCAGGCATTCATTTCCATTTGATAGGAAAATGAATGTCTCTTCCATGAATCTTGATCTATGAAACTCCTTAAAATGTAACAGTTTTTCGTAAAATGCTATGGATGCCTCTGGGTCGTGTGTCTCAATCCCGATATGATGAAAAGTCATTCTGCAGTTCTCCCTATATTATCAAGTTCATATCGCCAAATTCATGCCAAAGATATTCTTTACTGATCGCATCTTGATAGGATCTCATCAGGTATTCTGATTTTACAAATGCGGACAGCATATCCAGATGGCTGGCCTCGGGTTCGTGCATACCGGTTATAATGCCGTCTACAGCTTTCAGCTTGAAATCTGAATGGATATAAAGATTCGTCCATCCTTTCCTTTTCACCTGTGCTGCAGCTGTTTCCAATGCGCGCACTACAGTTGTACCAGCCGCAATCACTCTTCCCCCTTCAGACTTTGTTTGCACAATTGCCTGCAGAGTGGCTTCTGGTATATCATATTCTTCGGAATTTTCAGCAGGGTTCATAATCCATTTGTCATCCAGCAGATAACTAAGACCTGTATGAAGCTGTAAAAAAGCGATCCTGATTCCTTTTTTCTGCAATTTGAATAGCAGCTCCCAAGTAAAAGCTCTGCCCGCTGAAGGCATTTCTACCGATCCAGGATTGGTTGCATACACGGTTTGGTAATAATCTAAACTCCAGGGAGTCTGAATGTACTCATATCTAACCGGCTCCCCCAGTTCATAAATACTGTTGAACAGCTCCCCGCCAGTTTGAGAAAACTTGATGGTCTGTAAAGGTTTATTTTTATCAATGTGGAGGATGGCAGCCTTCAAATGATCTGAAAATTCAAGGATATCCCCTGCTTTAGCTTTATCTGACACAATCAGCGCATCCCATACACCTTCCCCCTTGCGACGGGCAAGCCGGATTTCCACTTTGTCTACAATGGTTATGAAACTTCTCTTCAGCGATGCTGACAGCACAGCCGGGATGGTTCGGCTATTATTTAATACAATGAGATCTCCTGGTCTCAAATGACGGTCGATATTATAAAAGTGATCATGCTCATACATTCCGGTTTTACGATCCAGAACCATCATTTTTACGTGATCACGATTGATTCCCCGTCTCTCTGGAGGAACAGAAGCATTTAATTCGGGCGGCAGGTGAAAAGCCCTATTTTTTGCAGGGATCATAATACTTCCTCCTCCTTGAAATTCTGTGCTTCAAACCGCCGGCCATTTACAAATTGTGAAGCATCCGACGCGAGATACACAAATACTGGCACTGTATCCTTAGGGTCCGCTAATTCATAGTCGCAATGGGGAACAGCGAGTTCATGCATGCCGGTATTCATCTCACCGGGATCCACCGTATTAATTCTCACTCTAGTTCCGCTTACCTCATCCGCCCAAGTTTCAGTCATCCCTTCTAGCGCAAATTTGGAAATGCCGTATGCACCCCAGCCAGCATAGCCTGTATGACCAGCCTCAGACGTTACGTTAATGATAGAGCCATTATTTCTTTGCAGCATACCCGGGAGCACTCTTTTAGTAACGAGGAAAGGCGAAACTGCGTTCACTCTTAATACTTGTACATAATCTTCTTCCGGGTAATCAAGCAGATTAGGAATCGGCCCCGGTCCGAGTATGGAAGCGTTATTTATTAACACATCAATTCTGCCAAAATAATCCTCAGCGAGAGCAGTGAATCTCTCGACATCCCTGGATTCAGCAACATCAGCTGTTACAGCTAAAACCTTAATCCCAAAGGCATGCGCTTCTTCCTTTACTTTTAGAAGCTCTTCTTCATGCCTTGCACATATGGCTAGATGGGCTCCTTTACTGGCAAATTCAAGAGCTAAGGCTTTTCCCAGGCCCTTTGATGCTCCCGTAATCATCACGATTTTATTTTTCAGTGTTTCCATCATTCATTCTCCTTTTAGTTCGTTTTCTTAATTTTATTGTATGGAAAGAGTATAGAAAGCACGTCGGAGAATAGATTGAAATCTCTCTACAACTTTAGGCTGAGATTTTATACTGCAATTGGTTTGAAACCTAAAGGTTCTGAAAAACGTATATAAAAGTAAAAATTTTATGGGGAGTGATCATTATGTTTTCTGACTCAACTGAATATAGTGCAGAAACATACAAGGATATTTATCTTCAGCTTAAAAGCGAACTAAAATGGAAGGTGTCCGATCCGCGGAGTTTAATGATGATATCTGCCTTATATGCTGTAAATAACACAACTTTTGACATGGAGAAGCTTCATTCTTTAAGTTCATTTATTAAAAAAAGTGTCGGGGTATTTTCACCTTTAAAGACGTATGTCCGCTATAATTTGGCGGCTATGCTCCTCGTTCGTCATGATGATGCCGAGGCAAAGTTTATCGAACTGAACGAGATTTATGACAAAATGATCACTAGAGGATTTTCCAGGGGAACTTTCACCTATTTTTCCGCTTTTAGCGTTCTAACGGGAAGGGACGAAACTAAAAAGGAAGAAGATTTAATGGAGAAATCCATACTTCTCTATAAAGCTATGAGGAAAAAGCATTACTTCCTAACGTCTGCTTCGGATTATCCTCTTTCCGTACTCATCGCACAAAATGACGCTTCAATTGAATATCTGATTGCTAGAATGGAATATTTTTACTCGAGTTTGTCTGATGGCCTTTTTTCTAAATCCGATCAGCTCCAGTTTTTAAGCCACATCCTTACATTAGACCAGACTTCAGGAGATAAAGCGCTCATTGAAAAGTGCCAGCAGCTATACCAGCTATTAAAGGATAAAGGAATAAAACCAAAACCAAAAATATATCCTGTCATCGGCCTTCTGTCTATTTTAGAAGAACCGGCTGAAGAACTGGATTCTGTCGTAAAGCTTACAGAATTACTCAACTCAAAAAAAGTTTTTAAATGGTATAAAGAAGAAAACTTCATGTTTGCGGTCCATTTGACAGTCAGCAAAAAATTACAGCATACACATGTTTCGGAAATAGGGATATCCACAGCAATCGAAACCATCATCCAGGCCCAGCAGGCAGCCATGACCGCTGCTGTAGTGGGGGCATCAGCTGCCGCAGCTTCGGCGGGGGCGGGAAATTAAATACCGCTTATGCCGGGATAGGTTTGGTATACTACCTGCTGGGTATAAAAAAGCTGCCCCGCAGAGTCTGTTGTGATCGCTTACTCATCCCTAGGGAGTTAAGCATAAAGCTGATAGGATCAGCATAAACGAATAAAGAAAAGCATAAGTTCAGTAAGATCAGCATAAGAAGTGTGGCCATAAGCATAAACCTTCTAAACTTAAGCATAAACTTCCCAAACCTAAGCATAAAAGGCAAAAACTTAATCATAAGCCTCTTGGCGAAACTCCTGAACTATTTGAAAAGCTGTAGTTTATTAATTTTAGCCTGCTAGAATCACAAGACAATTGTGCATGGGTATGAAATCGTATAAAAAAGGCTTTTTTCTATCAAAAGACGAGATTATTGCTGCAAATCTATTTGAATTTTTTACACGCTAAAGAATAGGGATATTGAAGATAAGGTTTAATGGACCTGGTAAAGATTAAAGGCTGTTTTCGTAAACTTTGTTGCTATTTAACAAGAGGTTGATTTCCTCTCCAGGATGCTCGCTTTCCGCGGGGCGGGCGGTAAGCCTCCTCGTCTTCGCCTGCGGGGTCTCACCTGATAGAAAAGCGGAAGCGCCTTGTTCAGACCCGATAAAGAA